>NZ_JBIBVX010000003.1:0-477736 GCF_043080745.1 Streptomyces sp. NPDC014995
GTTGATAGGCCGGATCTGGAAGCACGGTAACGTGTGGAGGTGACCGGTACTAATAGGCCGAGGGCTTGTCCTCAGTTGCTCGCGTCCACTGTGTTAGTTCTGAGGCAACGACCGTTGCCGGCTTGAGTGAAAACAAGTGAAAAGTGTGCTTGTTCGCTCGAAACCATTAGGGTTTCGGTGGTTATAGCGTGAGGGAAACGCCCGGTTACATTTCGAACCCGGAAGCTAAGCCTTACAGCGCCGATGGTACTGCAGGGGGGACCCTGTGGGAGAGTAGGACGCCGCCGAACAATCTTTGGAAGGACCCCTGGTCCCAGCGTTCAGCTGGGACCAGGGGTCCTTTTGTTTTTCCGGAGCGCGCCGGGTACTCGGCTGCGCGAGAATGACTTGCGGTACCGAAGACAGGAGTCACCATGTCCACCAACTCTCCCGACGATCGACCGGAGCGCGACCAGCGGCGACGGGACAGTGGGGACCGCGGCGACCGCGGCGACCGTGGTGGGTACCGCGGTGACCGTGGCGACCGTGCCGACCGGGGCGACCGGGGCGACCGGGGTGGCTTCCGGCGCGACAACGACCGTGGTGGCTACGGCCGTCGTGACGACAACCGCGGTGGTCACGGCGATCGCGACCGGGGTAGCCATGGCCGGCGGGACGACCGCCGTGACAACCGCCCCGACAACCGTCCCGATGATCGAAATCGCGGAGACCGTGGTGACCGCGGTGGTTTCCGCCGCGACGACCGGCGTGACGACCGTCGTGGTGACAACCGCGGTGGTGGCTACGGTCGACGCGACGACCGGCGTGAGGGTGACCGGGGCTCGCGTCCGGCGTTCCAGCGGGACGACCGTGACCGCGGCTTCCGGCGGGACGACCGCGGTGAGCGCGGCGACCGGCCCGCCTTCCGCCGGGACGACGACCGTGGCGGCCACGGCCGTCGCGACGACAACCGCGGTGGTGGCTACGGTCGGCGTGACGACCGCCGTGACGACCGTGGTGATCGCGGTGAGCGCGGTGGGTTCCGACGGGACGACCGGCGCGACGACAACCGCGGCGGCTACGGCGACCGTGACCGGGGTGGTTACGGCAGGCGTGACGACCGTCGTGAGGGTGATCGCGGTGCGCGTCCGACGTTCCAGCGGGACGACCGTGACCGCGGTTTCCGGCGGGACGACCGCGGTGAGCGTGGCGGGTTCCGACGGGACGACCGCCGTGACGAGCGGCGTGATGACCGCCGGGACGACCGGAGGGGTGACGACCGTGGTGACCGCGGTGGTTTCCGCCGCGACGACCGGCGTGACGACCGCCGTGATGACCGCCGTGACGACAGGCGGAGTGAGGACCGCGGGGACCGCGGTGGTTTCCGGCGCGATGACCAGCGCGGTGGCGAGCGCGGTGGCTTCCGGGGGCGGGACGACCGCGGTGGTCGTGGGCCCCGGCGTGACGACCGTGGCGGTCGGCCCGGTGGTTTCCGTGGCCGTGACGACCGTGGCGGTCGCGACGACCGGCGTGGTGGCGGGCGGTTCCGCGACGAGCGGGAGCGTGACCGGGACCGCGAGCCGATCAAGCGGCTGCCGATCCCGGAGGACGTCACCGGCGAGGAGATCGACAAGGACGTACGGCAGGAGCTGCAGAGCCTGCCCAAGACGCTTGCCGAGGACGTCGCCAAGAACCTGGTGATGGTCGCGCGGCTCATCGACGAGGACCCCGAGGGGGCCTACGGGTACTCCAGGGTCGCCCTGCGGCTGGCGTCGAGGGTCGCCGCCGTGCGGGAGGCGGCCGGGTTCGCGGCGTACGCCAACCAGAAGTACAGCGAGGCGCTCGCCGAGTTCCGCGCTGCCCGGCGGATGACCGGGAGCGTGGATCTGTGGCCCGTCATGGCCGACTGCGAGCGTGGGCTCGGGCGGCCGGAGAAGGCGCTGGACATGGCCGGGGCGCCCGAGGTGCACAAGCTCGACAAGGCCGGCCAGGTCGAGATGCGGCTCGTCGCGGCCGGTGCCCGGCGTGACATGGAGCAGCTGGACGCGGCCATCGTGACGCTGCAGAGCCCGGAACTGGCCTCCAACTCCGTGCAGCCGTGGACCGCGCGGCTGCGGTACGCGTACGCCGACGCGCTGCTGGCCGCGGGGCGGGAGAGCGAAGCGCGGGAGTGGTTCGCGAAGGCCGTCGAGGCCGACCGGGACGGCAGCACGGACGCCTCGGACCGGCTGGCGGAGCTGGACGGTGTGGAGTTCGTCGACGCGCTGGACGAGGACGCCGCCGAGAGCGGGCCGGCCGAGGACAAGGACGACGGCCAGGACTGACGGGCGGGGCCGACCGTCGGGACTGACGTACGTCGGTGAAGGGGCGGGATTTCCGGTACGGCCGGGATCCCGCCCCTTTTCTGTTTCTCGGACCCGACTCAGAGGTCCAGGGTGCGCAGGACCAGGCCCGAGGCCGGTTTCGGGCCGAAGGAGGTCGACTTGCGGGGCATCGTGACGCCCTGGCGGGCGAGGTCGCGGACGACCTCCTCGCGGACCGGGTGCAGCAGGACCGCCGTACCGCCGTCGCGTTGGGCCTTCTCGACCGTGGCGGAGGTGTCGTGGATGTAGGCGATGCGGGTCGGGTCGTCCTCCGGGATGTGCCACACGTGGTCCAGGAGCGTGGCGTGCAGCACCGTCGCGTCCAGGGTGCGCCAGGCCTGCGGGCGGTCGGTGGGGACGGTGCGGGCGAGGAGGGCCGGGTCGGGGCGGTCCAGGAGGTGGAAGGCGCCGTCGCCGGCCAGGAGGAAGGCGTTGCCCGCGCAGGCGGCGTCGGCCAGGGCGTCGAGCGCCTCCGGCAGCGGTACCTCCAGGCGGCGGACGCGGAACAGGCCCTCGACGGCGGCCAGCGCGTCCGCCACCGGCAGGCCGTGCAGGAGGCGGTGGATGGCGCGGACGGTCAGGGGATAGCGGGCCGTGTCGACGAGGAGGACCAGGCCGTGGTCCCAGGGGCTGGGGGAGGGGTGCTCCGAGCGTAGGCGCCGGTACGTCGCCCAGCGGTGGTGGCCGTCGGCGATCAGGGCCTGGTGGTGGGAGAGGTCGGCCTGGACGCGCGCCGTCTCGGTGGGGTCGGTGATCGACCAGAGACGGTGGCTGAAACCGTCCCCCGTGGTCGTGGAGAGGAGCGGGGGCTGCTCGGCGGCGCGTTCCACGACCTCGGCCGCCGTGCCGTTGCCCCGGTAGGTGAGGAGGAGCGGTTCGAGGTTGGCGTACGTGGCGCGCATCAGGGCGGCCCGGTCGGCGACGACGTGCGGCATGACGTCCTCGTGGGGGAGGACGATGCCGGCCGAGGGCTCGGAGACGCGCAGGGTGCCGATGATGCCGCGCTGGAGGATGCCGTCGGGGTGGCGCTGCTCGTAGACGTACAGGGCGGGTTCGGGGTCGGCTGTCAGGACGCCCTCGGCAAGCCAGTGGCGGAGGGTGGCGGCGGCCTGTTCGTTGCGGGCGCCGGGCGTGGTGGCCTGGGGGAGGATCAGGCGGACGATGTTGTACGGGTCCGCGTCCTGGAGCTGGTGCAGGCCGTCGGGGCGGACCACGACGTCGTACGGAGGGGAGGTCACGGCCGCGAGGCTGCCGACCCGGTCGGGGTCGTAGCGCAGGCCTCGGAACGGGGTGAGTTCCAGGCCCCGGGGCGCCGTTGCTTCCGAGTGACCTGCTGTGTTCATCCCGGCATCGTACGTGTGTCAGTGGCATGCGGGATGATCGGGGGAAAGCGAGCGAACGAGGAGCGATGTGGAATGAGCCGGAGCGTCAGGACGAGGCCCGAGGGCAGTGGGCAGGCCCTGAGCGAGGCGTACGACACGGCGCTGCTCGACCTGGACGGGGTGGTGTACGCGGGCGGGAGCGCGATCGCGCACGCCGTCGAGTCGCTGGCCACCGCACGCGCGGGCGGGATGCATCTCGCGTACGTCACCAACAACGCGCTGCGCACCCCGGACACGGTGGCCGCGCATCTCACGGAGCTGGGGATACCGACGGGGGCCGAGGACGTCATCACCTCGGCGCAGGCGGTGGCCCGGTTGATCAGTGAGCAGGTGCCGGCGGGGGCGCGGGTGCTGGTGATCGGCGGGGAGGGGCTCCGGGTCGCGCTGCGCGAGCGCGGGCTCGAGCCCGTCGAGTCGGCGGACGACGATCCGGCGGCCGTCGTGCAGGGGTACGGCGGGCCCGAGCTGCCCTGGGGGCGGTTCGCGGAGGCGTCGTACGCGGTCGCGCGCGGGGTGCCGTGGTTCGCGTCCAACACCGACCTGACCATTCCCAGCGGGCGGGGGATCGCTCCGGGCAACGGGGCCGCGGTGGAGGTCGTGCGGATCGCGACCGGGGCCGAGCCGCAGGTCGCGGGCAAGCCGCTGCCCCCCATGCACCGGGAGACGATCCTGCGCACGGGTGCCGAGCGGCCGTTGGTGGTGGGGGACCGGCTGGACACCGACATCGAGGGGGCGTTCAACGGGGAGGTCGACTCGCTGCTGGTCCTCACCGGCGTGACGGACGGTGCCCAGCTCCTCGCCGCGCCGCCGCAGCACCGGCCGACGTACGTCGACCGCGATCTGCGGGGTCTGCTCACCGGGCAGCCGGCGGTCACGGCG
The DNA here is from genome assembly GCF_043080745.1 of Streptomyces sp. NPDC014995. NCBI lineage: Bacteria > Bacillati > Actinomycetota > Actinomycetes > Kitasatosporales > Streptomycetaceae > Streptomyces > Streptomyces sp. NPDC014995. The sequence continues at coordinate 4,604 of NZ_JBIBVX010000003.1, forward strand.
GAGGGGGACGGCTTCCGGTGCGGGGGCTGGACGGTGACGGCGGGTGCCGAGCGTCTGGAGCTGGAGGGGGAGGGTGACGCCCTGGACGGGCTGCGTGCGTTGTGCGCGGCCGCGTGGACGGCGGCGGGTGAGGGTTCGTGCGGGCTGGACGGGGAGAAGGCGTTGGCGCGGCTGGGGTTGTGAGGCGGGAGGCGGCCGCCCCGCAGCCCGGGGTGCCGAGCGTGAACCTGGGACCCGGCAAAGGCCGTGACCACAGACGTGACCACGGAGCGGGGCATCTTGGGAGGGTAGGCTAACCTAACTGCGTGTTGGTCGACAGTGTTCCCGAACAGCGCGCGGAGACCGCCCCCGCGCCCCCAACCCGCCGGGCGATACGTTCCCTTGGGCTGCTCGTCTCCGTCGTGGTCCTGCTGCTGGTGGCGGTGGCGAGTATCGCCATCGGCGCCAAGGAGCTGTCCCTCGAGCAGGTATGGCACGGCCTGTTCGAGGACACGGGGACCTACGGCGATGTCGTCGTGGGGGAGCGGCTGTCGCGGACCGTGCTCGGGCTGCTCGTCGGTGCCGCGCTGGGGCTGTCCGGAGCCGTGCTCCAGGCCCTCACGCGCAACCCGCTGGCCGACCCCGGTCTGCTCGGCATCAACGCCGGGGCCTCGGCCGCGGTCGTCACCGCCATCACCTTCCTGGGCGTCACCAGCCTGACCGGATATGTGTGGTTCGCCTTCTTCGGTGCGGCGGCGGTCGGTGCGATGGTCTGGTTCCTCGGCGGCAGCCGGGGCGCCACACCGGTGCGGCTCGCGCTGGCCGGCACCGCGATCAGCGCCGCGCTCTACGGGTACGTCCAGGCCGTGATGATCGTGGACGACGCGGCGCTCGCCAGGATGCGCTTCTGGACGGTGGGTTCGCTGACCTCCGCGACCAACGACGTGATCTGGGAGGTGCTGCCCTTCCTCGCGGCGGGCACGCTGCTCTCGTTCGCCCTCGCCCGGCCGCTGAACGCCATGGCCATGGGGGACGACACCGCCAAGGCCCTCGGTGCGAACCTCAACCGCACACGGGCGCTGTCCATGCTCGCCGCCACCGTGCTGTGCGGTGCCGCGACCGCCGCCTGCGGGCCGATCGTGTTCGTGGGACTGATGGTCCCGCACGTCGTCCGCTCCTTCACCGGCCCCGACCTGCGCTGGATCATGCCGTACGCGGCGATCCTGTCCCCGGTCCTGCTGCTCGGCTCCGACGTGCTCGGCCGGATCGTCGCCCGGCCCTCGGAGGTCCAGGTCGGGATCATCACCGCGATCATCGGCGGCCCGGTCTTCATCTTTCTCGTACGACGGCGGAGGACGGCCCAGCTGTGAAGACCGCATCCCACACCGCACCGGAGAAGACGGCGGAGAACCGGCCGGCCGCGCCGTCGGGCACCCGTCTTTCCCGTACTCCTCGCGCCCTGCGCACGCCCGGCGGGCTCTCCCTCCGGCTGGACGTGCGTGCCCTGGTCGTCGTCGTACTGCTGGTGGTCGCCGCGCTCACCGCGAGCGTGGTGCTGATCGGCACCGGGGACTTCCCGATCCCGGCCGGCGACGTGCTGAAGACGCTGGCGGGCAACGGCACCGAGGGCCAGGAGTTCATCGTCAACGAGCTGCGGATGCCGCGCGTCCTCGTGGGGCTGCTCGTGGGTGCCGCGCTGGGGCTCGGGGGCGCCGTGTTCCAGGCGGTCTCCCGCAACCCGCTGGGCAGCCCGGACGTCCTCGGGCTCGGGCAGGGGGCGACGGCCGGCGCGCTCGTGGTGATCGTGCTGATGTCCGGCTCCGCCAACCAGGTCGCCGTCGGGGCGCTCGTGGGCGGGCTGGTGACCGGCGCCGCCATCTACCTGCTCGCCTGGAAGCGGGGAGTGCACGGCTATCGGCTGGTGCTGGTCGGCATCGGCGTCTCGGCCGTCGCGACGGCGGTCAACGGCTATCTGATCACCAAGGCCGACCTCGTCGACGCGGCCCGCGCGGTCGTGTGGATGACCGGCTCGCTCGACGGCCGTGACTGGAAGCAGGTCTGGCCGCTGCTCGTCCTGTGCGGTGTGCTCGTCCCGCTCGTCCTCGCCAACGCGCGCGGGCTGCGGATGATGGAGATGGGCGACGACGTCTCCAACGCCCTGGGGGTGCGGGTGGAACGCGTACGGCTGCTGCTGATGGTCGCCGCCGTCCTGCTCACCTCGGCCGCCACCGCCGCCGCGGGCCCCGTCGCCTTCGTGGCGCTCACCGCGCCGCAGCTCGCCCGGCGCCTGACCCGCTCGCCCGGGCCGAACCTCGTGCCCGCCCTGTGCATGGGGGCTGCCCTCCTGGTCACCGCGGACTGGGCCGCGCAGCGGCTCTTCGGCGACGGACAGCTGCCGGTGGGTGTGGTCACCGGTGTGCTCGGCGGCGTCTATCTGCTGTGGCTGCTGGTCACCGAGCGCAGGGCGGGCCGGATATGAAGCCGGGCCGCGAGCCGGGCCGGACGGCGCGGCCGGACATGAGCGACACCACCCGTGCCGGACACGGGACGAACGACCAAAGGAGCACCGTGAACCGCCTGTCCGCCGAGAACGTCACCCTCGCCTACGACCAGCGGGTCATCGCCGAACAGCTGTCGGTGGAGATCCCCGACAACTCCTTCACCGTGATCGTCGGCCCGAACGCCTGCGGCAAGTCGACGCTGCTGCGGGCGCTGTCGCGGATGCTGAAGCCGAGCGAGGGCCGGGTGCTGCTCGACGGGCAGGTCATCCAGTCGATGCCCGCGAAGAAGGTCGCGCGGACGCTCGGCCTGCTCCCGCAGTCGTCCATCGCGCCCGACGGGATCACCGTCGCCGACCTGGTGGGCCGCGGCCGCTATCCGCACCAGGGCATCCTGCGCCAGTGGTCGACGGAGGACGAGCGGGTCGTACGGGAGTCGATGGCGCAGACCGGCGTCGCCGAACTCGCCGACCGGTACGTCGATGAGCTGTCCGGTGGTCAGCGCCAGCGCGTGTGGATCGCGATGGCGCTCGCCCAGCAGACCCCGCTGCTGCTGCTCGACGAGCCGACCACCTACCTCGACATCCAGCACCAGATCGACGTCCTCGACCTCTGCGCCGAACTGCACGAGGAGCAGGGCCGCACCCTGGTCGCCGTCCTGCACGACCTCAACCATGCGGCCCGGTACGCCACCCACCTCATCGCGCTCAAGGGCGGCGAGGTCATCGCGCAGGGCGCGCCGAACGACGTCGTCACGGCCGGGCTGGTCGAGGAGGTCTTCGGGCTGCGCTGCCAGGTCATCGACGACCCCGAGACGGGCACGCCGTTGGTGGTGCCGGCGGCGCGGAAGGCGCGGGTGGCGGACCGGGCCGAGGACAGGAAGGTCGCGGTCACAGAAGTTTCCTGAGCCGGAACAGGTCGCGCAGGCCCGCTTCCAGCTTCACCCGGCCCGAAGCCCACGCCTGCGCGAAGTTCAGGCCGCCGTCGACGAGGGCGACCAGGTCGTCCCCGGACAGGGTGAGGCGGATCTGCGCCTTCTGCGGCGGCGGTCCCTGGAGGGTGTCGTCGACCTCGATACGGCCGCCGGTGAGGCGGCCGACGAAGGTGACGTCCAGGTCGGTGACGCGGCAGCTCACCGAGCGGTCCATGGCCGCGGCCTCGCGGACGTCGCCCCCGGCACCCTGCATGTTCTCCGAGAGCTTCTCCAGTGCGGCGCGGCACTCCTCGATCGTGGCCATCGCGCTCGACGGTACCCCAGCGGTTCGCGGTAGCGTCGGGGCATGAGCGACACAGTGCCGGAGAGCGAGGGCCCGCCGGAGGCCGAGGCCGAGGTCGGATTCGAGGACGACCCCGCCGCCCCCGCCCCGCTGGGCGTCGCCCGTACCCCCACCGGCAACGCCGAGGTGGACGTCCATCTGGAGCGGCTGGCCGACGCCGACGACCTCGCCACGGACGGCCACATCGAGGTGTACGAGGATGTACACAGGGGGCTGCGCGACGCGCTCACCGCGCTCGACGCCCGCCCGGGACCTCCGGCGCCCCCACGGCCGTACGAGAGCAGGAGCTGAACCGAACGTGGCAGGAGTCGCACGTCGTCGTCTGGACGCGGAGCTGGTGCGCCGCAAGCTCGCGCGGTCGCGTGAGCACGCCAGCCAGCTGATCGCCGCGGGGCGGGTCACCGTCGGCAGGACCGTCGCGACCAAGCCCGCCACGCAGGTGGAGACCGCGGCGGCCATCGTCGTCGTGGCCGACGACAGCGATCCCGAGTACGTGTCGCGGGGCGGGCACAAGCTGGCCGGCGCCCTCGCGGTCTTCGCTCCGCAGGGGCTCGTCGTCGAGGGGCGGCGGGCGCTGGACGCCGGCGCGTCCACCGGCGGTTTCACCGACGTGCTGCTGCGGGCGGGGGCCGCGCACGTCGTCGCCGTGGACGTCGGGTACGGACAACTCGCCTGGTCTCTGCAGAGCGATGAACGCGTCACGGTCAAGGACCGTACGAACGTACGCGAGTTGACGCTCGAAGCGATCGATGGGGAGCCAGTGGATCTTGTCGTGGGGGACTTGTCCTTCATCCCGCTCGGGCTGGTGCTGCCGGCCCTGGCGCGGTGCACCAAGCCGGACGCCGACCTGGTGATGATGGTGAAGCCGCAGTTCGAGGTGGGTAAGGAACGGCTGGGCAGCGGGGGCGTCGTCCGCAGCCCGCAGCTGCGGGCCGAGGCGGTGCGGGGCGTGGCGGAGAAGGCGTGGGACCTGGGACTCGGGGTGAAGGGTGTCACCGCCAGTCCGTTGCCCGGGCCGTCGGGCAACGTCGAGTACTTTCTGTGGCTCCGGGCCGGGGCGCCGGCTCCGGACCCGGCCGATGTTGAGCGTGCAGTGGCGGAGGGGCCGCGTTGACACAGAACCGAGCTCGTACTGTTTTCCTGCTGGCGCACACGGGGCGGCCCGCCGCCATCCGCAGCGCGGAGCTGGTCGTGAAGGGGCTGCTGCGCGAGGGCATCGGGGTGCGCGTGCTGGAGTACGAGGCGCGCGACCTGCCCCTGCCGGACGAGGTGGAACTGGTCGCCGAGGCCACGCCGCAGTGCCTGGAGGGCTGCGAACTGCTCATCGTCCTCGGCGGCGACGGCACGCTGCTGCGCGGCGCCGAGTTCGCGCGGGCGTCCGGGGTGCCGATGCTCGGCGTCAACCTCGGCAGCGTGGGGTTCCTCGCGGAGGCCGAGCGGGACGACCTCGACAAGGTCGTCGACCGGGTGGTGACGAAGGCGTACGAGGTCGAGGAGCGGATGACCGTCGACGTCGTCGTGCACCGCAACGGGGACATCGTGCACACGGACTGGGCGCTGAACGAGGCGGCGGTGCAGAAGGCCGGCGCCGAGAAGCTGCTGGAAGTCGTGCTGGAGATCGACGGGCGGCCGGTCACGGGGTTCGGGTGCGACGGGATCGTCCTGTCGACCCCGACCGGGTCCACGGCGTACGCCTTCTCCGCCGGTGGGCCGGTGGTGTGGCCCGAGGTCGAGGCGCTGTTGATGGTGCCGATCAGCGCGCACGCGTTGTTCGCGAAGCCGTTGGTGACCTCGCCCGACTCGGTGCTTGCCGTCGAGGTGCTGCCGCACATTCCGCCCGGTGTGCTGTGGTGCGACGGGCGGCGGACCGTGGAGCTGCCCGCGGGGGCGCGGGTCGAGGTGCGGCGGGGGGCGGTGCCGGTGCGGCTCGCCCGGCTGCATCACGCGTCGTTCACGGACCGGCTGGTGGCGAAGTTCGCGTTGCCCGTCTCCGGGTGGCGGGGGGCTCGGCACTGACGGGGCGGCGTAGGGGTGGGGGGTACGTCCACTCGCCCGGGTGACAGGGCGCCTCGCACTTCCCCTCCCCGACCTCGTAAGGTCTTGTCCGTGTTGGAGGAGATGCGGATACGGTCGCTCGGAGTCATCGACGACGCGGTCATCGAGCTGTCGCCCGGCTTCACCGCCGTCACGGGTGAGACGGGCGCGGGCAAGACCATGGTGGTCACCAGCCTCGGGCTGCTGCTGGGCGGACGCGCCGATCCCGCGCTCGTGCGGATCGGCGCCGGCAAGGCGGTCGTGGAGGGCCGGATCACCGTGCCCGCGGACGCCTCGGTGGTCGTACGGGCGGAGGAGGCCGGGGCGGAGCTCGACGACGGGGCGCTGCTGATCAGCCGTACCGTTTCGGCCGAGGGGCGGTCGCGGGCGCACGTCGGCGGGCGGAGTGTGCCGGTGGGCGTGCTGGCCGATCTGGCCGACGAACTCGTCGCCGTGCACGGGCAGACCGACCAGCAGGGGCTGCTGAAGCTGTCCCGGCAGCGGCAGGCGCTCGACCGGTACGCGGGCGACGCGGTCGCCGTGCCGCTCGCCAAGTACACGGAGGCCTACCGGCGGCTGCGGGCCGTGTCCGTGGAGCTGGACGAGATCACCACGCGCGCGCGTGAGCGGGCCCAGGAGGCCGACATGCTGCGCTACGGGCTCGACGAGATCGCGGCCGTGGAGCCGCGGGCCGGCGAGGACGTGGAGCTGGCGGAGGAGGCGGAGCGGCTCGGGCACGCGGAGGCCCTGTCCTCGGCCGCCACGGCCGCGCACGCCGCCCTCGCGGGCAATCCGGAGGACCCCGAGGGCATCGACGCCGCCACGCTCGTCGCGGGCGCCCAGCGGGCCCTGGAGGCCGTGCGGTCGCACGATCCGGCGCTGGCCGCGCTCACCGACCGGATCGGGGAGATCGGAATCCTGCTGGGCGACGTCGCGGGGGAGCTGGCGGGGTACGCCGACGACCTGGACGCCGATCCGCTGCGGCTGGCGGCCGTGGAGGAGCGGCGGGCCGCGCTCACCGCGCTGACCCGCAAGTACGGGGAGGACGTGGCCGCCGTCCTGGCCTGGGCCGAGCGGGGCGCCGCGCGGCTCACCGAGCTGGACGGCGACGACGAGCGGATCGACGAACTGACCGCCGAGCGGGACGCGCTGCGGACCGAACTGGGCGGACTGGCGCAGGCCCTGACCGACGCGCGGACCGGAGCCGCCGAGCGGTTCGCCGCCGCGGTGACCGCCGAGCTGGCCTCGCTGGCCATGCCGCACGCGCGCGTGTCGTTCGAGATCCGGCAGACGGAGGACCCGGAGGGCGTGGAGGTCGGCGGGCGCACGGTCGCCTACGGCCCGTCCGGCGTCGACGAGGTCGAGCTGCTGCTCGCCCCGCACCCGGGGGCGCCGCCGCGGCCCATCGCCAAGGGCGCGTCCGGTGGTGAGCTTTCGCGCGTGATGCTCGCCGTCGAGGTCGTGTTCGCGGGGACGGATCCCGTGCCGACGTACCTCTTCGACGAGGTCGACGCGGGCGTGGGCGGCAAGGCCGCAGTCGAGATCGGGCGGCGGCTGGCGCGGCTCGCGAAGACCGCGCAGGTCGTCGTGGTCACGCACCTTCCGCAGGTCGCCGCCTTCGCCGACCGGCAGTTGCTGGTCGAGAAGACGAACGACGGGTCGGTGACCCGCTCCGGCGTGAAGGTCCTCGAAGGCGAGGAGCGCATCCGGGAACTGTCGCGGATGCTCGCCGGGCAGGAGGACTCGGAGACCGCCCGGGCACACGCGGAGGAACTGCTGGCGACGGCGCGGGCGGACGCCTAGCGCGAGGGACGGCGAGGGGTGGCTGACCTGCGGAGTCCTGCTCGGTGCGGCGGTGTTCCGCGTGTGCTGCCCCCTCAGTGCCTGGGCGGGGAACGCCTGCTCGCCCGGGCGCCTTCCGGGCTTCCCGGGGCTGTCCCGTGATCGTACGGAGAGCCAGGGGGCGCCGCGTGCGCCGTCGGGGCCGGTGTCACGCGCGTGGGGCTCGCCGTGCTGCGCGGGGCGGCGCCGGGTGGGCGCGAGCGCTGGGAGCGGACGAACTTCGCCGGGCGGACCGTCGCGTTGTACCCCGGGCCCGCCGCGGTGGCCGGGGCCGTGCTCGGGGCGGCTCGGGTGCGGCCGGCCGTCGGTGGTGCCGTGCTCGTCGCCGGGATCTGCGGGGCGTACGACGATGTCGTCGGGGCCGGGGATCCGCGGCGGGGGTTCCGGGCGCATCTGGGGGCGCTGCGCGGGGGCGAGGTCACCGGCGGAGCGGTCAAGTTGGCGGGGATCTCCGCGGCCGGGCTGGTGGCGGGGGCGCTGCTGAAGGAGCGGCCGCTCGACAAGGTGCTCGCCGGTGTGGTGATCGCGGGCGCCGCGCACTTCGTCAACCTCGTGGACGTACGGCCCGGGAGGGCGGCCGGTGTCGTGCTCGCGCTGGGGGCGCCGGGGCTGCTGCGGGCGGGGGCGGCCGGGGAGTTGTCCGCCGTGGCGACGGGGGTCGCCGGGGCCGTCCTGCCGGACGATCTCGGTCAGCGCGGGATGCTCGGGGACACCGGGGCGCACGCGCTGGGCGCGCTGCTCGGCGCGGCGGTCGTGGTGGGCAACCGGCGGGCGGGGCTGGTCGCGCATGCCGCCGCCGTGGTCGCCGCGACGGTGTGCGGGGAGAGGGTGAGCGCGGTCGCGCGGTCGCTGACCGTCCCGTCGGCCTGACCGCAATCGAACGGAACCCTGCCCTCCTTCACTCGTGTGGGTGACCTGCGGGGCCGTGTTGCCGGACCCCCGGGGGCTCGACGGCACGGAACACCCGTACGTGCTGGCATCCTTGGCGTAGTACGTGGAGGAGCGCGAGCGGTCCACCCCTCCGCCCGGCCCTCTTCTGTACGTTTCTTCGTGACCGTCCGACGCCGAACCAGGAGCCCCGGCCACGTGAGCAGCCACTCACCGCACGGCCAGTCGTCGCTGCGCACCGTGCAGGTGCTGGGCGGTGGCAACGCCGGCAGCAGCGCGCATGTGCGCTCCCTGGCCGCGGGGCTCGTCGCACGGGGGGTGCGGGTGACGGTGTGCGCCCCCGTCGAGGCCGACGACACCTACGACTTCACGGGCGCCGGAGCCGAACACGTACCCGTCCCGCGCAGCAGCGACCCCGCGTCCGTGGCGGCGCTGCGGGCGGCCTGCACGGACGCCGACCTCGTCCACGCGCACGGGCTGCACGCCTCCTTCCGGGCCGTGCTCGCGCTCAGCGGGCGGCACACTCCCCTCGTCGTCACCTGGCACAACCGGGCGTACGCCGAGGGCGCCCGGGCCCATCTGCTGCGCCTGCTGGAGCGGCGGGTCGCCAAGGCGGCCGCCGTCGTGCTCGGCACCACGTCCGACCTCGTGGACCGGGCGCGCCGGACGGGGGCGCGCGACGCCCGGCTCGCCGCCGTGGCGCTGCCCGGCACCCGGCCGGCCGAGGAGGACCCCGAACGACCCCGTCCCAAGGTGCGGGCCGAACTCGGTGCGATCGGCCGCCCGTTGCTGATGACCGTCGGCTCCCTGGAGCGCCACCGCGGCTACGACGTCCTGCTGGACGCCGCGCGCGCGTGGCGCCGGCTCGATCCCCTGCCGCTGGTCGTGGTGGTGGGGGAGGGGCCGTCGCGGGCGGAGTTGCAGCGTCGTATCGAGGACGAGGAACTGCCCGTCCGGCTCATCGGGCGGCGGGACGATCTGAGCGAACTGCTGGCCGCCGCCGATTTCGCCCTGCTGACCGGCGGTGAGGAGTCGCGGTCCGTCCTGGCGCAGGAGGCCCTCCACGCGCGCGTGCCGCTCGTCGCCGCGCTGGCCGGCGGGGTGCGCGAACTCGTCGGCGACGCGGCCGAATTCGTCCCGCACGGCGACGCGGACGCCCTCTCCGACGCCGTGATCCGGCTGCTCGGCGACCCGGGACGGTGCGAGCGGCTCCGGGACGCGGGCACCCGGCAGGCGGCCACCTGGCCGAGCGAGGACGAGACCGTCGCCCAGGTCCTCAGCGTCTACGACGAACTGACGCAGCCCCGGCCGATGATCTGAGCCGCCTCGACGCCTCGACGGACCTCGACCCGCGTCGGGGTGGGGGCGTCGAGCGGGACCGGGAACGCCTCGTCCATCTCCTCGCGGCGCAGTGCGTTCATGCGCGGGGTGCCCACGTGGTACCGCCGGATCAGCCCGCCCCGCGCAGCACTTGACGTGGTGTGCGGCGGTCGACCTGCTGACCGTCAGCTCGAGTCCGCCGCAGGCGATGTCCCGCCCGGCGCCGTCCCACTCCGTGACGACGCTGCGGCGTACCGGGTCGACGAGGGCCTCCAGCACCTCGCGACCGGCACGGCCAACGCCAACAACAAGGGCCACTTCACCGGCGACCACTCTGGAGGCCGAGCTGCGACACCTCGGGGTGTGGCGGCGTGCGTTCCACGGACCTCAGGTCCGCCGTCATGCCCCGCAGGCCGCCGTCACCTTCGACTCCTTTCCCGGGGAGACCGCCGAGGCGGCATCGCGCCGGCTCCGGGGCACCGCGGCGCACGGCCGTCGGCTGCACCGGCGGCGGCCGCCCCACGGCTTCGGCCCCGGGGCCGGCGCCGGGCGGCTTACGGCACCAGGCGTCGCGCCCGCAGCGCCAGGCTCAGGGCCAGCACCGTCTGCGGGTCGTCGAGGTCGGTGCCCAGCAACTCGCCGATGCGGGCGAGGCGGTTGTACAGCGTCTGGCGGTTGAGGTGGAGCTCGCGGGCCGTCTCCGCCTTGCGGCCGGCGTGGGCCAGGTAGGTCTCCAGCGTGGGCAGCAGGGGCGGCTTGGAGCGGTGGTCGTGGTCACGGACCGGGCCGATCGCGCGGTCCACGAAGGCCGCCAGGTCGGGGTGGTCGCGCAGGCGCCACAGCAGCAGGTCGATGTCGAGGCGGCGGGCGTCGTACCAGGGCCGGTCCGACAGGCCCTGGGCGGCGGTCGCCGTCTCCGCCGCGTGCCTGAGGCCCGCCGAGGCCGCCGCCCAGCCGCCGGCGACCCCGACGACCACGACCGGCGGCGGGGCTCCCGGCCGCTGCATACCGGCCCGCTCCGCGCCGGCCCGCAGTGCCGCCGCGACCCGGTCCGCCACCGCCGACCGCTCCGACTCCGAGCGCAGGGCGAGCAGCAACGGCACACGGCCCTCCACCGGCCGTACGCCCAGCAGCACCGGCACCCCCACCGACGCCAGCTCCTCCCCCACCGCGCGCGCGAGCACCGCCCAGCCCCCGCCCGGGGAGAGCGCGTCGCCCAGCCGCATCACGACGGGCAGCAGCGGGCCGTCGCCGGGCCTGAAGCCCAGGACGCGCGCCTGCGCGGGAGCGTCCGCCGCCGCGATACGCCCCTCGGCGAGGTCGGTCAGGAAGTCGCCCCGCCCGCGTGCCGCCAGCTCCTCCTCCTGCCGTGCCTGCATCAGCACCACCGCCAGGATCCCGGCCGCCCGCTCGGCGGCGATCCGGTGCACCGGAGCGAGCGGGCCGCGCACCGGCAGCAGCACGAGCCGGGCGCGCACCGAACCCGAGCCCGGCCCGCCCCCGGGCACGTCCACCAGGACCGAACCGGCGGGCGGCGGCGCGTCCTTGTGCGGGCCGCGCAGCCCCTCCCACACCTGGAGCGGATCCGCCCCCTCGGGCCCGGCCCCGGCCGCGTACAGCAGCCGGCCGTCGGTCGTCTCCAGGAACACGGGGTTGCCGCAGAAGTCCGCCAGGATGCCCAGGACCTGCGGGATCCCGCCCCCGCCGAGCAGGGCCTCCGTGCAGCGGCGGTGCACCTCCTCCGCCCGCTGGAGCAGGGCGTAGTGCCCGTTGACGATCTCGGTGTGGACCTCCTCGGTGACCGTCACGAACGGCACCTCGCGGTGCAGTTGCACCAGGGGCAGGCCGGTCGCCCGTGCCGTCTCCACCAGGGCCGCGGGCAGGCGCGTGAAGCGCGGGCCCAGCTCGATCACCAGGGCCGCGATGCCCCGCTCGGCCAGGGTGCGGACGAACGCCCGCTGTTCGGCCGGACGCGTGCCGAGGCCGTAGCCCGTGGTCAGCAGCAGCTCGCCGCCCTTGAGCAGGGAGGCGATGTGCGGGACCTCGCCCGCGTGCACCCAGCGCACCGTGCGGCCCAGCCGTTCCGCGCCCGCGAGGATCTCGGGCAGACCGCTGCGCAGGCCGGGCAGTTCCAGCGCGCGCTGGACGGTGATGCCGGCGCCCTGGCTGTCGAATCGGTGGTCCGTGCGGCTGTCCATGCAGCGGACGCTACCTGCGCGGACCTTCCGGCAACATCTCCGCGCCGGCACGCAGACGATCACCGCGTCGGGTCGGGCCGTGTCTTCCGGATCGGCCCGGCCCGGGGCTGCGGACCCGGGATGATCCGAAAGACACGGACTACAGCGGGCACGCTCGGGTAGCGGCGGGCCATGGAGATGAGTGTGGTCGCCGTGGCACGTGAGGACGACAGCCCGGTCGACGAGCCGCTGCGGGTCGCGGCGCTCGCCGACCGGCTCGGCTACCGGGAGGTGTGGGCGGGGGAGGGACCCACGTGGGACTCCTTCGTGCTGGCCGCGGGGCTCGCGCGGGTCACCGAGCGGGTGGCGCTGACGGCCGGTCCCGTGCCGGTGTCCGTGCGCGACCCGGTGACGATCGCCCGGGGCGCCGCGTCCGTCGCGTCCGTCACCGGGCGCCCGGTCGGCGTCGCCCTGGGCACTTCCAGCAAGCGGGTGGTCGAGGGCGTGCACGGACGCTCCCGGGCCCGGCCCGCCACCGTCCTGACGGAGACCGCCGAGGCCCTGCGGGGCCTGCTGCACGGCTCGCCGGGGGAGCCGATCGTGCCCGGCAGCACCTTCCGGCGCCGCCTCCCGCCGCCCGGCGGCCCGCTCACCGTCGCCGCGTTCGGCGACCGTGCGATCGCCGCGGCCGCCGCGCACGCCGACCGCATGCTGCTCGACCTGGTCTCCCCGGAGCAGGTGCGCGAACTGCGCGCCAAGCTGCTCGCGGCGGCCGAGGCAGTGGGCCGTACGCCGCCCACGCTCGCCGCCTGGTTGCCGGCCGCCGTCGACCCCGACCCCGAGTCGCTCGCCCACATACTCGGCAGCATCGCGGGATACCTGACCGTGCCGGGGTACGCCGACGTGTTCCGCGAGGCCGGTTTCGGCGAGGCGGTCGAGCTGGCCGCGTCCGGCGCCGACCGCGCCACCCTGGTCCGCGCCCTGCCCGCCGAGGCCGCGGCCACGGTCGGCCTGGTCGGCGACGTCGGCACCGTACGTGCCCGGATCGACGCCTACACCGAGGCGGGCCTCGACGAGATCGCCCTCGTCCCGGCGACGGCGGGTGATCCGGCAGGGGAGCGGACGCTGACGGCGCTCAGGCCGGCTTGACGGCGTGTGGGGGCGGTGTTTCGGAGGCTGGTCCGACGGCGTGCGGGCGGGCGTGGTTCTGAGGCTGGTCCGGCGGCGTACGGCTCGCGGGCCGGCGGTGGTTCTCAGGCCGGTCCGACGGCATGCGGGGGTGGTGCTCAGGCCGGTCCGACGGCATGCGGGGGTGGTGCTCAGGCCGGTCCAATGACATGCGGGGGTGGTGCTCAGGCCGGTCCAATGGCATGCGGCGGTGGTTCTCAGGCCGGTCCGACAGTTCGCGGGCGGCGGCGGATCCGATTCTCAGGCCGGCTTGATGTTGTGGTTGAAGCGGAAGACGTTGTCGGGGTCGTAGCGCCGCTTCAGCTCGGCGAGCCGTTGGGCGTTCTCGGCGCCGACGCCGGCCACGACCCGCTCGGCGCCCTCGTCGCCGATGAAGTTGAGGTACACGTCCCCGGTACTCCACGGGCGGGCGTCGGCGCGGACGTCCCGGACCCACCGCACACACGGCTCGTCGTCGGCCGGGTCCTCCCAGATCCCGAAGGGGTGCACCACCCACGGGGCGTCCCGGAACGGCACCGGGTACGCGTGCGGCCCGGCGGCGATCGCGCCGCCCTGCGGGAACAGGACGTGCTGGGTGCCGGTCGGCACCGGCATGGACCGAGCGCGGGCGCAGAAGACGTCCACGAAGTCGTCGGGCGCGCCCGTCAGGTACTCCGCCGACCAGTAGTTCCGCATCCCGGGCGGATCGTCGATCATGCACTGCACGTCCGCGTAGGGCATCGCCCCGACGACCTCCGCCTCGTGCGGCAGCGCCAGCAGCGGTTCGGCCAGCTTGCGCAGGTCCCCCTCGGCACCGGCGTACGTCAGCAGCACGGCGCACAGCAGCGTGCCGACCAGGTGCGGAGGGACGAAATCCTCGGGCGGGCCGGTGAGGTGGATGACGGCGCCGCCCGCCTCGTCCGGGCCGACGGTGATCACGTCGCGGTAGGTGCGGGTGGCCTCGGGACCGAACTCCGGGAGGTACAGCAGCAGGGCGATGGAGAACTCGGGCAGCTCGTGCAGCGTCAGGGTGAGCGCCGTGGCGACGCCGAAGTTGCCGCCGCCCCCGTGCAGGGCCCAGAACAGGTCGGGGTTCTCGTCGGCGTTCGCGTGGACCCGTTCGCCGTCCGCGGTGACCAGCTCCACGCCGAGCAGGTTGTCGACCGCCAGCCCGCAGCAGCGGTCCAGCCAGCCGGTGCCGCCGCCGAGGACGAAGCCGCCGACGCCGGTGGTGGAGGCCCGGCCGCCGGTCGTGGCGAGGGCGTAGGGCTGGGTGGCGCGGTCCAGGTCGCCCATCGTGGCGCCGCCCGCGATCCGTACCGCCTCGGCCGCGGGATCGACGGTGACCGCGCGCATGTGCCGCAGGTCGATCACCAGACCGTTGTCGTTGACCGCCATGCCCGCGACGCTGTGGCCGCCGCCGCGCACCGCGATTTTGAGATCCAGGTCGCGGGCGAACCGCACGGCCCGCACGACGTCGTCCTCGTCCACGCACTGCGCGATCACCGCCGGACGACGGTCGATCATCGCGTTGAACACCGCCCGGGCCTCGTCGTAGCCCGGATCCCCCGGGGCGAACACGTCGCCGACCAGATCCTCGCGCAGCGCGGCGAGGGCCGCGCCCGCCTTCGACGGGGAAGCCATGAGGCGCCCCCTTCCGTGCAGGGGCTGATGGCTCCAGCCTAGGCCGGGTCTTTCGGATCAGCCCGAGTCGGGCTGATCCGAAAGACCCGGCCGTGCGTTCCGCGTCGGTCCTGTCAGCCGCCGTAGGCGCCGGAGGCCGTCAGGCGCAGGGCCGTGTCGATCAGCGGCACGTGGCTGAAGGCCTGCGGGAAGTTGCCGACCTGGCGTTGCAGGCGCGGGTCCCACTCCTCGGCGAGGAGACCGAGGTCGTTGCGCAGGGACAGCAGCTTCTCGAAGAGCTTGCGGGCCTCGTCCACGCGGCCGATCATCGCGAGGTCGTCCGCCATCCAGAACGAGCAGGCCAGGAAGGCGCCCTCGTCACCGGGGAGGCCGTCGACGCCCTCGTGGTCGCCCTGTGTCGGGTAGCGCAGGATGAAGCCGTCCGGCGTGGACAGCTCGCGCTGGATCGCCTCGATCGTGCCGATCACGCGCTTGTCGTCGGGCGGCAGGAAGCCCATCTGCGGGATGAGCAGCAACGACGCGTCCAGCTCCCGGGAGCCGTAGGACTGCGTGAAGGTGTTGCGCTCCTTGTCGTAACCCTTCTCACACACGTCCCGGTGGATGTCGTCGCGCAACTCGCGCCACTTCTCCAGCGGGCCGTCCGCGTCGCCGGACTCGATGAGCTTGATCGTGCGGTCGACGGCGACCCAGGCCATGACCTTGGAGTGCACGAAGTGGCGGCGCGGGCCGCGCACCTCCCAGATGCCCTCGTCCGGCTCGTCCCAGTGGTCCTCCAGGTAGCGGATCAGCTTCAGCTGGAGCAGGGAGGCGTAGTCGTTGCGGGCCAGGCCGGTCATGTGACCCAGGTGCAGGGCCTCGGTGACCTCGCCGTACACGTCCAGCTGGAGCTGGTGCGCGGCGCCGTTGCCCACCCGGACCGGGGCGGAGTTCTCGTAGCCGGGCAGCCAGTCCAGCTCCGCCTCGCCGAGCTCGCGCTCGCCGGCGATGCCGTACATGATCTGCAGGTTCTCCGGGTCGCCCGCGACCGCGCGCAGCAGCCACTCGCGCCAGGCGCGGGCCTCCTCGCGGTAGCCGGTGCGCAGCAGCGAGGACAGGGTGATCGCCGCGTCGCGCAGCCAGGTGTAGCGGTAGTCCCAGTTGCGGACGCCGCCGATGTCCTCGGGGAGCGAGGTGGTGGGGGCGGCGACGATTCCGCCGGTGGGGGCGTACGTCAGCGCCTTCAGCGTGATCAGCGAGCGGATCACTGCCTCACGGTAGGGGCCGTGGTACGTACAGTGCTCGACCCACTCCCGCCAGAACTCCTCCGTCGCCTCCAGCGACTGCTCCGGCTCCGGCAGCGGCGGCGGCTCCTTGTGCGAGGGCTGCCAGGAGATCGTGAAGGCGATCCGGTCGCCCGGGGCGACCGTGAAGTCGGCGTACGTCGTCAGTGACTTGCCGTAGGTCTCGCAGTCCGTGTCGAACCACACCGAGTCCGGGCCCGCGACGGCGACCGTGCGCCCTTCGTGCTTGTGCACCCACGGCACGACCCGGCCGTAGGAGAACCGCATTCGCAGGGCCGAGCGCATGGGGACGCGGCCGGAGACGCCCTCGACGATGCGGATCAGCTGCGGGGCGCCGTCACGCGGGGGCATGAAGTCGGTCACCCGGACCGTGCCGCGCGGGGTGTCCCACTCGGACTCCAGGATCAGCGAGTCGCCCCGGTAGGAGCGCCGCGCCGCGGTGGGCGGCCGCTGGTCGGAGGCGTAGGCGGGCCCGAGCCGCCAGAAGCCGTGTTCCTCGTTGCCCAGCAGACCGGCGAAGATCGCGTGCGAGTCGAAGCGGGGCAGGCAGAGCCAGTCCACCGTGCCGTCACGGCAGACCAGCGCCGCTGTCTGCATGTCTCCGATGAGTGCGTAGTCTTCGATGCGCCCGGCCACGTGCAACTCCAGTCGAACGGCCACGTCACCCCACAAGGGGGCTGTCGCTTGGTGCGGTCAGGGGGGTTGTTGTAATGCGTCGTTGAGCTTTGAAGCAAAGCAGTCGCTCAGCCGTGTTGGCAAAACGCCAATTCTTGCTCAACGAACTGACGAGCTCTCGTTGTTCCGGTGGATACGGGCGGGGGTGTTGCCGTGTTGGCCGGCCGGGCTCGGCAGCGAGTGTCCGAGCAGGATACGACGCACGTAGATGATCTGCGTGCCGCTCCGGGCAACGCGGGTGGGCCGGACGGGTGAGCACCGGGTGAGAAGCGGGTGCGGTGGTACGGACCCGTGTCAGCGCGTGCACGGAGCGTGGCCGGAAGCCATCTCCCTGAGGCGCTGATACCCTGGTAGCCCGTGGACCGGTGGGCTCGAAACCCCCGAACCGCAGCGACGCCTCCCCCGGAAACCGCCGGCCCAAACCGCTGGTGAGAGCCTCCGGGAGCCGTACCGCACCCCCAGACCGCGACCACGGGAGCCCCCTCTTGGCCATGCCGCCCGCTGCTTTCCGAAACAGCACAGCCACGACGACCAAGCACATCTTCGTCACCGGGGGTGTCGCCTCCTCTCTCGGCAAGGGTCTGACCGCCTCCAGCCTCGGCATGCTGCTCAAGGCGCGGGGCCTGCGCGTCGTGATGCAGAAGCTCGACCCGTACCTCAACGTCGACCCTGGCACGATGAACCCCTTCCAGCACGGTGAGGTGTTCGTCACCAACGACGGCGCCGAGACCGACCTGGACATCGGCCACTACGAGCGCTTCCTCGACCGCAACCTGGACGGCTCCGCCAACGTCACCACCGGTCAGGTCTACTCGACCGTGATCGCCAAGGAGCGCCGCGGCGAGTACCTGGGCGACACCGTGCAGGTCATCCCGCACATCACCAACGAGATCAAGCACCGCATCCGCCGCATGGCGACGGACGAGGTCGACGTCGTGATCACCGAGGTCGGTGGCACGGTCGGCGACATCGAGTCGCTGCCGTTCCTCGAGACGGTCCGACAGGTCCGCCACGAGGTCGGCCGGGACAACGTCTTTGTGGTCCATATCTCTCTTCTTCCCTACATCGGACCTTCGGGCGAGCTCAAGACCAAGCCCACCCAGCACAGCGTGGCCGCCCTGCGCAACATCGGCATCCAGCCGGACGCGATCGTGCTGCGCTGCGACCGCGAGGTCCCCACCGCCATCAAGCGGAAGATCTCGCTGATGTGCGACGTCGACGAGGCGGCGGTCGTGGCCTGCCCCGACGCCCGCTCGATCTACGACATCCCGAAGACCGTGCACGGCGAGGGCCTGGACGCCTACGTCGTCCGCAAGCTGGACCTGCCGTTCCGCGACGTGGACTGGACGACCTGGGACGACCTGCTCGACCGCGTCCACAACCCCGACCACGAGATCACCCTCGCCCTGGTCGGCAAGTACATCGACCTGCCCGACGCCTACCTGTCGGTCACCGAGGCCCTGCGGGCGGGCGGCTTCGCCCACCGGGCCTGCGTGAAGATCAAGTGGGTCACCTCCGACGACTGCAAGACCCCGGCCGGCGCCCAGGCCCAGCTCGCCGACGTCGACGGCATCTGCATCCCCGGCGGCTTCGGCGACCGCGGGGTGCTCGGCAAGGTCGGCGCCATCCGCTACGCCCGTGAGAACAGGATCCCGCTGCTCGGTCTCTGCCTGGGCCTGCAGTGCATCGTGATCGAGGCGGCCCGCAACCTCGCCGACATCTCCGACGCCAACTCCACCGAGTTCGACCCGGCCACCGCCCACCCGGTCATCTCCACCATGGCCGAGCAGCTCGACATCGTCGCCGGCGAGGGCGACATGGGCGGCACCATGCGCCTGGGCATGTACCCGGCCAAGCTGGCCGAGGGCTCCATCGTGCGCGAGGTGTACGACGGCAAGGAGTACGTCGAGGAGCGGCACCGTCACCGCTACGAGGTGAACAACGCCTACCGCGCGGAGCTGGAGAAGAAGGCGGGGATCCTGTTCTCCGGCACCTCGCCGGACGGCAAGCTCGTGGAGTACGTCGAGTACCCGCGTGACGTCCACCCCTACCTGGTCGCCACGCAGGCCCACCCCGAGCTGCGCTCGCGGCCGACGCGTCCGCACCCGCTCTTCGCCGGCCTCGTGAAGGCCTCGGTCGAGCGGAAGAATTCGAAGTAACACACCAGTTGTACGGTGGCCGGGGTGCATACCTTCAAAGGTGGGCACCCCGGTTTTGTTTTCGGCCGGTCTCCGGTGCGTGCGGCCGGTCGCTCTCGTACGTGTGGAAGGACAGGCATGACGATCAAGGACACCCCCGAGGCGTGGGAGATCCGGGCGACGGAGACCCCCTTCGTGGGCAACAAGACCTCCGTCCGCACCGACGAGGTGGTCATGCCCGGCGGCTCGGTGGTCCGCCGCGACTACCAGGTCCACCCGGGCTCGGTGGCCGTCCTCGCCCTCGACGCGGAGGACCGCGTCCTGCTCATCAAGCAGTACCGCCACCCCGTGCGGCAGAAGCTGTGGGAGATCCCGGCCGGCCTGCTCGACGTGCCCGGTGAGAACCCGCTGCACGCCGCCCAGCGCGAGCTGTACGAGGAGGCGCACGTCAAGGCGGAGGACTGGCGGGTCCTCACCGACGTGTACACGACCCCCGGCGGTTGCGACGAGGCCGTGCGGATCTTCCTCGCCCGTGACCTGTCCGAGGCCGACGGGGAGCGCTTCGAGGTGGAGGACGAGGAGGCCGACATGGAGCACGCGCGCGTGCCGGTCGCCGAACTCGTCCGGAGCGTGCTCGCGGGCGACGTGCACAACAACTGCCTCGTCGTGGGCGTCCTCTCCCTGGTCGCCGCACGCGGCGGGGACGGGCTCGACGCACTGCGGCCGGCGGAGGCCCCGTGGCCGGCCCGCCCGTTCGAGGCGTGAACGTGATCGCGGGGGCGGCCGTGGCCCGAGCGACCGATGTGTCCCACCACCGTCTGGTGTGACGATCGGCTGATCCGATCGGGCGACGCCACCGTCGTGCTCCTCCCGGAACGTCGCAGAGCGTGAACTAGGCTCGGGAATCGCCCGATCCGGAGTCCCGGCGGGCTTGCGCGTGCGGTGGGACGGGAGTGTGGCCCGTGACGGATCAGGCAGTGGACACAGGCGGCGTGCAGCTGTCCGGACACGCTGCGACGGAGGGCCATTTCCTGGGTCGCGCCCGGGAGTTGAAGGAGCTGCGCGCCGACATCGAGCGCGCGGGGCTGGACACGCTGTCCGGGAAGAAGGCGCCCCGCGCGCGCGTGCTGCTCATCGCCGGCCGGCCCGGTTCCGGGCGTACGGCGCTCGCCGAGGAGTTCGTCCGGCGGATCGCCGACCGTTACCACGACGGCGTGCTGCGCGCCCGCCTCGGCGAGCCGGACGGCACCCCGGTGCCCGTCGAGCGCGCCGCCCGCGAGCTGCTCGGCGCCCTCGGTCTGCCCATTCCGCCGGGCGCCTCCGAGGACGATCTGTCGGCCACCCTGCGCGAGGCCCTCGCCGAGCGACGCGCGCTCCTCCTGCTCGACGACGCGGCGGGCGCCGAGCAGGTCGACGCCCTGCTCCCGGACACCCCGGAATGCCTGGTCGTCGCCGTCTCCGCGGGCCCGCTCACCGGCATCTCGGACGTGCGCCCCTGCACGCTGGGCGGCCTGGACACCAAGTCCGCCCTCGACCTGCTCAGCCGCCACACCGGCTCGGTGCGCATCACCGTCGACCCGCGTTCCGCCGAGGGGCTCGTCGAGGCGTGCCAGGGCCATCCCGCCGCGTTGATCCTCGCGGGCGGCTGGCTGGCCACCCGCCCCAAGGCGGCCGTCGCCGACCTCGCCAAGCAGCTCCACGCGGAGGGCGACGAGGGAACGCCGCTCAGCCGCGTCTTCCGGCTGACGCACGCCTCCCTGCCCGCGGCCGCCGCCCGGATACTGCGACTGCTCTTTCTCGCCCCGGCCGGCCTCGTGGACCCGCACACCGCCTCCGCGCTCGCCGGCTGCTCGATCGGCGCCGCACACACCACCCTGGACGACTTCGTCGCCCTCGGCCTGCTGCGGGCCGTGGACTCCCCGCTGCCCCAGTACGAGGTCCCCGGCTGCCTGTACCCCCTGCTGCGCGCCGCCGCCGAGACCCACGAGCGGCCGGGCGAGCTCCAGCTCGCCCGGGCCCGCATGCTGGAGCGGACGGTACGGCTGCTGCAGTCCTGCCGGGCGATCACCGAGACGGACAACCCGCAGGCCCGCGAGAAGCTCCAGGGCATGCCCCGGGCCCTGCGCTTCCCCACCCCGCGCGCGGCCGCCGACTGGCTGCGCGTCCGCCGGCCCGCCCTGCTCGCCTCGGCCCGCCTCGCGGTCGCCGACGGGGAGCTGGACACCCTGGCCAGGCGGCTGATGTCCCAGCTGGTCAGGGCGATGGTCGCGCACTTCGGCACCCAGGGGGCCGCGCCCGACCTGTACGGCGTCCACCAGCTCGTCCTGGACGTCGCCGAGCGGCGGAACCTGCCCCGCGAGAAGGCCGCCGCCCTGCTGAACCTGGCCGACGTGGACGCCCGGACCGGTCGGACGGCGGAGGCGCTGGTGCGGTACCGGGCCGCGCTGGACGCCGGACGCCAGGCGAACGACCCGTATGCGACCGGCCGCGCGATGGAATCCGTAGGCGGGGCGCACCTGGAGCTGGGGGACTACGAGCGGGCCGCCGACTGGTTCGGCCGGGCCCTGGCCCAGCGGCTTGCCCGCGACGAGCGCGCGGATGCCGCCCGGCTGTACGGCCGTATCGCCACCGCGCACACCTACGCGGGCCGCTACGGCGAGGCGCAGCGGGGCTGGCGGGCCGCGGCGGCCGGGCACCGCAAGAACGGCGATGTCGCCGCGTACGCGCGGGCGTTGAGCGAGCTGGCGCGCGTCCAGGAGTACGCGGGCCGGCCCGCGGAGTCGCTGCGCACCTGCCGGGAGGCGGTGGAGTGGGCGCGACGCGCGCAGGACACGCGGCTCCAGGCCGCCTTGCAGCTGCGGCTGGCCGACACCCTGGAGCACCTCGGCGACCCGGCGGCCGCCCGCCTGCACCGGAGCGCGGCCGAGCGCATCCTGGTGGAAGAGCTCCCGGACCGTGATCCAGAGCCAGAACAGCCGGAACATGACGCTAACGCCTGCGAAATCCGTAGTACATCCACTGAAGGTTGATGCATTGAAAGGCTAGACAGCGGGAACGCCTTCATTAGACTGGCTCTGCCGCACGTTCTCCTGCGGTGTATCCCGGTGTGCCCGTTGCCTCCGGGTATCTCTTGCTATGCCCCACACCCTCTGAGCCAAGGACCGTGATCGACGTGAAGGTCGGCATCCCCCGCGAGGTCAAGAACAACGAGTTCCGGGTGGCCATCACCCCCGCCGGCGTGCACGAGCTGGTGCGCCACGGCCACCAGGTCGTCATCGAGCGCAACGCCGGTGCCGGGTCGTCGATCATGGACGACGAGTACGTGGCCGCCGGCGCGCAGATCCTGGAGACCGCCGACGAGGTGTGGGCCACCGCCGACCTGCTGCTGAAGGTCAAGGAGCCCATCGCCGAGGAGTACCACCGTCTCCGCAAGGACCAGACGCTCTTCACCTACCTGCACCTGGCCGCTTCGAAGGAGTGCACGGACGCCCTCCTGGAGTCCGGCACCACGGCGATCGCCTACGAGACCGTCGAGCTGGCGAGCCGCGCGCTGCCGCTGCTCGCCCCGATGTCCGAGGTCGCGGGCCGGCTCGCCCCGCAGGTCGGCGCCTACCACCTGATGCGCGCCAACGGCGGCCGCGGTGTGCTGCCCGGCGGTGTCCCGGGCGTGCTGGCCGGCCGGGCCGTCGTCATCGGCGGCGGCGTCTCCGGCTGGAACGCCGCCCAGATCGCCATCGGCATGGGCTTCCACGTGACCCTGCTCGACCGCGACATCAACAAGCTCAAGGAGGCCGACAGGATCTTCGGTACGAAGATCCAGACGGTCGTCTCCAACGCCTTCGAGCTGGAGAAGGCCTGCCTCGAGGCCGACCTCGTCATCGGTGCCGTCCTCATCCCGGGCGCCAAGGCTCCGAAGCTGGTCACCAACGAGCTGGTGTCCCGGATGAAGCCGGGAAGTGTTCTTGTCGACATCGCGATCGACCAGGGCGGCTGCTTCGAGGACTCCCGCCCGACCACCCACGCCGAGCCGACCTTCAAGGTCCACGAGTCGGTCTTCTACTGCGTCGCCAACATGCCCGGCGCGGTCCCGAACACCTCCACCTACGCGCTCACCAACGCGACGCTGCCCTACATCGTCGAACTGGCCGACAAGGGCTGGGCGGAGGCGCTGCGCCGCGACCCCGCGCTGGCCAAGGGTCTCAACACCCATGACGGCAAGGTCGTTTACCGGGAGGTCGCCGAGGCGCACGGCCTGGAGCACGTGGAGCTCGACTCGCTGCTCGGCTGAGCCCCTCGAAGCGCCCCCGACCTGGTGAGTCGCCAAGCCGCCTTCGGGTAAAAGGCGATTCGTCAACACAGGTCGTCAACCGCGCACACCCGGCCGGACCTTGCCCGACAAGGTCCGGCCGGATGTGTGTATGGTCACTTTGCGACTCTCGGTCAACTCGCCTCGAACGTAACCCTTCGACCGATTCGCACACCGGTGAAACCTGCCGTGCGACGGCCGTACGCCCTTGACAGCCGGATGTTTCATTGCCGACACATCGGGCCGGGTCCGGCGGATTGTGTTGCTGCGGATGCCCGACACGCCATAGAGTCGCCAACCGTCGGCATGGTGCCACGCTGACCTTGTCTAGAAGTTTCCTGGTCACCAAGGAGGTAAGACGACTTGTGAATGAGTCGACATTTTCTCCCGGGGGTGGTCAACCAGGAATGCCTACGCGGGGCCCGGGCCCCACGGGGCTCGAGGCTGTCGGCTCCGTCGCTGTCCGAACCTTCGCAGCCCATCAGAGCCAGAGAAGCCCCCACATGGCTCAGCCAGCACACCAGAGCATGGATGGCCATCACGTGAACGCCATGGCCGGCGACGGAAGTGGCGCGCCCCACAACCATTTCGCCGACTACGACGAACTGCCCGACGGGCACTTCTACGACCCCGACGCCGAGTACGAGCCCGACCCGGAGTACGCGGCCACGCTCGCGCCCGACGCTGCCCGCCAGCGCCGGGAGCGCATCGGCCCGACCGGTCGCCCGCTGCCGTACTTCCCGATCCCGGGGCCGCTGACGCAGCACGGCCCCGCGACGATCATCGCGATGTGCAACCAGAAGGGCGGCGTCGGCAAGACCACGTCGACCATCAACCTGGGTGCCGCGCTCGCGGAGTACGGACGCCGGGTACTGCTCGTGGACTTCGACCCGCAGGGCGCGCTGTCGGTCGGTCTCGGCGTCAATCCGATGGAGCTCGACCTCACCGTCTACAACCTGCTCATGGAGCGGGGCATGTCGGCGGACGACGTGCTCCTGAAGACGGCGGTCCCCAACATGGACCTGCTGCCCAGCAACATCGACCTGTCCGCCGCCGAGGTCCAGCTGGTGAGCGAGGTCGCGCGCGAGTCGACCCTCCAGCGGGCGCTCAAGCCGCTGATGGACGACTACGACTACATCGTCATCGACTGCCAGCCCTCACTGGGTCTGCTCACGGTCAACGCGCTGACGGCCGCGCACAAGGTGATCGTCCCGCTGGAGTGCGAGTTCTTCGCCCTGCGCGGTGTGGCGCTGCTGACCGAGACCATCGAGAAGGTCCAGGAGCGGCTCAACCCGGAGCTGGAGCTCGACGGGATCCTCGCGACCATGTACGACTCGCGCACCGTGCACAGCCGTGAGGTGCTCGCGCGCGTCGTCGAGGCGTTCGACGACCACGTCTACCACACGGTCATCGGGCGCACGGTCCGCTTCCCGGAGACCACGGTCGCCGGTGAGCCGATCACCACGTACGCCTCCAACTCCGTCGGAGCCGCCGCCTACCGCCAGCTCGCCAGGGAGGTGCTCGCCCGGTGTCACGCCGAGTGAGTCTGCCGGGGGCCGACGAACTCTTCCGAACCACAGGGGGAACGGCGCTGCAGCCGTCCGCACCCCGGCGCCAGGCCAACGGCGAGGCGCGGGTCCCCGCGCCCGCCGGGGAGAGCGACGGAGTGGCGGCCGCCGCCGCCGACGACGCGCCCCAGGCCGTGCCCGCGCAGGGCGGTGACGGCGAGGGCGCCGAGCACGTGGCGGCCGACGCCGAGCAGGCCGAGGCCGGGGAGTCCCGCATCCGGGCCGCCGCCGCGGAGCGCGCCGCACGGCGCCAGGGCGCGCAGGAAGGTTCTGCCGTGCCCGCTGCCGCCGCCCAGCCGCGCAAGCGCGGGCGGGCGTCGGCGCGCCGGCCCAGCGGCCGGGAGCGGCACGACGAGAAGATCACGGTGTACGTGTCCGCCGAGGAGCTGATGGACCTCGAGCACGCGCGTCTGGTGCTCCGCGGCGAGCACGGGCTCGCCGTCGACCGGGGCCGTATCGTCCGCGAGGCGGTCGCCGTCGTCCTCGCCGACCTGGAGACCCGCGGGGACGCCAGCATCCTCGTTCGACGGCTGCGCGGGCGGTAGCGGTAGCCTGCGGGGGCCATGACCTCGAACGACGTTCCCGCCCCCGGCTCCGGCGCGCCCGCCGGTCGTCGGCGTGCGCTGGGACGGGGGCCGGGGGCCGCGTCCGTCGAACCCGCCGTCTCCCCTCCCGTGGAGCCGCCGGTTCCCGACGCACGTCCGGAGCCAGAGCCCGAGCCCGAGGTCGTCGTACCGGAGCCCGAGCCCGAGCCCGTCGTACCCGAGCCCGAGTCCGTCGTAGCCGCGCCGGAACGTGAGCCCGTCGCGCCGGAGCCGGAGCCCGGACCGGACGTCCCCGGGGCGCCTCCGTCCGGTGAGCACCCGGCGCCCTCCGACGGTGTCTTCAAGGTCCGGCTCGCCAACTTCGAGGGCCCCTTCGACCTGCTCCTCCAATTGATCTCCAAGCACAAGCTGGACGTCACCGAGGTCGCGCTGTCGAAGGTGACCGACGAGTTCATGGCGCACATCCGGGCCATGGGACCGGACTGGGACCTGGACCAGACGACCGAGTTCCTGGTCGTGGCCGCGACCCTGCTCGATCTGAAGGCGGCCCGGCTGCTGCCCGCCGCGGAGGTCGAGGACGAGGCGGACCTGGCGCTGCTGGAGGCCCGGGACCTGCTCTTCGCGCGGCTGTTGCAGTACCGCGCGTACAAACAGGTCGCCGACATCTTCCAGGGCAAGCTGGACGAGGAGGCCCGCCGCTACCCCCGTACCGTCGGCCTCGAACCGCACCACGCCGAACTGCTGCCCGAGGTGGTCATCAGCATCGGCGCGGAAGGGTTCGCCAGGCTCGCGGTCAAGGCGATGCTGCCGAAGCCCAAGCCGCAGGTGTACATCGACCACATCCACGCACCGCTGGTCAGCGTGCGCGAGCAGGCCGGCATCGTCGTCGCGCGGCTGCGCGAGCTCGGGGAGGCCAGCTTCCGCACGCTCGTCGAGGACACCGACGACACCCTCACCGTCGTCGCCCGTTTCCTGGCGCTGCTGGAGCTGTACCGGGAGAAGGCCGTCGCCCTCGACCAGGAGACCGCGCTCGGCGAGCTGCTCGTGCGCTGGACGGGCGGGGACGGGGACGAGACGCCGAGGGTGACCGACGAGTTCGACCGGCCGCCCGAGGAGCCCAAGGAGGAGAGGAAGCCGTGAGCGAGGAGAGCACCGAGGTCCCGGCCGGGCCGCGCACCGTCGCCGACCTCGACCTCAAGCCCGCCCTGGAGGCCGTCCTGATGGTGGTGGACGAGCCCGCGACCGAGGAACACCTCGCGAAGATCGTGGACCGGCCGCGCCGGCGGGTCGCGGACGCCCTGCGGGAGCTGGCCGACGAGTACACCGTGCAGGGGCGCGGCTTCGAGCTGCGGTTCGTGGCGGGCGGCTGGCGGTTCTACACCCGGGCCGAGTACGCCGCGGCCGTCGAGCGCTTCGTCCTGGACGGGCAGCAGGCCCGGCTCACCCAGGCGGCGCTGGAGACCCTCGCGGTCGTCGCCTACCGCCAGCCGGTCAGCCGCAGCCGGGTCTCCGCGGTGCGCGGAGTGAACTGCGACGGCGTCATGCGCACCCTGCTCCAGCGCGGTCTGGTCGAGGAGGCGGGCACGGAACCCGAAACAGGTGCGATCCTGTACAGGACGACGAACTACTTCCTGGAGCGGATGGGCCTGCGCGGTCTGGACGAGCTCCCGGAGCTCGCGCCCTTCCTCCCGGAGGCGGAGGCGATCGAGGCCGAGACCCAGGAAGGCGTACCGTCGTTCGATCCGGACGCCCCGGACACGGAGGCCCCGGCCACGGACGACGGTCCCAGGACGAACACGCCTATTAGGACAACGACGGAACTTTGATGCGAAGCAGCGGTAGCGGTAGCGGTAGCGGCAAGAGCGGCGGGCGCGGTAACTACCGCGGTGCCGGCAACAACAGGGACCAGAAGCAGGGCCAGGGTCAGGGCCGTCCCCGCAAGCCCCGCCCCGAGGAGCGCCGCTACGACGTGGGCCCCGGCGCCTCCCCGGACGGCCCGAAGGCGGGGCGCGGCGGCGCGGCCCGCGGTGGCCCCAAGGGCGGCCCGAAGAAGCCCCAGCAGGGCGGGCGTACGGCCCCCGCGCGCTCGCGCGAGTACGAGACGCGGACCGAGGAGCGCAACCGCGAGCGGTACGCCGGCAAGAAGGACATCAAGCTCCCCAAGACCTTCCCGGGCGCCGAGCAGGAGGGCGAGCGGCTGCAGAAGGTTCTCGCGCGCGCGGGCTACGGCTCCCGGCGCGCCTGCGAGGAGCTGATCGAGCAGGCCCGGGTCGAGGTCAACGGTGAGATCGTCCTGGAGCAGGGCAAGCGGGTCGACCCGGAGAAGGACGAGGTCAAGGTCGACGGCCTGACGGTCGCGACGCAGTCGTACCAGTTCTTCTCACTGAACAAGCCCGCCGGTGTCGTGTCGACGATGGAGGACCCCGAGGGGCGGCAGTGCCTCGGTGACTACGTCACCAACCGCGAGGCCCGCCTCTTCCACGTCGGGCGGCTCGACACCGAGACCGAGGGCGTCATCCTGCTCACCAACCACGGCGAGCTGGCGCACCGCCTGACCCACCCCAAGTACGGCGTGAAGAAGGTCTACCTCGCGCACATCGTCGGCCCGATCCCGCGTGACCTGGGCAAGCGGCTGAAGGACGGCATCCAGCTGGAGGACGGGTACGCGCGCGCGGACCACTTCCGGGTCGTCGAACAGACCGGCAAGAACTACCTCGTCGAGGTGACCCTGCACGAGGGCCGCAAGCACATCGTGCGCCGCATGCTGGCCGAGGCGGGCTTCCCGGTCGACAAGCTGGTCCGGGTCGCCTTCGGTCCTATCACCCTGGGCGACCAGAAGTCGGGCTGGCTGCGCCGGCTGTCGAACACCGAGGTCGGCATGCTGATGAAGGAAGTCGACCTCTAAGGGTTGTGACCTCTCCGCACCCCCTTTTATAGTCTTGGTGACTATTAAAAGGGGGTGCGCGTCATGCGGGGCTACGACAAGTACGCCTACGAACCCTTCGCCGTCACCGTCGACCTCGCCGTCCTCACCCTCCGCGAGGGCACGCTGCACGTCCTGCTCGTCGAGCGCGGGCAGGAGCCGTACGCCGGCCGGTGGGCGCTGCCCGGCGGCTTCGTCCTGCCCGACGAGTCCGCGGAGACCGCCGCCCGGCGCGAACTCGCCGAGGAGACCGGCCTGGAGGACGTCTCCGGACTGCACCTGGAACAGCTGCGCACCTACAGCGAGCCCGGCCGCGATCCCCGGATGCGGGTCGTCTCCGTCGCCTTCGCCGCGCTGCTGCCCGACGCGCCCGAACCGCACGGCGGCGGCGACGCGGCCCAGGCGCGCTGGCTGCCGTACGACCACGCGGGGCCGCTCGCCTTCGACCACGACCGGATCCTGGCCGACGCCCACGAACGGGTCGGCGCCAAGCTCGAGTACACCTGCCTCGCCACGGCCTTCTGCCCGCCCGAGTTCACCCTCGGCGAGCTCCAGCAGGTCTACGAGACGGTGTGGGGCACGGGCCTCGACCGGCCCAACTTCCGCCGCAAGGTGCTCGCCACGCCGGGCTTCGTCGAGCCCGTCCCCGGCGCCGCGCGGCTGACCGGCGGCCGCGGCAAACCGGCTTCCCTCTACCGCGCGGGCACCGCCACCACCCTTCACCCACCGCTGCTGCGACCGCCCCGGGAAGGACGTTCCGCATGACCGCCACCACCACCGTCAGGAAACGAGCCGCCACCGGGGCCCTGGTGGGCCTCGCGCTGGGGGACGCGCTCGGGTTCCCGACCGAGTTCAACGACGTGCCGTCGATACTCGCCAAGTGCGGGCCCTGGCGGGAGATGTCGCTGCCGCGGCCCGCCTTCGTCTCCGACGACACCCAGATGACGCTGGCGGTGGGCCGCGCCCTGCGCACCGCCATGGACCGCGGGCTGCTCGTGCCGGCCAGGCTGGAGCGGCCGCTGCGCGAGGAGTTCGTGGACTGGTACCAGTCGCCCGAGAACAATCGCGCCCCCGGCCGGACCTGCCTGACCGCCTGCAACCTGCTGAAGGACGAGAGGCGCCTCTGGCAGGACGCCAGCCAGATCGGCTCCAAGGGATGCGGCGCCAACATGCGCGTCGCCCCCCTCGGCCTCGCACCCGGCCTCAGCGGCGAGCAGCGTGCCGGCGCCGCCCAGCTCCAGGCCGCCCTCACCCACGGCCACCCCACCGCCCTCGCCGCCTCCGACCTCACCGCCCACGCCGTACGGCTGCTCGCCCAGGGCGCCGAGCTGGCCGGCCTGGTCGGGCTGCTGCGCGCGTACGCCGTCGAGAACCGCAGCCGCTACCACGAGCGCTGGCTGGGCGACCTGTGGACCCGCAGCCAGGACCCGACCCCCGAGCACTTCATCGCGCGCGGCTGGGACGACTGCCTGGGCGTCCTGCGGCGCCTGGAGGACGCCCTGCGCGCCCCCTCGCCCGAGACCGACCCGTGCCTGGCCACCGGGGAGGGGTGGATCGCCGAGGAGGCCCTGGCGACCGGGCTGCTGTGTTTCCTGCTCTTCCCCGACGAGCCGGTCACCGCGCTGCGCCGGGCCGCCTGCTCGTCCGGCGACTCCGACTCCATCGCCTGCCTGGCGGGCGCCTTCGCGGGCGCCTACGCCGGATCCGAGGCGTGGCCGACGGAGTGGGCGGACCGGATCGAGTACAGCGGGGAGCTGGTGACGCTCGGGGCGCTCTGGGACTTCTGATCACGCCAGCCTGATGGAGTCGCCCTCCACCGTGATCCGCTCGGCGGGCAGCGGCGTGGTCGCCGGGCCGCCCGTCACCGAGCCGTCGGCGATACGGAAACTGCTCCGGTGGCAGGGGCAGTTGATGGTGCCGTCGGCGACGCTGCCGACCGTGCAGCCCTGGTGGGTGCAGACCGCGGAGAAGGCCTTGAAGTCGCCCTTCGTCGGCTGGGTGACGACGACCTTCTCGTCCTTGAAGATCTTGCCGCCGCCGACGGGGATGTCGGCCGTGCGCGCCAGTTCCCGGCCGGCGGGGGCAGCCGGGGACGCCGGCTCGGGCGAGGAGTCGCCGTTGCCGTCGGTCTCGCCGCAGCCGACGGCGAGCGCCGCCGCGCCCGTTGCGAGGAGAAGGGTCCGGCGTGAGGCGGGGTGGGTCATGTCGTCACTCCGAGGGTGCGGAAGAGCCAGGGGGCGGTGGTCGGCCGGACGATCGCGAACGCGGTGAGGACGAGCCCGCCGATGACCGGCAGCAGCCAGGAGGGAAGTCGCTCCGAACGGAGCAACAGCATCTTGGCACTGGAGACACCGAAGATGAAGCAACCCAGGAAAGACTGCCACAAAAGGCACGTCTCGTACGTCCGATGGCCGAGCGCGTACGGGCAGTGCACGGCGCCCGGGACCGACAGGACCGCGGAGGTGCGTGACCGCCCAGCCGACGCGCGGGCCCGCGGCGAGCCCCGTCGAGTCGTCGTCGCGCCGAGCGTCGGCGGGGACAGGCCGCCGGGCACCGGCTCGCCGCATCCGGCGCGAAGGGCCGCCCGGAGACATTCGCCCCGCGGGCGCCGTCTCAGCGGACGGGCGCCGCGCACCGGTGCGGCCCGGGCTGACTACGCTTGATGAGCGAAGAGCCGATACGTACGGGAGCAAGGAGCGGTGCCGTGGCGGTACGAGCGGTCCGGGGGGCCGTCCAGCTGGACAGGGACGAGGCCGGACACATGGACGAGCAGGTCGGGGCCCTGCTCACCGCCATCATGGAGCGGAACTCCCTCAGCGCCGACGACCTGATCAGCATCTGGTTCACGGCGACGCCCGACCTGCACAGCGACTTCCCGGCGGCCGCCGCCCGCAAGCTCGGCATCGTCGACGTCCCGCTGATCTGCGCCCAGGAACTCGACATCCGGGGCGCCATGCCGCGGGTCGTGCGCGTCCTCGCGCACATCGAGTCCGACCGGCCCCGCGCCGACATCAACCACGTCTACCTCGGCGCCGCCGCCGCCCTGCGCAAGGACATCGCCCAGTGAGGACCGCGCTCGTCATCGGTACCGGGCTCATCGGCACCTCCGCCGCGCTGGCCCTGGCCCAGCGGGGCGTCGTCGTCCACCTGGAGGACCGCGACCCCGAGCAGGCCCGTACGGCGGCCGCGCTCGGCGCCGGCACCGACGAGGCCCCCGACGGCCCGGTCGACGTCGCCATCGTCGCCGCCCCGCCGGCCCACGTGGCCGCCGTGCTCGCCGACGCCATGCGCCGGGGCGTGGCCCGCGGCTACCTCGACGTGGCCAGCGTCAAGGGCGGTCCGCGCCGTGAGCTGGAGGCGCTCGGCCTGGACCTCTCGGCGTACCTCGGCACGCACCCCATGTCGGGCCGTGAGAAGTCCGGCCCGCTGGCCGCGACCGGTGACCTCTTCGAGGGCCGCCCCTGGGTGCTGACACCGACCCGGGACACCGACACCGAGGTGCTGAACCTCGCCCTGGAGCTGGTCTCGCACTGCCGGGCGGTTCCCGTGGTGATGGACGCCGACGCCCACGACCGGGCGGTGGCGCTGGTCTCCCACATGCCCCACCTGGTCTCCAGCATGGTCGCCGCCCGCCTGGAGCACGCCGAGGAGGCCGCCGTACGGCTGTGCGGGCAGGGCGTCCGGGACGTGACCCGGATCGCCGCCTCCGACCCGCGGATGTGGATCGACATCCTCTCCGCGAACCCCGGACCGGTCGCCGACCTGCTCACCGATGTCGCCGCCGACCTGGAGGAGACCGTCCGGGCGCTGCGGGCCCTGCAGTCCTCCGACGAGAACAAGCGCCGCGAGGGCACCGACGGCATCGAGGACGTCCTGCGCCGCGGCAACGCCGGGCAGGTCCGGGTCCCCGGCAAGCACGGATCCGCTCCCCGGGTGTACGAGGTCGTGGCGGTGCTGATCGACGACCAGCCGGGGCAGCTGGCCCGGATCTTCGCCGACGCGGGGATGGCCGGCGTCAACATCGAGGACGTGCGGATCGAGCATGCGACGGGGCAGCAGGCGGGGCTCGTGCAGTTGATGGTCGAGCCGAAGAGCGCGGGGGTGCTGTCCTCGGCGTTGCGGGAGAGAGGGTGGGCGATCCGTCAGTAGGTTGCCCGGTGCCAGGTTGCCCGGTGCCGGCTCCGGTGTGGGCGTTGCCGGGGCCCGCCGCCCCCGGGCCCGCGCCGCCGCCCCCGGGCCCCCGCCGCCGGCCCCGACCCGGGCCTCGTCCTCGACGCGGCCGGACGAGTGACCCGCACCCAGTAACCTTGTGCGGGGCACAGTGTCGCCCCCAAGTCCACCACCTCGCACCAGGAAGGTGTCCCCCCGTGGAAAACGGCGCCGCCCAGCCCGTGATTGTCGCCATCGACGGCCCCTCCGGCACGGGCAAGTCGAGCACGTCCAAGGCCGTGGCCGCGCAGCTCGGTCTGAGCTACCTGGACACCGGGGCGCAGTACCGGGCGATCACGTGGTGGATGGTGAGCAACGGGATCGACATCGAGGACCCCACGGCGATCGCCGCCGTCGCGGGCAAGCCGGAGATCGTCTCCGGCACCGACCCGGCGAACCCGACGATCACGGTGGACGGCACCGACGTGGCCGGCCCGATCCGTACGCAGGAGGTCACCTCCAAGGTCAGCGCGGTCAGCGCGGTGCCGGAGGTGCGGGCCCGGATCACGGAGCTGCAGCGGTCGCTGGCGGCCTCCGCCGAGAAGGGGATCGTCGTCGAGGGGCGCGACATCGGGACGACCGTGCT
Organism: Streptomyces sp. NPDC014995; assembly: GCF_043080745.1. Classification (NCBI taxonomy): domain Bacteria; kingdom Bacillati; phylum Actinomycetota; class Actinomycetes; order Kitasatosporales; family Streptomycetaceae; genus Streptomyces; species Streptomyces sp. NPDC014995. The sequence continues at coordinate 37,660 of NZ_JBIBVX010000003.1, forward strand.
GCCGGACGCCGACCTGAAGATCTTCCTCACCGCCTCCCCGGAGGCCCGCGCCGCCCGTCGCAGCGGCGAGCTGAAGGGCGCGGACGTCCACACCACCCGCGAGGCGCTGATCAAGCGGGACGCGGCCGACTCCTCCCGCAAGACCTCCCCCCTCGCCAAGGCGGACGACGCCGTCGAGGTGGACACCACCGAGCTGACGCTGGCCCAGGTCATCGAGTGCGTCGTCACCCTCGTCGAGGAGAAGCGGGCCGCGAAGTGACTCCTCCGTCCGTGCCCTCCGAGAAGGGCGCCGAAGTCGGCCGGCGCATCGGCGTCGGGCTGATGTACGGGCTGTGGAAGCCGCGGGTGCTGGGCGCCTGGAAGGTGCCGGCGAGCGGTCCCGTGATCTTCGCCGTCAACCACTCCCACAACATCGACGGGCCGATGGTCATGGGCGTGGCGCCCCGGCCGACGCACTTCCTGATCAAGAAGGAGGCGTTCATCGGCCCCCTCGACCCCTTCCTGACCGGCATCGGCCAGCTGAAGGTGGACCGCGACACCACCGACCGCACGGCGATCACCCGGGCGCTGGGCGTCCTGGAGAACGGCGGGGTCCTCGGGATCTTCCCCGAGGGCACCCGCGGCGAGGGCGACTTCGCCTCCCTGCGCGCCGGGCTCGCCTACTTCGCGGTGCGCAGCGGGGCGCCGATCGTCCCCGTCGCCGTCCTGGGAAGTTCCGAGCGGCGCGGACGGTTGATGAAGGGGCTGCCCCCGCTGCGCTCCCGCGTCGACGTCGTCTTCGGCGACCCGTTCGAGGCGGGCGACGGCAGCGGGCGGCGTACGCGCAAGGCGCTGGACGAGGCGACCGAGCGCATCCAGAAGCAACTGGCCGCACACCTGGAGCACGCCAGACGGCTCACCGGCCGGTCGGCGGACGCGGGATAGCGGGCGGAAAACGCCGGGCGGCCGACCGGGCGCCGGGCGACACTGAGTAGTGGATCAACCCGGGGAAGACGAAAGACCACGGGTGCTCCACCGACCACCACGAATGAACGACGAGGTACGGACTTCATGAACGACCACATCCAGCCCGACGGCTCGGACGGGTTCGAGCACGATCACGGGGCGCTCGGCGACGCCGAGTACGCGGAGTTCATGGAGCTCGCCGCGGAAGAGGGCTTCGACCTCGACGACGTGGAGGGCGCCATCGAGGCGGCCGGTCACGGCCCGCTGCCCGTGCTCGCCGTCGTCGGCCGGCCCAATGTCGGCAAGTCGACCCTGGTGAACCGGATCATCGGACGCCGTGAGGCCGTCGTCGAGGACAAGCCCGGCGTCACCCGCGACCGTGTCACCTACGAGGCCGAGTGGGCGGGCCGCCGCTTCAAGGTCGTCGACACCGGCGGCTGGGAGCAGGACGTCCTCGGCATCGACGCCTCCGTGGCCGCGCAGGCCGAGTACGCGATCGAGGCCGCCGACGCGGTCGTCTTCGTCGTCGACGCCAAGGTCGGCGCCACCGACACCGACGAGGCCGTCGTACGACTGCTGCGCAAGGCCGGCAAGCCCGTCGTGCTGGCCGCCAACAAGGTCGACGGCCCCAGCGGCGAGGCCGACGCGGCCTACCTGTGGAACCTGGGCCTGGGCGAGCCGCACCCGGTCTCCGCGCTGCACGGCCGGGGCACCGGCGACATGCTGGACAGCGTCCTGGAGGCGCTCCCGGAGGCGCCCGAGCAGACCTTCGCCACGGCGGTCGGCGGCCCGCGCCGCATCGCGCTCATCGGCCGCCCGAACGTCGGCAAGTCCTCGCTGCTGAACAAGGTGGCCGGCGAGGAGCGCGTCGTCGTCGACGAGCTGGCCGGCACCACCCGTGACCCCGTCGACGAGCTGATCGAACTGGGCGGCGTCACCTGGAAGTTCGTCGACACGGCGGGCATCCGCAAGCGCGTCCACCTCCAGCAGGGCGCCGACTACTACGCCTCGCTGCGCACCGCGGCCGCCGTCGAGAAGGCCGAGGTGGCCGTCGTCCTGATCGACGCCTCCGAGAGCATCTCGGTGCAGGACCAGCGCATCATCACCATGGCCGTCGATGCCGGCCGCGCGCTCGTCATCGCCTACAACAAGTGGGACACCCTCGACGAGGAGCGCCGCTACTACCTGGAGCGGGAGATCGAGACCGAGCTCGCCCAGGTGTCCTGGGCGCCCCGGGTGAACGTCTCGGCCCGCACCGGACGGCACATGGAGAAGCTGGTCCCCGCGATCGAGACGGCTCTGGCCGGCTGGGAGACCCGCGTCCCCACGGGCCGCCTGAACGCCTTCCTCGGCGAGCTGGTCTCGGCCCACCCGCACCCGATCCGGGGCGGCAAGCAGCCGCGCATCCTCTTCGGCACACAGGCGGGTACGAAGCCGCCGCGGTTCGTGCTGTTCGCCTCCGGCTTCATCGAGGCGGGCTACCGGCGCTTCATCGAGCGCCGGCTGCGCGAGGAGTTCGGCTTCGAGGGCACGCCGATCCACATCTCCGTGCGGGTGCGCGAGAAGCGCGGCAAGAAGAAGTGAGGCAACGGCTGGAGGGCGGCACCCGTGTCCGGGTGCCGCCCTCCAGCCGCGTCACGAACCGCCCCGCTCAGTAGCTTCTTCGCGCGGCCGGTGGCAGGGCCGCCGGGATGTGGTGCATCCCCGTGGGCTCGTGCTGCCGGGTCGTCTGCCCGACCGGCCCGACCCGCTGCCACTGCGACTGCTGCCCGAGCCCGCTGCGCGCACTCTGCGCGCCCGCGCTGTAGGCGCTGTAGTTGCTGCTGAACGAGCTGGTGAACGACCCCGTACTGTGCGGGATGTTCCCGAAGGCGGTGAACCCCAGCGCGTCCTCCCCGCTGCGGTCCCCGGGCAGCGTACGGAACGACTTGACGTACTCGGCGTAGAGCGCGTCGTAGATCGGCGTGGCCGATGGGCCGCCCTGGGGGTCCGGAGCCGGTCGCGCGGACGGGATCGACTGGTAGGCCTGGCGGCGGGGAACGTCGTAGGTGTGCACGTATGTCCAAACGACGCGTGACGTGAAGAGATGCGGTTGTGAAGCGCCGCGAAAGGGGCGCGGGGCCGGTGCCCAGGTGCGGCTGCGCCGCGCGGGCGCGCCAAGCGCCTGTGATCGGCTCGCCTTCCGCGCCCGCGACCCCCCGCTGTTCGGACGCCGGGGTTCCTCAGGTTCCCGCCAGCGGCAATGCCGCGCCGACGAGCTTGCCGTTGGCCGCCGCCTTGTCCAGCGCGTCCCGCAGCAGGTCCTCCCGCGGCTGACGCCCGATCGAGCCCGTCGGCGCCGCGAACATCAGGACCTGCTGGTGCTTGGTGGCGGCGTTCCGCCACCCCTCCGTCACCTGGAGCGGCTGGTGCGCCTGCCACCAGGCGACCGGCTGCCCCCCGTGCACCGAGGGCTGGAGCACCGCGTGCAGCTGCCCCATGGCCAGCAGCACCGACCAGCCGTGCTGCACCGGCGGCACCTCGGACAGCTCGGTCAGCGGCATGAAGCCCTGCTCGATGAGGAGCGGCAGGAAGTCGTCGCCGACGCCGGTCGTACCGGGGCGCACGATGGGCGCGGTCGGCTCGACGACCAGGGCCGGGTGCAACTCCCCGGCGATCAGCACGAGTCCGCTGGTGACGCCGAGCACGGCCTGCTCGGGCACGACCTTCGCGGGGTCCAGGTCGACGGTGTCGCCACTGATGGAGCGGACGGCGCCCTGGAGTTGCTCCTCGGTGACCTGGACGACCTGCGAGGGCAGGCAGGTGGCGTGGGCGAAGGCGAGGACGGCGGTCTCGTCGCCGATGAACAGGACGGTGCTGGTGCGCTCGTGCTCGGAGTCGCCCGGGGTACGGCAGGACGTGCAGTCGTAACTGCCCGGGGCGTTCTCTCCGGCGAGCAGCCGGTCGGCTTCTTCGTCGCCGATCTCGGCGCGTACCTCGTCGCTGACGTCGAGCATGCGCGGCACGGTGACTCCCTCGGAATGCGGTGCGTTGGCGGGCCGGGTGACTCCCCGGCTCATGAAGAAGACAACGGGCGATCTGTGGCAGGGGTCACGCTGCACGGCGAAGGGAATCGCAATGCCCGACGCGAACGGTCACGATGCGTGCGGAATCAGGCACTCATTGTCAAGTAACGGGAAGGTCACGGAAGTTGAGCGCGTGAAGTGGGTCACAGATTGCCCGGTTCGCTGGACGACAAATACGGAAATCGGCGCAGGAGGCGGGCGTTCACAGTCCGCCCCTACCTGCGGTAACCATCAACTGACCTGCGCCGAAGCCGAGTTGGTTGATGACGGCTCGTCGGCATCCGTACATTCCTGCGCCGTGTGCAACGAGCACCGCTCGGGTACGTCCGCCGGCCGCGCAGAGCCAGACACCGCGCAGCACGACCGCCGACGGACGGGGCGGAGCGCGACGACCGCGCCCCTGCGCGGACGGTCGCGCCCCGTCAGGGGGAGCCCGGGTCCGTAGAGAGGGATCTACATGTCCGAATGTGCCGACAACACCCGCGTCAACGCTCGCGCCGGCAAGGCGCGTACGACGGCGGTCCTCGCCGGGGCGGCGCTCCTCGCCCCCCTCGGACTGCTGGCCGCGACCGGCAACGCCGCTGCGGCGGACGGCGGAGTGTGGGACCGCATCGCCCAGTGCGAGAGCGGCGGCAACTGGCACATCAACACCGGCAACGGCTACTACGGCGGACTGCAGTTCTCCGCCTCGACCTGGCGCGCGTACGGCGGCACCGCCTACGCGCCCACCGCCGACCAGGCCACCAGGGCACAGCAGATCGCCGTCGCCACCGAGGTCCAGCGGGCCCAGGGGTGGGGTGCGTGGCCCACCTGCTCGGCGCGGGCCGGAGCGTCCGGCAGTGCACCGGACGCTCCCTCGGCCGGCTCGTCCTCCACCAAGTCCCGCTCGAGCGCGTCGGGTTCGTCCGCGAACGGCTCGTCGGAGCCGTCGGCGCGGTCGGCCGAGCGCTCGACGGGCCACAGCTCCCGCGGCAGCTCGCGCGGCGACTACACCGTCCGCGAGGGCGACACGCTCAGCACCATCGCCGCCCGGCACGGGACCAGCTGGCAGCGGCTCTACGCCGCCAACAAGGCCGCCATCGGCGGGAACCCCGACCTGATCACACCGGGCCTGCGCCTGAACTTCTGACCCGGCCGCGCGGCCCCGCCCGGTGCGTCCGCCGGGCCGGGCCGCCCGCCATGGCGGCCCCCGCACACGGTGCCGGCGCGTGCCGAGCCGACCGGGGAGGTCAGGACGGCTCGCGACCGGCTTGGTGCTTCACCGGCTCGGGCTGCGGGGTCTCGGCCGCGTACTCCGGATAGCGCAGGTCGAACGCCGGGGACTCCGAGCGGATCCGGGGCAGCGCGTGGAAGTTGTGCCGGGGCGGCGGGCAGGAGGTCGCCCACTCCAGGGAGCGGCCGAAGCCCCAGGGATCGTCGACCTCGACCTTCTCGCCGTACTTGGCGGTCTTCCAGACGTTGTAGAGGAACGGCAGCGTCGACAGGCCGAGCAGGAACGCGCCGATCGTGGAGACGGTGTTCAGGGCGGTGAAGCCGTCCGCGGCCAGATAGTCCGGGTAGCGGCGCGGCATGCCCTCCGCGCCCAGCCAGTGCTGCACCAGGAACGTGGTGTGGAAGCCGACGAACAGCGTCCAGAACTGGATCTTGCCGAGCCGTTCGTCGAGCAGCTTGCCGGTGAACTTCGGCCACCAGAAGAAGAACCCGGCGAAGATCGCGAAGACCACCGTGCCGAAGACGACGTAGTGGAAGTGGGCCACCACGAAGTACGAGTCGGTGACATGGAAGTCCATCGGCGGCGACGCCAGGATCACCCCGGTCAGGCCGCCGAACAGGAACGTCACCAGGAAGCCCATCGCCCACAGCATGGGCGTCTCGAAGGACACCGAGCCCTTCACCATGGTCCCGGTCCAGTTGAAGAACTTCACGCCCGTCGGCACCGCGATCAGGAACGACATGAAGGAGAAGAACGGCAGCAACACCGCGCCGGTCGCGAACATATGGTGCGCCCACACCACCACCGAGAGACCGGTGATCGCCATCGTCGCGCCGACCAGCATCAGATAGCCGAAGATCGGCTTGCGGCTGAAGACCGGGATGATCTCCGTGATGATCCCGAAGAACGGCAGCGCGATGATGTACACCTCGGGATGCCCGAAGAACCAGAACAGGTGCTGCCACAGCAGCGCCCCGCCGTTGGCCGCCTGGAACACCTGCGAGCCGAACCGCCGGTCCGCCTCCAGGACCAGCAGCGCCGCGGCGAGGACCGGGAACGCCATCAGGATCAGGATCGACGTGAACAGCGTGTTCCACGTGAAGATCGGCATCCGGAACATCGTCATGCCCGGCGCGCGCATCCCGATGATGGTGGTGACGAAGTTGACCGCACCGAGGATCGTGCCGAAGCCGGCCAGCGCCAGGCCCATGATCCACAGGTCGGCCCCGATGCCGGGGGAGCGTTCCAGGCTGTTCAGCGGCGCGTAGGCGAACCAGCCGAAGGCCGCCGGGCCGCTCGGCACCAGCAGCGAACCGAGCACGATCAGACCGCCGAAGAGGAACAGCCAGTACGACAGCATGTTCAGCCGCGGGAAGGCGACGTCGGGGGCGCCGATCTGGAGCGGCATCAGCTCGTTGGCGAAGCCCGCGAAGGTCGGGGTCGCGAAGAGCAGCAGCATGATCGTGCCGTGCAGCGTGAACAGCTGGTTGAACTGCTCGTTCGTCACGATCTGCAGTCCCGGCCGGGCGAGCTCCGCGCGCATGATCAGCGCCATGACCCCGCCGACCAGGAAGAACGCGAACGACGTGATCAGGTAGAGGTGCCCGATCTTCTTGTGGTCGGTGGTGGTCAGCCAGTCGACGACCACCCGGCCGCCCCGCCTGGTCCGAACGGCGCGTGCCGTCGCCGGTACGGTCTCCGTCCCCATCGCTCGCCCCTTCGCTCGTCGCGCCCCGGGTCCGCCGTCGCCCGCGCCGCACGGGTGCCCGCGAGCTGTCGCCATGATGCTCGCGCCGCCGCGCCCACCGACAGGGGGCGTGCGGAGGAGGTGTGGGGGAGCCGTGTATTTCCTATGAGCAGTCAGCCCCCGCGGAATCGCACGGAATGGGAGGGGAACGGGTTCCGGGGACGGTTCTCCGGGAACTTTCCGCCGGGTTATTCGAGGTGCCGGGGCGACACGCGGGAATTACGTTCGAAAGAGCGCGGAAGGCGTAGGAAACCGCTCGTACGTGTGATGGAGTTCGACCGAAACGCGTGTCGTGATCCTGTGACAGAAGTGTGACCGGAGTGATCTACATCTCCGGTCCGGGGTTCCCCGGACGGCCCCCTCGGCCTAGCGTGGCGGTATGGCACCGATTCCCACTCCGCCAGCGGAGCCCCAGGACAGTCCGGACGGGTACGTCGGCCTCGAGGCCGCGCGTGCCGAGCGGCTCGCCAGTGAACGGGGGTGGTCGACGGTGCGCTCCCTGGCGCCCGGGACGATCATCACCATGGAGTACCGCGTGGGGCGGCTGAACTTCGAGGTGCGTGACGGCCGCGTGGCCCGCGCCTGGAAGGGCTGAGAGCCGCCCACGGCGAAGGCCCCGGTCCCGGACCGTTCCTGGGCCGGGAACCGGGGCCTTCATTACGGGGCCGAGGCCGGGGCCGGGTGGTGCGTACCGAGGCCCGCGACCGGTCGGCCGCCGGTCAGGGGCGGGCCGTCGAGGTGGGCGTAGCCCGTGGCACCCGGTCGGGGTGCGGTGGGCGGCGGCCGCCGACGGGGGTGACCGGGGTGCGCTCCGGGCGGGCCGTGTGCGGGCCGGGGGCGAGGTAGACCGGCGCCCTCGGGGCATGGGGCCCGGCGGTCTCGTCCGGGACCGCGGCGCGGGGCTTGAGCGGCACGGCCACCGGGACCGGGGCGGGCGCGGGCGCCGTACCGATGAGGCCGGCGAGCCAGCGGTCGCGCAGGTCGAGGATCCAGACCTCCGCGCGGGCGATCAGCGGCTCGAACCAGGGCAGCGCCAGCAGGATCAGCAGGCCGGCGGCCCAGCCGAGGACCACGTCGCTGAGCCAGTGCGTACCGAGGTAGACGGTGGCCAGGCCGACGCCGAGCGAGGTGACCGCGGAGAGGGCCGACAGCCAGCGGCGGGCTCTCGGGGTGGAGGCCAGATATGCCAGGATTCCCCAGGTCACGACCGCGTTGGCGGTGTGGCCGCTGGGAAATATATCGCCGCCCAGACCCATCTCGTTCGATCCGATGGTGGTGGCGTAGTGCGGTCCGAGGCGGCCCATGCCGATCTTCGCGGCGCCGACGGTGACGTTCAGCAGCAGCAGCGAGACGCCGAGGGCGAGCAGCGGGCGCAGGGTGTGCTGCCGCCAGGATCTCCAGCCCAGCCAGGCGGCGACCATCACGGCGGTGGGACCGCGCTGGCCGAGGACCACGTAATAGTCGACGAACCAGTGGATTTCGGACCACTGCTGGTACGGCCGGAAGAACATGACCTGCCAGTCGAGGCGGACCAGCCACGAGGTGATCACCACGAGCCACACGATCGCCAGGTAGAAGGCCAGGGTCGAGGCGAACAGCGCGACCCGGTGCCGGCTCATCTTCGGCACATCGATGTGGGCCGGTCGTTCCGGCTCCCGGTCGAGCCTGGCGAACACCCGGTCCAGACGGGTGAGGTTTCCTTCGGTACGCACCCAATCGACGTTACAGCGAGTGAGCTCAGTTCCCGGCCGATTCCACGGCTTTGTGATGACGATGTGATGTGGGATTGCTCTCAGAACGGCGTTTATTCATCCCGATTCCGCAATCCGTCACCAGGGTTTCCCTTCAATTCCTTTGATCATTCTGGGGGACAGTTTTAGGCAACGTATGAAATGAGTTCGCCGAATGCTGGGGACTCATTCCCGGGTCGCTCACCGGTAGTACGCAGTCGATCATGGGGGACCGGAGCCGTTCAGCCACCAGGCGCCGTACACGGCCGACGCCACCGCGGCACCCGCCACCACCAGCGCGGATCGTGAGGTCCGCAGCCGCGCGAGGGCCAGGGCGAGGGGGAGCAGGAGCGGGAAGGCGGGCAGCAGCAGGCGCGGTTTCGAGCCGAAGTAGCTCGACGCGCACAGGGCGAGCGCGAGGACCACACCCCCGTACACCAGCAGCGGAAGCGGTTGGCGCTGCCGTACGCAGACGAGGTACAGCCGGATCAGCAGCGCGACGCCGACGATCAGTCCCACACCGGCGAGGGCCGACGGAATTGACGTGAACTTGTCCATGATGAAGCGGGCGAAGGCGAGGCCGCCGTCGAAGCCGTTGCGCCAGCCGGCCTGGACGTCGAGATAGCCGAGGGGGCCCTTGCCGGTGTGGTGGCCGACCCAGAGGACGTAGCCCGCGGCGCCGAGGGGCGCGAGAAGGAGGCCGACGGCGCGTTGTGTGACATGCGCGCCTCTGGTGGAGCGTTCATGCCGGGGAGGGGCGTCGAGCGATGACCGCGGGGCGCGTACGGTCGTCTGCGCGCCCCCTGTGGACTCCACGCGCCGGTCTCGCACGAGCGACACCACCCCCGCCACCCACACCGCCGCCACCACGGCGAGTCCCACCGGCCGGGTCAGACCGGACAGCGACGCCAGCACGCCCGCCATCACCCACCGGCCGGTGAGCACCGCGTACAGCGACCAGGCGGCCAGGGCGGTGAACAGAGACTCGCTGTACGCCATCGACTGCACGACGCCGACCGGCAGGACCGCCCACAGCAGAACGGCGCAGACCCCCGCCCGGCGCCCGTACACATGGTCGGCGACCGCGAAGATCCCCCAGGCCGCGGCGAGCGAGGCGAGCAGGGAGACCATGAAACCGGCGTCGGCGTACGACAGCGGGGTCACCGTGTGCAGCAGGCGCTCCAGCCACGGCAGCAGCGGGAAGAAGGCGAGATTGGAGTGCACGTCGCCGTTGGGCAGGCGCACCTCGTAGCCGTACCCCAGCTCGGCGACCCGCGTGTACCACAGGGCGTCCCAGCGCGCCGTCAGCAGCGTGTACGCGCTCTTGTCGCGCGCGGCGCTCCACAGGGCGAGGGCGAGCAGGCCCAGGGCGCGGACGGCCGCGTACCCCACGAGGGCCGGGGCAGCCCGGCGCAGCGCCGCGGCGCCGGGGGGTGCCGCGCGCGTTTCAAGATCGGTCACGGGCCCGATTATCGACCGGGCGCGCAGGAGGAGGGCGCGCCGGGCGTACGGGCCGGTGGGGAGAGTGGTGCACGCCACACGCGTTCGCCCTGGACGGTGAGAGGTCCGCCACGTGACCGAGCCACGAACTCGCGTACGCTGCGTGTCACTCGCCGTTCGTCTGCGCGGGCCGGGGACCACCGCTCCTCTCCGGCCGAGTCGCGGGGAGTCCCCACCCCGCGAGCCCGCCGAACCCGAGGAACACCTGGGAGGTACGTACATGTCCGGGACGACCACGGCTGCCGTCGGGCTGCGCCGTCGGGCGGCCGGGGCCGGTGCCAACCGCTGGGTCGTGCTGGTGGTGCTGTGCGTCAGCCTGCTCCTGGTCGCCGTCGACGCGACCGTGCTGCACGTCGCGGTGCCCGCCGTCACCGAGGACCTCCGGCCCGGCGCGATCGAACTGCTCTGGATCGTCGACACCTACCCGCTCGTCTGCGCCTCGCTGCTGATCCTCTTCGGCACGCTCGGTGACAGGGTGGGCCGCAGAAGGGTGCTGCTGCTCGGGTACGCGCTGTTCGGCGTCGCCTCCGCGATGGCGGCGTTCGCCGGGAGCGCCGAGGTGCTCATCGTCGCGCGGGCGCTGCTCGGCGTGGGCGGAGCCATGATCATGCCGGCGACGCTGTCGATCCTGCGGCAGGTCTTCCCCGACCGGCGGGAGCGGGCGCTCGCGATAGGCATCTGGAGCGCGGTGGCCGCGGTGGGCGCGGCGGCGGGGCCGTTGCTCGGCGGGTTCCTCCTCGAGCACTTCTGGTGGGGGGCGGTCTTCCTCGTCAACATTCCGCTGATGCTGGTCAGCCTGCCGGTGGGACGACTGCTGCTGCCGGAGTCGCGCGGTGCGGGGGACGGGCCGTGGGACGTCGTGGGCGCGCTGATGGCCGCGGCGGGCCTCTTCGGTGCCGTGCTGGGCGTGAAGCGGCTGGGCGGCGGGGAGGCGGACGCGTTCACCTTCGTGCCGCTGCTGGCGGGTGCCGCGCTGGTCGTGGTGTTCGTACGACGCCAGCGGCGGCGTACGCATCCCTTGGTGGACCTGCGGATGTTCTCCCGGCCGGCGTTCAGTACGTCGGTGGGCTGCATCGTGCTGGCGATGCTGGCGCTGGTGGGCCTCGAACTGATCGCGGCGCAGTACCTTCAGCTGGTGCTGGGGCTGTCTCCGTTGGAGACGGGGTTGCGGCTGTTGCCGCTGACGTTCGCGGCGATGGCGGCGGGGCTGGCCGGGGCACGGTTGCTGCGGCGGTTCGGGCCGCGGCGGATGGTGTGCGGGGGGTTCTGTCTCACGGCGGCCGCGGTGGTGACGCTGACCGCGATGGGCGGGTCGGACAACGCGGGGCTGCTGCTGTTCGGGTTCGTGCTGCTGGGCTTCGGGCTGGAGACGACGCTGTTCGCGGCGTACGAGTCGATGCTGAGCGAGGCTCCGCCGGAGCAGGCCGGTGGGGCGGCGGCGATCGGTGAGACGTCGTACCAGCTGGGGGCCGGGATCGGTATCGCCCTGCTGGGCAGCGTGATGAACGCGGCGTACGCGCCCGGGCTCTCGTCGGTGCCCGGGGTGCCGGCCGCGGCGTCGGCCGCGGCGGGGCATTCGCTGGGGGAGGCCTACGAGGTTGCCGGGCGGCTCGGGGGCGCGGCAGGGGTTGCCCTGCGCCGGACGGCTCGGGACTGTTTCGTGCACGGGCTGCACGTCACGCTGCTGGTGAGTGCGGGGTTGTTGTTGCTGGGGGCGGTGATGGCGTTGCGGTTGCCGCGGGTCATGCAGTGCGAGGCGCCTGCGGTGGAGCTGCCCGGGCCCAGGGAGGTCACAGAGGTCACGGAGTCCCGCGTCTCGGCTTGACGCCGGATGGGTCTCCCACCGGATGGGTCTCCCACCCCCGCACCACCCGACCGCGGCGGGGACTGGACGGGCGTGATCGGGCGTCGTAACGTCGGGCCCAGTGTCGTAACTAGCGCTGCTAGTTTCAGGTTTCGGAGGGTTTTCCGATGTCCTCGTCCTCGTCCCCGGGTTCCGCACCACCCGCGTTCGACCCCGCCGACCCCCTCGGTCTCGACGATCTGCTGACGGTCGAGGACCTCGCCGTGCGGGACACCGTGCGGCGGTGGGCCGGGGAGCGGGTGCTGCCGCACGTGGCCGGGTGGTACGAGGCGGGGGAGCTGCCGGGGATTCGGGAGCTGGCGCGGGAGCTCGGGGGGATCGGGGCGCTCGGAATGTCGCTGGAGGGGTACGGGTGCGCCGGGGCCAGTGCCGTGCAGTACGGGCTGGCGTGCCTGGAGCTCGAGGCCGCCGACTCCGGGATCCGGTCCCTGGTCTCCGTGCAGGGCTCCCTCGCCATGTACGCCGTTCACCGGTTCGGGAGTGAGGAGCAGAAGCGGGCCTGGCTGCCGCGGATGGCCGCCGGTGAGGTCATCGGGTGCTTCGGGCTGACCGAACCCGATCACGGCTCCGACCCCGCCGCCATGCGGACGTACGCCAAGCGGGACGGCTCCGACTGGGTCCTCAACGGGCGGAAGATGTGGATCACCAACGGATCCGTGGCCGGGGTCGCCGTGGTGTGGGCGCAGACCGACGGGGGGATCCGGGGGTTCGTCGTGCCCACCGACGTCTCCGGGTTCTCCGCGCCGGAGATCAGGCACAAGTGGTCCCTGCGGGCCAGCGTCACCAGCGAGCTGGTGCTCGACGACGTGCGGTTGCCCGCCGACGCCGTGCTGCCCGAGGTCGTCGGGCTCAAGGGCCCGCTCAGCTGTCTGTCCCACGCCCGGTACGGGATCGTGTGGGGGTCCATGGGCGCGGCCCGGACCTGCTTCGAGACCGCCGTCGAGTACGCGAGGACGCGCGAGCAGTTCGGGCGGCCGATCGGGGGGTTCCAGCTCACCCAGGCCAAGCTCGCCGACATGGCGGTCGAACTGCACAAGGGGATTCTGCTCGCCCATCACCTCGGGCGGCGCATGGACGCCGGCCGCCTGCGTCCCGAGCAGGTCAGCTTCGGCAAGCTCAACAACGTACGAGAGGCCATCGAGATCTGTCGTACGGCGCGGACGATCCTGGGGGCCAACGGGATCTCCCTGGAGTACCCCGTCATGCGGCACGCGACCAACCTCGAGTCGGTGCTGACCTACGAGGGCACCGTCGAGATGCATCAGCTCGTGCTGGGCAAGGCGCTCACCGGACTCGACGCCTTTCGCTGACCCCGGGGAACGGCCCCTGAGGGGGCAGGGCCGGTGAACGGCCCTGCCTCAGCTCTGGTTGAAGAATCCGTCCGTGCGGTGCGCGGCCGGGTCGCCGTTCACGATCTCCGTGTTGGCGGGGGTCAGCAGGAACACGCGGGTCGACACCCGCTCGATCGAACCGCGCAGGCCGAAGATCAGCCCGGCCGCGAAGTCGACGACGCGCTTGGCGTCGGCGGCCTCCATGGCCGTGAGGTTCATGATGACCGGGACGCCCTCGCGGAACAGCTCGCCGATCGCCCGGGCGTCCCGGAAGCTGTCCGGGGTCACCGTGCCGATCCGGCGGCCCTTCTCCTCGGCCGTGTCGGCGGCGACCTTCACCCGCGGGTCGGTGACCCAGGCGTCTCCGGAGTCGGTCCCCTCGGAATAGTCGTCGTCGTAGTAACGCTCGTCATCGTTGTCGTCGACGAGGCCAAGCCAGGCACTCGCCTTGCGTACCGATCCCATGGACGCCTCCTCTCACAGCGGTCATTCTTGCTATCCGCATTCCCCATGGTCGTCCATGATGCGGATGTCGCGCCAAGTGGATAGACGCCGCGCGGGGGGTTTGTGACGGTACTGGTGCACAGCCGATCCGTCGAGAGTCCGTATGCCCCAAGGGTCTTGTCGTACACGGCTGCTGACTGTGAGTGAAATATGACTCTTCGTGGCGTACGGGTGAGGGCCGGGGCGTACGGGTGAACAGGGTGAGCCGTTCCCGTACGACCATCCGTCGATACGATGCGGCGGCTCAACGTCGTACGGATCACGGGGGATCGTCGTGTTCGGAATCGTCAGGCCGTGCCGTCACCGGCTCGGTGAAGGGCTCAGGACCCAGTGGATGGCGCACCTGTGCGGGCTGTGCCTCGCGCTCCGGCGGGACCACGGACAGTTCGCGCGGATCGTGACCAACTACGACGGGTTGCTGATATCCGTGCTGACGGAGGCTCAGGCCGTCGAGCGCCGTGGCGGATGGCGGCGTACGGCCGGACCCTGCCCGTTGCGCGGGATGCGGAGCGCGTCCGTCGCGCAGGGTGAGGGGGCGCGGCTCGCGGCAGCCGTCTCGCTGGTGCTGGCCTCCGCCAAGGTGCGCGACCACGTCGCCGACGGGGACGGCTGGCTGGCCCGGCGGCCGGTGGCCCTGGCCGCGCGCCGGGTCGCCACGAGCTGGGGTGCGGCGGGGGCCCGTACCGGATCGGCCGTCGGGTTCGACACCGCCGTACTCGTCGACGCCGTGGACCGGCAGGTGGGCATCGAGGCGCTCGCCGGGCCGGGCACGCCGATCCTGACGGTCACCGAACCGACCGAGACCGCGACCGCCGCGGCCTTCGCGCACACCGCGGTCCTGGCCGGGCGGCCGGGCAACGCCGAGCCGCTCGCCGAGGCCGGGCGCCTCTTCGGACGGCTCGCCCACCTGCTGGACGCCGTGGAGGACCAGGAGAGTGACGCCGCGTCGGGCGCGTGGAACCCGCTCACCGCGACCGGGACGTCCCCGCGGGAGGCCCGGCGGCTCGCCGACGACGCCGTGCACGGCATCCGGCTCGCGCTGCGCGAGGCCGAGTTCGGCGACGCGAAGCTCGCCCATGTCCTGCTCGTGCACGAAGTACGCGCCTCCGTCGACCGTGCCTTCGGCACCACCTCGTGCGGGCACCCGGCGCAGCGGTCGGGCCCCCCGCCGGGCAACCCGTACGCGCCGTCCGGCCCCGGCGGCCCGCACCTGCCGCCCGAGCCGCCGCACCGCGACCGGCGCGGCCTCCTCGCGGGGTGCCTCGTCTGGGCGGGCCTCGCCTGTACGTGCCAGATGTGCTGCGGCGAGTACGACGACCCGTGGACGCGGGACCGCAAGGAGGGCCTGTGCCAGCGGTGTGACGACTGCTCGGACTGCTGCGAGTGCTGCAACTGCTGCGACTGCTGCGGTGACGGCTGCTGCTGCGACGGCTGCGGGTGTGACTGCTAGGAGCCTTCCGTACGTGGGTCCCGGCGCTTCTGCGGCGGCGAGCCCCGCAGGAGTGCGAGCTGTGCGCCGGCCGGGCCGCTCGCGCTCGCCGGCGCCCACTGGCCGGCGGACCGTCCGGCGGGACGACTTCCGGACATCCCCGGGGTCTGGGTGGCCGAAGGGGAGCGAGTGGTGCGCACCGCGACCGGCGCGGACGGGCTGACGGCCGGGGCGGGGCCGTTCAGCGGCGAGGTGCGGCTCGCCGCCGGCCCGGGGCCGGCCGCAGTGGCCGGGGCGTGCTCGGCGAGCGGCGGCTGGTCGTGCTGGTCGGGGAGGCGGCGTGGGGGAGCGCGGTTACGGCCCGGACGGCGAGGCGGGGCACCGGCGGGCGACGGCTCGCCGGGGGCGGTGCCGGCCGACGCCACCAGCGGGGACGGCAGTCACCGGTTCCGGTTCCCGCACCCGGCCGCACCCGACGCCGACGGGCGCGCGACCGTGGAGTTCCACCGCGCCCAACTGCCGTCGTGCGCCTTCGCCGACCACTTCGTCCGCCCCCCTCCCATCACCGGGAACATGCTCTCCGTCGCGGTCGGGGCAGGGGAGCGCGACCTGGCCCGGGATCCGCCGAGAGCCTTCGGTGCGGGGCTCAACCCCCTCGTTTACTTCAAAGATTGACGGCCGAAAGGCGCCCTTGCGCCGACCGGCCGTTCGGCCGAATACTCCCCCTCAGCGCTTGTCAGGGTCATGCAGGTTCGGAATCCGGACATCCCGTGGCCCTCGACTGCGCCTCACGGGCCCCGACCCCACGCGGGCCCCCGACTTCCCCTGGGAGGGAACGAAACGTGAGGATCGAGCGCACCACCCCCACCAGCGGCATTTCGAGACGGACCCGGCTGACCGCCGTCGCCACCGGACTCGTCGCCGCGGCCGCCATCGCCATCCCCCACGCGAGCGCGGCCGACGCCACCCCGTTCAGCGCCGCCGAACTCAAGAGCGCCAGCGGCTCGGTGCTCAAGGCCGACATCCCGGGCACCGCCTGGGCGGTCGACAGCAAGACCAACCGGGTCGTCGTGACCGTCGACAGCACGGTGTCCCAGGCCGAGGTGGCGAAGATCAAGGAGCAGGCCGGCGCCAACGCCGACGCTCTGACGATCAAGCGCACCGAGGGCAAGTTCCAGAAGTACATCCAGGGTGGCGACGCCATCTATGCGAGTAGCTGGCGCTGCTCCCTCGGCTTCAACGTCCGTGACAGCGCGGGCAACTACTACTTCCTGACGGCCGGTCACTGCACCGACGGCGCGGGCACCTGGTACTCGAACTCCGCCCGCACCACGGTCCTCGGTCCGACGACGGGCTCCAGCTTCCCGACGAACGACTACGGCATCGTCCGGTACACCAACACCTCGATCTCCAAGGCGGGCACCGCCGGCGGCGTGGACATCACCCGCGCGGCCAACCCGACCGTGGGCACCACGGTCTACCGTGACGGATCCACCACCGGCACCCACAGCGGACGGGTCACCGCGCTCAACGCGACCGTCAACTACGGTGGCGGCGACGTCGTCTACGGCATGATCCAGACCAATGTCTGCGCCGAGCCCGGCGACTCCGGCGGCTCGCTCTACGGCAGCAACGGCGTGGCCTACGGTCTGACCTCCGGCGGCAGCGGCAACTGCACCTCCGGCGGCACGACCTTCTTCCAGCCCGTGGTGGAGGCCCTGAACGCCTACGGCGTCAGCGTCTTCTGACCCGGACGGCGCGACCTGCGGCCAGAAGCAGGCGAGCCCCCGCACCCAACCGGTGTGCGGGGGCTTCCTCTTGTGCCCGGCCGGTGCGGCCCGGTCGGCGAGAAGGCGCCGCGGCAATCGCCCTCCGCGCCTGCCGCGAGGGCGAATTCGAGCCAGGCCGGACCTCACCACCCCGTGCACGGTTACTCACGCGTAGCGTTTGCAGCGCGAACTTTCCCGGCGCGAACGGGGTGGTGAAGGTGCGGAGGGTGTGTGGTGGTCACCGTGCGCGCGTCCGGAAGTCGACCTTGTGTGCTCCCTGTGCGGTTCGGAAGAGTGGGCGCCCGTCAACCCAGCCTTCCGGCCTCTGACGGTCCCCATAACCGTCCGGGCCGACCCCCCACAGGAGGACACGAGTTGAAGCACCGACGCATACCCGGGCGGCGGGCCGTGATGGCGGGAGCGGGAGTCACCGCTCTCGTCGCCGCGGGTGTCACCTTCCAGACTGCGAACGCCAGTGAGACCCCGCAGCGCCCCGAGCCCCGGCTCCTCACGGCCCTGGCGGCCGGAAAGCTCGCCTCGAACCTCGGCGCGGACCTGGGCGCCGACGCGGCGGGCACGTACTACGACGCGAAGACCAAGAGCCTTGTGGTGAACGTGCTCGACGAGGCCGCCGCGAAGACCGTCGAGGCGGCCGGCGCCAAGGCCAGACTCGTCGAGAACTCCCTCGCCGAGCTGAAGGGCGCCCGTACGACGCTCAAGAACGACGCGACCATCCCCGGCACCTCCTGGGTGACCGACCCGACCACCAACAAGGTCGTCGTCACCGCCGACCGCACGGTCTCCGACGCCGAGTGGGCCCAACTCACCAAGGTCGTCGAGGGGCTCGGCGGCACGGCGGAACTCCAGCGCACCAAGGGGGAGTTCAAGCCCTTCATCGCGGGCGGCGACGCCATCACCGGAGGCGGCGGGCGCTGCTCGCTCGGCTTCAACGTGGTCAAGGGCGGCGAGCCGTACTTCCTGACCGCCGGTCACTGCACCGAGTCCGTCTCGACCTGGTCGGACTCCTCCGGTACCGCGATCGGCACGAACGAGACCTCCAGCTTCCCCGGCGACGACTACGGCCTCGTCAAGTACACGGCCGACGTCGACCACCCGAGTGAGGTGAACCTCTACAACGGTTCCACGCAGGCGATCACGGGCGCCGCCGAGGCCACCGTCGGCATGCGGGTCACCCGCAGCGGCTCGACGACCCAGGTGCACTCCGGCACGGTCACCGGCCTGGACGCCACCGTGAACTACGGCAACGGGGACATCGTCAACGGCCTCGTCCAGACCGACGTCTGCGCCGAGCCCGGCGACAGCGGTGGCTCCCTCTTCTCGGGCGGTAACGCGATCGGCCTCACCTCCGGCGGCAGCGGTGACTGCACCTCGGGCGGGGAGACGTTCTTCCAGCCGGTGACGGAGGCGCTGTCGGCGACGGGCACGCAGATCGGCTGACCCGACGCCTCACCGCAGTCGCGAAAGTCCCGCCCCGCGCGCGAGGGGCGGGACTTTCGCGTTGTACGGGAGCACCGCGGGGAACGCCGTGCGGGGCGTCGGCGTAGGGGACGGGGCATCCGGCATCCCCTACGGGCCCCGAGGGGGCTTTCCCCCTGTGCGGCCGGGGGGCCGCTCCATGTCCCAGCGGAGCGGCCGACGGACATGATCCCTCCATGACTTCACGGCGAACAAGAATCCGGATTCCGGCTGGCGCGGCGGTCCTCGGCAGTGTGTCCGTCCTGCTGGCTCCGGTCCCGGCCGCGGCCGGTTCCCACAGCGAGCGGGCACAAGGCGGGTCCGTCGTCTCCGTCGAGCAAGCGGCCGACCTCACAGCGGAGGAAGTGGCCGGGGAACTCCGGGGAAAGATCGACTCGTCCCAGGTCCGCTACGGCGTGACCGCCTATCGGGTCACCTACCGCACCACTGACAGCGCGGGCGCCCCCACGATCGCGAGCCAGCTCGTCGTCCTGCCCAAGAACGGGGCGCGCCACCTGCCCACCGTCTCCTGGCTGCACGGCACCACCGTCTACCGCAAGGACGTCGCCTCGGAGAACCCGAAGTCGAACGACCGGCTCGTCGCCCTGCTGTTCGCCTCGACCGGGCGGGCCGTTTCGGCACCCGACTACGTGGGCCTCGGCTCGGGCGAAGGCTTCCACCCCTACGGTGACCCTCGGGCCACCGTCGCGGCCTCGGTGGACGGCCTGCGCGCGGCCCGGACCTTCGCCCACCGGAACGGCCGGGAGCTGAAGCGGAAGGTCCAGGTCAGCGGGTTCTCGCAGGGCGGCCCCGCGACCATGCTGGTAGGCCGGGCGCTTCAGCAGAAAGGCGCCGACCGCTACTTCGGGCTGGGGGCACTCGCCCCGGTCAGCGGCCCCTACAACCTCTCGGCCTTCGAGGCCGCCGCGGCCGACGACAAGATCGCCAGATCCGGCATCTACCTCGCCTACTTCGTCACCGCCTGGAACAAGATGTACGGCCTTTACACGTCACCCGGCGACGTCTTCCGCTCCCCCTACGACAGCAAGGTGGAGGGTCTCTTCGACGGCCATCACACCGCCGGGCAGATCGTCAGCGAACTCCCGGCCGCCTCCAAGGACCTGTTCACCGAGGACCTCCTGAACAAGATCCGCAAGCCCGACGGTGTCCTGAAGGACAAGCTGCGCCCGATGGACAACACGTGCGACTGGCGGCCGAACGTACCGGTGGAGATCTTCCACGGCCGGGGCGACAAGGACGTCGACTTCAGTCACGCGGCGTACTGTGCGGACCAGCTGACGAGGAACGGCGCCGCACGCCGGCTGACCGACGTCGGCGACCACGACCACAACGGATCGGTGTGGCAAGCCCTGCCCCGGATCGTCAGGTTCTTCGACGAGTCGGCGAAGACCGGCTGAAGCACGCCACCGGCTACGGCTGGTCGCGCGGGGGGATGCACCCGACCGTGCCGTTCGTAGCCTGTCGGACAGCCCTGGTGGCCCCAGGGACGACGAGCCCAGCCGTTCGCGACAACTCACCGGCAGGCACGCGCCGCATCGCCGCCCGCACTCCTGGGTATGGCCCGGCTCGCCGCCCAACCATCCAACAGGCCGACGACACCGCTTCCCCCTACCGGGTAAGGAACCACGCCATGACCACCCCGCACACCATCCCCCTGGAGCCCACCCCTGTCCATGTGTCCGACGAGGTCCTCGATGACCTGCGCGCCCGTCTCACATTGACCCGCCCGCCGCTGGACGAGGGGAACGAGGACTGGTCCTACGGCGTCCCGGACAGCTATCTGCGTGAGCTGGTCGCCTACTGGCGGGACGGCTACGACTGGCGCAAGGCCGAGGCCGCCATCAACACCTACGAGCACTACCAGGTGAGCGTCGCCGGTGTCCCGGTGCACTTCATGCGCAAGCCCGGCCGCGGCCCCCGCCCGATCCCGCTGATCCTCACCCACGGCTGGCCGTGGACGTTCTGGCACTGGTCGAAGGTGATCGACCCGCTCGCCGACCCGGCCGCGTTCGGCGGAGACCCCGCCGACGCGTTCGACGTCATCGTGCCGTCCCTGCCCGGCTTCGGTTTCCCCGGTCCGCTCACCGGCTTCCCGGACGTCAACTTCTGGAAGGTCTCCGACCTCTGGCACACCCTGATGACCGAGACCCTGGGCTACGAGAAATACGCGGCCGGGGGCTGCGACATCGGCGGGCTCGTCTCCAGCCAGCTCGGCCACAAGTACGCCGACGAGCTGTACGGCATCCACATCGGCTCCGGGCTGCCGCTCGACTTCTTCACCGGCCCCCGCGCCTGGGACTTCGCACGGAACCGGCCCCTCACCGACGACCAGCCCGCCGACGTCCGCGCCCGCATCATCGAGCTGGACCACCGCTGGGCGTCCCACCTCGCCGTGCACATGCTCGACGGCGCCACCCTGGCCCACGGGCTGAGCGACTCGCCCGCCGGACTGCTCGCCTGGCTGCTGGAGCGCTGGAACGCCTGGAGCGACAACGGCGGCGACCTCGAATCCGTCTTCTCCAAGGACGACCTGCTCACCCACGCCACGATCTACTGGGTGAACAACTCCATCGCCACGTCGACGCGTTACTACGCCAACGCCAACCGCTACCCCTGGGCCCCCGCCCACGACCGCACCCCGGTCGTGCAGGCCCCGGTCGGCCTCACCTTCGTCACGTACGAGAACCCGCCCGGCATCCACACCGCCGACGAGCGCGTCCGGGCCTTCACGACCGGCCCGCAGGCCGACTGGTTCCACCACGTCAACGTCAACGCCCACGACCACGGCGGCCACTTCATCCCCTGGGAGAACCCCGACGCCTGGGTGAGCGACCTGCGCCGCACCTTCCACGGCCGCAGGCCCTGAACGACCCTGCGGACTCGTCCGGCGACGGGCCGGGCGCACGTTGCCCAGCGAGGGGCGTACGCGTCGGCCGGACCGGCCCGCACCGCTCGCCCCGGGACCTCGTTCGCCCGCGTCGGTGAAGTCCTGGAAGCCCTTCGCTGTGTCTCCTGTGCCCGGCGCGAACGGCGCCGGCAGCGGCGACGCCGAAGGACGTCGCGGTCGATGCGCTCGGAGGCGGCCACCGAGGAGCCGCCGCCGGCGAACTGCGACGCGACCTCGGCGCGAGCCCGCACGGCCGTCGCCGACCTCCTGTCCTCCTGCCCGGAGACCCGGCCTGACCAAGATCACTGGCTTGGTGCCGTTTGTGAGATCCGTCAGTGCGGGTCGGCGCCGCGATCCGGATGAAGCGGGATGTGACACCCCTGTGGGACAGGTCCGGATTTGCCCGCACCGACGTTCCCCGAGGGTGGGTGGCCGGACGTTTGCGCAGGTGGGACGCGCCCGAACGGGGGTCGTACAGATGTTCGGGAATTGGTCTATGGTGGAGGTGAGAGAGTTGGGAACTGATGTTCGAGAGCCCTGGTGGGCCTGCTCGGGCTCGAGTGCGGGAGGTGCGTGTGCCGGGCTTCACGCATCTGCACACCGTCTCCGGGTTCTCCCTGCGCCACGGCGCCTCGCACCCGGAGCGGCTGGCCGAGCGCGCCTGCGAGCGGGGCATGGACGCCCTCGCCCTCACCGACCGCGACACCCTCGCCGGCACGGTCCGCTTCGCCAAGGCCTGCGCCAAGGCGGGCGTACGGCCGCTGTTCGGGGTGGACCTGGCGGTGACGGCCCCCGAGCCCGTACGGAAGGACGGAGCCGTACGACGGGAAAGGCGTCGCACCCCCGTGCGCGGCGGCGCCTTCGTCGACGAGTCGGCCCCCCGCGTCACCTTCCTCGCCCGCGACGGGGCCCGCGGCTGGGCCGACCTGTGCCGGATCGTCACGGCGGCCCACGCCGCCAAGGGCGACACGGGCGGCGGCACCGCCCAGGGCACCCCCCTGCTGCCCTGGGCCGACAACGCGGGAGACGGTCTGACCGTCCTGCTCGGCCCCGATTCCGACGTCGGCCGCGCCCTCGCCGCGGGGCGTCCGGACCGCGCGGCCAGGCTCCTGGCCCCCTGGCGGGAGGTCTACGGCGACGCCCTGCGCCTGGAAGCCGTCTGGCACGGCCGTACCGGCACCGGCCCCGGCTCGCTGCGCCTCGCCGCCCGCACCGTCGGCTTCGCCGCCGACCAGCGGATCCGCCCGGTGCTCAGCAATGCCGTCCGGTACGCCGACCCCGGTCAGGGCCCGGTCGCCGACGTCCTGGACGCCGCCCGCCGCCTGGTGCCGATCGACCCGACCGGGGAGCTGGACTCGGGTGAGGCCTGGCTGAAGGACGCGGAGGCCATGCTGCGGGCCGCCGAGCGGATCGTCGAGGCCGCCGGCTTCCGGCGCGACACCGCCCACCGTCTGCTGGAGCAGACCCGGGCGACGGCCGCCGAGTGCCTGGTCGATCCGGAGGAGGACCTCGGCATCGGCACCGTCCACTTCCCCGAGCCGCACCTCGTCGGCGCCGGCCGCCGTACCGCCCAGCGGGTGCTGGCCTCGCGGGCGGCGGCGGGGATGGTGCTGCACGGCTATGACCGGCGGCGCGACTACTGGGAGCGGATGCACCGCGAACTGGACATCATCGCCCACCACGGCTTCGCCTCCTACTTCCTGACCGTCGCCCAAGTCGTCGACGACGTACGGGAGATGGGCATCCGGGTCGCCGCACGCGGTTCCGGTGCCGGTTCCCTCGTCAACCACCTCCTCGGCATCGCGCACGCGGACCCGGTCGAGCACGGGCTGCTGATGGAGCGCTTCCTGTCGAAGGAGCGGGTCGTGCTGCCCGACATCGACATCGACGTGGAGTCCGCGCGCCGGCTGGAGGTCTACCGGGCGATCATCGGCCGGTTCGGCGCCGAGCGGGTCGCGACGGTCGCCATGCCGGAGACGTACCGGGTCCGCCATGCGATCCGGGACGTCGGCGCTGCCCTGTCCATGGACCCCGCGGACATCGACCGCGTCGCCAAGTCCTTCCCGCACATCCGGGCCCGCGACGCCCGCGCGGCCCTCGACGAACTGCCCGAACTCAAGGCGCTCGCGAAGGAGCGGGAGAGGTACGGGAAGCTCTGGGAGCTGGTCGAGGCCCTCGACGCCCTGCTGCGCGGCGTCGCCATGCACCCCTGCGGGGTCCTGCTCTCCGACGCCTCCCTCCTGACCCGTACGCCGGTGATGCCGACCAGCGGCGAGGGCTTCCCCATGTCCCAGTTCGACAAGGACGACGTCGAGGACCTCGGGCTGCTCAAGCTGGACGTGCTGGGCGTGCGGATGCAGTCGGCGATGGCGCACGCGGTCGCGGAGGTGAAGCGGACGTCGGGCGTCGAGGTCGACCTGGACGCCCTGCCACCGGGCGACCCGGCGACGTACCGGCTGATCCGGTCCACCGAGACGCTGGGCTGCTTCCAGATCGAGTCGCCGGGGCAGCGGGACCTGGTCGGGCGGCTCCAGCCGAGCACCTTCCACGACCTGGTCGTCGACATCTCGCTGTTCCGGCCCGGGCCGGTCGCCGCCGACATGGTGCGGCCGTTCATCGAGGCACGGCACGGGCGGGCGCCGGTCAGGTACCCGCATCCCGATCTGGAGGGGTCGCTGAAGGAGACGTACGGGGTCGTCGTCTTCCACGAGCAGGTCATCGACATCGTCGCCGTCATGACCGGCTGCGGGCGCGGCGAGGCGGACCGGGTGCGGCGCGGACTGTCCGACCCGGAGGAGCAGGGGCGGATCAAGGTGTGGTTCGCGCAGCACGCGGCGGCCCGGGGATATGACGCGGAAACGATTCAGCGGACCTGGGAGATCGTCGAGGCCTTCGGTTCCTACGGCTTCTGCAAGGCGCACGCGGTGGCCTTCGCCGTGCCGACGTACCAGTCGGCGTGGCTGAAGGCGCATCACCCGGCCGCCTTCTACGCCGGGCTGCTCACGCACGACCCCGGGATGTACCCGAAACGGCTGCTGCTGGCGGACGCGCGGCGGCGCGGGGTGCCCATCCTGCCGTTGGACGTGAACCGTTCGGGAGTCGCCCACCGTATCGAACTGGTGTCTGAATCCCCGGGGTTCTCGGGGTCCTCGGGGTCCTCCGGCGGGTGGGGACTTCGGCTGGCCCTCTGCGACGTGCACGGCATCAGCGAGGCCGAGGCCGAGCGGATCGCGGACGGGCAGCCGTACGCCTCGCTGGTCGACTTCTGGGAGCGGGCACGGCCGAGCCGGCCGCTCGCCCAACGCCTCGCGCAGGTCGGCGCGCTGGACGACTTCGGCGCCAACCGGCGTGACCTGCAACTGCACCTGACCGAGCTGCACCGGGGCTCGCGGGGCGCGGGCGGCGGCCAGCTCCCCCTGGCCGGCGGGCGGAAGACGGCCGCGGCCGGGCTGCCCGACCTCACCTCGGCGGAGAAGCTCAGCGCGGAGCTGGGCGTGCTGTCCATGGACGCCTCGCGCAACCTGATGGACGACTACCGGGCCTTCCTCGACGAGCTGGGCGTGGTGTCGGCGCGCCGGCTGCGCGAGGCCCGGCACGGCGAGACGGTGCTGGTCGCGGGCGCCAAGGCGGCCACCCAGACCCCGCCGATCCGCTCCGGCAAGCGGGTCGTCTTCACCACCCTGGACGACGGCACGGGCCTGGTCGACCTCGCCTTCTTCGACGACTCCCACGACACCTGCGCGCACACCGTCTTCCACTCCTGGCTGCTGCTGGTGCGCGGGGTGGTGCAGCGGCGCGGCCCGCGCAGTCTCAGCGTGGTGGGCGCCGCCGCGTGGAACCTCGCCGACCTGCTCGAGGTGCGGGGGGAGGAGGGGCTGGAGGGGGTCGCGGCCCGGCTGGCCGAACCGGCCGGCCCCGGCTCCGCGCCCGCCGACGACGACGGTCCGGCGCGCAGACGGCTCGCCGGGTCGGACGGGCTGCCCGCGCCGGCCGGCTCCGCGGCCCGGGACGAGGGGGAGCGGCGGCGCATCCGCATGCCCACGGGGTACGAGATGCATCCCTGGGCCGACCTGCGCCCCGCGGGCGAAGGGCCCGCGGTGGGAAGGAAGTTGTGGCACCAGAGTCCGGGGAGTGCGGGATGACCATCCTCTGCGTACGTTTCCAGCTGCCGCCGACGCAGGAGAGCGCCCTGCCGGGACTGCTCGGGCTCCTCGAGGAGTTCACCCCGGTCGTCGAGGCGCTGCCGCCGGACGGGGCGCTGGCCGATCTGCGGGGCGCCGAACGCTACTTCGGGCGCAGCGCCGTCGAACTGGCCTCCGTGATCCGGGTGCGGTCGCTCGCGCTGCACGGGGTCGACTGTTCCATCGGCGCCGGGCCGGGGCCGATGCTGGCCCGGATGGCGCTGCGGGAGGCCCGGCCCGGGGTGACGTGTGCCGTGCCCGAGGACGCGGTACGGGAGTTCCTCGCCGGCAAGCCCGTCGCCGCGCTGCCCGGCGTCGGCGCCGCGACCGCCCGCACCCTGTGCGAGTACGGCCTCGACACCCTCGGCCGGGTCGCCGCCGCGCCCCTGTCCACGCTCCAGCGCCTGGTCGGCGCGAAGGCGGGCCGCGAACTGCACGAGAAGGCGAACGGGATCGACCGCGGCCGGGTCGTCCCCAACGCCGTCTCCCGTTCCCTGGCCACGGAACGCCCCTTCGACCGCGACGAGCTGGACCCCGACCGCCACCGCCGGGCGCTCCTGTCGGCCGCCGGGGAACTGGGCGCCCGGCTGCGCGCCGTGGAGAAGGTCTGCCGCACCCTGACCCTCACCGTCCGCTACGCCGACCGCTCCGCGACGACCCGCAGTCGCACCCTCGAGGAGCCCACCGCGCACTCGGCGGACCTGACGAGGACGGCGTACGCCCTGTACGAGGCGCTGGGCCTCCAGCGCGCCCGCGTCCGCGCCGTCGCCCTGCGCGTCGAGGGCCTCACCCCCGCCGAGCGGGCCTCCCACCAGCTCACCTTCGACCCCGTCGACGAGAAGGCCCGCCGGCTCGAGGAGGTCGCCGACCGCGCGCGGGCGAGGTTCGGGCCGAGGGCGGTGATGCCCGGGGGGTTGGCGGCGTGAGCCCGCCCGGCGTGGACGTCAGTTGGCCCACGGAGGAGTGATCCGCGTGCCGTCCGCGAGGACCGCCTCCAGCCCGAGCGAGGTGGTGACCCACGAGATCGCCGTGTGGTCGGTCGGGTTCTCGATGCTCAGGGTCGCGCCCGGACCGACGATCACGGTGTCGCCCGCCGTGATCCGCTCGGTCCGGCCGTCGAGGGTGAGGAGCAGTTCGCCGATGAGCAGGTGGAGGATCTCCTCCCGGTTGACGGTGTGCGCGGGCGCCTTCGTCCCCGGCGGGATCTCGCCCCGCCAGGCGGCCAGCTCCTTGCTGCCGGTGAGGGGAGTGGCGTACGAGACGAAGCGGGCGCCGTGGATCTCGTGGGTGAGGGTGTCGGAGGGGCGGACGACGGGCATGGGCGACTCCTGATCGGATCGGATCGGATCCATCGGTTGGTCAAGCTGCTTGACCAAACCCTGGACCCTTATGGTCAAGCTGCTTGACCAATCCGTCAAGGGTGTTTCAATGCGGGTGTGCAGAACTCCGAAGCCCTCGCCCTGACCGCCGCCCTGCTCGCCGCCGCCGGCGACCTCACACGGCGCATCAACGACGGGGTGGAGGCCCGCGGTTTCGCGGGGCGGCCCGCCTACGGCTTCGCCTTCACGCGACTCGCCCCGGACGGCGCGACGGTCACCGAGCTGGCCACCCATCTCGGGGTGACCAAGCAGGCGGCGAGCCAGCTCGTCGACGAGCTCGTCCGCAAGGGGTACGTCGAGCGCCGGCCGCATCCCGGGGACGCGCGGGCCCGTCTGGTCGTGCTGACCGAACGCGGGTGGGAGTGCACCCGGGCCGCGGAGGAGGCCGCCGCCGAGGCCGTGCGGGCGTGGGCCGAGGTGCTGGGGGAGGGTGAAGTGCGCGCGCTGCGGGACGGTTTGGTTCGCATCGCCCCCTACGGCCCTCTGCGGCCCACCTGGTGACGAGGCGTCAGGAGCATCGCCTTCCCCGGCGGTCACCGGAAGTTTTTACCGACGCGTAACTTCACACTTCACCTACTCGCCCGTAACTTGACGAGTGAACAGCATCCTCGTGATCCGGATCACCAGGCGTAAGGCCGTCGAACCTCCCTTGAGCCGCAAGGAGATCACGCGATGCTGCCCTGGAAGCGCCTGCTCAGACCGTTGGCCGCCGTGCTGCTGGCCGCCGCCGCGACCTTCACGGTCCCCACCACCGCCGCCGCCTCCGCCTCTGCCTCCGCTCCCAGCAGCGGCTGGAACGACTACGACTGCAAGCCCTCCGCCGCCCACCCCCGCCCCGTCGTCCTGGTCCACGGCACCTTCGCCAACTCCGTCGACAACTGGCTCGCCCTCGCGCCGTACCTGAAGCACCGCGGCTACTGCGTCTTCTCCCTCGACTACGGCCGGCTGCCGGGTGTCCCCTTCTTCCACGCCCTGGGACCCATCGACAAGTCGGCGGAGCAGCTCTCCGCCTACGTCGACAAGGTGCTCGCCGCGACCGGCGCCGCCGAGGCCGACCTGGTCGGCCACTCACAGGGCGGCATGATGCCCCGCTACTACCTCAAGTTCCTCGGCGGGGCCGCCAAGGTGAACGCCCTCGTCGGCATCGCCCCCAACAACCACGGCACCACCCTCGCCGGGCTCACCCACCTGCTGCCGTACTTCCCCGGCGCCGAGGACCTGCTCACCGCGGCCACCCCCGCCCTCGCCCAGCAGATCGTCGGCTCCGACTTCATGACCAGGCTCAACGCCGGCGGCGACACCGTCCCCGGCGTCCGCTACACGGTCATCGCCACCAGGTACGACGAGGTGGTGACGCCGTACCAGTCGCAGTTCCTGACCGGAACCGGCGTCAGGAACGTCCTCATCCAGGACCTGTGCCCGCTCGACCTGTCCGAGCACGCCCTGCTCGGACTGACCGACCGCATCGCCTTCCACGAGGTGGTCAACGCGCTCGACCCGGCGCACGCCACCCCCACCACCTGCGCGTCGGCGATCGGCTGACCCGCAGGGCCGTACCCACCCGGGGCCCGACCGGCCTGAGCCGCCGGTCGGGCCCCGGAGTCCGTGCGGTCAGCGGCCGCGCCGGCCGCCGGCCACCGCGCGCCGGCGCACCGACGCGAACAGCACCGCCGCGCCCAGCGCCAGGGCGGCCGCACCGCCGACGGCGAGGTAGGGGGTGCGGCCGTCGCCACCGGTCTCGGCGAGGTCCCCGCCCGCACCCGCACCGGCGCCCGCGGCCTTCGGCTCGTCGGCCGCCGTGGCCGGCCGGGCGTCGACCGCGGCCGCGGGGACCGCCGGGGCCGCGGCCGACGGGTCGGTGGCCGGGTCGGTGGCCGGTGCGGTGGTCGGGTCCGTGGTCGTGGTGGCGTCGTCGTCGCCGTGACCGTGGTGCTCGATCGTCGACTTGTCGGCGCCGTCCTCGATCTGCTCCTCGGAGGGCGCGGAGGCGGCCGGGGCGGCCGGGGCGCTCCCGCCGAAGGTGACGTCCGAGCAGGAGTAGAACGCCTCCGGGCTGTCCGAGCGCTGCCACACCGCGTACAGCAGATGCCGGCCCGAACGCTCGGGCAGGGTGCCCGGGAACGTGTAGAAACCGCCCGACGCGACCGGGTCGGTGGCCGTCGCCACCGGGTGCGCCAGATCCAGGTCGGACCAGGCCAGCGGCTGCGTGGGGTCGTAACCGGCCTTGGTGACGTACACCGTGAAGGTGCCCTTGTGCGGGGCGGTCACGCGGTACCCGAAGGTGTACGAGCCGCCGCGCACGCTCGTCGCCGGCCAGTCGGCGCGGGCCAGGTCGAGGCCCCTGAACGCGGCGTTGTCCGCGCTGCACAGCCTCCCGTCCGGGATCAGCTCCTGGTGACGGCCGTTCGCGTCGCCGATGCGCACGCCGTTCCAGTCGTACAGCGCCTGCGTCCCGCCGGCCGCGACAGCCGCCTTGCAGGCGTCCGACCTCGGGCTCTCGGGGCCCTCCGCGTAGCACTGCGAGACCCGGCTGACCGGGTCGCCCAGCGAGCCGTGCGCGGCTGCGGGAGCGGCGGACAGCCCGGTCAGGGCCAGCGGGGTCAGACCCAGGGCGGCGACGGCGGCGGCCTTGCGGCGTGCGGGCATGGGGCTCTCCTCGGAACCGGTGCTGATGTGTGCCGGAACCAAGAAACCCTGAAACCGCCTGCCGAGGGCGTCCGGAGACGATCTTTAGGGTCGCCTTAAGGACGTGCTCAGGCTGCGATCAGGTAGGTAGCGTGCGCGCCATGACCAGCGAGGAGATCCGGCCCGCCACGGCGGCCGACGTACCGGCCGTGCGGTCGGTGACCGATGCCGCGTACCAGCCCTACATCGAGCGCGTCGGGGTCGTACCGCAGCCCATGGAGGCGGACCACGCGGCGGACGTGGCCGCGGGGAAGGTGTTCGTCACCGGCGATCCCGTCGTCGGCCTGGTGGTGGTCGAGGAGCGCGCGGACCACCTGTTCCTGGACAGCATCGCCGTCCGCCCCGACGCCCATGGCACGGGCGTGGGGCGGCGGCTGCTGCACTTCGTGGACGCACGCGCGCGTGCGCTCGGCCTGCCCGAGGTCAGGCTCTACACGAACGCGATGATGTGGGAGAACCAGAAGATCTATCCGAAGTACGGCTACGAGGTCGTGGAGCGGCGAATCGACGGTCCGTACGACCGTGTCCACTACCGCAAGCGGCTCCGCTGACCCGGGCCGCGGGCACTCTCACCCGTCGGGCCACCAGGTGCGCGCGATGTCCTTTCGCACCTCGGGGCGGCCGGCGGGACGCTCGTCCACCTCTTCGCGGAGCCGGCGGGAGTCCGTCTTCTTCAGGGGCTTCTGCACGGTCGTACGGCGCATGGCTGCCTCCTTCAGGGGCTACCGGGTTCCGCGGCGTCACGGAGGTAGACCCGTTCGGGGAGGGTTCCTCATCGACGCCTGTTCTGTCAGTGGCGGCTGTCACGATTCGACTGTCAGTGGCGGGTGTCACTCTTGGGTGTATGGCAAACCAGAGTGACGGGACGACTTCGGCGCGTGTCGACTGGGACGCGGCCGCCGCCGCCTTCGACGACGAACCGGACCACGGGCTACGGGACCCCGAGGTGCGCGACGCCTGGGCGGGACGGCTGCGCGACTGGCTGCCGGCGCGCGCGGGCGACCTGCTCGACCTCGGCTGCGGCACCGGCAGCCTGTCGCTCCTCGCCGCGGAGCAGGGACACCGCGTCACCGGCGTCGACCTCTCCCCGGCCATGATCGAACTGGCCCGCGCCAAACTCGCCGGGCGGGACGCGGTCTTCCTCCTCGGCGACGCGGCGGCGCCCCCGGTCGGGGAACAGCGCTTCGACACCGTCCTCGTACGGCACCTGCTGTGGGCCCTGCCCGACCCGGGCCGCGTCCTGCGGCACTGGCGCGACCTGCTGCGCCCGGGAGGGCGGCTCGTGCTGGTCGAGGGCGTGTGGGGCACGGTCAGCCCCGTCGGCATACCGGCGGACCGGCTCACCGCCCTGCTGTCCCCGCTCACCGGGCAGACGCGCGTGGAGCGGCTGTCGGACGACGCGCGGCTGTGGGGGAGGGAGGTGACGGACGAGCGCTACGCGGCGGTGGCGACGGTACCGTCCTAGCGGCCGGGCGCTCCTGGAACCGGGGCGCCTTCTGGCACGGGGCACCCCCCGGCACCCCACCACCTGGCACGGGGCACCCCCGGCACCCCACCACCCGCCACCCCCGGCCCCCTAAGCCAGCAGCTCCTCGAAGCCGCCTCCGCGTGCCTTCTCCTCGAGTTCGTCGAGGGCGGCGACGGCGGCGGCCGCCGCCTCGGGGTCCGTTCGCGGGAGGCCGCTCTCCTCGAACTCGTCCTCGTCGAGCCGTCGTACGTCCGTGCCGTCGGCGGAGCGCCACAGGTCCAGGTCGAGGTCCTCGACGACCAGCTCCGGGCCGGCGAGCCTGGCCGGGCGGGTGATGTCGCAGTACCAGCCCTTCAGACCGCCCGCCGCATCGCGGACCTCCTTCACGGAGTACCAGCGGTCGCGCCAGTAGTACTCGGTGAAGACGTCACCGGCCTCGAAGCGCACGAAGCCGAAGTCGCGTACGACGTCGCCGGCCCAGGCGGCACGGACGGTCAGGCGGGTGCCGTCGTCGGAGAGCAGCTCGGCCGGGTAGCGGATCTTCGTCCGGCCGCCCTTGACGAGGACGACGTCCACCCGGCCCCCGGTGTCAGCCGAGTTCGCGGACATACCGCACCTCCGTCGCGCGGATCTCGTACCCGAACCACTTGTTGATCGCGAGCATCGGGCCGTTGTCCGTGTCGTTCCCGGTCAGGGCCAGCCGGTATCCGGCGGCGCGGGCGCGGTGCAGGGAGGCGTTCTTGACGAGTTTGGCGAGGCCGCGGCCCCGGAAGGCGCGGACGGTGCCGGTCATGGCCGTGTGGTAGCGGGTGGCGCCGTCGGTGTGGGCCACGCTGAAGGCGACGGGACGGCCGTCGGCCACGGCCACCGAGGTCAGCTCCAGGTCGAGCAGGGGATAACGCCAGTTCTCCTCGATCCAGGCCTCGTAGTCCGTGAACTCCGTGTCGATGTCGCCCGGTTCGTCGGACACCGTCTCCGCGTCCAGCAGGAACAGCGGGCGGGGGTCGTCGGCGAAGTCGTCCGCGGTGCGCAGCTCGACCCCGGCAGGCGGGTCCTGGAGCGGGGGCAGGGCGGCGTTCGCCAGGTCGAGGGCGAGGAAGTGCGAGGAGCGGCTCGGCCGGTAGCCGCGCCGCTCGGCGTAGGCGCGGTTACGGGGCTCGTCCGGCACCCAGGAGAACAGCCGGGTCGCCCCGTGCGCCGCCAGGTGCTCCTCGGCGGCGCGCACCAGCAGCCTGCCCGCGCCCCGGCCGGTCCGCGCCGGGTGCACGTACACGTTGAGGAAGCCCTGGCCGGGCTCCGGGCTGTCGTGGGCGAGGCCGACCTGGGCCGTGCCGATGATCTCGCCGCCCTCCTCGGCGACCAGAGTGCGCAAGCGGGCGTCGGGGTGGGCGCGGGCCACGTCGTGGGCCACGGACTCCGGAGTGAAGATCATGTCGGGCAGGGCGAGGCCCCGGACCCGGACGAAGCCCTCCAGGTCGGCCGGTACGTCGGGGCGCAGGTCGCGCACGATGACGGTCATGTGAGCGCACGCTACGGGCGAGCGGTGGGCGCATGCCTCCCATTTTCCGGCGGGTGCGGGACAATCGGGCCGTGACCTTGAAGATCCACATCGCTGAGGGTGCCGCGCCGTACGAGCAGGTGCGGTCGCAGATCGCCGAGCAGGCCCGGTCGGGCGAACTGCCCGTGGGCTACCGGCTGCCGACCGTGCGGGGCCTCGCCGAGTCGCTCGGACTGGCGGCCAACACGGTCGCCAAGGCGTACCGGGCGCTGGAGACGGACGGGGTGATCGAGACGCGGGGCCGCCACGGCACGTACGTCGCGGCCGCGGGCTCGGCCGCGACACGCGAGGTGGCCGTCGCCGCGCAGGCCTACGGGGAGCGGGCGCGACGGCTCGGGCTCACCCAGGAGGAAGCGCTGGCCGCGGTACGGGACGCCCTGCGGGCGGCCTACGGGGAGTGAGGGAGTGGGCCCGCCCGGACGCCCGGGCGTCACCGGCGGGCCAGTGACGTGCGGTCGGGGACGCGGGTCGGGCTCAGGCCCGCCCTCTCCGCCGCCCTGCCGAACATCACCGCGTTCTCCACCGCCGCGCCGCCCGGGTCGTTGTTGAAGTACGAGTAGACGTCGGCGTCGGCCGGCCAGGTCGTCGCGATGCGGTCGAGCCAGGTCTCCAGGGAGCGGCGGCCGTAGTGCGGCCAGGGCCGGGCGCGGCCCTGGTGGAAGCGGACGTAGCCCCAGTCGGCGGTCCGCCACAGGGGCGTGACCGGGCGGGAGTGGACGTCGGCCCAGCACAGGGCCGCGCCCCGGCTCTCCAGGACCGTGCGGACGGCCGGTGTCCACCAGGAGTCGTGGCGGGGCTCGACGGCGACCTTGGTGCCGGACGGGAAGCGGGCCAGGCAGGTGTCCAGCAGGTCCGGATCGGCGCGCAGGGTCGGGGGGAGCTGGAGGAGCACCGGGCCGAGGCGGGCGCCGAGGCCGGCCGCGTGGCTCATCAGGCGGTGCACCGGCTCCTCGGGGTCCCGCAGCCGCTTGATGTGGGTCAGGTAGCGGCT
This sequence comes from Streptomyces sp. NPDC014995, assembly GCF_043080745.1. Lineage (NCBI taxonomy): Bacteria > Bacillati > Actinomycetota > Actinomycetes > Kitasatosporales > Streptomycetaceae > Streptomyces > Streptomyces sp. NPDC014995. The sequence continues at coordinate 71,403 of NZ_JBIBVX010000003.1, forward strand.
CGCCTTGACCGCGACCACGAAGTCCGGCGGGACGCGCTCGCCCCAGGACGCGAAGGTCTCCCGGGACGGCAGCCGGTAGAAGGCGTTGTTGATCTCGACGGTGGCGAAGTGCGTCGCGTACTCCTCCAGCCACCGCCGCACGGGGACGTCGGCCGGGTACAGGACGCCCTTCCAGTCCTTGTACTGCCATCCCGACGTGCCGACGTACAGGGTCATACCTCCATCAAAACACCCTGAGTGGCCGGCTACAGATACAGCCCCGCGTCCGCCCCGGCCCGCGGCTCCGGAAGAGCCGTCGGGGAGGTGCCCCGCCGCAGCGCGTACAGCTCCGCCAGGGTCGCGCCCTCCCGGCCCACGCCCTCCTCGGTACCGAGCCAGTCCACCGCCTCCCGGCGGGTCAGCGGGCCGACCTCGATCCGGGCCAGGCAGCGACCCGGGCGGACGACCGCCGGATGCAGGCGTTCCAGGTCCTCGTTGGTCGTGACCCCCACCAGGACGTTGCGGCCCTGGCCCAGCAGACCGTCGGTCAGGTTCAGCAGCCGGGACAGCGCCTGGCCGGCCGTGTGCTTCGCCTCGCCGCGGATCAGCTCGTCGCAGTCCTCCAGGAGCAGCAGCCGCCAGCGGCCCTTGCCGGTGCCGTCCTCCTCGCCGATCGCGATGTCCATCAGGTAGCCGACGTCGGAGAACAGGCGCTCCGGATCCAGGACGCAGTCCACCTGGCACCAGTCCCGCCAGGAGCGGGCCAGGGTGCGCAGCGCCGACGTCTTGCCGGTGCCGGGCGGGCCGTGCAGGAGCAGCAGCCGGCCGGCGATGTTCTCCGGGGTCGTCCCCATCAGGCGGTCCATCGCCTCGGCGACCGGAGCCGTGTAGTTGGGGCGGATCTCGTCCCACGTGCCCGCGGAGATCTGCCGGGTGGTGCGGTGCGGGCCGCGCCTCGGGGAGACGTACCAGAAGCCCATGGCCACGTTCTCCGGCTGGGGTTCGGGCTCGTCCGCCGCGCCGTCCGTGGCCTCGTTGAGCACCTTCGCGGCCAGCTCGGCGCTGGTGGCGGTGACCGTGACGTCGGCGCCGCGGTTCCAGCGGGAGACCAGCAGCGTCCAGCCGTCGCCCTCGGCGAGCGTCGCACTGCGGTCGTCGTCCCGGGCGACGCGCAGCACGCGGGCCTCGGGCGGGATCAGGTTCGCGCCGGAGCGCACGCGGTCGATGTTCGCCGCGTGCGAGTACGGCTGCTCGCCCGTCGCGAAGCGGCCGAGGAACAGCGCGTCGACGACATCGGACGGGGAGTCGGAGTCGTCGACGGTGAGCCGCATCGGCAGAGCGTCGTGTGGGTGCACGGACATGCCGCCATGATCCGGCACACGGGGCCCGCGTGCACCCGGTTTCCGTGCTGCGCGCCGGTGTGTCGGATGTGTCGGGTACGCGTGCTGTGCCGCGCGTCGGCGCACGGAGGCGGCCGGGGACCCGCTCGCCCCGGCCGCGCCCGCGCTCTCAGACGAGGGCCTGGACGGCCCTGCGGTGGATCTGCCGGGTCCTGCGGACCACCGCGTACCCCTTGGTCAGGGCGCGGTCCCGGGCGAAGGTGCGGGCGACGGCCCGGCCGTCGAGGAGCCGTGCGAACTCCTCGGCGCCCGTGCCGCGCCGCACGGTCACCCGCCGCAGGGCATACGGCCCCTGGGCGCGGCGGGCGAGGGAGTTGCCGACGGCCAGCGCCTGGGCGAACCCGTTGTCCCGCACCGCTGTGCGCACCCGTCTGCTGGAGTAGCCGTACGGGTAGGCGAACGACACGGGCAGGGCGCCCAGTTCGTCGGCGACGAGGTCCCGGCAGCGGGTCAGCTCGGCGCGCAGGGTGGCGTCGTCGAGCTGGTCGAGCTGCGGGTGGGTGTGGCTGTGGCCGCCGATCTCGACGCCCGCGGCCGCCAGTGCGCGCACCTGTTCCCAGTCCAGCATGGTGTCCAGGCCGCCGCCGGTGTCGTACGCGCCCCGGAGCCAGCCGGTGGTCACGAACAGCGTGGCCGGGAAGCCGTGCCGGGCCAGGGTGGGGAGGGCGTGCCGGTGCACGCCCTCGTAGCCGTCGTCGAAGGTGATCAGGACGGGCCGGGCGGGCAGCGGCCGGCCCGAACGCCAACGGGCCGCCAGTCCGGCAGTGGTGAGCGGGGTGAGTCCCCGGTCCGCGACCACCGCCATCTGCTCGGCGAACGCCTCCGGCGTGACCGAGAGGGCCCGGGTGGCGTCGTTCGGCTCGGCCGCGACCGCGTGGTACATCAGGATCGGAACCCGAGCCTCCGTCATACGGCGCCACCCGCTTCCGGGACGTCCCGGCCGGTCCCGACGGCCCCTGCGCGGGCCGCCGGACCACCGAGGGACCCGGTGGACGCGGCCGCCCCGGAACCTCCGCTCGCCCCGCGCGCGGTGAGGGAGCCGGTCTCTCCGGTGGTTCCGGCGACCGCGAGGGATCCGACCGGGGCTGCCGGGGCCGCTTCCCCGACCTGGTCAGCCCCCGGGTCCGCGCCCCCGTCTGCCTCCGCCTTACCGTCCCCGCCGGTCTCCGGGTCCGTGGCGCTGTCGGCCTCGGCCTTCTCGTTCCCGTCGGTCTCCGTGCCCCCGCCGGCTTCCGGGTTCGTGGCGCTGTCGGCCTCCGCCCTCCCGTTCTCGTCGGTCTCCGGGTTCGTGCCGCTGTCGGCCTCCGCCCTCCCCTTCCCGTCGGTCTCCGGGTCCGTGCCGCCGTCGGTCCACTCGCCGATCCGTACCACCGAGAACGTCGTGCCGTCGCGTCGGGCCCGTACGCTTCCCACCACGTAACCGCCGGCGGCGGTCAGGACGCCGGCCACGATCGCGCCCGCGCGGCGGGCTCCGCCGGAGCGGCCGATGAACTGGTCGCGCAGGCCCCGGGCGACGCCGGCCGGCAGGACCCGGGTGGTGTACCGGCGTTCGGACTCCAGGCCCTTGCCGGTGCCGACGCTGCGGGCGACGAGCGCCTTGGACAGGCCCTCGGCGTAGGTGCGGGTGCGGAAGTACGCGAAGTGCTCGCGGGACTCGGGCACCTTGTGGTGGATCACCGCGCGGTCGTCGACGAGCAGGATCGCGTCGGGTCTCGCACGGCTGAGCCGAATGCACAGCTCCGTCTCCTCACCGCCCAGCGGCCGCTTGCCGCCGTCGCGTCCGATGCCGGTGGCGAAGCCGCCCGCGATCTCGAACGCCTCCCGCCGGAACGACGCGTTGCCGCCGAGGATGTTGCGCACCCGGACCCGGCCGGGCGGCAGGCCCCGGTAGGAGCAGCCCACCACCCAGTCGAACTCCTCGGGGAACCAGTCGGGCCGCCGGCCGGAGGCCCAGACCGGTACGGCCCGGCCGCCCACCGCCATCACCCGCGGGTCGCTGTAGGGGTCGGCGAAGCGTCGCAGCCAGTCCCGTTCGGCGACGGCGTCGTCGTCGAGGAAGGCGATGATCCCGCCCTGCGAGGCCGCGACGCCGGTGTTGCGGCCGGCCGACAGGCCGCGCGGGCCCGCGTTGGGCAGCACGCGTACCTCGTCGGCCTCCTGGTACTCCTTGGCCAGCCGGGCGAGGAGCGCCGGGTTGTGGTCGACGACCAGCAGGGTCTCCAGGGCCGGCCGGGTCTGCGCGCGCACCGAGGCGACGGCCGCGAGGATGTCCTCCCAACGCTCCTCGGTGTAGACGCAGATGACGACGGAGATGCCGCCGGAGTCACCGATGCCGGTGGCGGTGGCGGTGGCGGTGGCGGTACTCGTGCCGGTGCCGGTGCCGTTCGTGCTCAAGACACCTCTCCCCGGACCGTGTCGAGCATCGGCGAGCGGTGCCCGCGGCGGCGCAGCGCCCGCCGGTTGGACCGCTCCCCGAGGATCACCCGCAGCACGCGCAGCCCGTCGCGCACGGCACGCAGGTTGCTCACGCCGTGGATGCGCAGGTACTCGTGGCTGGGGATCTCCTGCACCCTCAGCCCGGCCTTGACGACCCGGATGTTCATCAGGGTCTCCACCTCGAAGCCGGTGCAGTCCAGTTCGATCTTGTCCAGGCAGTGCCGCCAGAAGGCGTTGTAGCCGTAGCACAGGTCGGTGTAGCGGGCGCCGAACTTGCGGTTGACGATGGCGCACAGCACCCGGTTGCCCAGCCAGCGGACGAAGGTCATGTCGTCGGTGCCGCCGCCGTTGGCGAAGCGGGAGCCCTTGGCGAAGTCCGCGCCGGAGACGAGGGCGGAGACGTACGACACGATCTCGTTGCCGTCGGCGGAGCCGTCCGCGTCGACCATCACGATGATGTCGCCGGTGCAGGCCTCGAAGCCGGTGATCAGGGCGTCGCCCTTGCCCCGGCCCCGCTGTCCGACGACCCTGACGCCGGGCCACAGTTCGCGGGCGACCTCGACGGTGTCGTCGGTGGAGTTGCCGTCGACCAGGACCACTTCGTGGATCCAGTCCGGCAGGGTCTTGAAGACGTACGGAAGGTTCTCGGCCTCGTTCATCGCGGGAATCACGACGCTCACCGGCGGCGCGATGGCCAGGTGAGAGGAGATGGGCCGGTACTTGCCGACGGTGGACGGGGCCTCGAAATCCTGGCCCGGTGTCGCCGGCTGCAGAACGGAACTCATGAGTCTGGTCCCTCTCGTCCGGTGGGCCGCCCGCCCCTGGGCGGCCCGGATCCACGTCCGGTTCGAAAGGGGGGTTGGTTCTCACCCACGGCCGTACGGCATGACGGAAGACCACTCCGCCGAACCCTCGGCACGGCATGGCGGAGCACTCCTCCGCGCACACCGGGTGAGCTGGCAAATCCGGCCGGCCCCGGAAAACGGCAGCCGACTGCGCGGCACGGCTCGGTCACACAGTGCGGCCACCGAGCACGGCACCCCCCTACCGCGCACCGCGCCGGACCCGTCGCGGTCCTTGAGCCCTCCCCTAGTGCCGCTTGATGACGGTCCGATGCGGGTGAGATGTCTGACGGTATTGACGAATACGCCCGTATGGCAAGACCTGGAAAGAGACCTCACCTTTTTGTTCGTTTGACCGTTACACAACGGGTCGTCCCGTCGTCAAGACGGACAAGCATGATCAGGGACCTGACAGAAATGTTCCCCGGAGGCGGCCAGGGCCTCCGGGGAACGGGGTCAACTCACCGCTGTGTCAGCGGTGTTGGTTCACGGAACGATCTTCAGCAGACGGTTCGGGGAGCCGCTGCCCGCGCTGGTGACCTTGCCGGTCGTCGCGCCGTTGACGAGGGCCGTGGCGACCTGGGCCGGGGTGGCCGAGGTGTGGCTCGCCAGGTAGACCGCCGCCGCGCCCGCGACGTGCGGGGTCGCCATCGACGTACCGGAGATGGTGTTGGTGGCGGTGTCGCTGGTGTACCAGCCGGCCGTGATGGAGGAGCCGGGGGCGAAGATGTCCAGAACCGACCCGTAGTTGGAGTAGCTGGCCTTGGCGTCGGTGCTGGTGGTGGCGCCGACGGTGATGGCCTCGGTGACGCGGGCCGGGGAGGACGAGGTGGCCACGGTGCTGCTGTTGCCCGCCGCGACGGCGTAGGTGACGCCGCTGGCTATGGAGCGGCGCACGGCCGCGTCCAGGGTGGTGGAGACGCCGCCGCCGAGGGACATGTTGGCGACCGAGGGGCCGGAGTGGTTCGCCGTCACCCAGTCGATGCCCGCGATCACGCCGGCCGTGGTGCCCGAGCCGCTGTTGTTCAGCACCCGGACCGCCACGATCTTCGCCTTCTTGGCGACGCCGTACGTCGTGCCCGCGATCGTGGTGGCGACGTGGGTGCCGTGGCCGTTGCCGTCCTGGGCGACGGTGTCGCCGTCGACGGCGTCGTAGCCGTTGACGGCGCGGCCGCTGATCTGGGAGTGCGTGATGCGGACGCCGGTGTCGATGACGTAGGCCGTGACCCCGCTGCCGCCGGAGTCCGGGTAGGTGTAGGTGCCGGACAGCGGGAGCGAGGTCTGGTCGATGCGGTCCAGGCCCCACGGGGCGCTCGACTGCGTGGTGTCGGTCAGCCGGACGGTCTGGTCCTGCTCGACGGTGGCGACCGCCGGGTCCGCGGCGAGTCTGCGGGCCTCGGCGGCGGAGAGGGTGGCGGTGTAGCCGTTCAGCGCGGCGCCGAACGTCTTCTTCACCGTGCCGCCGTACTCCTTGATGAGGCCCTTGCCCGTCGTCGAGGACGCCTTGAAGCCCGCGTCCTGCTTGAGGGTGACGATGTAGCTGTCCTTGACGGCGGTGGGGGAGCCGGCCGCGAGCACCCTGCCCTCGGCCGGGGCGGCCTGGGCGGGGAGTGCGGTGAGCCCGCCGACGAGGGCGGCGGCCGCGACGGTGGCGGCGGCGGTGATGCGGACCTTGTTGCTGCGAAGTTGTGCCATTACGAGGCAGTCCTCCTCTAGGCAGCGCGCGCCGGGGTGGGGCGCACGTCTGTGGGGGGTGTGCGCGTAGTCGCGCACACGGCGTCGAGCGTCGCGGCGTGCCGCTCTCTGCTGGGGCAAAGCCTCGGTCATCTACGGGGGTAGAACAAGGGAGTTGAAGCACTGTCAACAAATTTGACATGGCCACGTAACAAACGTGGCGTGATCAATCACGTTACGGCAGGAAAAGGCTTGGCATGGACACTTCCCGTCAACACGCGTAGTTGCTACGACGGTTGTGGCAGAGGTCCTGCTAAAGGGAGGTTCCATGAGACGTTCCCGAATTGCCGTCTTCGTCAGCTCTGTCCTCCTCGCCGCCGGTGCCACCCTCACCGGGGCCGCCTCGGCCCAGGCTGCCCAACTCGCCGCGAACGGCGGCTATGTGGCGCTCGGCGACTCCTACTCCTCCGGCGTCGGCGCCGGCAGCTACCTCAGCACCAGCGGCAACTGCAAGCGCAGCACCAAGGCCTACCCGTACCTGTGGAACGCCGCCCACGCCCCCTCGTCGTTCGCGTTCACCGCCTGCTCGGGCGCCCGAACGGGTGATGTGCTGACCGGTCAGCTCGGCCCGCTCAACTCCTCCACCGGGCTGGTCTCCGTCACCGTCGGCGGCAACGACGCGGGCTTCGCCGACGTCATGACCACCTGCGTGACCAGCTCCGACAGCACGTGCGTGTCCCGCATCAACACGGCCAGGGCGTACGTCGACTCGACACTCCCCGGCAGGCTCGACAGCGTCTACTCGGCGATCCGTACCAAGGCGCCCAACGCGCGCGTCGTCGTCATCGGCTACCCCCGCTTCTACAAGCTCGGCACGACCTGTCTGGGCATGTCCGAGACCAAGCGCAGCGCCCTCAACAACGCCGCCGACCACCTCAACACCGCCATCGCCAAGCGCGCCGCCGCCCACGGCTTCACCTTCGGCGACGTCCGCACCACGTTCACCGGCCACGAGATCTGTTCCGGCAGCTCCTGGCTGCACAGCGTCAACTGGCTCAACATCGGCGAGTCCTACCACCCGACCGCGTCCGGTCAGTCGGGTGGCTATCTGCCGGTGCTCAACAGCGCGGCCTGAGCCGTCACTCCGACGGTGACGCGGAGGGCGAGGCCCCGTCCGACGGGGCCTCCGTCTCGCACGTCACCGAGAACGGCACCGAGTTCGACGTCGTCCGCCGCGGCTCGCGCACCTCGACCCCGATCGCGTTCCGGTACGTCCCGCTCTCCGCGTACGTCGTCACGATCACCCGGTCCTGCCGCGACGTCCCGCCGCCCGCCGGGAAGTCGAGCGTCTTCCAGCCCGAGTCCGCGAACTCACCCTCCTCCGCCACCCACCGGTAGGACACCTGCGCGGGCAGCCGGCCCACCGTGATGGTCGCCGTGAACGCGGGCGCCGCCTCGCCCGGCGGCGGACAGGCGCCGGAGTAGTCCGTGTGCGTGCCGGTGACGGTGACCGCGACGGACTGCGCCGGAGCCTCACTCGTGGCGCTCTCGCTCACACTCGGGCTCGGGCTCGGCGAGGGCTGCTCGCTGCTCCCCGTCGCGCTCTCCTCGGGCGACGGCGACGGCGACGGACTCACGCCCAGCGACTGGCTGGTCGTGGCACCCCCGTCGGCACCGTTGTCCCCGTCACCCCGGTTCAGCAGCGCGTACGTCAGCCCGGCGACCGCCAGCGCCAGCGCCGCCACGCCCGCGATCAGCACACCGGCGGTACGCCGGTTGCCGTCCGGCTCGGTCCGGGTGGTCGCGGCGGGCCCGGTCCCCACGGGGCGCGCCGGCTGCCGCGGGGGAAGCGGTTCGGTCCCCGCCCCCGACGGCGGGCCCGCGACCGTCGGCGCGTACGGCGCCGCCCGGACGGTGCCGGCGCGCGGGGTGCCTCCCCCGGAGGGGGTACCCCCGGCGGCGACGGCCCGCAGGTCCTGCTCGGCGCGGTCGGCGGGCAGCCGCTCGGCCGGATCCTTGCGCAGCAGACCCTCGATGACCGGGGCGAGCGGACCCGCCCGGCGCGGCGGCGGCAACTCCTCGTCGACGATCGCGCGCAGGGTGCTCAGCGGAGTGTTCTGCCGGAAGGGGGAGTTGCCCTCGACCGCCGCGTACAGCAGCACGCCCAGCGACCACAGGTCCGACTCGGGCCCCGGTGTGCGCCCGAGCGCCCGCTCCGGTGCGAGGAACTCGGGGGAGCCGATGACCTCACCGGTCATGGTCAGCGCGGAGGTGCCCTCGACGGTGGCGATGCCGAAGTCGGTGAGCACGACCCGGCCGTCGTTCGACATCAGCACGTTGGCCGGTTTCACGTCCCGGTGCAGGACCCCCGCCTCGTGCGCCGCCCGCAGCGCGGCCAGCACCTCGGCGCCGATGTGCGCGACCCGGGCCGGCGCCGGCGGGCCCTCGGCGTCCAGCTGATCGGCGAGGGAGACGCCCCGCACCAGCTCCATGACGATCCAGGGCCGACCGTCCTGTGTGGCCACGTCGTACACCGTCACGACGTTCCGGTTCGCGACCCGGGCCGCGGCCCAGGCCTCGCGCTCCAGCCGGGCGTACAGCCGCTCGATGTCCGAGGTCGGCAGTCCGGCCGGGGCCCGCACCTCCTTGACGGCGACCTCGCGGTTCAGCACCTCGTCCCGGGCCCGCCACACGGTGCCCATGCCGCCCTCGCCGAGCGGGGACAGCAGGCGGTAGCGGCCCGCGATCAGACGTTCACTGCCCGGTCGTTCGGACACCGCGCCCCCTTCGCATCCGGGCGAATACCTCCACAAAAGTAGCTCAGGCGAGGACGGATGCGGCCCCCTTGAACACCAGTCCGGCACCGAGGGCCACGACGAGGAGCGCCGACCACAGCGGCACGTTCCGGCGGACCAGCGCCGCGACCGGGTGCGTGGTCCAGCGCGGGCCGCGGTCCAGGAACCGGGCCGCGCCCGACCCCAGCCTGACCACGGCGAACCCGGCGGCGGTGAGCGTCAGCGCGAGGCCGACGCCGTACGCGACGACCAGCAGCAGCCCGAACCAGGCGTGCCCGAGCGCGGCGGCGCCGACGAGCACGACGACGGCGGAGGGACTCGGGACGAGTCCCCCGGCGAAGCCGAGGAGGATCGTGCCGCGGAGGGTGGGGGCGGTGGAGTGGGTGTGGGTGGAGCCGCCGTGGGTGTGGGTGTGCGTGTGGGTGTGGCCGTGATGATGGTGATCGCCGTGGCCGTGGTCGGGGCCGTGGTCGGGGCCGTGCTTGTGACCGTGTTCGTCCTTGGGCCCGTCGTGCCCGCCGTGGCCGTGGTGGGTGTGGTTCTCGGGGCCGCCGACGAGGGCGAGTTCACGGGCGGGGGCGGTCGTGTGCTCGTGGGGACGGGTGTGCCCGTGTGCGTGCCCGTGCCCATGTCCATGTCCGTGCTGTCGGTTGTGCCAGGCCCGGCGGACCAGGGTCGCGCCCGCGCACAGGACGAGGGCGCCGCTGGCCAGGCCCAGCCAGGCGATCACCGAGGGGGCCGCGGCCGAACCGGCGGTGACCAGCAGGCCGAGGGCGACCACGCCCAGGGTGTGGGTGACCGTGACCGACGCGGCCAGGGGCAGCACGTCCCTCATCCGGGCCCTGCCGCCCCGGGCGGCCGCCGTCGCGGCCATGAGGGTCTTGCCGTGCCCGGGGGCGACCGCGTGCATCGCGCCCAGGCCCACCGCGATGACCAGGGCCAGGGCGGCGAAGCCGAGGGTGAGGTCCTGCCGGGCGACCAGGCTGTCCAGGGCCCGCGTCCAGCGGTCGACCCCGCGGGGCAGGACGGACGCGGCGGGCGCGTCACGCTCCCCCTCGACGAGGGCCGCGCCGCCGGGGCGCACCCGCAGGGACGCGGTCGCGGTGTCGGCGGGGGAGGACAGCAACTCCTGCGGATAGTCGGTGAGTTCGTCCGACAGTGACTCGGCCGGTACGTCGGAGGCGGTGAGCGTCATCCGGTCGCCCCGTGCGGTGATCTCCCGCCAGCCGGGCCCGGAGGAGGCGCCCGCGCCCCGGAAGCCGAGGGAGACCGTCGCGTCCTCGGGCAGCGGGGCCGTCAGCCCGCACTCCACGCGCAGGGTGTCCAGCCCGGCCTGACCGGGCCGTACGACCGCCTTGGCGGCGCCGGCCGTGAGGGCGACCGGGCGCCCGTCGACGGTCAGCGCGCTGTCCGTGGCGGCCGCGGCGCAGCGCTGCCGGGCCCACTCGGTGAGGCCGAGCCGTTCGATGTCCGGCTTCGCCTGGGTGGCCGGAATCTCGGCGAGGTCCTCGACGTGGTCGACGCGCACCTGTCCGGGGGCGACGACGAGGCCGTCGTAGCGGTTGACGGTGAAGTTGCCCAAGGGGTGCGCGCTCGCACTGGCGGAAGGGATCAGCGCGAGCGCGCACCCGGCCGTCAGGACGGCCGCGCAGGAGGCGAACACACGACGGGAGTTCACTTGGCCGCCTCCAGCGTCTTCAGCGCGGCACGGGCCTCGCGGGCGCCCACGGGCGAGAAGCCGGGATTCAGCTTCAGGGCCGCCGCGAGGTGGGTGCGGGCGTCCCGCGAGTGCCCCGTGGCGCGTTCGATCACGCCCCGGTGGTAGAGGAAGGTCGCGTTGCGGTAGCCGGTCGCCGTGGCCTGCCGGGCGTAGGGGAGGGCTTCCTCGTCCTCGCCGTTGACGTGCAGGGCCCAGGCGAGGGCGTCCGCGGTGTGCACGGTGTGGCGGCGGGCCCACTCGGCGCGGGCCGCGCGCAGGGCCGCCGCCCTGTCGCCGTGGTCGGCGGCGGCGAGCGCCGTGTCGAGGTCGGCGTTGACGCCGTTGGCGCGGGCGAGGGCGGTCCAGGCGTCGACGAGCGTGTACTGGTCCTCGGCCTTCGCCGCGTCGCCCGCGCCGCCCCGGGCCTCGTACAGCTCGCCGAGTTCGACCAGCGGGCCGGGCAGCGGGAAGCGGGCGACGACCTGCTCCAGCCCCTCGATCGCCTCGGTCCGTCGACCGCTCGCCGCCTGGGCGCGGGCGCGGCCCTCCAGCGCCGGGAGGTGGTTCTCGTCGGCGGCGAGGGCGCGGGCGTAGTGGGTGAGGGCGGTGGCGTGGTCGCCCTGGTTCCAGGCGAGCTGGCCGAGCTGGGTGGCGACGTAGGCGATGTCGCCGGGCGTGGTCGAGGCGGCGAGCGCCCGGTCCAGGACCCGGCGGGCGGTGGCGACGTCGCCGCGCAGTTCGTGGACGTAGGCGTACCGCGTGAACACCGGCACGCCGGGCCGCCGTCGGTCCGCGGTCCGCACGGCCTCGAGTGCCTCCTCGTACCGGCCGAGCTCGACGAGCGCGTCGATACGGGAGCACAGGGCGCGTTCGCTGTAGGGGTTCCGCTCCAGGGCCTGGTCGGCGTACTTCAGGGCGGCGGTGAAGTCGTGCCGGGCGGCGGCGAGGGCGGCACGGCCGGAGAGGGCCGCGTCGTTCTCGGGCCGCAGCTCCAGGGAGCGCTTCAGGGCCTTCTCGGCCTGCGGGTAGCGGGAGGGGTCGCCCTTGGTCCGGGCCTGTTCGACATAGGCGAGTCCGAGCGCGGCCCAGCTTGCGAAGTCCCTCGGCTGCGCGCGGAGACGAGCCTGGAGCGAGGCGATGCCGGCGTCGAGGTCGGCGCCTGCGAGCAGTCCCGGGGAGACCGCGGCGGCCGCGGCCACCGGAGTCGGTTCCCCGTCCCGCGCAGCCCCGAACGCGATCGCCCCGGCGGTGAGGGCGACGGCCACCATGGCCGCACAGGCCCCTGTATGGAGGGCATGCCGGCGACGACCCGCGGTGCTCAGGCGGCGAACGGCGGCGACCCGGACGTCGACCTCGTCGGCACGGGGGGCGGTGTCCTTCGCGCCCCCCTCGGCGTCCCCGGTTGCCGTGGCGCCCTCGGCGTCCCCGGTCTCCGCGGCGCTCTCGGCGTCCCGCACGGCCCGGACGCGCCCTGGGGCCTCGGTGGCCTGCGCGCCCCGAGCGTCCTCGGCGGCGGTCCGGGCCTGCTGCACGTCCCCGCTCTCCGTGTTCTCCGCGTCCATGGGGACCGTGTTCTCCGCGTCCATGGGGACCGTGTTCTCCGCGTCCGTGGAGGCCGGGTCCTCCACGTCCCTGGAGGCCGGCTGCTCGCGCTCCGGTTCGCCGTCGTTCGTACGCGGGGACATGCCCTCTCCTCGGTCGCCTGGGTGGATCGTCCTGCTGGTGGGGGTGGCGCGGCCCGCGCCGTGGGGGAAGGAGTACGCGGGCCGCGCCCGTCGGTGGGGTGGTTCGGGCCGGGGAGCGCAGGATTCTCCCCGGCCCGGTCCTTGGGCCGGTCCGCCCTGGAAGGCCGCGGGGCGGACCTGGGCCGTGTTCCGGATCATCCCGGGACCGCGGGGCTCACCGGCGTCAGCCGGGCGTCGCGGCCCCGAGTCGGGCTGATCCGAAGGAAACGGCCTAGTAGGCCCGGCTCCGCATCCGGCGCCACCACATCAGGCCGCCGCCGACGAGCAGGATTCCGGCCGCGCCGGCGCCCGCGGAGGCGGCGATCAGACCGGTGTCGCCCTCGGTCCAGGAGCCGGCCGGCTGGAGGGCGTCGCCGAGCTGGTTGCGGACGTCGTTGCCGCCGCCGGTGCCCTTGGCGAGCGGGCCGCGCGAGCCCTCGGTGGGCAGGGCGACGTACGGGAAGGCCTTCTCGAACTCCTTGTCGTTCTTGTCGACCGCGTCGCCCAGGTCGTTCTTGGCGCCGAGCAGTTCACCCTCGACGACCTGCAGCGCGGCGTCGATCACGTCGTCGGTGAGCCGGCGTCCGTTCGGGAAGCCCGCGGTGTCGCCGTCGAGCACGCCGAGCCGCTTGGGGCTGGCGGCCGGCTTGATCGAGGTGTTGAGGCGCAGCTGCTCCGACGGCGTCACGTTCGGGGGCTGGTTGAGGTCCTTGACGCCCTTCAGGAAGACGTCCACCAGGTCGTTGCGCGGCTCGTCCGGCGCCGGGATCTTGTAGATCGCCTCGATGAGCTTCGGCAGCTCGGGGTTGGTGACGTTCTTCAGGAACTGGGCGTCGTCCTTGGGCTTGGACGCGTTGAACGTGTCCTTGTCCTTGATCGGGTTGACGACCTCGTTCACCAGCGGGTTGCCGAGGCGCGAGACCTGCGCGTAGTAGCCCTCCGCGTTCTCGCGCTGGGTGGTCGACCAGATCCCCACGATCGGCTGGTGCTCCGACTCGACGATCAGGTCCGTCGGGACCTGGAGGGCGATCGAGTTGACGTTGTAGCCCTTGAGGGTGTCGTTGCCGACCTCGGAGAGGTTCCCGCCGTACAGCAGGTCGAAGACGCGCAGATCCAGGAAGAACGGGTCGTCGGCCTGGCCGGCGAAGGTCTTCGCTCCGTTGGAGAGCTTGTAGACCGCCTGGTCGCGCAGCTTGGCGTAGTCCGGCATCGACGCCTTGCCCACGTTCGACGGCGCGACCGGCACGTCGTCCGCGAGCTTCGTCTTGTGGGACTCCTTGCCGTGCTCCAGCTTGATCAGCTCGAGGTCGTACGTCTGCGTCACGTTCAGGTCGGCGTCGTCCAGGCTCTCGACGACCCCGGTGTTGTACAGGAACGTCTTCTTGTTCTTGACCTTCGTCTTGAACGTGTACCGGAAGAGCAGGTCGCCCTGCGCGTCACCGTTGTTGTCGATGTGCAGGTCGTACTGGGCGTCCTCGGCGAACGGGAAGAAGTTCGGGCCGCCCGCCGGCTCCTCGAACGGCGTCCAGTTGGCGATGATCGTCGTCGAGTCCGGGTGGTCGGGGCTCACGAACGCGTACACGTCGGTGTTGTCGTACTGCGGGGTGCCCGAGATGAGCGGGGCCTCCCGGTGGCTGGAGGCGGCGGCCTCCCCCGGTTCCAGCGTGGCGACGCCGGCGGCCGCGAGCCCCCCGGCGGCCAGCGCACCGCATATGAGGGTCGCGACGCCCCTGCGTCCGGATCCGCTCCTGGAGATAGCTGCTGTCATGCCGTCCGTCCTCTGTGCCAACTTGCCTGACGGACAGTGATACGGAGCGGGGGGGCCGGTTGGATTGGTCGAAACCCAAAAACTTTTTCTTTCCTGCTCACCCGCGTTTCCGGCCGCCGCATCCGTATAACTCCCTCCGGAGGTGTGTGCGTTGCGAATGCCTGGTACGACGGGACGGCCGGGATGCGGCCGCGGGAAGGGGGACCGGATGGAGGCGGACGAACTCCTGCTCCTCGTCGCGGGGGGCGACCAGCAGGCATTCGAGCAGCTCTACACACTGGTGGCCGGGCCGGTGTTCGGACTGGTCCGGCGGGTGGTGCGGGATCCGGCGCAGTCGGAGGAGGTGTCCCAGGAGGTGCTGCTCGAACTCTGGCGCTCCGCGGCCCGCTTCGACCCCCGGCGCGGCAGCGCCCTGTCGTGGATCCTCACCCTCGCCCACCGCCGCGCCGTCGACCGGGTGCGCAGCGCCCGCGCGGCCGGCGAGCGCGAGCGGCGCGAGGCCCAGCGCGCCCATCACCCCGCCTTCGACCAGGTGTCCGAGGAGGTCGAGGCCGGCCTGGAGCGCGAGTGGGTGCGCCGCTGTCTGGACCGACTGACGGTCCTGCAACGCCAGTCCGTCACCCTCGCCTACTACGACGGCTACACCTACCGTGAGGTGGCCGAGCGGCTCTCCCTGCCGCTGGGCACCGTCAAGACCCGGATGCGCGACGGACTCACCCGGCTGCGCGACTGTCTGGGAGGTGCCGCATGAGCGTGTTCGGACTGTTCCGCCGTGACGATCTGCACTCGCTGGCCGCGCCCTACGCGCTCGACGCCCTTGAGCCCGACGAACGGCGACGCTTCGAGAAGCATCTGAGGAGCTGCGACCGCTGCTCCGCCGAGGTGCGGGCGCTGTCCGAGGACGCCGTCCGGCTCGCCTGGTCGACGGCCGCCCCGCCGCCGGCCGCGATGCGCGACCGGGTCCTGGCGGCCGTACGGACGACTCCGCAGGAGCCCGCGGCCGGGCCGGTGCGGGAGCACGCGCCCCAACTGCCGCCCCATGTCTGGGGCATGCAGCCGCCGCCCGGGCGCACCCGTGCGCCCCGCGCGCGCCGCCCCCTGTTCGTGCCGTTCGCCACCGCGACGGCCGCCGCCGCGCTCGTCGTCGCCTCGCTCTTCGCCGTGCAGGCCGACCGCACCCGGGACCAACTCGACGCCGAGCGGGCGCAGGCACGTGAGATCGCCCACGTTCTCGCAGCTCCGGACGCCAGGGCGAGCACCGGCAAGGACGCGCGGGGCCGCAGTATCGGAGTGATCGCCTCCGCTTCGGAAGGGGAGGCGATCGTCACATTGAGCGGATACGGCGACCTGCCCACCGGACAGGTGCACCAGCTGTGGCTCATGCGCCCCGGCGCGCCACCACGCTCCCTGGGCCTCTTCGACGCCGAAACGCCCCTGGTCGCGACCGGTCTCGATCAGTCGTCGACATCACTCGCCGTAACCGTCGAACCCGACGGGGGATCACCGCAGCCCACTACCCAGCCGGTTGTCCAACTCACCTTGAAAACGGTTGGATTCGGAGAGTGATCACGGGGGAGTCGTCAACCCCCTTACGGGGAAGGTGAATCCTGTGACCGCGATACACGGGTGCTCCGCCGGGGAGATAGGGTTACCCTGCCCGGGCCGGGTGGACTCGTACGGGTGGGGAGTGACATGGAACAGATAACAGTGCGCAGCAGGGCGAGGGTCCCTGCCATCACCTGCGGGAGCAGCGCGACCAGTTCGCGTCTCGACCGCCATCTCTCGGTGCTGGGCGGTCCCGCCATACCGCAGCGGGAGACGGTCGAGGCGACCTCGCTGATGCGGGAACTGACCGCACGTGAGCCCGCGCACGACCGCAGCCCCAGGGGCGCCCGAGTGAGGCGGGTCTCGCTCTTCGCGCCGTTGCGCCGACTGCGCCGTTCGCTGTTCGGCGGCAACAAGCACTGAGGCCCCGCGCTCAGGCAGCCACACCGTCCCCACGCAGCGCTGCGATCTCGTCGTCCGTCATCCCCACGGCACGCAGCACCGCCCCGGTGTGCTCCCCGAGCGCGGGCACGGCCCCCATCCGCGCCTCCGCCCCGCCCGGCAGTGTGATCGGAGGAAGCAGCGCCCGCAGCGGCCCGGCCGGCGAGTCCACCTCGCGCCACCGTTCGCGGGCCGCCAACTGCGGGTGCTCCGCCAGCTCGCGCACATCCCTCAGGCGCGCGCACGCGATGCCCGCGCCCTCCAGCCGCGCCAGCGCCTCGTCCGTGTCCAGCGCCCCCAGCGCCCTCGCCACCAGCGCGTCCGTGCGCTCCCGGTGCGCGACCCGCGCCGCGTTCGTGGCGTACGCCGGATCCGCTCCCAGCTCCGGCCGGCCCAGCACCCGTTCGGCCAGCCGCCGCCACTCCCGGTCGTTCTGCACCGACAGCAGCACCCGCCCGCCGTCCGCCGTCGGATAGGCGTCGTAGGGCGCGATCACGGCGTGCGCGAGGCCGGTGCGCACCGGGGGAGTCCCCCCGTGCAGGGCGTGGTGCAGGGGATGCCCCATCCACTCCGCGAGCGCCTCCAGCATCGACACCTCCACCGGCCCGCCCCGCCCCGTCGCACCCCGCCGCACCAGCGCCGCCAGCACGCCCGAGAAGGCGTACATGGCCGCCGCGATGTCGGCCGCCGGAATCCCCGCCTTCACCGGCTGCTCCGGCGTCCCCGTCACCGAGACCAGCCCCGCCTCGCACTGCACGAGCATGTCGTACGCCCGCTTGTCCGCGTACGGCCCCGACGCCCCGTACCCCGAGATGTCGACGGCGACCAGGCGCGGGTGCGCCGCGCACAGGGTGGCCGCGTCCAGACCGAGCCGGGCCGCCGCCCCCTGGGCGAGGTTCTGCACGAAGACGTCCGCGCCGGCGATCAGCCGGCGTACGACGTCCAGGCCGCGCGGGTTCTTCAGGTCCAGCGCGACGGACTCCTTGCCGCGGTTGCACCACACGAAGTGCGAGGCGAGACCGCGGGCCGCGGTGTCGTAGCCGCGCGCGAAGTCGCCGCCGTCGATCCGCTCGACCTTGATCACCCGGGCGCCGAGGTCGGCGAGCTGCCGGGTGGCGAACGGGGCCGCGACGGCCTGCTCGACGGCGACGACGGTGATGCCCTCCAGGGGCAGGGGGAGCTGGTCCATGGGGTGGATCATGACCCCCGGCTCACCGGTTTGTCATGCACGGGGGTGCGCGTACCGGCGCACGGCGAGCGGTGCGAACACCGCGATCAGCACCGCGCACCAGGCCAGTGACCCGGCGACCGGATGGGCCACCGGCCAGGCCGCGCCGTCGGGGACGGGCGCGTTGCCGAACAGGTCCCGCAGGGCCGTGGTGAGCGCGCTGATCGGATTCCACTCGGCGAGGGTGCGCAGCCAGCCCGGCAGGTTGTCCGTGGGGATGTAGGCGTTGGACAGCAGCGGCAGCATGAAGGTCGCGCTGCCGAGCTGGCCGGCCGCCTCCTCGCTGCGGGAGAGCAGGCCCAGGAAGATCCCGGCCCAGGTGCAGGCGAACCGGAACAGCAGCAGCAGGCCCACCGCGCCGACGGCCGCGGCCACCGAGCCCTCCACCCGCCAGCCCACCGCGAGGCCCACCAGCAGGAACGGCACGGTGCCCGCCGCCGTGACGACGAGGTCGGCCACCGCCTGCCCCAGGGGTACCGCCGCCCGGCTCACCGGAAGGGTCCGCAGACGGTCCGTCACGCCCCGGTGGACGTCCTGCGCCGCCTGGAACATGCCGGTCATGATCCCGTTGGCGGCGGTCGCCACCAGCAGGCCCGGCACCAGGAAGGAGCGGTACTCGGCGCCCGGCATCGCCAGCGCGCTGCCGAAGACGTAGCCGAAGAAGAGCAGCATCGTGATCGGCATGGTCTGGGTGAGGACGGCGAGGGCCGGGTTGTTGCGGACCCGCAGGAGCTGCCGGCCCAGCATGGCCGTGCCGTCGTGGGCGAGGGCGGGGGCGCTCACGCGGCGACCTCCTCGTCGGCCGTCAGGCGCAGGAACACGTCGTCGAGGGTGGGCGGTCTGAGGCTCGCGTCGAGCAACGGCACGCCCGCCGCGTCGAGTTCGCGGACCAGGCGGGGCAGGGTGAGGGTGGTGTCGCGGGTGACCGCGCCGACGGCGCCCCGCGGGTGGTCGAAGGTCGGCTCGGTGCCCGTGAGCCGGTCCAGGACGGCCGCCGCCTCCGCCAGGGCGTCGGCGTCCGCGACGACCACCTCCGCGTAGGAGCCGATGAGCGCCTTGAGGTGCCGGGGCGAACCGGTGTGCGCGACACGTCCCCGGTTCACCAGCGCGATGTCGTCGGCGAGCTGGTCCGCCTCCTCCAGGTACTGGGTGGTCAGCAGGACCGTCGTGCCGTCCTGCCGCAGCTCGCGGACGGCGTCCCAGATGCCGGTGCGGGAGGCCGGGTCGAGGCCGGTCGTCGGCTCGTCCAGGAACAGGACGCGCGGGCGGCGGACCAGGCTCGCCGCGAGGTCGAGGCGGCGGCGCATCCCGCCCGACCAGGTCGACGCGGGCCGGTCGGCGGCCTCGGTCAGCCCGAAGCGGTCGAGGAGCTCGGCGGCGCGCTCCGCCGGTCCGCGCACCCGGTGCAGCCGGGCCAGCAGGCGCAGGTTCTGCCGGCCGGTGAGGTCGCCGTCGACCGACGTGGACTGCCCGGTGACGCCGATGGCGCGGCGCACGGCGGCCGCCTCCCGGACGAGGTCGTGCCCGGCGACGCGGGCCGAGCCGGCGTCCGGCCGCAGCAGCGTCGTCAGCAGGCGCACGGCCGTGGTCTTGCCCGCCCCGTTCGGCCCGAGGATCCCGCAGACCGTGCCCTGGGGGACGGCGAGGTCCAGGCCCCGCAGGGCGCGCACGGTGCCGAACCGCTTCTCCAGACCTTCACTAAGTACAGCGTACGTAGTTGTCATGGGCCGACCTTAGCGCACTACGTACGGTGTACGTAACTACGATGGTGATCGAGGTGATGACCGATGGCGGGCCGAGCGGCCGTACCCGAAGTGATCTGGGCCCGTCCCGAGCGGACGGGCCGCGGGCCCCGACCGGCCCACACCCGCGCCGACATCGCGGCGGTGGCCGTGCGGATCGCCGACGCGCGGGGGCTCGACGCGGTGTCCATGCGGCATGTCGCCGCCGAGCTGGGCTGCGGCACGATGTCGCTCTACAACTACGTCCCCCGCAAGGAGGACCTGTACGAGCTGATGGTGGACGCGGTCAGCGGCGAGCACGAGGTGTGGGAGCCGAGCGGGGACTGGCGGGCGGACATGCTGCGCGTCGGGCGGGACACGCGCGCGTTGATGTCCCGGCATCCGTGGCTGCCGCGCCTGATGTCACCGGTGTACGGGTTCAGCCCCAACGCGCTGCGGTATCTGGAGCACTGCCTCGCCTGCCTCGACCCGCTGGACATGACGTACGGCATGAAGATGCAGCTGGTCGGCATGGTCAACGGGGTCGTGACGACGTACGTCTCGAACGAGCTGGCCACCGCCGAGCGGTCGCGGTCGCTGCCGTGGTCGGAGGACGAGGAGCACGCGGTGCGGATCGCCTACCTGGGGAGCCAGGTGGCGAGCGGGGCGTATCCGCGGATGGCGGCGGCGTTCGCGGAGGATCCGGGGCCGATCGATCTGGAGGCCGTGTTCGAGCTGGCGTTGGAGAGGGTGCTGGACGCCTTCGTGCCCCGGCGGTGAGGGGGCGGCGGCCCGCGCCGTGCGGGCCGGGCTGTCACAGCAGAGCGAACTGCCCCTCCGGGCCCTCCTCCTGATGGTCCAGGACCGAGGCCGGGCGGCGGGCCGCGTCCGGCACCGGCAGGACGCCCGCCGCGCGCAGGTCCGACGCGGTGACCGGGTCCGTCACCTCGAACTCCTCCTGCCGCGGGCGCAGTTCCGCCAGCAGGGCCAGCACCGTGACCAGTTCCAGGAGTTCGGACGTCCACGTCTGCGGCCAGGTCGCCGGGCGGATCGCGGACAGGGTGCCCGGCTCGGGCGGCGTGGTCCGGGCCGCGAACCACTGCTCCAGGACCCGTACCCCTCCCGCCTCGAAGTCCCAGGCCTCCGGCGGGACCGGCGAGATACGGCCCTCGTCGAGGTGGAGGGTCTCCTCCTCGCGGTCGTAGTGGAGGGTGAGGGGGAGGGTGGGGAGCGGGGCGCGGACGTAGGGGCGGCGGCCGCCGGGGAGCTTGGGGCGGTCGCCGTTGCGGCGCAGGAGCCACAGGACGCGGTGGCCCAGCTCGACGCCCCGGGACCACAGGCCGGGGTCCCGGGTGAGCGGGACCGTGAGGTCGGGGCGGACGGCCGTCAGGGTCCAGGCCAGGAAGTCCAGCGGGTCGGGGGAGTGGCCCAGGTGGTCCAGCAGCCCCGGGGCCAGATTGGGCTCCGCGGCGCCCGGGCGGCGGTACAGCGGGCGGACGCGGCCCGCCCGCACCAGCGGGAACGCGGAGGTCGCCAGGGGGGACGGAGTGTCCGCTGTCTCCACCACGAAGACCTGGTGCTCGTCCGCCACCCGCCACAGTTCGGGACGGGCCGCGTCGATCAGGCGGTGGTCGGGGATCAGCCACTGCTCGTCGAAGGGCGCGGCCAGCACCCGGACCGGCTCCGGGCAGGGGCCCGACGCGCGCGCCAGCCGCTCCGTGCCGGTCGGACGGCCGGGCAGTTGGCCCACCGCCGTGTGCAGGGTGCGTGAGCGCGTCGGCTCGAACAGGGTCTCGCGGGCCGGCCCCTCCGCGGCGAGCAACGCGGCCCAGCGGTCCCTGAGCGAAGCCGGGTCGGGGGCCAGCGGCCACCCCCGGCCGAGTCGCGGCGGTGCGACGGACCACGGCATGAGGTCCGCGAGCGGCGGAGCGTCGTCGGGCGTCACGCTCGGCATCGTACGACGGCCCTCCGGCGAGCGGGTCAGGTGGCGTCCAGGGTCACCGTGAAGGAGAAGCGGTCGCCGCGGTAGTGGATGACGGCCACGTCCAGCGGGCGGCCGCCACCGTCGTACGTCACCCCCGTGTAGTGCAGGATCGGGCTCAGCAGCGGGACCCCGAGCAGCCGGGCCGTCTCCGGGTCCGCCAGGCGGGCCTCGACCGTGTCCGTGATGCGGCTGATGTCCGCGCCCACGACGTCCCGCAGCACCTTGGTCATCGGCCAGCGCACCAGGTCGTCCGGGTCGATCCGGGCGGCGATGTCCGGACGGACGTAGTTGCGGGCGTGGTTGGTCGGCTCGCCCGTCTCCTCGTCGCTGCGCAGCCGGTGGTACGTCGCCACCTCCGCCGCCTCCGGGAAGTACTCGGCGAGTTCCGCCGGGGTCGCCGTCGTCCCCTGGGCGAGCAGCTGCGTCGCCATGCCGGACTGCTGGGCCACGATCGCGTCGACCGAGCCCAGCAGGCGGACGGGGGCGCCCCGTCGGGCGGTCGGCTCGATGAACGTGCCGCGCCGGCGGTGCCGGGTGATCAGCCCCTCGTCCTCCAGCTCCTTCAGCGCCTGCCGCATGGTCAGCACGCTCACCCCGTAGTGCCCGGCCAGCTGCTCCTCGGTGGGCAGGCGCAGCGGGTCCCTGGGCGAGCGGCCGAGTATCGAGGCGCGCAGCGACTGCGACACCTGGTACCAGAGCGGCAGCTTGCGGTTGAGGACGATGGAGTCCGGGGCGAAGGAGGTCACGGGGCTATCCGTACCTGGCGGGGAACGGTCAGTGCAACGGGCGGAAGTGGCGTTCGAGGCCCGACCACACGTCGTCGTAGCGCTGTTGCAGATGGTCCGCGCGGGCCGCGTGCGGGGTGAGGGTGACCGGCCAGCGCGTCTCGAACATGAACGCCAGCCCGTCGTCGACCTTCTGCGGCCTCAGTTCCGCGGCGCTCGCCCTGTCGAACGTCTCCCGGTCCGGCCCGTGCGCCGACATCATGTTGTGCAGCGAGCCGCCGCCCGGCACGAAGCCCTCCGCCTTGGCGTCGTAGGCGCCCTCGATCAGGCCCATGTACTCGCTCATCACGTTCCGGTGGAAGTACGGCGGCCGGAAGGTGTCCTCGCCCACCAGCCAGCGCGGCGCGAAGACCACGAAGTCCACGCCCGCGAGGCCCGGGGTGTCGGACGGCGAGGTCAGCACCGTGAAGATCGACGGGTCCGGGTGGTCGTAGGAGATCGTCCCGATCACGTTGAAGCGGCGCAGGTCGTAGACGTACGGGACGTGGTTGCCGTGCCAGGCCACGACGTCCAGCGGGGAGTGGTCGTACCGGGCCGTCCAGAGGTTGCCGCAGAACTTGTTCACCACCTCCACCGGGCCCTCGACGTCCTCGAACGCGGCGACCGGGGCGCGGAAGTCGCGGGGGTTGGCGAGGCCGTTGGCGCCGATCGGGCCGAGGTCGGGGAGGCGGAAGGGGGCGCCGTAGTTCTCGCAGACGTAGCCGCGGGCGGAGGCGTCGAGGAGGTCGACGCGGAAGCGGACGCCGCGCGGGATCAGCGCCACATGGCCCGGCTCGGCGTGCAGCAGGCCGAACTCCGTCCGCAGGAGGAGGCCGCCGTGCTCCGGGACGATCAGCAGCTCGCCGTCGGCGTCGCCGAAGACGCGGTCCATGGAGGAGGTGGCGTGGTACAGGTGCACGGCCATGCCGGCGCGCTGGGTGGCGTCGCCGTTGCCGCCGAGGGTCCACAGGCCCGCCAGGAAGTCGGTCTCCGGCGCGGGCTCGGGCAGGGGGTTCCAGCGCAGTCGGTTGGGGTCGGGGACCGTCTCGGTGAAGGGGGCCGTGCGCAGCGCGCCGTTGTCCGTGCGGGTGAACGCCGGGTGCGCGGCCGACGGGCGGATCCGGTACAGCCACGAGCGGCGGTTGTGGGAGCGCGGCTCCGTGAACGCCGAACCGCTGAGCTGCTCCGCGTACAGGCCGAGGGGCGCGCGCTGCGGCGAGTTGCGGCCCTCGGGCAGGGCCCCCGGCACCGCCTGGGAGGCGTGCTCGTTGCCGAAGCCCGAGAGGTAGGTCAGCCCCTCGGCCGTCTTGCGTGCGTCCCCGCTGTTCATGCGTACTCCCTCGGCCACTGATTCCTATGCATCACCGTAGGATTGCGTTTTCCCGCGCGCAAGAGGGACGGGGATCTTCCCGGCGCCTCCCCGGGCGCCTGCCCCGGCTCCTCCTCACGGAGGACGATCGCGCGAGGCCGAGAACCAGACTTGAGGGGGATCCGTGTGTCGTACCGGTGTTCTACGCTCCCCGGCATGTCGTGGACGCGTGGCACCCTTCCCGCGCTCGCGGTCTGTGTCCTGCTGCTGACCGGATCCGCGGGCTGCGGCTCCGGTGCTGCCCGTGAGCCGGACCGGACGGGCCCGACGGGCGCGGTCTCGTCCGCGCCGGCGGGCAGGGTGCTGGAGGACACCGACGGCGACGGGCGGCACTACCGCGAGGTGGGCGAGGAGCACGCACCGGACGTGGGGGTCGAGGTGGAGCCCGAGGCCGACGGCGGCTGGGACGTCCGCCTCAAGGTGCGCAACTTCCGGTTCTCGCCGGCCGGGACGAAGGCGCGGGCGGTCGCCGGCCGCGGCACCGCCCGGCTCTTCGTGGACGACCGCGCCGTCGCCGATCTGCGCGGCCCTTCCTACGACCTCCCCGCCGGCTACCTCCCGCAGGGCACCCACCAGGTCACCGCGCGCCTGTACGCCGACGACGGCACGGTGTGGGCGGTCGACGGCAAGCCGGTCGAGAGCACCGCGGACATCACGGCATCGGGGCCGGAGGCGTCCCCGACGGATGCCGCGTCGCCGGACCCGGAGACGGGGGGCTCCTCGGGGGCTGAGCCGGACGCGGAGGTGTCCCCGGGCGCGGAGGCGTCCTCCGGCGCTCCGTCCGCACTGAGTGCACCGAGCATCTTTCTCCGTATCGAGGGGCGAGGTTCACCCGACCGCGGCGGAAAGGCATCATGAAGCCCGTGCCCCACGCGACATCGCTCCGTCGTGCGCCCGTGCAGCGGCGCAGTGCCGAACGGCTGACCCGGATCCTCGACGCCTGCGCCGACCTCCTGGACGAGGTGGGCTACGACGCCCTGAGCACCCGCGCCGTCGCCCAGCGCGCCGGCGTGCCCATCGGCTCCGTCTACCGCTTCTTCGGCAACAAGAAGCAGATGGCCGACGCGCTCGCCCAGCGCAACCTGGAGCGCTACGCGCAGCGCGTCACCGAGCGGCTGAAGGCCGCCGGCGGTGACGGCGCCTCCGGCGGGGGCGGGGCCGGGGGAAGGGGAGACTGGCGGGCCGCCATGGACGCCGTACTCGACGAGTACCTGGCCATGAAGCGCACCGCGCCCGGCTTCTCCCTCGTCGACTTCGGCAACCAGATCCCGGTCGGCGCCCGCGCCGAACCCAACCACCGCGTCGCCGACCGCCTCACCGACCTGCTCTCCGGCTACCTCGGCCGCGAGCCCGACGAGGATCTGCGGCGCACCTTCCTGATCGCCGTGGAGACCGCGGACACCCTCGTCCACCTGGCCTTCCGGATGGATCCGGCGGGGGACGAGAAGGTGATCGAGGAGACCCGGGAGCTGCTGCGGGCCTACCTCGCCCGCACTCTGGACTGAGGGTCCGGCCGTTCTCCGGGGCCGGGGGCCTCCCCAGCATGCATACCGGTCGGTATGCTCGGCGGCACAGAGAGCGCCAGCCGCCGCCACCCGGGAGGACCCGTGTCCCGCACCGCCCTGCGAATCTGCCCCTTGTGCGAGGCCACCTGCGGGCTGACCCTCACCCTCGACGGAGCCAGGGTCACCGGCGCCCGCGGCGACCGCGACGACGTGTTCAGCAAGGGGTTCATCTGCCCCAAGGGCGCCTCCTTCGGGGCCGTCGACGGCGACCCCGACCGGCTGCGCACGCCGCTCGTGCGCCGGGACGGGGAGCTGCGCGAGGCCACCTGGGAGGAGGCCTTCGACGCGGTCGCCGCCGGCATCCGGCCGGTCGTCGAACGGTACGGGCCGAACGCCGTCGGCGTCGTCCTCGGCAACCCCAACGTGCACACCGTGGCCGGCGCGCTCTATCCGCCGGTGCTCCTCGCCGGACTCGGCACCCGCAGCCTGTTCACCGCCTCCACGGTCGACCAGATGCCCAAGCACGTCTCCAGCGGGCTGCTCTTCGGCGACGCCAACGCCATTCCCGTGCCGGACCTCGACCACACCGACCACCTCCTCCTCATCGGCGCCAACCCGCTGGAGTCCAACGGGAGTCTGTGCACCGCACCCGACTTCCCCGGCAAGCTCAAGGCCCTCAAGGCGCGCGGCGGCACCCTCACGGTCATCGACCCCCGCCGCACCCGGACCGCGCGGCTCGCCGACCGGCACGTCGCGATCCGGCCGGGCACGGACGCCCTGCTGCTCGCGGCGATGGCCCACGTGCTGTTCGAGGAAGGGCTCGTGGATCTCGGCGAGTTGACCCCGCACGTCCAGGGTGTCGAGGAACTCCGGTCCGCCGTACGGGACTTCACGCCCGAAGCCGTCGCCGAGGCCTGTGACGTGGAAGCCCCGGTCACGCGGACCCTCGCCCGCGAACTCGCGGCCGCCCCGACCGCCGCCGTCTACGGCCGCATCGGCAGCTGCACCGTCCCCTACGGCACCCTCGCCAGCTGGCTCGTCGACGTCCTCAACATCCTCACCGGCAACCTGGACCGGCCCGGCGGCGCCCTCTTCCCGCAGGCCGCCACCGACAAGGCACCCCGGCCGGCCGGTCCCGGCCGTGGCTTCGCGCTCGGGCGCTGGCACTCCCGGGTGAGCCGACACCCGGAGGCCAAGGGCGAGTTGCCGCTGTCGGCACTCGCCGAGGAGATCGACACCGCGACGGAGGACGGGGAACCGGTCCGGGCCCTGATCGCCGTGGCCGCCAACCCCGTGCTCTCCGCCCCCGACGGCGACCGGCTCGACAAGGCGCTCGACTCCCTCGACTTCATGGTCAGCGTCGACCCGTACCTGAACGAGACCTCGCGCCACGCCCACGTCGTCCTGCCGCCGCCCCCGCCCTCCCAGAGCCCGCACCACGACTTCGCCTTCAACACCCTCGCCGTCCGCAACCAGGTCCGCTACACCCGGCCCGCCGTCCCGCTGGAGCCCGGCCGGATGGCCGAGAGCGAGATCCTCGCCCGGCTCACCCTGGCCGCCACGGGGATGCACGGCGCCGACCCGTCCGCCGTCGACGACCTGGTCATCGCCCAGACCCTCGGAAAGGCGGTCGGGGAACCGCACTCGGCCGTGCACGGCCGCGATCCGCAGGACCTCGCCACGCGGCTCACCGGCGAGAACGGCCCCGAGCGCCGGCTGGACATGATGCTGCGCCTCGGCCCCTACGGCGACGGCTTCGGCGCACGGCCCGGCGGACTGAGCCTCGCCGTACTGCTGGAGCACCCGCACGGCATCGACCTCGGACCGCTGCGCCCGCGCCTGCCGCAGCCGCTGAAGACGCCCAGCGGGCGGATCGAGCTGCTGCCGCGGCCGATCGTCGACGATCTCCCCCGGCTGCGGACGGCGCTGACGGAGCGGCCGGCCGGGCTCGTCCTCGTCGGGCGCCGGCACCTGCGGTCCAACAACAGCTGGATGCACAACGTGCCGGCCCTGACCGGCGGCACCAACCGCTGCACCCTGCACATCCACCCCGAGGACGCCGAACGGCTGGGCGTCCGGGACGGTTCCGCGGTGCGCGTGAAGGGCGCCGGGGGAGAGGTGACCGCCCCGGCCGAGGTCACCGACGGCGTGCGCAGGGGCGTCGTCAGCCTGCCGCACGGCTGGGGACACGACCGGCCCGGCACCCGGCTGAGCCACGCCTCCGCCGACCCCGGCGTCAACGTCAACCAGCTCCTCGACGGCAGTCTGCTCGACCCGCTGTCGGGCAACGCGGTCCTCAACGGTGTGCCCGTCGAAGTGGCCCCGGTGGCCGAAAAGCTCAAGCCTCTGACCTCAGCAAAGCTGTGACCAGGACTTTTGCGCTTATTGCTCGCACGTCAACGTCTTGTTAACACCGTTTGAACGGTCCTAACGTCAACGCACCGCCGACCCCCAGGTGGGATGTTCAAGGGCGAACGTTAGGTATCCACACATGCTGACCATCCTCGGCTTCGCCATGATCGCGACCTTCCTGGTCCTGATCATGCTGAAGAAGATGTCGCCGATCGCGGCGCTCGTACTGATCCCAGCGCTCTTCTGCGTCTTCGTCGGAAAGGGCGCCAAGCTCGGCGACTACGTCATCGAGGGGGTGGGCAACCTCGCGCCCACCGCCGCGATGCTGATGTTCGCCATCGTCTACTTCGGCCTCATGATCGACGTCGGCCTCTTCGACCCGATCGTGCGGGGCATCCTGAAGTTCTGCAAGGCCGACCCGCTGCGCATCGTCGTCGGTACGGCCGTCCTCGCGGCGATCGTCTCGCTCGACGGCGACGGCTCGACCACCTTCATGATCACGGTCTCGGCGATGTACCCGCTGTACAAGCGCCTGAAGATGAGCCTGGTCGTGATGACCGGTGTGGCGGCCACCGCCAACGGCGTCATGAACACCCTGCCCTGGGGCGGTCCGACGGCCCGCGCCGCCACCGCGCTCAAGCTCGACGCCGGCGACATCTTCGTCCCGATGATCCCGGCGCTCCTCGTCGGCCTGCTCTTCGTCTTCGTCCTCGCCTACTTCCTCGGTCTGCGCGAGCGCAAGCGGCTCGGAGTGCTGAGCCTGGAGGAGGTCCTGGAGCAGGAGAAGATCGTCAAGGACGAGCAGGAGCAGGAGACCGAGACGGTGCTCGTGGGCGCCGGTGCCTCCGGCGGCTCCGGCAAGGTGCGCCTCACGAAGGCCACCGGCGGAGCGGGCTCCGGCACCGACGCGGCCGACGACGGCGACGACGGCGACGACGTCCGCCTCCAGGGCCTCGACCCCGACCGTCCGACCCTGCGCCCCAAGCTGTACTGGTTCAACGCGCTCCTCACCGTGACCCTGCTCACCGCGATGATCATGGAGTGGCTGCCGATCCCGGTCCTGTTCATCCTCGGTGCCGCGCTCGCGCTGACCGTGAACTTCCCGCACATGCCCGACCAGAAGGCCCGGCTCGCCGCCCACGCCGACAACGTCCTCAACGTCTCCGGCATGGTCTTCGCCGCCGCCGTCTTCACCGGCGTCCTCCAGGGCACCGGCATGGTCGACGCCATGGCCAAGTGGATCGTCGACGGCATCCCCGAGGGCATGGGCCCGCACATGGCGCTCGTCACCGGCTTCCTGAGCCTGCCGCTGACGTACTTCATGTCCAACGACGGCTTCTACTTCGGTGTCCTGCCGGTCCTCGCCGAGGCCGGTGCCGCGCACGGCGTGTCGCCGCTGGAGATCGCCCGCGCCTCGCTCGTCGGCCAGCCGCTGCACATGTCCAGCCCGCTGGTCCCGGCCGTGTACGTGCTCGTCGGCATGGCGAGGGTCGAATTCGGCGACCACACCAGGTTCGTGGTGAAGTGGGCCGCGATCACCTCGCTGGTGATCCTCGGTTCCGGGATCCTGTTCGGAATCATCTGACGTCCTGACATCCGACCCTCCTGGGAGGACTCGACATGGGGCCCGGTGGGAACCGCGGCTGGCTGCTCCGCCTCGTCATCGCCTTCGGCTTCGCGCAGGGGGCGGTGTCGATGGCCCGGCCCGCCGTCTCCTACCGGGCCCTCGCGCTGGGCGCCGACGAGCGGGCGATCGGCGTCATCGCGGGCGTCTACGCGCTGCTGCCGCTGTTCGCCGCCGTCCCGCTGGGCCGCCGTACCGACCACGGCCGCTGCGCACCCCTGCTGCCCGTCGGCGTGGTCCTCATATCCGGCGGCTGCGCGCTGAGCGGCGTGGCGGGCTCGCTCTGGGCGATGGCCGTGTGGAGCGGGGTCATGGGCCTCGGCCACCTCTGCTTCGT
The DNA here is from genome assembly GCF_043080745.1 of Streptomyces sp. NPDC014995. NCBI lineage: Bacteria > Bacillati > Actinomycetota > Actinomycetes > Kitasatosporales > Streptomycetaceae > Streptomyces > Streptomyces sp. NPDC014995. The sequence goes on from NZ_JBIBVX010000003.1 coordinate 100,590, forward strand.
CATCGGCTCCCAGTCGCTGGTGGCCCGCCAGTCCGCCCCGCACGAACAGGACCGCAACTTCGGCCACTTCACCATCGGCGCCTCCCTCGGCCAGCTGGTCGGCCCGATCGCGGCGGGTGCCCTCATCGGCGGCCGGGACATGGCGGGCACCAGCGCCCTCGCCCTGATCGTCGCGGGTGCGGTCGCGGCGGTCGCCTTCACCTCGCTGTGGCGCATCGAACACCGCCCTACGACGCCCAAGTCCCGTACCGGGCAAGGCGGCCGCGTGCCCGTGGTCCGCATCCTGCGCGCCCGGGGCGTGCCGGCCGGCATCCTGGTCAGCCTCTCCGTGCTGTCCGCGACCGACATCCTCACCGCCTACCTGCCGGTGGTCGGCGAACACCGGGGCATCGCACCCTCCGTCGTCGGTGTCCTGCTCAGTCTGCGGGCCGCGGCCACCATCGCCTGCCGTCTGGTGCTCACGCCCCTGCTGCGGCTGCTCGGGCGGACGGCCCTGCTCACCGTGACCTGTCTGCTGGCGGCCCTGCTGTGTGCGGGGATCGCGCTGCCGGTGCCGGTGTGGGGGCTCGCCGCGATACTCGTCGTCCTCGGCTTCTGTCTCGGGGTCGGGCAGCCGCTGTCCATGACGACGGTCGTGCAGGCCGCTCCCGACGGCGCCCGCTCCACGGCGCTCGCGCTGCGTCTCACCGGCAACCGGCTCGGCCAGGTCGCCGCACCGGCCGCGGCCGGACTGGTCGCCGGGGTCGCTGGCGTCGCCGCGCCCTTCGTGATGCTCGGAGCGCTGTTGCTGCTGTCGTCGGGGGTCGCGCTGCGCTCGCGGGAACGTGTCGTGCGCGCGGGACCGGAGACGGGGGAGGAGGACGGTCGGACGACGTCCTCGGTGAGCCGGAAGAGCGACACCTGAGGCGCGGCACGCGGTGCTTCCCTGACCGGTGGACGGGGGGATGAGCTCCGCAGCCCCCACTCCGCAGCCCCCCGGCTCCGCAACCCCCGGGCGCACACCCCACCCCCGCCGCCACAGCCACCGCGCCCCCCCGCCCCGTCAGCAAGCCTGCCGCCTCTCCGCCCGTCACCACCCCTGAACCAGGCCGTCCGACCTCCCCGCTCCAGACCCGCAGGGGTGGATCCGGCCGTGTCTCTTCCCCGGCCGCGCACAGTCCGTTAGCTTCCGTGACCCATCCGTCTCGTGCGACTCGCGGGGGGCGGGCCGACCGCGGAGCACCAGCGCCCTAGTGAGCCCCGGGGACACCTCTCATGACACGCGCCATCTCTCTGCACGACGTGAGCAAGGTCTATGACAAAGGCGTCCGCGTGGTGGACCGGCTGTCGATGGACATCGCGCCCGGTGAGTTCCTCGTGCTGCTCGGGCCCTCGGGCTGCGGCAAGTCCACCGTGCTCCGGATGATCGCCGGCCTGGAGCAGATCACCGCGGGGGAGCTGCGGCTCGACGGTGTGTACGCCAACGACCTGCCGCCGTCCGGGCGGGACATCGCGATGGTCTTCCAGAACTTCGCCCTGTACCCGACGATGACCGGCCGCGACAACATCGGCTTCCCGCTGCGCATCGAGGCGCCCGGCACCGACCCGCGTCCGCGGGTGGACACCACCGCCCGGATGCTCGGCATCGAGGACCTCCTCGACCGTTTCCCCGGCCAGCTCTCCGGCGGGGAGCGCCAGCGCGTCGCGATGGGCCGGGCCATCGCCCGCCACCCCTCCGCCTTCCTGATGGACGAGCCGCTGTCCAACCTGGACGCCAAGCTCCGCAACCGCCTGCGCGCCGAGATAGCCGCCCTGACCCGGGAGCTGGGCGTCACCACCGTGTACGTCACCCACGACCAGGCCGAGGCCATGTCGCTCGGCGACCGGGTCGCCGTCGTGCGCAGCGGCGTCCTCCAGCAGCTCGACAGCCCGCGCTCGGTCTACGCGCTGCCCCGCAACGTCTTCGTCGCCGCCTTCGTCGGCACCCCGCGCATCAACCTCCTGCGCGGCCTGGTCCGCGCCCCGCTCGACGGGGCGATGACGATCAGCCTCGGCAAGCAGGCCCTGCGCCTGCCCGAACCCCTGTCACTCGACCACAAGTTGCTGCGCGTGCAGCAGGGCCGGGAGGTGATCGTCGGCCTGCGCTCCGAGGCCGTCCGCGTCGGCCGGTCCGCCGACGCGCGTCCCGGCGAGACGCACATCACGGGGTTGGTGGAGCACGTGGAGTTCCAGGGCCACGAGGTGCTCGTCCACTTCAACACCGGCTCGCGCCCCGCCGTCGTACCGGAGCTGGAGGCGCCGCGCCCGCTGCCCCGGCCGCCCCGGCGCCGCCGGGAGAGCGGGGTCCTCGACCGGCTGTGGGGGAGGGTGGGGAAGCCGGGCGGTCTGCGGGCCGGACCGGTCGTGGTGCTGGACGAGCCGCCCGAGCCGGGCCCCGCCGTCGCGTCGCCCGAGGGGCGGCTGCCCGGCGACCTCGTCGTGCGCACCACCCCCGACTTCGACCTGCGGTACGGCATGCAGGTGCCCCTCCTCGTCGACCTCGCCCACCTGTTCGTCTTCGACCGGCACGGCGAACGGATCTGCCCGGCTCCGTCCCGCCTGCCGGACCTCGACGAGTGACACCACCGGGCGTTCCGGACCCCGGGAAGTGACACCCCGGTCCGCCGATGTCACCGTGAGGCGTCGCACGCAGGGCACCCCTGGTGCCCAAAAACTATCGACGCTAGTTTAGTGCGCGGACGACGAGGACCGCCCGGAGGGAACACGATGAAGGCACACGACGGCATCTACCTCGACGGCGCCTGGCGCCCCGCCGCGGGCCAGGACGTGATCGAGGTCGTCAACCCGGCGGACGAGCAGGTCATCGGCCGCGTCCCGGCCGGCGGCGCCGAGGACGTGGACGCCGCCGTGCGGGCCGCCCGCGCCGCCCTCCCGGCCTGGGCCGCGACCCCGCCGGGCGAGCGGGCCGCGCGGCTCACCGCCCTCCATGACGTGCTGGTGGCGCGCAAGGACGAGATCGCCGAGACCGTCACCGCCGAACTCGGCTCCCCGCCGCCCTTCTCCCAGGCGGTCCACGCGGCCGTCCCGATCGCGGTGGCCGGCTCCTACGCCGAACTGGCCGCCGCCCACTCCTTCGAGGAGAAGGTCGGCAACTCGACCGTGTTCCACGAGCCGATCGGCGTGGTCGGCGCCATCACCCCCTGGAACTACCCGCTGCACCAGATCGTCGCCAAGGTCGCCCCGGCCCTGGCCGCGGGCTGCACGGTGGTCCTGAAGCCCGCCGAGGACACCCCGCTGACCGCCCAGCTCTTCGCCGAGGCCGTCCACGAGGCGGGCGTCCCGGCCGGCGTCTTCAACCTCGTCACCGGTCTCGGCCCGGTCGCCGGCCAGGCCCTCGCCGAACACCCCGGCGTCGACCTGGTCTCGTTCACCGGTTCCACGGCCGTGGGGAAGCGGATCGCCGCGACGGCCGGCGCCGCGGTCAAGAAGGTGGCCCTGGAACTCGGCGGCAAGTCCGCCAACGTCATCCTCCCGAGCGCCGACCTCGCCCGGGCGGTCAACGTCGGCGTCGCCAACGTGATGTCGAACTCCGGCCAGACGTGCAGCGCGTGGACCCGGATGCTGGTCCACCGCGACCGGTACGAGGAGGCCGTCGAGCTGGCCGCGGCCGCCGCCGCGAAGTACGGCGACCGCATCGGACCCGTCGTCAGCGCCAGGCAGCAGGCACGGGTGCGCGGTTACATCGAGAAGGGCGTGGCCGAGGGCGCGCGGCTGGTCGCGGGCGGCCCCGAAGCCCCGCGCGAGCAGGGCTGGTTCGTCAGCCCGACGGTCTTCGCCGACGTGACCCCGCAGATGACGATCGCCCAGGAGGAGATCTTCGGCCCGGTCCTGTCGATCCTGCGCTACGAGGACGAGGAGGACGCCCTGCGCATCGCCAACGGCACGATTTACGGCCTGGCCGGAGCCGTCTGGGCCGGCGACGAGGCGGAGGCGGTGGCCTTCGCCCGCCGGATGGACACCGGGCAGGTCGACATCAACGGCGGCCGTTTCAACCCGCTCGCCCCCTTCGGCGGTTACAAGCAGTCGGGCGTCGGCCGTGAACTCGGCGCGCACGGCCTCGCCGAGTACCTCCAGACCAAGTCCCTGCAGTTCTGAGGAGCCTCCCGTGGTCCGTGCCGCCGTCCTGCCCGCCGTGGGCGCCCCTCTGGAAATCACCGAGATCCGCCTGCCCGACCCCGGCCCCGGACAGGTCCGGGTCCGGCTCGCCGCCGCCGGGGTCTGCCACTCCGACCTGTCCCTGTCCAACGGCACCATGCGTGTCCCGGTCCCCGCCGTCCTCGGTCACGAGGGCGCCGGCACGGTCGTGTCCGTCGGCGAGGGCGTCACCCACCTCGCGCCCGGCGACGGCGTCGTCCTGAACTGGGCGCCCTCCTGCGGCCGTTGCCATGCCTGCACGCTGGGCGAGGTGTGGCTGTGCGCCGACGCGCTCAGCGGGTCCGCCGACGTGTACGCCCGCACCGTCGACGGCACCGACCTCCACCCCGGTCTGAACGTCGCCGCGTTCGCCGAGGAGACCGTCGTCCCCGTCTCCTGCGTGCTGCCCCTGCCGGAGGGCATCCCCGTCACCGACGCGGCCCTGCTCGGCTGCGCCGTCCTCACCGGTTACGGCGCCGTCCACCACTCCGCCCGGGTCCGGCGCGGCGAGACGGTGGCCGTGTTCGGCGTCGGCGGAGTCGGCCTGGCGACCCTCCAGGCGGCCCGCATCGCGGGCGCGTCCACGATCGTCGCCGTCGACGTCTCCCCGGAGAAGGAGGACCTGGCCCGCGCGGCGGGCGCCACCGACTACCTCGTCGCCTCGGAGAACACCGCCCGGGAGATCCGCGCCCTCACCGGCAGGCAGGGCGTGGACGTGGCCGTCGAGTGCGTGGGCCGCGCGGTCACCATCCGCACGGCCTGGGAGTCGACCCGCCGCGGCGGCCGTACCACGGTCGTCGGCATCGGCGGCAAGGACCAGCAGGTCACCTTCAACGCCCTGGAGCTCTTCCACTGGGGCCGCACCCTCTCCGGCTGCGTCTACGGCAACTGCGACCCGGCCCGCGACCTCCCGGTCCTGGCCGACCACGTCCGGGCCGGCCGCCTGGACCTGGGTTCCCTCGTGACGGAGCGCATCGCCCTGGAGGGCATCCCGGCCGCCTTCGAGAACATGCTGGCGGGGAAGGGGGGACGAGCGCTGGTGGTCTTCTGACCCCGGCTCTCCCGCCGCACGCAAAACGCCGCCGCACGGGAAAACGCCGCCGCACGGAACGTGCCGCCGCACGGGAAATCGGCCTCTCCCCGCCTCCGGGAAAAACACCTTTCCCACAACCATCACGCACGACCGTTGACCCCATACCGTCCGGTCAGTATGTTCCCGGCAACGTCCCCAACGCACCCACCGGAGTGTGCACGTATGGACACGGCCTCTTCCGCTCACCCCGTCCCCACCACCGCGCCGGCGACTCCCCACCGCCGTCGCGTGGCCACCGCCGCCGCCCTCGCCTCGGCCGTGGAGTGGTACGACTACTTCGTCTTCGGCATCGCCGCCGCCCTCGTCCTCGGCGACCTGTACTTCCCGGCCGGCAGTTCCACCGCCGGGGTGCTCGCCGCCTTCGCCACCTTCGCCGTCGGCTTCCTCGCCCGCCCGCTCGGCGGCATCGTCGCCGGCCACCTCGGCGACCGGCGGGGCCGCAAGCCGATGCTGGTGCTGGCGCTCACCCTGATGGGCGTGGCCACGACCGGCATCGGCCTGCTGCCCACGTACGACACCATCGGCGTCGCCGCCCCCGTCCTGCTCGTCCTCCTGCGCGTCGCCCAGGGCGTCGCGGTCGGCGCCCAGTGGGGCGGGGCGATGCTGCTGGCCACCGAGTACGCCCCCGAGGGCAAGCGCGGTCTCTACGGCAGCTTCGTCCAACTCGGCGTCCCCATCGGCGTGGTGACCGCCAACACCGTCTTCCTGCTGGCCGGCGCCTTCACCACCGACGGCGCCTTCACGGCCTGGGGCTGGCGCGTGCCGTTCCTCATCGGCCTGTTCGTCCTCGTCCTCGCCTGGTACATCCACACCCGCGTCGAGGAGACCCCCGAATTCCGGGACGCGGAGCGGGCGCTGGCCGAGAAGGAGAAGGCGGAGCAGGGCTCGCCGCTGCGCACGATCCTCCGCGACCACCTCGGCACGGTGCTCCTGGCGGGCGGCTCCTTCGCCGTGAACACCGCGACCTTCTACATCATCATCACCGGCGTCCTCGACTACACGACGCGTGAACTCGACATGGAGCGCGGCGCGGTCCTCACCGTCTCCCTCTGCGTCAGCCTCACCCAGCTCGTGCTGATCCCGGCCGCCGCCGCCCTCTCCGACCGGGTCGGCCGCATCCGGATCTACGCGCTCGGCGCGGTCGGCATCGCCCTGTGGGCCGTCCCGCTGTTCCTGCTGATCGACACCGGCTCGCTGCTGTGGCTGGCGGTCGGCACCTTCGTCGCGAGCTGCTTCCTCAGCATCATGTACGGCCCCCAGGCGGCCCTGTTCGCCGAGCTGTTCACGCCCGAGATGCGCTACACGGGCGCCTCCCTCGGCTACCAGATCGCCGCGGTGTGCGGCGGCGGCCTCGCGCCGTTCGTGATGGTGCTGCTGCTGGAGGCGACCGGCACGTCGATGTCGGTGTCCGCCTACATCATCGGCCTGTCGGTGATCGCGCTCGTCTCCATCAAGGTGCTGGCGAACCGGGCGCGCTCGCGCTGACGCCCCTCAGGGCGTCGACTCCCGGTCGTGCCCGGGTCGCGGCCCCACCGCCACGACCCGGGCCGCCCGCGTCCGCGAGCGGGACACCGCCACGCCCGCCAGGCACAGCGCCCCGCCCGCCAGGGTGAACAGCCCCGGCACCTCGCCCAGCGCCGGCCACGACATCAGCACGACCAGCGAGGGCACCGCGTACGTCGTCGCCCCCATCCGGCCGGCGGTCGTCCGGGCGAGGGCGTAGGCCCAGGTCGTGAAGGCGAGCGCGGTCGGGAACACCCCCAGGTAGACCATGTTGAGGGTGGCCGCCGCCGGCGCGCCGGCCGCCTCGTGCGCCAGCTGCCCGGCGAACGGCAGGCACACCACCGCCCCGACCAGACACCCGAACGTCGTCACCTGCAACGCGCTCGCCCGGGCCAGGGCCGGCTTCTGCGCCACCACCCCGCCCGCGTAGGCGACCGCCGCCAGCAGGCACAGCGCCACCCCGAGCACCGAGGAACCGCCCTCGCCCGACATCGACAGCCCCACCGCCACGGCGCCCGCGAACGACACGGCCATCCCCGCCGGCAGCCGCGGCGGCATCGCCTCCCCGAGCAGCCGCGCGCCGAGCAGGGCGATGAGGAGGGGCCCGACGTTCACCACCAGGGCCGCCGTACCCGCGTCGACCTCCTGCTCGCCCCAGTTCAGGACCACCATGTAGAGGCCGAACCACAACAGCCCCGAGACCGCGATCCCGGGCCAGGCCGGCCGCGGCGGCCATCCCTCCCGCCGTACGAGGCAGATCACCCCCAGTGTCAGGGCCCCGGCCAGCAGCCGACCGAGGGCCAGCGCGCCCGGGGAGTACACGGAACCGGCGCTGCGGATGGAGACGAAGGCGGAGGCCCACAGCACGACGCTGACCGTGGCCGCGCCGGCAGCGAGCAGTTCCGTACGACGGGGGGAGTTCATCATGCTCCTGAGGATCGGAAGGAAACGGGACGAGAGCTCGCGCGTTTCGGACGGGGAGGCCGGCGGGGCGCTCTACCGCAGCACCGCCGCGTCGATCCCCAGCAGCCCGGCCAGCGCGCGCTCGCCGAGCACCGTCACCCGCACCGCCCGCTCGGAGCCGATGCGCACGCACCAGCCCGCGTCGAGGGCGTGCCAACACAGGGCCGCGCCCGCGACACCGGCGAGATGGGGACGGCGCTCGGTCCAGTCGAGGCAGGCGCGGGCCAGCGGACGGCGGCTCCCGCGGTCGAGGCCGATGCCGGCGTCCGCGAACCACCGCACCCCCGCGTCCGTCAGCGCGAACCCGGTGTCCTGGACCAGCAGCCCGCGCGCGGTCAACGCGTCGGTGACCGTGATGCCGAGCCGCCCGGCGAGATGGTCGTAGCAGGTGCGCCCCCGGGCCATCGCCGACCCGGCGCTCGACGCCCGCAGGTTCCGCGGCCGTCGGACGTCCCCCGGCGCGACCTGGGCGGCCAGGTCCTCCACCAGCTGCGCGACCCCGGCGTCGGCGAGCCGTACGTACCGGTGCCGTCCCTGCCGTTCCTCGGCGAGCACCCCGCCGGCGACGAGCTTGCCGAGGTGCTCGCTCAGCGTCGACGCGGCGACGCCCGCGTGCCGGGCCAGCTCGCCGGCCGTCCACGCCCGCCCGTCGAGCAACGCGAGCAGACAGGCGGCGCGTGTCTCGTCGGCGATCAGTGCGGCGAGACGCGCCAGCAGGGGTGCCCGGGGGTCCTTGGCGGTCATGCCTCCCAGCATGGGACAAGGACGGTTCGGCGCGCGCCGAACCGTCCTACACGGTCCGCCTCACCTGCTCGTACTGCTGAGCCAGCCCGTCCAGCAGCGCCGCGAGCCCCGTCTCGAAGGCGCGCTCGTCGACCTTCTCCTGCTGTTCGGCGAGCAGGTGCGCCTGGCCGAGGTGCGGGTAGTCGGCGGGGTCGTACGCGCTCGCGTCGCCCACGAAACCGCCGGCGAACGACCCGAGGGCGGAGCCCATGATGAAGTAGCGCATCAGCGCGCCGATCGAGGTGGCCTGCGCGGGCGGCCAGCCGGCGTCGACCATCGCCCCGTACACCGCGTCCGCGAGCCGCAGCGCGGCCGGGCGGCGGCCGGGGCCGCGCGCCAGGACCGGGACGATGTTCGGGTGGTCGCGCAGGGCGGTCCGGTAGGAGACGGCCCAGTCGTGCAGCGCGGTCCGCCAGTTCCGGCCGTCCTCGAACATCGACAGGTCGACCTGGGCGCTCACCGAGTCGGCGACGGCCTCCAGGATCTCGTCCTTGGTCCGGAAGTGGTTGTACAGCGAGGGCCCGCTCACCCCCAGCTCGGCGGCGAGCCGCCGCGTCGACACCGCCGCGAGACCTTCCGCGTCCACGAGCGCGCGGGCCGTCGCGACGATGCGGTCGGTGCTCAGGAGGGGCTTGCGCGGTCGGGCCATGGCGCACATAGTAGGGCTGCGCGCGAGAAACTAGCAGTGCTAATTTAAAGGTGCGGCTCTCCCGGTCCGTCTGCTCGTTCGTTCTCTCTGCTCCCCGCGTTCACCGGGTTCTCCGCGCTCCCTTCGTCGTCTCGTCGTCTTCGTTCTCTGTGGGGTGACCGTCATGCATCTGGGGCTCGACGAGGAGCAGGAGGCCGTGCGCCGGCTCGCCCGGAACTTCGTGGACCGCGAGATCGCCCCGCACGCCGTCGCCTGGGACCGTGCCGAGGAGGTCGACCGGGGCATCGTCGAGAAGCTCGGCGAGACCGGCTTTTTGGGGCTGACGATCGACGAGGAGTACGGCGGCTCCGGCGGCGACCACCTCGCGTACTGCCTGGTCACGGAGGAGCTGGGGCGGGGCGACTCGTCCGTGCGCGGCATCGTCTCCGTCTCCCTCGGCCTGGTCGCCAAGACCATCGCGGCCTGGGGTGACGAGGAGCAGAAGCGGCGCTGGCTGCCGGGGCTGACCTCCGGCGCGTACGTCGGCTGCTTCGGCCTCACCGAGCCCGGCACCGGCTCCGACGCGGGGAACCTCTCCACCCGCGCGGTCCGCGACGGCGCCGACTACGTCCTGAACGGCACCAAGATGTTCATCACGAACGGCACCTGGGCCGACGTCGTCCTGCTGTTCGCCCGCTCCACCGACGCCCCCGGCCACAAGGGCGTCTCCGCCTTCCTGGTGCCGGCCGACACCCCCGGGCTGACCCGGCGCACCCTCCACGGCAAGCTCGGTCTGCGCGGCCAGGCCACCGCCGAACTGGTCCTGGAGGACGTGCGCGTGCCCGCGTCGGCGCTGCTCGGCGAGGAGGGCAAGGGCTTCTCCGTCGCCATGTCGGCCCTGGCCAAGGGCCGTATGTCGGTCGCGGCGGGCTGCGTCGGCATAGCGCAGGCCGCGCTGGACGCGGCCGTGCGGTACGCGGGCGAGCGCGAGCAGTTCGGGAAGACCATCGCCCACCACCAGCTCGTCCAGGAGCTGATCAGCGACATCGCGGTCGACGTGGACGCGGCCCGGCTGCTGACCTGGCGGGTCGCGGACCTGATCGACCGCGGGCTGCCGTTCGCCGTCGAGTCCTCCAAGGCCAAGCTCTTCGCCTCGGAAGCGGCCGTCCGCGCCGCGAACAACGCCCTTCAGGTCTTCGGCGGCTACGGCTACATCGACGAGTACCCGGCGGGCAAACTCCTGCGCGACGCCCGCGTGATGACCCTCTACGAGGGCACGAGTCAGATCCAGAAGCTGGTGATCGGGCGGGCGCTGACGGGGGTCTCGGCGTTCTGAGTAGCCGTCTGAGTATGTGGGCGGATGTGGCGCGGGCCACGTCCGCCGAAACTTGTCGCCATGAGTGACACACCGGTCAAGCAGCAGAGTACGGCCGCTTTCTACGGCCAGGCCGTCGCCTCCTTCGCCATCGCCATGGCGGCCACGTCCGTCGGCATCTACCAGCTGAACACCGACGCCTGGGTGCGCGCCTTCCTCGCGATCGCGGTCCTGTACCTGGTGACCTCGGCGTTCACCCTGGCCAAGGTCATCCGCGACCGCCAGGAGGCCGGGCACATCGTGAGCCGCGTGGACCAGGCGCGCCTGGAGAAGCTCCTCGCCGAGCACGATCCCTTCGAGAAGCTCTGAGCGGACTCGCCGAGCCGGGCGGGCCGCACAGGCAGTACGGGCCGCACAGGCAGTACGGGCCGCACGGGCAGGACGGGCCGCACGGGCTGAGCGGGCACTCTAAGCGATCGCTCACCTTCGGCGGTATGGTGTAGCTCCTGTACCGAGAGGGGCGAACGAGCGATGAGTACGGCGGAGGAGACGGCCGGCGGCGAGATCGAGCCGTGGGAAGAGGTCACCCCTGACGCGGCCCGGCGACTGCTCGTCGCCGCCGTGGAGGCCTTCGCCGAGCGCGGCTATCACGCGACGACGACCCGCGACATCGCCGGCCGCGCGGGCATGAGCCCGGCCGCCCTCTACATCCACTACAAGACCAAGGAAGAGCTGCTCCACCGCATCAGCCGCATCGGCCACGACCGCGCGCTGGACATCCTGCGCACGGCGGCCCGCGGCGAGGGCAGCGCGGCGGAGCGGCTCGCGGACGCGGTGAGCTCCTTCGTCCGCTGGCACGCCGGGCGACGCACCACCGCGCGGGTCGTGCAGTACGAACTGGAGGCGCTGGGCCCGGACGCCCGCGCCGAGATCCTCGGGCTGCGCCGGCAGGTCGACGCGGAGGTGCGCGGGATCATCGAGGAGGGCGTCGCGAGCGGCGAGTTCCAGGTGCTGGACGTGCACGGGACGACCCTGGCCGTGCTGTCCCTCTGCATCGACGTGGCCCGCTGGTTCAACGTCCACGGTCCCCGCACGCCCGAGCAGGTCGGCGCCCTGTACGCCGACCTCGTGCTGCGGATGGTGGGCGCGGCGAAGTAGCCGTACCGCGCCCGCGGGCTCAGAGGTAGTAGCGGGACACGGACTCCGCGACGCACGCCGGCTTGTCCCCGCCCTCGCGTTCCACGGTGAAGGCGACGGTGACCTGGATGCCGCCGGGGACGTCGTCGACGCCGGTGATCGTGGCGGTGGCGCGCAGGCGTGAGCCGACCGGGACGGGCGAGGGGAAACGCACCTTGTTCGACCCGTAGTTGACGCCCATCTTCACGCCCTCGACGGCGATCAGCTGCGGCCCGAACAGCGGAAGCAGCGACAGGGTCAGGTATCCGTGCGCGATCGTCGTGCCGAACGGCCCCCCGGCGGCCTTCTCCGGATCGACGTGGATCCACTGGTGGTCACCGGTGGCCTCCGCGAAGAGATCGATCCGCTTCTGGTCGATCTCCAGCCAGTCCGTGTACCCCAACTGCTCGCCCACCGCGGCCCTCAGGTCGTCGGCGGACGTGAAGATCCTCGGCTCTGCCATGTCTGCGGCCTCTCTCCCGGTCACGAACCTCTAAGCGACTGCTTAGCATGCTAGGGAGCGGGAGCCCTGTCAACGGACCGGGGCGACCGACCAGGGGTGGGTAGGCTTCGAGGGGTGCCCCAGATCCCAGAGAAGATCCACGAACTCACGGTCGGCCAGCTCGCCGCCCGCAGCGGCGCCGCCGTCTCCGCCCTCCACTTCTACGAGTCCAAGGGCCTGATCAGCAGCCGCCGCACCGCGGGCAACCAGCGTCGCTACTCCCGCGACACACTCCGGCGCGTCGCCTTCGTCCGCGCCGCCCAGCGGGTCGGCATCCCCCTCGCCACGATCCGCGAGGTCCTCGCCGAACTCCCCGAGGAACGCACCCCCACCCGCGAGGACTGGGCCCGCCTCTCCGAGACCTGGCGAGCCGAACTCGACGAGCGCATCAAGCAACTCAACCGCCTCCGCGACCACCTCACCGACTGCATCGGCTGCGGCTGCCTCTCCCTCGACACCTGCGTCCTGTCCAACCCGGACGACGCCTTCGGCGAACGCCAGTCGGGCTCACGCCTGTTGGTGGAACACCACGGACAGAAGCCGAAGAGCAGGCCCCGCCGCGACACACCCCCCGCGCACCGCGGCTCCTGAGCCCACCCCGTCCAACCGCGGTCCGCGTGCCACGCCGCTCTCGCAGCCCTGGCGGACGGGACCGCTGGGCGAGGGAAAGGGCTGGAGCGATCCGATCAGCGGCTGGTAGTGTCGCGACCTTCGGCCGGCGGCGACGCCGCCGCGCGCGGAGTCCCGACGGGACCGACTCCCATGCCCAGCCCCGCTCTCGCCGCCGCCCTCGCGGACATCGACACCGTCTTCAACGGCTTCGCCAGCCCGCGGGAGACCCCCTGTCCGCTCTGCCATCTCCCCGAGGAGGCGGAGTACCTGCGCACCCCGTACACCCGGGTCCCCGTCGACGTGGTGAACAGGTACCTCTTCGAGGTCGCCGGCCACTTCGACGACCACGCCGCCTCGATGCGCCGCCTGCTGCCGCAGGGCGCCCGCGCGTTGGTGGAGGGCAGGCTGGACGGGGTCGGGTGGGGCCGGCACGGGCTGTCGGTCGCCGACTGGCGGACCTGGCCCGCCGAGCAGGCCGCCGCCATCGAGGCGTTCGTGCTCGCCTGGTGGGAGGAGGTCCTCACGGTGCCGGAGCCGCCGTATCCCGTGCGGTACGTCTTCGAGACGTGCGCCATGATCCTTTGCGGCGTCACCCCGCTGCTCGAGCGGTGGCGGCCGGGAGCGGTGGCCGACGCGCATCTGCTGGCCTGTGCGGACTGGTGGGTGGACGATCTGCTCAACGACCGGTCGCCGTTGACCTGGTTCGTCCACGGCAGCGAGACCGCGCTGCCCGAACTGCGCGCCTGGCTGTCGCGCCACGCCCCCGCCCGCCTGCGCGCCCTCGGCGAGACCGACCTCGCGATCCGCGCCGAACTCGTCGCCCTCTCCTACGAGGACTGCTGGGCGCACCCGTACTGGGACAACGCCTCCGCCACCAACTGAGCGTTGGACCGGGCCCGTCGCCCGTCCGGCAGGAACAGGGTGTCCTCCAGGCCGATCCGGGTCGCCAGCCCGAGCCGCCCCGCCAGCCGCAGCACGGGCCACGCGCCCCCGTCCTCACCGTGCAGCAGCACGGGCCGGCCGTGCGCGGAACCGAGGTCGGCGAGCAACGCCCGCGCCGACGCCTCCGCCGTGTCCACGCCCGTGTCCGTCACCTCCGCCAGCACCCGCAGCACCTTCGGCGCGTACGGCGAGGCGGTGAAGCGGGCGGCCGCGTCCGTCCCCGACCAGATGCCCGCCTCCACACCCACCCCGAGGTCGAGCAGGGCGGCGGCGAGCTCCTCCGCGCCCGGCTCGTGCCAGTTGACCGAGGCGTGGTCGGGCAGGACGGTCCACGCACGCACCCGCGCCACGCGGGCCGCCGGATCGGGCTCGGCCCATGCACCGGTGGTCACCCCGACCGGTACCGCCACCCGCGCCCGTATCGCCTCCAGCGTCGCCGCGACCACCCGCGGCGACAACGTGTCCTGTCCGCAGGGGGTTCGGGGATGGACATGGAGGTCCGTGGCCCCCGCCGCGACAGCCTCCGCCGCCGCCCGGGCCAACGCGTCCGGCGACAGCGGCACCACCGCACCGTCGGTGGCCCTCCGCGTCCCGTTCAGACAGGCCTGCACCATGTTCCGATGGTGACACCCGCCACTGACAACGACCCCGCCCCGGACGCGCACGGTGCAACGGCACCGCACCCGCGCGGCGACACAGGGGGTGCGGCATCCCCGGCGCACCCCCGTCGTCCTCTCAGGCCGACACCAACAGCCGTCCGCGCCTGGCGTACGCCAGCGCCTCGGGCGTGAGCACGGGCCGCGGCACGAGTATTCCGCAGTCCGCGCAGACCGGACCCGCCGACGGCTCGTGGTCCAGGTCGTCCTTCCAGACGAGGCGTTCCCCGGCGCACACCGGGCAGCCGGACCCCGGCTCACGCTCCAGCGCGGCGATCAGCCGGCGCAGTACCTCGGCCAGCGGCTCACGGGGGTGGACCCGCGGGTCGTCGCACCACGCCACGCCGAAACCGCCCCAGGTCATCCGGTGCCAGTCGTCCACACTGCCCGGCCTGCGCAGCCCGTCGTGCTTCTCCTTCCTGCGGCGCTCGGCGAACTCGACCTCGTAGGCCAGCCACACCGCACGCGCCTCCTCCAGCTCGTCCAACGCGGCCACGAGCAGCGCCGGATCGGGGGAGCGGTCCTCGGGGCCGAACCCGGCCCGCGAGCAGAGATGGTCCCAGGTCGCCCTGTGCCCGTACGGGGCGAACCGCTCAAGGCACTTGCGCAGTGAGTACCGCCGCAGTGCCAGATCGCACCGCGGGTCGCGCACCTGTCTCGCCAGACTCCGGAAACCGGCCATCGCCTTGCACCTCCGTCACATCTGCACCTGTACTTCGGTCACTTCGGCGTCGTCGAACGGACGTCGCCGAATAGACGTATCGACACGCGATTCGGCTCCCTTCGGCTCCATCCGATTTCCGATGCCGTCCATAAGCCGGATGAGGCGACTCGTAAAAGTGACGCATGTTCATCTTCAATCCCGGGGATACCGGCGGTAACCTTCCGGCCACCCCCGTCGCTAGGAGCTGCCGATGCCACGGCGAATCCCACGCACCGCTCTCGACAGACTGAGAACTCCCGGCAGATTCCCCGGGTTCCTGAAGACCGCCTCCGTATGCACCCTGATTGCGGGTCTTTTGACGCCGTTCTCCCAAGCGGCGACGGCAGCCGAGGTCACAGCGGCGAACGACTACTGCGGCAACCAGTGTTCCGACATCCTGCCGCCCGGCCAGAACGGCAACGCCACCCTCGCCCAGATCCTGCTCAACCAGGCCTTCGGCACCCAGCCCGCGCACGCCGAGGACCAGCTCGGCCCCTACGCCAACCTCGCCAAGGGTCATTCCACCCTCACCAACTCCACGATCAACACGTTCTTCAACGACGCGTCGTTCGGGGTTCCCGCGGACCAAGTCGCCTCCACCGTCAAGCCCGCCGGCCGCGGCGACGTCACGATCGTCCGCGACAAGAAGACGGGCGTCCCGCACATCACCGGTACCACCAGGTACGGCACCGAGTTCGGCGCCGGCTATGCCGCGGCCGAGGACCGGCTGTGGCTCATGGACGTGTTCCGGCACGTCGGCCGGGGCCAGCTCACCTCCTTCGCGGGCGGCGCGGCGTCCAACCAGGGCCTGGAACAGCAGTTCTGGCGCAACGCCCCGTACACCGAGGCCGACCTCCAGGCCCAGATCGACAACGCCGTCGCCACCAACGGCGCCCGCGGCCAACAGGCCCTGGCCGACGCCAACGCCTACCTCGACGGCATCAACGCCTACATCGACGCCTCCGACAGTGGCCGCTACTTCCCCGGTGAATACGTCCTGACCGGCCACAAGGACTCAATCACCAACGCGGGGACCATAGAACGCTTCAAGATCACCGACCTGGTGGCGCTGGGCTCGGTGATCGGCGCCCTCTTCGGCTCCGGCGGGGGCGGCGAGGTCGACAACGCCATCTCCCTGCTGGCCGCGCAGGAGAAGTACGGCGTCGAGGAGGGCACCAGGGTCTGGGAGTCCTTCCGCGAGCGCAACGACCCCGAGGCCGTCATGACCCTCCACGACGGCAAGAGCTTCCCCTACGCCGTCCGGCCCGAGAACCCGCAGGGCCTCGCGCTGCCCGACCCGGGCTCGGTGGTCGCGGAACCACTGGTTCACGACCGCACCGGCAGCGCGGCCACGTCCACCGCGACGGCCGCCTCCGCCACGGCCGCCACCACCGCCGTCAGCTCCGCCAGGCGCGGCATGTCCAACGCCCTCGTCGTCAGCGGCGACCACACCGCCAGCGGTCACCCGATCGCCGTCTTCGGCCCGCAGACCGGCTACTTCGCCCCGCAGCTCCTCCTGCTCCAGGAACTCCAGGGGCCGGGCATCAGCGCCCGCGGCGCCTCCTTCGCGGGCCTGAGCATGTACGTCGAACTCGGCCGCGGCCAGGACTACGCGTGGAGCGCCACCACCTCCGGCCAGGACATCATCGACACCTACGCCGTCGAACTGTGCCAGGACGACTACCACTACCTCTACCGCGGCACCTGCACGGCGATGGAGAAGGTCGAGCGGACGAACGCCTGGAAGCCGACCACCGCCGACGGCACCGCGGCCGGCTCGTACACGATGCGGGTCTGGCGCACCGAGTACGGTCCCGTCGAGTACCGCGCGACGGTCGGCGGCAAGAAGGTCGCCTACACCACCCTGCGCTCGTCCTTCCTGCACGAGGCCGACTCCATCATCGGCTTCCAGATGCTGAACGACCCCGGCTACGTGACAGGCCCGGAGAGCTTCCAGAGCGCGGTGCAGCACATCAACTACACCTTCAACTGGTTCTACGCCGACTCCGAGCACACCGCGTACTACAACAGCGGCGACAACCCGGTTCGGGCGACCGGCGTCGACGCCGACTTCCCGGTGTGGGCGCAGCCGGCGTACGAGTGGCGGAACTGGGAACCGGCCACGAACACGGCCGCGTACACGCCGGCCTCGGCGCACCCCAACTCCATCGACCAGGACTACTACATCTCCTGGAACAACAAGCAGGCCAAGGACTACACGACCGCGCCCTGGGGCGACGGCTCCGTGCACCGCGGCAACCTCCTGGAGACCCGGGTCAAGAAGCTGGTCCAGGCCGGCGGCGTCACCCGTGCCTCGCTGGTGAAGGCGATGGCGGACGCGGCCCTCGCCGACCTGCGCGCCGAGGACGTCCTGCCCGACCTGCTGAAGGTGATCAACAGCTCACCGGTCACCGACACCACCGCCGCCTCCGCGGTGAGCAGGCTCCAGGCCTGGCTGACCGCGGGCGGCAAGCGCACGGAGACCACGGCCGGTTCGAAGACGTACGCCGACGCCGACGCGATCCGCATCCTGGACGCCTGGTGGCCGCTGCTGGTGAAGGCCCAGTTCGAACCAGGCCTCGGCACCGGGCTGTACACCGCCTTCACCGCCAACCTGCCCGTCGACGAGACCCCGTCGGCCGCCCACGGCCCGACCGGCGCGCACGCCGGAAGCGCCTTCCAGTACGGCTGGTGGAGCTATGTCGACAAGGACATCCGGGCGGTCCTGGGTGAGTCGGTGCGGGGACCGCTGGCACGCAAGTACTGCGGTGGCGGCAGCCTCAGCGCCTGCCGGGACGTCCTGATCACCACGCTGAAGACGGCGGCCGGCAGGACCGCGGCCCAGGTCTACCCCGGGGACGACCTGTGCGCGGCGGGAAACCAGTGGTGCGCCGACTCGATCGTCCAGCGCACCCTCGGCGGCATCAAGCACGGCAACATCAGCTGGCAGAACCGGCCCACCTACCAGCAGGTCGTGGAGTTCACCTCGCACCGGTGAGCCCGCGCCGCGGCGGTCCGTGTCCTCAGCGGACGCGGCCCGCCGCGAGCACCACCCGCGCCAGTTCGGGGTGCACGATGTCGCTGTGCGCCCCGGCCGGCGCCCCGCCCCGCCGGACCACGGCCGCCGCGTCGACGTTCACGCACCCCGACGTGGGCAGCGGGCGGGCCAGCGCCTCGGCGAGCGTGCACGCGCGCGTGCCGGGCACCGCCCGCACACCGTCGTAGCCCAGCGCCCCCCACTTCGCGCCCAGCACCTTCCCGACGCCGAACGCCTCGGTCAGGCCCCGGGCGTCGCCCGCCATCCGGGAGGCCAGCGGGTACATCGTGCCCAGCGCCGAGTCGTGCCGGGAGTGACAGCACACCAGCGGCCCGTCGATACGGTTCTGCCGGCCGCGCAGCACGCCTCCCGCGCCCGGGTCGTGCGGCAGCCGTTCGGCGAACGCGTAGTGCGAGAAGGCCGCTTGGAGCAGCGTCACGGACTTCACCGTGCGCACCCCCTCGGGCATCCCGCGCAGCGCGAACGACACCAGCCGCCCGCCGAAGCTGTGCCCCACCAGATGCACCCGCGCCCGCGGCACCGCGTCCGCCAGCCGGCCGACCAGCGGCCCGAGGCCCCGCTCACCGACCGTGCCCGCCCGCCGCTTCATCGCGTAGTACGTCGCCTGCCGCAGCAGCTCGTGCGCGCCGTCCCAGGGGTTCGGCAGCCCGAACCCGGCCACCTCCCGCGGGGACTCGACGCGGGCCAGTGCCCGCGCGAACTCCTCGCAGACCTCCGCGGCGGGCCCGGAGAACATCCGCGGCTCGTCCTGCGGCACGCCCTCCGCCACCGTGTCCGCCGCGAACAGCGCCTGCGGCCCCGGCGGCACCACGTCCACCAGCAGCCGCACCAGCCGCCGGAACTCCTCCAGTTCGGCCTCCTCCTGCGGTCGCCGCTCCAGCATCCGCGCGATCTGCTCGACCACCGTGGCCCGGCCCGGGAACGTCTCCAGCAGCGCGAGCCGGGTGTCCTTGTCGAGCGCCGGACGCCGGGTCGACCCGGCCGCGACGGACCGCGGAAGATCCGGGATCGGCTCGTCCGAGAACCGCATCGACGGCCACATCACCCCCACGTACCCGACCTTCGCCGCCGGGACCAGGCCGGGGACCGGCGCGAAGAAGCGGCTGTAGAGCCTGGTCGCGCCCGAGCGGTCGTTGTTCCAGCCGTGCGCGAAGACGATCAGGTCCCGCACCCCGCGCCGGGCCACCCCGGCGAGCAGCCGGTCCCGCTGTCCGGCGTCGACGTCACCGTCCGGCGTCGAAGGTCAGCTCCCAGTAGGGAGTCACACTCATCGCCGGATCCGCCATGACAGGCCCCCTGTCCGCAGTCGTGCGCCAAGTGGGCGCATCGTCCTGCCAACGCCGGGAGTTGACCAGACGTCACGGCTCATCCGTACAGCAGGTACTCCCGCCGCACCCGCCGGAACGCGGCCAGCTCCTCCTGCCAGCCCGCCACCACCTCGTCCACGCCCGCGCCGGCGTCGATCGCCGTGCGCACCCGGGCGGAGCCCGTGAGCTTGTCGATCCAGTGGTCGGAGCGCCAGGCGAAGCCGCTCCACACCCGCTTGGCGGTCACCAGGAGGGCGACACCGGTGCGGACGGGGTCGTAGGCGTCCCGGTCGTGCACATGGATCTGCACCCCGCCGACGGTCCTGCCGCGGAACTTGGAGAAGGCCGGCGTGAAGTACGCCTCCCTGAAGTGCGCGCCCGGCAGCCCGAGGCCGTTCACGGCGGCCGCCCACCGCCCGTCGATCCCCTCCGCGCCGAGGAGTTCGAACGGCCGGGTGGTGCCCCGCCCCTCCGACAGGTTCGTGCCCTCGAAGAGACAGGTCCCCGCGTACACCAGGGCGGTGTCGGGCGTCGGCATGTTGGGGCTCGCCGGCACCCACGGCAGCCCCGACGCGTCGTACCACTCCGACCGCCGCCACCCGGTCATGGGTACGGTGTCCAGCTCCACCGGCGCGGTCAGGAACTCCCCGTTGAACAGCCGGGCCAGCTCCGCGGCCGTCATCCCGTGCGCCTGCGCGATCGGCTGCCGCCCGACGAAGCTCGCGAACTCCCGGTGCAGCACCGGCCCGAGGGCCGTCCGCCCGGTCACCGGATTCGGCCGGTCCAGCACCACGAACCGCTTGCCGGCCAGCCGCGCCGCCTCCATGCAGTCGTACAGCGTCCAGATGTACGTGTAGAAGCGGGCGCCCACGTCCTGGATGTCGAAGACGACCGTGTCGACGCCGGCCGCGGTGAAGACGTCCGCGAGCGGCTGCCCGCTCTTGAGGTACGTGTCGTGGACGGGCAGCCCGGTCGCCGGGTCGTCGTACCGGCCCTCGGAACCGCCCGCCTGCGCGGTGCCCCGGAAGCCGTGCTCGGGGCCGAAGACGGCCACCAGGTTCACCCGGTCGTCGGCGTGCATCACGTCGACGATGTGGCGTACGTCCCGGGTCACGCCGGTGGGGTTGGTGACGACGCCGACGCGTTCTCCGTCGAGCGGGGCGTATCCGCCGGCGGCGAGCCGCTCGAAACCGGTGCGCAGGTGGCCGCGGCCCTCGGCGGCGGCGGTGGGGGTGAGGGTGGGGAGGTGCGCGACGGCCGCGGCCGCGAGCAGGGCTCGTCTGGACAGGCGCATGAGGGGAAGTGTGCCGCGGTGACCCTTCCCTGCAACATACCGACCGGTTAGTCTGACGCGGGCGGGGGAGCCGGAGCCGTGTCGAAGGGGACCGAAGGTGGGAGCCGTGCAGGGTGCCAAAGTGATCGTCACCGGAGCGGGAGGCGGCATTGGCGCCGCCCTCGCCCGCCGCTTCGCCGCCGAGGGAGCGCGGGTCGTCGTCAACGACCTGGACGCCGACCGGGCGAAGTCCGTCGCCGGGGAGATCGGCGGGATCGCGGTCCCGGGTGACGCCTCAGGGATCGTCGACGAGGCCCGCGACGCCCTCGGCGGCACCGCCGACGTCTACTGCGCCAACGCGGGCGTCGCCTTCGGGGGCGGCGACGCCGCCGAGCCGCTCGACGAGAAGGCCTGGACGCTGTCCTGGGACGTCAACGTGATGGCCCACGTCCGCGCGGCCCACGCCCTGCTCCCGGACTGGCTGGAGCGCGGCAGCGGCCGGTTCGTCTCCACCGTCTCCGCCGCCGGACTGCTGACGATGATCGGCGCCGCCCCCTACAGCGTCACCAAGCACGGCGCGTACGCCTTCGCCGAGTGGCTGTCGCTGACCTACCGCCACCGCGGGATCAAGGTCCACGCGATCTGCCCCCAGGGCGTGCGCACCGACATGCTCGACGCCACCGGCACCGCCGGTGACCTCGTGCTCAAGCCGACCGCGATCGAGCCGCGGGCCGTGGCGGACGCCCTGTTCCAGGGCATCGCCGAGGACCGCTTCCTGATCCTGCCGCACCCCGAGGTGGCCGGGTACTACCAGGCGCGCGCCGCCGACCCCGACCGCTGGCTGACGAACATGAACCACCTCCAGCAGAAGTGGGAGGCCGCCGAGTGACCGCCTCCCGCTACGCCGCCCAGCCCTGGCTGGCCCTCCTCGACGAGGCCCAGCGCGCCCCGGTCGACCCCGCCGACTCCCTGGTGCACGCCCTGCGCCGGGCCGTCGCCGAAGCCCCCGAGCGCACCTTCCTCGCCTACTTCGACGGACGACTCACCTACCGCGACGTGGACGAGCTGAGCGACTCCGTCGCCGGCCACCTGGCCGCCCGCGGCCTGGAGCCCGGCGACCGGGTCGCCGTCCTGCTGCAGAACTCCCCGCACTTCGTCCTCGCCGTCCTCGGCGCCTGGAAGGCGGGAGCGACCGTCGTCCCGGTCAACCCGATGTACAAGGCGGGGGAGGTGGCCCACGTCCTGCGGGACGGCGAGGTCGCCGCGCTCGTCTGCGCCGACCGGGCCTGGGAGTCGTACCTGCGCGACACGGCCGCCGACTCACCCGTGCGGATCGTGCTCACGGGCTGCGAACTGGACTTCCAGACCCGCAACGACGCGCGCGTGCTCACCTTCGAACGGCTCCCGCAGGCGCCGGACGCCGACGACCTCACCGCCGTCGCCCGCGCCGGCCACCAGGCGCCGGGGGACCGTGCCCCGGCCGCGTCCGGCATCGCGCTGATCAGTTACACGTCGGGCACCAGCGGCACCCCCAAGGGCGCCACCAACACGCACGCCAACATCATGGTCAACGCCGAACGGCAGAGCACCGGCCTGCACCTGCCCGAGGCGCCCGTCTACTACGCGCTCGCGCCCCTGTTCCACATCACCGGCATGGTCTGCCAGCTCGGCGCCTGTCTGAACAGCGCGGGCACGCTCGTCCTGACGTACCGGTTCGAGCCGGGCGTCGTCCTGGACGCCTTCGCCGAGCACCGCCCGCACTACACCGTCGGCCCGTCGACGGCCTTCATGGCGCTGGCCGCCCACCCGTCCGCCACCCGGGAGCACTTCTCCTCCTTCGTGACCATCTCCTCCGGCGGAGCCCCGCTGCCGCCGGCCCTGGTGGAGAAGTTCCGGGCCGGCTTCGGGCCGTACCTCCGCAACGGCTACGGCCTCACCGAGTGCACCGCGCCGTGCGCCTCCGTCCCGCCCCACCGGGAGGCGCCGGTCGACCCGGTCAGCGGGACGCTCGCGGTCGGCGTGCCCGGACCCGACACGGTCGTGCGGATCGTCGACGACCGGGGCGCTGAGGTGCCCTTCGGCGAGCAGGGCGAGATCGTCGTCCGGGGGCCGCAGGTCGTGCCCGGCTACTGGCGGCGCCCCGACGCCACCGCCGAGACCTTCCCCGACGGCGAGCTGCGCACCGGCGACATCGGCTTCATGGACGAACAGGGCTGGCTGTACGTCGTCGACCGCAAGAAGGACATGATCAACGCGTCGGGCTTCAAGGTGTGGCCGCGTGAGGTCGAGGACGTGCTGTACACGCACCCGGCGGTGCGCGAGGCGGCCGTCGTCGGGGTGCCCGACGGCTACCGCGGGGAGACGGTCAAGGCGTACATCAGCCTGCGCCCGGGCGCCGGCGCGGACCCGGATGAACTCGCGGTGTACTGCAAGGAGAGACTGGCCGCCTACAAATACCCGCGGCAGGTGGAGATCCTGCCCGACTTGCCCAAGACGGCGAGTGGGAAGATCCTCCGGCGGGAACTGCGTTCCCACGCGCAGGACAGCCAGTAAGGCCTACGGAAAGGCAGGTGGCGGCAGTGCCCAGGACGACGGACGGCGACGGGACCCCCGTGCCGCAGCGGCTGCTGGCCGCCGCCACCCGGCTCTTCGCCGAGCAGGGCTACGACCGCACCTCGGTGCAGGAGATCGTCGAGGCGGCCGGCGTCACCAAGGGGGCGCTGTACCACTACTTCGGCTCCAAGGACGACCTGCTGCACGAGGTGTACGCGCGCGTGCTCCGCGTCCAGCAGGAGAGACTCGACGCCTTCGCGGGCGCCGACGAGCCGATCGAGAAGCGCCTCAGGGACGCGGCGGCCGACGTCGTCGTCACGACGATCGAGAACCTCGACGACGCGATGATCTTCTTCCGCTCGATGCACCACCTGAGCCCCGAGAAGAACAAGCAGGTCCGCGCCGAGCGCCGCCGCTACCACGAGCGCTTCCGCGCCCTCGTCGAGGAGGGCCAGGAGGCGGGCGTCTTCTCCACGGCGACCCCGGCCGACCTGGTCGTGGACTACCACTTCGGCTCGGTCCACCACCTGTCGACCTGGTACCGCCCCGACGGGCCGATGAGCCCCCAGGAGGTCGCCGACCATCTCGCGGACCTCCTGCTGAGGGCCCTGCGCCCCTGAGCCGGTCCCCGACCGAGGCGCGACCTCTGCGACGGTCCCCGACCGAGGCGTGACCTCTGCGACGGTCCCCGACCGAGGCGCGACACTCTGCGAGGGTCCCGGGGCGGTCCCTGAGGCATCGGTTTGAGACATCGGTATGGACATCGGTAAGGGGCGTCCGCCATTGGGCGGGCGCCCCTTACCCGTCTCCTCACCGGTACTTCTTCAGCTCCCGCCGCGCCAGCGACCGCTGGTGCACCTCGTCCGGGCCGTCGGCGATCATCAGCGTCCGGGCCCCGGCGTACAGCTCGGCCAGCGGGAAGTCCTGGCTGACGCCGCCCGCGCCGTGCAGCTGGATCGCCCGGTCGATGATGCCGACGACCGCGCGGGGTGTGGCGATCTTGATGGCCTGGATCTCCGTGTGGGCGCCCCGGTTGCCGACCGTGTCCATCATCCAGGCCGTCTTCAGCACCAGCAGCCGCAGCTGCTCGACCGTCACGCGCGCGTCCGCGATCCAGTTGTGGACCACGCCCTGCTGTGCCAGCGCCTTGCCGAAGGCGTCGCGGGAGACCGCCCTGCGGCACATCAGCTCGATGGCCCGCTCCGCCATGCCGATCAGCCGCATGCAGTGGTGGATGCGGCCGGGACCCAGCCGGGCCTGGGCGATGGCGAAGCCGCCGCCCTCCTCGCCGATCAGGTTCGTCACCGGCACGCGCGCGTGGTCGAAGACGACCTCGGCGTGGCCGCCGTGGTAGTGGTCCTCGTAGCCGAAGACGCGCATCGCCCGTTCGACGGTCACGCCCGGAGTGTCGCGCGGGACGAGGACCATGGACTGCTGGCGGCGGATGTCGGCGCCGTCCGGGTCCGTCTTGCCCATCACGATGAAGATCGCGCAGTCCGGGTTCATCGCCCCGGAGATGTACCACTTGCGTCCGGTGACGACGTATTCGTCGCCGTCCCGCTCGATGCGCGTGGTGATGTTGGTGGCGTCGGAGGAGGCCACCTCCGGCTCGGTCATCGCGAACGCGGAGCGGATCTCCCCGGCCAGCAGCGGCTCCAGCCACTGCTTGCGCTGCCGTTCGTCGCCGAACTGCGCGAGCACCTCCATGTTGCCGGTGTCGGGCGCCGCGCAGTTCAGCGCGGTGGGCGCCAGCTGCGGGCTGCGGCCGGTGATCTCGGCCAGCGGCGCGTACTGGAGGTTGGTCAGCCCGGCGCCGTACTCGGAGTCGGGCAGGAACAGGTTCCACAGCCCCTGCCGGCGGGCCTCGGCCTTCAGCTCCTCCACCACCGCCGGGGTGTCCCAGGGCGAGGCGAGCCGGGCGCGCTGCTCCTCGGCGACCGCCTCGGCCGGGTACACGTACTCGTCCATGAAGGCGAGCAGCTTGGCGCGCAGCTCCTCGGTGCGCGCGTCGAACGCGAAGTCCATGGCCGTCAGCCTTCCTGAAGAGTGGTCAGTCCGTGCTCGATGAAGACGGGAACCAGGTCGCCGATGCGGTCGAAGCCGCGGCCGACGGTCTGTCCCAGGGTGTAGCGGTAGTGGATGCCCTCGAGGATCACCGCGAGCTTGAACCACGCGAACGCCGTGTACCAGGAGACGGCCGAGACGTCGCGGCCCGAACGCGCGGCGTACCGCTCGATCAGTTCGGCCGGATCCGGGTGCCCCGGGGCCTCGGCGGTCGTGGACACGGGGGAGTCGGGCATCCCGAGCGGCATGCTGTACATCACCAGCAGGCCCAGGTCGGTGAGCGGGTCGCCGAGCGTCGACATCTCCCAGTCGAGAATCGCCCTGATCCTGTCGTCCTCGCCGATCAGGACGTTGTCGAGCCGGTAGTCGCCGTGCACGACGGCCGGGGCGGGGGAGGAGGGCAGCCGGCGTCCGAGCGCCGCGTGCAGCTCGTCGACGCCGGCCAGTTCACGGTTGCGGGAGGCGTCCAGCTGCTTGCCCCAGCGTCGCAGCTGGCGGTCCAGGAAGCCCTCGGGGCGGCCGAAGTCGCCGAGGCCCACCTCGTCCGGGTCCACCGCGTGCAGCTCCACGAGCGTGTCCACCAGGGACAGCACGGCGCCCCGGGTGCGCTCCGGGCCGAGCGGGGCCAGCTGGTCGGCCGTCCGGTAGGGCGTGCCCTCCACGAAATCCATCACGTAGAAGGGCGCCCCGAGCACGTCCTCGTCCTCGCACAGCAGCACCGGGCGCGGCACCGGCACACTGGTCGGGTGCAGGGCGCTGATCACCCGGTGCTCGCGCCGCATGTCGTGCGCGGTGGCCAGGACATGACCGAGCGGCGGCCGCCGGACGACCCACTTCGACGTGCCGTCCGCGACCTCGTACGTCAGGTTCGACCGTCCACCCTCGATCAGCCGGCCGGTGAGCGGGCCGTGGACCAGACCGGGGCGCTCGCGGTCGAGCAGGGTGCGCAGCCGGTCGAGGTCGAGTCCGGGCGGGTGGTCGGGGCTCATGCGTCGCTCCTACGGACAGGTGAACGGGACCTGCTACATGATGCCGACCGGTCGGTATGTCGTCCAGTGGCGGCGCCCAACGTGATCGGGGCCACCCTAGGCCGACGGCTCCCCGGGCAGAACCCGGGGAGCCGTCGGCGGACGTCTTTTCGGACGGTCCGGCCGACCCGCTCTGCGGAGGCGGAGCGGGCGAACCGGACGGACCGGGCGGATCAGTGGTCGTCCCAGTGCCCCTCGTGCTCGGCGTGCCGGTGGCCGTCGTGCAGGTAGTCGACATGGTCGCCGTGCCGCACGCGCGCGTGCCCGCAGTCCTCGCCGTGCCGGTGTTCGTGGCCCTCGTGGGTCACATGCCCGCCGGCCTCGCACTCGTCCCAGTGGCCGCCGTGCTCGCGGTGCAGATGCCCGTCGTGGGCGTAGTCGATGTGGTCGCCGTGCGGGACCTCGGTGTGCCCGCACTCCTTGCCGTGGATGTGGGAGTGGGCGGTGTGCTCCCGGTGAAGGGTGGTCATGACGCTCACCTTCGGGGGTACGGGGACGACGGCGGACAGGCCGCCACGCGAACGGCACCCGTCCGGGCATCCCGGCTTGCGTGGCATTCGAGTACCCCGGAGGGTCGGTGGCATGAAGGGCATCAGCTACAGCCGGTACGGCGGCCCGGAGGTCCTCGCGTACGGAGAGGTGCGCGACCCCAAGGTCGGCCCTGACTCGGTGCTGGTCAAGGTACGGGCGGCGGCCGTCAACCCCGTCGACTGGAAGTGCCGCGAGGGCCGTCTCGACGCGAGCCTCGAAACCGTCTTCCCCGTGGTCCCCGGCTGGGACGTCTCGGGCGTCGTGGTCCGGCCCGGTCCCGCCGTCACGGAGTTCTCGGCCGGCGACGAGGTCATCGGCTACGTCCGCGAGGACTTCCTCTCCCGCGGCACCTTCGCCGAGTACGTCGCCGCCCCGGTGCGCACCCTGGCCCGCAAGCCGCGCAACCTCACCTGGGAAGAGGCCGCCGGCCTGCCGCTGGTGGGCCTCACCGCCTACCAGGTGCTGGTCAAGGCCCTCCAGGTGCAGCGCGACGAGACCGTCCTCGTCCACGCCGCCGCGGGCGGCGTCGGCTCGATCGCCGTGCAGATCGCCCGCCATCTGGGCGCCCGGGTGATCGGTACGGCGAGCGAGACCAACCACGACTTCGTCCGCTCCCTCGGCGGTGAGCCCGTGACCTATGGCGACGGCCTCGCCGAACGGGTGCGCGGTCTCGCCCCCGAGGGCGTCGACGCGGCCTTCGACACGATCGGCGGCGACACCCTCAGGACCTCCGCCAACCTGCTGGCCCCCGAGGGCCGCCTGGTCTCGATCGCCGACCCGGACGCCGTCGACTACGGCGGCCGCTACTGCTTCGTCCGTCCCGACAGCGAGGACCTCACCCGCCTGGTCGAACTGGCCGAACAGGGTGTGGTGTCCGTCCACGTCTCGGAGACGTACCCCCTGCAGAGCGCGGCGGAGGCGTACCGGTCGAACGAGGAGGGACGGACGCGGGGCAAGATCGTGGTGACGGTGGAGTGGGAGGAGGAGGGGGAGGCCGGAGCGGAGACACGGGCGACGGGCTGGTAGGAGGCCGACGAGCCGCTACACCACCAGCGCCGCCGCGCACACCGCCAGCGCCACCGCGCACAGCACCGCCGCCGTGGCGTGACGTGCGGGGAGGGCCGCGGGCGCGGCCGTCGAGGCGAGGACGCGGATGCGGCGGTGGGCCAGCAGCAGGAAGGCCAGCCAGAGGCCGCAGCACAGCGCGCACACGACGATCCCGGCGGCCGACGCCCCGCCGTGCAGGGCGGTCTTCACGGCGAGTACGGCCGCGGCGGTGCTCGACAGCGCCGTACGCTGCCAGGCGAGCCGGGTCCGCTCGGGCTGGAGCCCGGGATCGCGCTCGTCGCGCCCGCCGTTCACCCGTCCCACCCGAACAGCACCACGAGGACCATCGCGACGGCCACCACCGCGACGACGAGGCTCAGCAGCGCGGGGAACCGGGACGTCGGCAGATCCTCGCCCCGCCGCATCGCCCGCTCGCACCGCACCCAGTGGTTCACCGCGCGCAGCGAACACAGCACGCCCGCCGCCAGCAGCGCGAGCGCGAGCCCGACCCGCCAGCCCCAGCGCAGGTCCGGCAGGAACTGGTCCACCGCGAACCCGCCGCCGATCAGCGCGAGCGCGGTCCGCAGCCACGCCAGGAACGTGCGCTCGTTGGCCAGCGAGAACCGGTAGTCGGGCGTCCGCCCCTCCTGCCGAACCCCCTCGGGCGCGAACCACGACCGGACGTTCCGTACGAACTCGCTCACGCGCGTCCCTCCGCCCGGTACGCCCGGAGCCGCTCGTACGCCGCCAGTCCGTCCGGCACCCACTCCCACTCCGGCAGGCGCCGCTCGACCTCCTCCTCGGGCAGGAAGTCGTGCCAGGCGACCTCCTCCACCTGCGGATTCACGGGCAGCTCGCAGTGCACCTCGTACACGGCCGACCACCAGCTCCGGCCGGCGCCGTCGTCGTACAGGAACTTGAAGAGGAACTCCGGGCGGGGCAGCCCACTCACGCCGAGTTCCTCCTCGGCCTCCCGCAGGGCCGCGTCGTCGTAGGCCTCACCCGCGCCGACCACGCCGCCCACGAACATGTCGTGGAGGGAGGGGAAGACCAGCTTGGTCGGCGTACGGCGGTGGACGAAGACCCGGCCGTCCGCGTCCCGCGCCTGGACGAACACGCAGCGGTGACGCAGCCCGGCGGCGTAGGCCTCGCCCCGGGGGGACCGTCCGATGACCCGGTCGTTCTCGTCGACGATGTCGAGGATCTCGTCAGCAGCGCTCATGGACCCATCCAAGCAGGGGCCGGACGACGCGGGTGAGAGCGCCCGCCACCCGCCGCGAGCGGCTCTCGCGGCGGCCGCCCCTCACTGCGGCTGGAGGACCCGTACCCGCTCGCGCGCCGGGGTGCCCTGGGGCATCGCCGGATGCAGTCCGAGCAGCACGATGCCCGCGACCACCGCCGCGAGGCCCGCCGCCTCCCCGGCCAGGGCGCCGGCGTCGGTGCGCAGCCGGTCGCCGAGGAAGCCGACACCGCAGATGATCCCGGCGAGCGGCTGGGCCGCGGTCAGCGCGGGCAGCGACAGGCGCAGCGACGCCGTCTCGAACGCGCTCTGCACGAGCACGAGCCCGGTCACCCCGATGACCAGCACGGCGTACGGCTGCCAGCCGGTCAGCAGCTCGACGAGGCCGCCCTCGGCGAAGCGGTCCCCGCTGACCCGGGTCAGCGCGTCCTGGACGCCGTAGAGGAGTCCGGCCGCGAGGGAGAGCAGCACCGGGCCCGAGGACAGCCGTGAGCGCTTGGCGTACGTCGTCAGCAGCAGGGCCAGTCCGACCATCCCGCCGATGATCAGCCAGTGCCGCAGCGGATCGCCGAGCGCGGTGCCGCCGCGCGGCTCGCCCGCCACGAGGAACGCGGTCACCCCGCCCGCGAGCAGCAACAGGCCCGCCCAGCCCTGACGGCCGAGGGGCTGTTTGGTCTGGCGGCGGGAGAGGGCGAGCGCGAAGAGGAGGTTCGTCGCCAGCAGCGGTTCCACGAGGGAGATCTCGCCGTGGCCCAGCGCGATCGCGCCCAGCGCCATGCCGGCCACCATCAGCCCGATGCCGCCCAGCCAGCGCGGCACCCGCGCGAGGTCGAACAGCAGCCGGAGCGAGAGGAAGTCACCGAGAGGCGCCTTCTGGGCCGCGCTCTGCTGGAGGACGAATCCGAACCCCAGGCAGCAGGCGGCGCTCACGGCGAGAACCAGAACCAGAACCGACACGCTGCGTACCTCGATCATCGGGTCGGGCCACGGAAGGGGGGCGGAGTGGCCGACGGTGGTGTCCCCACGCCCTCGGAGCCCGGGGAGTGCCCGGAACAAGGCCTCCGGGAAAGGACCCGGAACCGGGCGGCTGACGCGGTCGCGGCACCCGACGGAAACCGGCGCGGAGGCCGGGGACGCGGGGCGACCTACGGCCATGCTCCGCGACCCGGCCGTGCCGCGCCATGGCGTACGCCACACCGGAGGCCCGCGCACCCGGCCGACCAGCGGCGAAACGCGGCCAAGTCCGCCGGGACGGAGGGCAGTTGACACCTGTCATGTGACCCCGGCCCTTGACGGTGGACGCCGGCTGGATATTTGCTGTGGGTGATCGGCCGATCGCGGGCCGATGCCAGGCCCGTCATCGAGGAGGATGAGGAAGTCCCGCGGTGCCCCCATCCCCGCTCCGCCTCGACCGAGACGGCGACCGAGCCCGAGACCGCGCCCCAGCCCCGGATCGCGAGCGCGCGGCCCGCCCGCCCGAGACGGACCCCGGCGCCGCTCTCGACGACGCCGCACTCGCCGCCGCCCGCACCGCCCTGGCACAGGGCCGCTGGCAGGCCGCCCGCTCCCTGCTCGCCCGCACCGGCGACGACTGGGACCGTCGCGGCCACCGGGCCGCCGTCCTCGCCCTCGAACCGTACGCCGCCGCCTGGGCCCACGAGTGGCTGCTCGCCGAACCCGGCTCCGCCGACGCCGCCGTCCTGCTCGCCCTGGCCCGGGTCCGGCGCGCCCTGCGCGGCAGGGAGGCCCCGTCCCGCGCCCGCGCGGCCTGCCGGGACGCCGCCGCGTCGGCACCCGCCGACCCCACGCCCTGGCTCGGCCTGCTGATGCTGGAGCGCGAGGGCTCCGCCGACGCCGTCCGGATCTTCGAGGAGATCCGGGCCCGCCACCGCGACCACCACCACGCCCACCACCTGATGGTCGCCCTGCTCGCCGAGCGCCGCGCCGGCGCCGGCCCGGATCCGCTGCACGAGGTCTACGACTTCGCCGCCTGGGCCGCCGAACAGGCCCCCGCCGACTCCCCGCTCGCCATCCTCCCGATCGTCGCGCACGCCGAGCGCTACCGGGCCCTGGCCGCCCGCGGCTTCGCCCCCGCCGACCCGGCCACCGCCGCGCACTGGCGCGACCACCGGGCCCGGGACGTGATGAAGGCCGCCTTCGACTGGTGGCTGGAGTGGGAGCACGACGGCCACCCCCGCCGCCTGATCGACCTGAACTACCTGGCGCACGCCAAGGTCTGCGAGGGCCGGCCCGCCGAGGCGGCCCCCCTCTTCCACCGCATCGGCGACCACGCCACCCCGGCACCCTGGTCGTACCCGGACCGCGACCCCCGCGCCGCCTTCCGCGCGGCCCGGGACGGCGCCCTCGGCGGCGGGTGACCGCCAAGCCCCTCCCTGAGAACCGCGTGAGAAGTGATGACGGAAATCTGACGGCCACCCCGGTTCCCTGGCCCCGCCGGGCCCCGAGTGCTCGAATGGACACGTGAATCCCGAACCGTCCGAGGAACGCGGCGCCCCCGTCGGCCGCCGCGTCTTCCTCGGCACCCTCGGCCTGGGCGCCCTCGGCGTCGTCGCCGCGCCCACGCTCCAGCGCGGCCTGGAGGACTTCCTCGGCGGTGCCGCCGACAAGGACCCCACCGGCCTCACCGGCCTGCTCCCCAACGGCGGCGGCTTCCGCTACTACTCCGTGGCGTCCTCCGTTCCCCGCAAGAACGCCGAGACCTACCGCCTCACCGTCGACGGCCTCGTCGACCGCCCCGCCGCCTACACCCTGGCCGACCTCGAGGCGCTGCCCCAGACCCGCCTGGTCAGGGACGTGCAGTGCGTCACCGGCTGGCGGGTGCCCGAGACCCCCTTCGAAGGCGTACGGCTGTCCACGCTGCTCGACGCGGCCGGAGTGCGCGCACAGGCCGGCGCGGTCCGCTTCACCTGCTTCGACGGCACCTACACCGAGAGCCTCACCCTCGCCCAGGCCCGCCGCGCCGACGTCCTGGTCGCGCTGCGCATGCAGGACGAGGACCTGGGCCACGACCACGGCGGCCCCGTCCGCCTCTACGTCGCCCCCATGTACTTCTACAAGTCCGCCAAGTGGCTCTCCGGCATCACCGTCACCGAGAAGGTCCGCCCCGGCTACTGGGAGGAGCGCGGCTACGACGTCGACGCCTGGGTCGGCCGTTCGAACGGACGGGACGATGAGCCTACGAGCTGAGGCCGCGCCGGCCGCCACGAGCATCCGCCGTTTCAGCCGGGCCGAACGGTGGGTGCACCGCACGACGGCCCTGCTGACGGGCGTGTGCGTGGTGACGGCGGCCTTCCTGTACGTCCCCGAGCTCGCGCAGCTCGTCGGCCGCCGTGAGCTGGTGGTCCGCGTCCACGAGTGGGCCGGGCTCGCCCTGCCCGTGCCCGTCCTCGCGGGCCTCGCCTCCCGCGCCTTCCGCGCCGACCTCGGCCACCTGAACCGCTTCGGCCCGCACGACCGCCGCTGGCTGCGCGCCGCCCTGCGCCGCGACCGGCGACGGGAATCACGGCCGGCCGGCAAGTTCAACGCGGGGCAGAAGATCTACGCGGCCTGGATCGCCGGGGCCACGCTGGTGATGCTCGGCACGGGGCTGCTGATGTGGTTCACCCACCTCACCCCGATCGCATGGCGTACCAGCGCGACCTTCGTCCACGACTGGCTGGCCCTGACCATCGGCGTGGTCCTCGCCGGCCACATCGGCATGGCCCTGGGCGACCCGGAGGCCCGGCGGGGCATGCGGACGGGGTCGGTGAGCCGGGAGTGGGCGCAGCGGGAGCATCCGCTCTGGCGCGGGTGAGGTGCTCAGCGGACGGAGGAGGCGGGCTCGGGCGCCCGCGGGCCCACCGGCCTCAGGACTCACCGACCGGAACGCCGCGCAGGAGGGACGGGGTCCACGGCGGACCCGTCGGGCCGGCCGGGCCGGCAGGCACGGAGGCCACGGCCGCGTCCGTCTCCGAGGACCCCAGCGCACTCGCCCCGGGCGTGCGGCTTCCCGGTGCACGCCCTTCCCCCCGCCGAGCCGCCTCGGTCCCCGCGACACGCTCGTCGCCACCCCGCCGCGCGGCAGGTCACCCGCGCCGCCGTCCCCCTCGCACCCGGCCGCCGTCACGAGCGCCACGGCGCCCGCGGCGAGCAGGGCCGAGACGCGCGCGCCGAGCGACATCGCCCTGACGCCCCCCGCCGTCGGTCCCTCCTGACGAGGCCGTCCCGGTCGCCTCCCGGACCCCACCGGCACGCCCCACGACGACAGGTCCGTACCGGCTCAGGAGGCGCCGAAGCCCAGCAGCACCTCGCGGGAACGGCCCCGATCGGCCGCCGGCGCGAACGCCGCCTCCGCCTCCCGCACCGGGACCACCGCACCGACCAGCCCGTCGAAGGAGCCCTCGGCCGCGAGCGGCACCAGCGCGTCGTCGAACTCCTAGATGATCAGCGACAGGAGCAGGACCACACCGCCGGCGACGACCGAGATGATCGTCTCCATGACGGACCAGGTCTTGATGGTCTGGCCGACGCTCAGCCCGAAGTACTCCTTCACCAGCCAGAACCCGGCGTCGTTGACGTGGCTGAAGAAGAGTGAGCCGGCGCCGATGGCGAGGACCAGCAGGGCCGTGTGCGTGGTCGACATGTCGGCCGCGAGGGGAGCGACCAGGCCGGCCGCCGAGACCGTCGCCACCGTCGCCGAACCGGTGGCCAGCCGGATCGCCACCGCGATCAGCCAGGCCAGCAGCAGCGCGGGGATCGACCAGTCCTCGGAGATCTCCAGGACCATCTGCCCGACACCGGAGTCGATCAGCGTCTGCTTGAAGCCGCCGCCCGCGCCGACGATCAGCAGGATGCCGGCGATCGGGGCGAGGCCCTTCTCGACGAGCCGCGAGATCCGCTCCTTGGAGAACCCGGCGGGCCGGCCCAGGGTGAAGATGCCGACGAGCACGGCGGCGAGCAGGGCGATCAGCGGGGAGCCGGCGACGTCGAAGACGCGCTGCACGGTGTGCTCGGGGTCGTCCACGACGATGTCGACCAGCGCCTTGGCCAGCATCAGCACGACCGGCAGCAGGATGGTCGCCAGCGTGGCACCGAAGCCGGGACGCCGCTGAAGCTCCTCCGAGGGCCGCTGCGGGATCATCCGCTCCGGGGCGGGCACGTCCACCCAGCGGGCGGCGTACCGCGAGAACAGCGGACCGGCGACGACCACCGTCGGTATGGCGACCAGGACGCCCAGCGCCAGCGTGACGCCGAGGTTGGCCTGGACCGCGTCGATGGCGACGAGCGGACCCGGGTGCGGCGGAACCAGCCCGTGCATCACGGACAGACCGGCCAGCGCCGGGATGCCGATCCGCATGAGCGAGTAGTTGCCGCGCTTGGCGACCATCAGCACGACCGGGATCAGCAGCACGACGCCGACCTCGAAGAACAGCGGCAGGCCGATCACGGAGGCGATCAGCACCATCGCCCACGGCATCGAACGGCCGTTCGCCTTCGCGAGGATCGTGTCGACGATCTGGTCGGCGCCGCCGGAGTCGGCGAGCATCTTGCCGAGGATCGCGCCCAGCGCGATCAGCACGCCCACCCCGGCGACCGTGGAGCCGAGGCCGGTGGTGAAGCTGGTGATGGCCTTGTCGAGCGGCGCCCCGGCGAACGCGCCCAGCGCGAGCGAGCCGATGGTCAGCGCCAGGAAGGCGTGGAGTTTGAACTTGGTGATGAGCAGGACGATGACGGCGATGCCCGACAGCACGGCGATGCCCAGCTGGGCGTGGCCGGCCGAGGTGATCGGCTCGACGGTGTCCGCTGCCAGCATCTCGACGCTGAGTCTGGTCACGGGGGTCCCTTACAGGTACGGGGGATGAGGGAGGGAGGGGTTACGCGGTCGGCTCGGGGAGCGCCGTCAGGGCCGACACGGCCCGTCGGGTGATCTCCTCGGGGCCGCCCGCCACGTCCACGACGACTCCGGCCTCGTCCGCCTGGAGCGGCTCGAGCGTGGCGAACTGGGAGTCGAGCAGCGCGGTCGGCATGAAGTGCCCCTGCCGGTGCGACATCCGGTCCTCGATCAGCGCGCGGTCGCCCGCCAGGTGCACGAACACCAGGTCCGGCGCGGCTGCCCGCAGCCGGTCGCGGTACGACCGCTTCAGCGCCGAGCAGCTGACCACCCCGCCGAGCCCGGCCCGCCCGTGCGCCCAGCTGCCGATGGCATCCAGCCAGGGCCACCGGTCCTCGTCGGTGAGCGGGGTGCCGGCCGACATCTTGGTGATGTTGGCCGGCGGGTGGAAGTCGTCGCCCTCGGCGTAGGGAATGCCGAGCCGGGCCGCGAGCAGGGGACCGATGGTGGTCTTCCCGGTGCCCGCGACGCCCATGACCACGACGACATGGGGGGTCCTCATCGCTGCCTCACTGTCTGCTGTCCTCCTCGACACGTGATGTCGACGGCCACTGAAACCCATTAGGTAGGACCAATTCAAGAGTCAGTGACAAATAAGTCTGACTTTTTGGTCGGGTGACGTACCCCGTACGCTGAGTGCATGACCACTCCGGGCCGGGGTCTGCACGGCCATGTACTGGACACCCTCGGCCCCGCGATCACCGCGGGCGAATACCCGCCGGGCAGTGTCCTGCGGACCGACGAACTGGCGCAGCGCTTCGACGTCTCCCGCTCGGTGATGCGCGAGGCGGTCCGCGTCCTGGAGTCCATGCACCTGGTCGAGTCCCGCCGCCGGGTGGGCGTGACGGTGCGCCCGAAGGCCGAGTGGAACGTCTACGACCCGCAGGTCATCCGCTGGCGTCTGGCCGGCGCCGACCGCCCCCACCAGCTGCGTTCACTCACCGTCCTGCGCTCGGCGATCGAGCCCGTCGCGGCTGGCCTGGCGGCGAAGCACGCCACGGCGGAGCAGTGCGCCGAGCTGACCGAGTGCGCGCTCGGCATGGTGGCCAACTCGCGCGGCCACAAGCTGGAGGGGTACCTCGTCCACGACGTCGCCTTCCACCGCGTGATCCTCACGGCCTCCGGCAACGAGATGTTCGCCCGCCTCGGCGACGTCGTCGCGGAGGTCCTCGCCGGCCGTACCCACCACGAGGTCATGTTCGAGGACCCCGACCCGGCCGCCGTCACCCTGCACGTCCAGGTCGCGGAGGCGGTCCGCGAGGGCGACGCGGACCGTGCGGAGAAGCTGACCCGGGAGATCACGGTCGGCGCGCTCCAGGAACTGGACATCCTGGCGCCGTAGCGCGACACGGCCGCGGCGTCCACGGAACGGCCCGCTACTCCGGGAACTCCCCGTCGACGTACACCCAGGCCCCGTCGACCCGCTCGAACCGGCTCCGCTCGCGCAGCGCGCCGCCCCGGTAGGACGCCCGGAACTCGACGACCCCGGTGGTGTGGAACGCGGAGCCGTCGGCCGTGCCGAGGATCTCCAGCCCGGTCCACCGCGTCCCCGGATCCAGGTCGAGCCGCCCGGGCCGGGTCCGCGGATGCCAGGTCCGCAGCAGGTACGCCGCGTCCCCCTTCACGAAGGCGCTGTAGCGCGACCGCATCAGCGCCTCGGCGGTCGGCGCGGCGGCGGTGCCGGCGTGGTAGCGGCCGCAGCACTCGGCATACGGCTTCGGCAGCCCGCACGGGCAGGAAACGGTGGTCATGCCCGCCATTCTGCTGGACGGCCACCCGTGCCCCGGCCGCCGGGAGCGACGGCAGCGCCGTCCCGCACCGGCCACGCGTCGAACAGGTCGTCCAGCGGCCCGGCCGCGCACCGCACCGCACCGCACCGCACCGTGATCTCCGAGGCGGGGGACACGCTCAGCACAACGAGCGAGGGCCGCGACCTCTGGTCGCGACCCTCGCTCTTCTCTGTGTCCGAGGGGGGACTTGAACCCCCACGCCCGATAAAGGGCACTAGCACCTCAAGCTAGCGCGTCTGCCATTCCGCCACCCGGACAAGGTGTCTGTCGTGCGGGGTTTCCCTCGCGGCGACGACGTAAACATTACCAGGCTTTCGGGAGTGCCCGATCACGGGTGGCCGGCCGGCCACCGCATCCGGCGTGAACGGCGTGTGACGGGCCGGGACCACTCTTGGGTGAGGGCGGCGGGCGGGGGGAGGATGAGGGTGACCACCAGCAGTGACAGTGGGAGGAAGCAGCGTGAGCGCGACGGACGACACGGCCAGGGACGTCACCGGCGAGGACGAGGTCGTGGACCTCTGCCGCGAGCTGATCCGGTTCGACACCAGCAACTACGGCGACCACTCGGGCCCGGGTGAGCGCAAGGCGGCCGAGTACGTCGCCGAGAAGCTCGCCGAGGTGGGGCTGGAGCCCCGGATCTTCGAGTCGCACCCGGGCCGTGCCTCCACCGTGGCCCGCATCGAGGGCGAGGACCCGTCCCGGCCCGCGCTCCTCATCCACGGCCACCTCGACGTCGTACCGGCCAACGCGGCCGACTGGACCCACGGCCCCTTCTCGGGCGAGGTCACCGACGGGTGCGTGTGGGGGCGGGGCGCCGTCGACATGAAGGACATGGACGCGATGACCCTGGCGGTCGTCCGCGACCGGCTGCGCACCGGGCGCAGGCCTCCGCGCGACATCGTGCTCGCGTTCCTCGCCGACGAGGAGGCGGGCGGCACCTACGGCGCCCGGTACCTCGTCGACCACCACCCGGAGCTGTTCGAGGGCGTCACCGAGGCGATCAGCGAGGTGGGCGGCTTCTCGTTCACGGTGAACGAGCAGCGCCGGCTCTACCTGATCCAGACGGCCGAGAAGGGCATGCACTGGATGAAGCTGACCGTCGCCGGCACCGCCGGGCACGGCTCGATGATCCACCGCGACAACGCCATCACCGAACTGTCGGAGGCCGTCGCACGCCTGGGCCGGCACACGTTCCCGGTGCGGGTCACCAAGACCACCCGGGCCTTCCTCGACGAGCTCGGCGACGCGCTCGGCACCGAGCTGGACCCGGAGGACATGGAGTCGACCCTCGCCCGGCTCGGCGGTATCGCCAAGCTGATCGGCGCGACCCTGAGCAACACGGCCAACCCGACCCAGCTGGGTGCGGGTTACAAGGTCAACGTCATCCCGGGCGAGGCCACCGCGCACGTCGACGGCCGCTTCCTGCCGGGGCACGAGGAGGAGTTCCTCACCGACCTCGACCGGATCCTCGGACCGAAGGTGCGCCGCGAGGACGTCCACTCCGACAAGGCCCTGGAGACCTCCTTCGACGGGGCGCTGGTGGAGGCCATGCAGTCGGCGCTGCTCGCCGAGGACCCGACCGCCAAGGCCATCCCCTACATGCTCTCCGGCGGAACCGACGCCAAGTCCTTCGACGACCTCGGCATCCGCGGCTTCGGCTTCGCCCCGCTGAAGCTGCCGCCGGAGCTGGACTTCGCCGGGATGTTCCACGGCGTCGACGAGCGGGTGCCGGTGGACGGCCTCCAGTTCGGGGTCCGGGTGCTCGACCGTTTCATCGACGCGTCCTGATCGTCTCTTCCGTGCCGGAAGTGTCCGAATTCGCCCACTGAAACGACACTGCACTATTCGCCAGCGTGTGCGGGTGTGACTGGGGAAGAGTGAATGCGGCGATAGGTTCGTAGCCTCATTACTTCCTCCTCGTTACAGCTAATGTGATCCGCTGCTTTGGATCGCATTTGCCAACAAGGAGGAATAATGATCAAGAAGATCGTCGCCGCCGCCGCTGCCACCGGTGGGCTCGTCCTCGCGGGTGCGGGCCTGGCCGTCGCCGACTCGGGTGCGCAGGGTGCCGCCGTGCACTCCCCGGGTGTGGCTTCCGGCAACGTGGTCCAGGCGCCCGTTCACGTTCCCGTGAACGCCTGCGGCAACACGATCTCGGTGATCGGGCTGCTGAACCCCACCTTCGGCAACGTCTGCATCAACAAGTGACCTCGGCCCGCTGAAGGGTCGTCCACGCGGTCGGTCCCGGAGCGCGCGCCATGCGCTCCCGGACCGACCGGCCTTTTCGTGCGGAAATCCGAAGGAAAAGCCGAACCGTTCGAAGGGCTCGCGACAGTGGAATGAAGCGAGCAATTCGGGAAGAAATCGAAAGCAGGGATTCAGTAATGCGACAGGTTACCCGTAAAAGCCTTTTCACCGTGGCGGCGGCGACGGGGGTGATCGCCGCCGCCAGCGGCTACGCACACGCCGGCTCCGCGGCGAACGGGTCCGCCTCCAACTCGCCCGGCGTCCTGTCCGGCAACACGGTCCAGGCCCCGGTGCACGTGCCGGTGAACGTGTGCGGCAACACCGTGAACGTCGTCGGCGTCCTCAACCCGGCGTCGGGTAACACCTGTACCAACGAGAGTGCCGGCGGGAGCCGCGGCGACGGGGGCTACGGGGACAGCCAGGGCGGCTCCGGAGCGCACAGCGGCTCCGGCGGCGCGCAGGCGGGCGGGTACACCGCCGACTCACCCGGTGTCGCCTCCGGCAACCACGTCCAGGCGCCGGTGCACGTGCCGGTGAACGTGTGCGGCAACAGCGTCGACGTCATCGGCGTCCTCAACCCGGCCGTGGGCAACGACTGCACCAACCAGAGCGCCGGCACGGGCGACGAAGACGGCTACGGGGGCGGCTCCGGAGCGGACAACGGTTCCGGTGGAGCGCAGGCGGGCGGGCACACCGCCGACTCGCCCGGCGTCGGCTCGGGCAACCACGTCGAGGCCCCGGTGCACGTGCCGGTGAACGTGTGCGGCAACAGCGTCGACGTCGGCGGCTTCCTCAACCCGACGACGGGCAACGACTGCGCCAACGGCAGTGGCTCCGACCAGGGCACGCCTCCCGGCGGCGAGACGCCCGGCAACCCCGGCAACCCCGGCAACCCCGGCAACCAGGGCCCCGGCACCCCGGGCGACCAGGGTCCGGGCACCCCGGCCGACTCCGGCACGTCCAGCCCGTCGGGACCCGAGGGCGCGCCGTCCGGCCCGGACCGCGTGATCCCGGCCGGCCACTCGTCCGTCGACCAGCCCGCCCACTCCGCGCAGCTGGCGCACACCGGCAGCGAGCTGCCGCTGGGTCTCGCCCTGCCGGTCGGCGCGGGCGCGCTGCTCGCGGGCACGGTGCTCTACCGCAAGGCGCGGGCCTCGGCGTAACCGCCCCCGCCCGCACACCCGCCGCCGGACACAAACGGAGCGGGCCCCGCCACCGAGGGGCCCGCTCCGTTTCCGTCGTGCTCAGCTCACCATGTGGCACGCACCTGGCGGATGATCCGCCGGCGCAACCGCACCCTGCGGCTGCCGTCGCGCAGCAGGCTCAGACGGTGCAACTCCCAGTGTCCGTACTCGGCATGGTCGGTCAGCAGACGTGTCGCCTCCTTGCGGGAGACCCCGCGCGGTACGTACACGTCGACAAATTCGTATTCCGGCATCGCATCTATTGTGCGGGCTGGGGCCCGGTACGGATAGCGTCTGCACTATGTCTGATGCTGCGCAGCCCACCGCTGCCGAGGTACGCGCCGCCGCCGAGGCGGTCAAGACCGCGCTCGACCGCCACCTGGCCGCGGTCGAACGCAGGACGGGGGAGGACGACCCGGCCGTCTACGAGGCGTTCAACGAGCTGGCCGCGGCCGCGGAGGCGTACGACGAACTGCTCTACGACCGCTACGACGAGGTCACCCCCTTCGAGATCCCCGCAGCGGACGACTCGCTGCCGCCGTACGCGGGCCCCGAGGAACCGAACGCGCTGAGCGTGCTGATCCGCCGTGACTACGCCGTGGCGGAGCCGCAGCGGCTGCTCGCGCAGGCACAGCGGGTCGAGTCGGCGGAGTACGACGGCGCCGCCGGCGCGGACACCCGGGCCTCCGGCACGATCCACGGGGCGCTGGGCCTGCTGTTCGGCGAGTTCGAACCGGACGAGATCGCCTCCCGGCACAAGGAGTTCGGCCTGGAGGAGGGCGACTCCACGCTGTGGGTGCTGGCCGCCGACGAACCGGCGGAGCCGGGCGAGTGGCTGGAGGCGCCCTTCGAGCAGCTCGACCCGCAGCGGGTGGTCTGCCGCTTCGACGTGAGCGCGGTGTTCGACGACGACCTCGACGACCTAGACGATCGCGGGGACATCGCGGAGATCGCGGGGATCGAGGGGATCGAGGGGATCCCGGACGTGGAGGACGTGGAGGAGGACGTGGAGGACGACGTCGAGGACGATCTCGACGCCGACCTGGAGGACGACGAGGACGAGGACGAGGACCTGGAGCCGCTGGACGCGGACCGCGTGGACCGCGTGGACCGGTAGCCGGGCCCGGACCGGGGACGGCGGCGGTGGCGAAGGGGGTTCCTTCGCCACCGCCGCCGTCCGCGTCCTCCCGGCCGTCAGCCCGCCGCCGGCACCTGCGTGCGCAGCAGGACGGGCAGCCGGGTCGTCCGGGGCTTCGGCGACACCTCGGCGACCGCTCTGGGCAGGGCCTGCTCGACGCCGTGGACGACGGACAGGTGGCGCACCGCCCGGCCGAAGGCCGTGTACACCCAGGGGCGGGAGAGGGACTGCGCGGCATCGCCGGGCAGCACCACGACCGCGGCGGGCCACCGGCCGCCCACCGCCTGATGCGCCGTCAGCGCCCATCCGTGTCGCACGGACTGCTCCACGCGCTCTCGCGGTACGACCACGGGGGCGCCCGCGCAGGACAGGTGCAGCCCGTCGGCGTCGGCCTTCACCACCTGGCCCGGCACCGTACGGCCCGGGGCGGGGGAGTAGGCGATCCGGTCACCGGGGTCGAAGCCGCCGAAGCGGCCGGGGCCGGGGTTGAGGCGCTCCTTGAGCACGGCGTTCAGCGCGCGGGTGCCGGCCGCGCCACCGTGGCCGGGGGTGATCACCACCGTCTGCTCGGGGGTGATGCCGAAGGCCCGCGGCACCGAGTCCGCGACGAGCTGCACGGTCCGGTGCACGGCCTCGCCCGCGTCCCGCACCGGCACGATCACGAGCTCCTTGCCGGGCGCCTCCACCTGGTGCAGCTCGCCGATGCCGATCCCGGAGACCAACTCGCCGAGCGGGCCCGGATCGGGGGTGCGCGAGGCCACCTGCGGGCACACGCGCGCGGCGAGCAGGTCGGCGAAGACCCGGCCGGGCCCCGCCGACCACAGCAGCGCCGGGTCCCCGCTGAGCACCAGCCGGGCTCCGTCCGACAGCGACTCCACCACCATCGCGGCGGTCTCCACGTCCAGTTGCGGCGCGTCCAGCAGGATCAGCAGGTCGAGGGCGAGGGCGCCGTCGGCGTCCCGGCCGGGACCCTCGGCGCCGGAGAGCAGACCGGGAAGGGTGACGACGGCACCGTCCGCCTCGGCCGTCTCCCCGAGGAGGGCCGCGAGCCGGCGCCGTCCGTCCGGTGTGTGGCAGGCGGCGACCGCGCGCAGGCCGAGGGTGCGGGCGGCCGTGAGCAGGGCCGCCGGTTCGGCGCGGGCGGCCTCGCCGCCGGTGTGCAGCACCAGGCCGTGCCCGGCGACGGCGCGGATCAGCTCGGCGGCGCTGCCGGACGCCTCGGCCGCGACCGACTCCCACTGCGGGAAGGCCTCCTTGGGCAGGGAGTTGACCACGCGGGCCAGACCGTCGGCGAGGCTCTCCTCGGCGAGCGCGTACCGCTCCAGGCCGACCAGGACCCGGACCGGGTGTGCTGCCTCGTCGTCGTCCTCCTCGGACTCGCCGGCGCCGCTCGCCCGGGCCGGGGCGGCCGCCCCGGGCTCCTCCAGGGCGTCCTGGAAGACGAGGGCCTCGCCCTCCGCGAGCGCGCTTTGCACGGCCGCGTCGGCGTCCGGCACGCCCCGCTGGGCCAGCGCGGCCGTCAGGGTCGGCAGCTCCAGGGCGGTGTGCCCGGCCAGGGCCGCCTGCTCCAGCAGCCACACCGTCGTCGCGCGGCCCCGCCGCTCGTCGTCCGGGGCGCAGTCGGCGCCCAGCAGTGCCCGTGCGAAGCCGTCGGCCTGCTCGGGCCGTACGCCGGGGACCCGCAGCAACTGCCACGGGTCCTCGCTCAGCACGTCCCGCGCGCTCTCGCCGAGGACCGCGGCGACCTGCGGCGCCAGCACCTCGGGAGCGCCACCGCCGGTCAGCACGCGCCGTACGGCGTCGACGGTCTCCGGGGCGGGCGCCGCGGCCACGGCGGCGGCCTCGGCGGCGACCGGCTGCGGACGCCGTACGGGCTCCGGGGCCGGGCGGCGCGGGGCGCGCTCGGGCTCGGCGAACACGGTGGCCGGGGGTTTCTGGCCGCCCTCCACGGCCCGCACGGCCGCGAGCAGGTCGGCGGCCTTGCCGCTCAGCTTGGCGCCGCTGTCGATGGGCGTCCTCTTGTCGGCCTTGCGCCGCTCGATCCGCTCCCGCTCCAGCTTCTGCGCGGCGAGTTCGGCCGCGGCCTCGGAGAGCCGCGCCGCGGCTTCACTCTCCGTCTCGGTCGCCGACGTGCTGCCGCCGTCGTCCGCCTCGGTTCCCGGCGCGCTGCCGCCGTCGTCCGCCTCGGAGTCCGGCGCAGCGCCGTTGGCGCGGGCGCCGGTGTCCGGCGTGCCGTTGCCGGCCTGGGAGCCGGAGTCGCCGGCCTCGGCGTCCGCGTCGGTCTCGGGACCGTCGGTCCCGGAGTCGTCGGTCGGGGTGGCGGTCCGGGCGTCGCTCTCCCGTGCACCGCTCCTGGCCCGGGTGCCGGGCTCGCCGGCCTCGGGGCCGTCGGTCCCGGAGTCCGGCGTACCCCTGCCGGCCCCGGTCCCGGCCCCGGAGTCGTCGGCCCCGCTGTTCGCCGTGTTGTTCTCGGAGTCCTCGTCCTGGGCGGTCTCCGGGGCCTGTGGGGCCCGGGTGCCGGGGGGTGGTGAGGTGGCCTCCGGTGTCCCCGGTGCCGTGTGCTCCGTGGTCTCGGCGGGCTCCGGCTCCGTGCTCACAGCGTGCTCCAGTCGTGATCGGGATAGCGGTGCACGGGCGCCGACACGTCGTCGAGCGCCCGGCAGATCTCGTCAGGAAGACTAAGCGCCTCCACTGACAACGCGGCCGTGAGCTGCTGCGCGTTGCGTGCGCCGACGATCGGGGCGGCCACGCCCGGCCGGTCGCGGACCCAGGCGAGGGCGACCTGCAGCGGCGTCACCGCGAGCCCGTCCGCCGCGGTCGCCACGGCGTCCACGATGCGGCTGGCGGTGTCGTCGAGGTACGGCTCGACGAAGGGCGCGAAGTGGTCGGAGGCGCCGCGCGAGTCCGGGGGCAGGGCGTCGCCCCGGTACTTGCCGGTGAGGACACCGCGGCCCAGCGGCGAGGAGGGCAGCAGGCCGATGCCCAGGTCCAGCGCGGCCGGCAGCACCTCGCGCTCGACACCTCGCTGGAGCAGCGAGTACTCCATCTGCGTACTGGCCAGCCGGGTACGGGTGCCCGGCGCGGCGAGCTGCCAGGTGGCGGCCTTGGCGAGCTGCCAGCCGCAGAAGTTGGAGACGCCGGCGTAACGGGCACGGCCGCTGGCGACCGCGATGTCGAGGGCCTGGAGGGTCTCCTCCAGCGGGGTGTCCGGGTCGAAGGCGTGCACGTGCCACACGTCGACGTGGTCGGTGCCGAGCCGGGTGAGCGAGGCGTCGAGGGCGGCGAGGAGGTGCCCGCGCGAGCCGTCGAAACGGCGGTCCGGATCGGGCACGCTGCCCGCCTTCGTCGAGACGATCAGGTCCCGGCGCGGA
Organism: Streptomyces sp. NPDC014995; assembly: GCF_043080745.1. Taxonomy (NCBI): domain Bacteria; kingdom Bacillati; phylum Actinomycetota; class Actinomycetes; order Kitasatosporales; family Streptomycetaceae; genus Streptomyces; species Streptomyces sp. NPDC014995. The sequence goes on from NZ_JBIBVX010000003.1 coordinate 145,360, forward strand.
ACGAGGCCTTCCATCAGCCGGCCCAGCAGATACTCGGCCTCTCCGTCGCCGTACACGTCCGCCGTGTCGACGAGGGTCCCGCCCGCCTCCCAGAACGTCTTCAACAGGTCCGCGGCGTCGTGCTCGTCGGTGTCCCGGCCCCAGGTCAGGGTGCCGAGCCCGATGCGGGACACACGCAGGCCGGTGCGGCCGAGATGCCTCTGCTCCATGGACGCCGAGATTACTGGCCGGAACTGGGCCGTGGGTTTCCTGTGGACAACCGAATTCCGGGCCGCCGCGGCCCCGTTCCGCGCAGGCCGGGGCCGTCCCGCCGGCGCGACCCTCACCACACCGGCCTCCCCCGGTGACCGCCCCCGCGCTACTGTCTCCGGAACAGCGTCGTTACTGATCAGTAAGGGGAATCGGCCATGCAGCTCGGGATCAACCTCGGCTACTGGGGTGCCGGAATGGACGCGGACAACCTGGCCGTGGCTCAGGAGGCCGACCGGCTCGGGTACGCCGTGTGCTGGGCCGCCGAGGCCTACGGCTCGGACGCCGCCACCGTACTCTCCTGGGTCGCCGCCCAGACCGAGCGGATCGACGTCGGCTCCGCCATCTTCCAGATCCCCGCGCGCCAGCCCGCGATGACCGCGATGACCGCCGCCACCCTCGACTCCCTCTCCGGCGGCCGCTTCCGCCTCGGCCTCGGCGTCTCCGGACCGCAGGTCTCCGAGGGCTGGTACGGCGTCAAGTTCGACAAGCCGCTGTCCCGCACGCGCGAGTACGTCGAGATCGTCCGCAAGGCGATGACGCGGGAGCGGCTGTCGTACGCGGGCGAGCACTGGACGCTGCCGCTGCCGGACGGTCCCGGCAAGCCGATCAAGCTGACCGTGCACCCGCAGCGCGAGCACATCCCGCTGTACATCGCCGCCATCGGGCCGAAGAACCTGGAGCAGACCGGTGAGATCGCCGACGGTGCCCTGCTGATCTTCCCGTCCGCCGACCACCTCGAGGACACCGCGGTCAAGCACCTGCGGGCCGGGCGCGAGAAGGCCGGCAAGACCCTGGACGGCTTCGACGTCTGCCCCACGCTGCCGCTGGCCGTCGGCGCCGACAAGGACGTCGAGCGGCTCGCCGACACCTTCCGCCCGTACACCGCGCTGTACGTGGGCGGAATGGGCAGCCCCAAGCAGAACTTCTACAACCAGCTCGCCCGCCGTATGGGATACGAGGAGGCGGCGACCGAGATCCAGCAGAAGTACCTGTCCGGTGACAAGCAGGGCGCCGCGGCCGCCGTACCGCACGAGCTGATCGACCGGACCACGCTGCTGGGGTCGGTGGAGCGGATCGCCGACCGGATGAAGGCCTACGCGGCCGCCGGTGTCACCACCCTCAGCCTGGCCCCCGCGGGTTTCACCCTCGACGAGCGCCTGGCCTCGCTGCGGGCCGGTGCGCAGGCGCTGGATCTGGCCGGGCTGGCCTAACCGGCGAGGAGGGGGGAGGTTCAGCGGCCGTGGTGGGGGCTCGGGGGTCTTCCCCGCCACGGCCGTCACGCAGAACAACGCGTCGGCACGCGCGCGGTTACGCCCCCGGCGCGACTCGGTGGTCCTCCCTTCGGCGGAGTTGTCCGACAGAGCTGTTGCGGCACACCTCGCGCCGCATTTGACTCGTTCGGTGCGGAATCCTGCGGAACCTGCGCAACCCTGCGGAAGCCCCCGGGACGCAGAGAGGTGTCACACGATGCTGTCGGCGAAGAGCCTGTTCCAGGAGATCCTCGACCACGACGAGTCCTTCCGGCTGTTCTGCTCCATCGCCGCCGCCGGGGAGTCGCAGGGCGGCTGGGAGAACGCCCGGATCGCCGCGCTCGTCCCGCAGAGCGAGCGCGCACTCGCCCCCAAGATCGCCCGGCACGGCGCCGAGGAGGACAAGCACGGGCGGATCTTCAACGCCCTGCTGAAGAAGCGCGGCCTCGAGCCCGTCCCCGTCCCGCCCGGGACCGACTACACGATGCTCCTGGAACGGGGCGGCATCGGCCTCTCCCACAACAGGCTCACGTCCGACCGGCCGCTCGGCGTGCAGGACGTCGTCGTCTACCTCGCCCACAGCCGGGTCACCGAGCAGCGCGCCTCCGAGCAGATGGAACTGCTCCGCAAGCACTTCGCCGACCACCCCGAGATCGGCCGCGCCGTGCAGACGATCTCCCACGACGAGGACAACCACCTGGCCTACTGCCACGAGGAACTGCTGCGCCTCGCGCGCGCGGGACACGGCGGGGTCATCCAGCGGACGCTGCGCGAGAGCGCGCTCGCCGAGATCCGTGTCCACCGCGACGTCAGCCTCGCCGTCATGGCCCGCATGGGCCGCGTCCTCGGCTGGTCCCGGCGCAGGGCGGCCGTCCTCGCGGCCGGCATCCACGCCCGCTACGCGTGGGAGCGGTTCGCGGGCTGGCGGCGGATGGTGTCCCTGAAGATGCCCGAGCGGCGCGACGCCCTCGGCGGACCGGCCCCGGCGGCGCCCGGGTTCGCCTGAGCGACGGGCCACCGCGCGCGCGTGCGGCCCGCTACAGCCACCCCCGGTGCTTGAACAGCCGGTACAGCAGCACCTCCAGGGCGGCCATGATCGCGATCACCGCCGGATACGACCACACCCAGCGCAGCTCCGGCATGTGATCGAAGTTCATCCCGTAGATCCCCGCGATCATCGTGGGGACCGCGGCCATGGCCGCCCACGCGGAGATCTTCCTCATGTCGTCGTTCTGCCGGACGCTCATCTGCGCCAGATGGGCCGAAAGGATGTCCGACACCAGCCGGTCCAGGCCCTCCACGGACTCGTTCACGCGCGCGAGGTGGTCGCCGACGTCCCGGAAGAAGGGCCGCGCCTTGTCGTTGACGAAGGGCAGCACCGAGCCGAACGCGCCGGTGCCCGCGAGTCGTGACATCGGCGGCACCAGCGGGCCCGTGGACCGGCGGAACTCCAGGACCTGGCGCTTGAAGGTGTAGATCCGGGACGCGGTGTTCCGCGAGCCGCCGCCGTCCGGCGAGAACACCTCCGCCTCCAGCTCCTCCAGGTCGGTCTGCAACTCCGTCGCCACGTCCAGGTAGTGGTCGACGGTCGCGTCGGCGATCGCGTAGACGACGGAGGTGGGGCCCTTCGCGAGCATCTCCGGCTCGTGCTCCAGCCGCTGCCGTACGGCCGCCAGCGGTGAACCGTCGCCGTGCCGGACGGTCACCACGAAGGAGTCGCCGAGGAAGACCATGACCTCACCGGAGGAGACGGTGTCGCTCCTCGGCTCGTACACCACCGGCTTCAGCACCAGGAACAGCGAGTCGTCGTACACCTCCAGCTTGGGCCGCTGATGGGCCTTGAGGGCGTCCTCCACGGCCAGCGGGTGCAGCGCGAACTCCTGCGTGACGTGGTCGAACTCCTTCTCGGTGGGCTCGTGCAGCCCGATCCAGACGAAACCGCCCGCGGCGCGCGCCTCGTCGAGCGCGTCGGAGAAGTCCTGCGGGCCCTCCGTGCGGTGGCCGTCCCGGTAGATGGCGCAGTCGACGATCACTGAGTGTGTTCTCCCATCGGCCGTTCTCCAGTCCTTCCGGGGGTACGCCTACCCTGGGCGGCATGCCCACGCTGATCCTCGTCCGGCACGGACGTTCCACCGCCAACACCTCCGGAGTGCTCGCCGGCTGGACGCCCGGCGTCGCCCTCGACGAGCGCGGGGCCGAGCAGGCCGCCGCGCTGCCCGGGCGGCTCGAGGGGCTGCCGATCGCCGAGGTCGTCGCGAGCCCCCTGCAACGCTGCCAGGAGACGATCCGGCCCCTCCTGGCCGCCCGCCCCGGACTGCCCGTGCACACCGACGAGCGGATCGGGGAGTGCCACTACGGCGACTGGTCGGGGCGCAAGCTCGCCGAGCTGAAGGACGAGCCGCTGATGGAGGTCGTCCAGGCGCACCCCTCGGCGGCCGCCTTCCCCGGCGGGGAGTCCATGCGGGCCATGCAGACCCGCGCCGCCGAGGCGGTGCGCGAGTGGAACGCGCGCGTGGAGCGCGACCACGGCGCCGACGCCGTCTACCTCATGTGCTCGCACGGCGACATCATCAAGTCGCTCGTGGCGGACGCGCTCGGACTGCATCTCGACCTCTTCCAGCGGATCTCCGTCGAACCGTGTTCCATCACCGCGATCCGTTACACCCGCCTGCGGCCCTTTCTGGTGCGCCTCGGGGACACCGGTGACTTCGCCTCCCTCGTGCCGCGCGAGGAGCCGCCGACGGAGGAGGCCACGGTCGGGGGCGGTGCGGGCGCACCGTGATCGTCGGCCGCAGTAGGGTGAAGCGGTCCGCATACGCGCGTTCACGCATGGACGTTCACGTACCCACGATTCCCAGGGAGACAGGACGTGTCCCGTCAGGTGTTCCTCTACGACCCCCCGGACCGCTTCGTGGCCGGTACGGTCGGACTGCCCGGGCGCCGTACCTTCTTCCTCCAGGCCACCGCCGGCTCCCGAGTGACCAGTGTGGCACTGGAGAAGACCCAGGTCGCCGCGCTCGCCGAGCGCATGGACGAGCTGCTGGACGAGGTCGTACGACGTAGCGGCGGAAGCGCCGCCGTGCCCGCCGTGGCGCCCGCCGAGATCACCGACACCGACCCCCTCGAGACCCCGGTCGAGGAGGAGTTCCGGGTCGGCACCATGGCCCTCGCCTGGGACGGCGAGGAACAGCGCATGATCGTCGAGGCGCAGGCCCTCGTGGAGCTCGACGCCGACTCCGAGGAGGACCTCGCCGAGGCCGAGGAGCGGTTGCTCCAGGACGAGGAGAACGGGCCCCCGATGCTGCGGGTCCGGCTCACCGGCGCCCAGGCGAGAGCCTTCGCCAAGAGAGCCCTCGACGTCGTCAACGCCGGCCGGCCGCCGTGCCCGCTGTGCAGCCTGCCGCTCGACCCGGAAGGACACGTATGTCCGCGCCAGAACGGATACCGCCGCGGGGCGTGACGGTCACCGACCCGGCCTTCGCCGATCTGCTCGCCCACGGCGAGCTGACCGTGCGCGGACGCATCCGTGACGCTTCCAACGCCGCCCTGTACTGCACGGTCGCGCGCGAGGGCCGCGAGGCCACCTGCGTCTACAAGCCCGTGGCCGGGGAGAGACCCCTGTGGGACTTCCCCGACGGCACCCTCGCCCAGCGGGAGGTCGCCGCGTACGCGGTCTCCGAGGCGACCGGCTGGGGGCTGGTACCGCCCACCGTGCTGCGGGACGGGCCGTACGGCGAGGGCATGTGCCAGCTGTGGATCGAGGCGTCCCCCGAGGACGGGCTGCTCGCCCTCGTCGAGGGGGAGGAGCCGGGGCCGGGCTGGAAGGCGATCGGGTTCGCGGAGGTCGAGGAGGGGCGGACCGCGCTGCTCGTGCACGCCGACGACGAGCGGCTGCGGCGGCTCGCCGTCCTCGACGCGGTCATCAACAACGCCGACCGCAAGGGCGGCCACCTGCTGACCACCGGCGACGGCAGGCTGTACGGGATCGACCACGGCGTCACCTTCCACGTCGACGACAAGCTGCGCACGCTCCTGTGGGGCTGGGCGGGGGAGCCCCTCACCGGAGAGGCCGTGGAGGCGCTCCAGGGCCTGAAGGGCGCCCTGGAACCGGGCGGTGAGCTCGCGGCCACCCTGGCCGGACTCGTCACGCCCACCGAACTCGACGCCACCCGCGCGCGGGTCGACGCGCTGCTGGAGTCCGGCCGCCACCCGGAGCCCGGCGGCGAGTGGCCGGCGATCCCCTGGCCGCCGGTCTAGACGATCCCCCGGCCACCGATCGACACGTCGTCGGCGACCGGCCAGGACCTCCCCGGCAACCCGTCCCGGCAGACGCCCCGTTGACAGGTCCGGAGATCTCGGCTCGCCGGTCGATGCGATCCCTGGCGCTCGGTCGATGCGATCTCCGGTCCCCGGTCGAAGGGCCCCGGTCCCTGGTCGGAGAGACCCCTGCGCTCGGCCGATGGGTCCCCGGCCTGCGGCCGAAGCGTCCCTGGCCTGCGGCCGATGAGACCCCGGTCCCCGGCAGAAGAGTTCTCCACCCCCGGCCGAAGAGTCCTCGACCCTCGACCGATGGGTTCCCGACCCCCGGCCGATGGGTTCCCGACCTGCGGCCGATGGGTTCCCGACCCGCGGACGAAGCGTTCCCGACCCCCGGCCGAAGCGTTTCCGACCCCCGGCTGATGGGTTCCCGCCCCCCGGCTGATGGGTTCCCGCCCCCCGGCCGAAGCGTCCCCGGCCTGCGGCCGAAGAGCCCCCGACCCCCGGTCCACCGACCAGCAGCACACCGCCCCGAACCCTGCAAGAGGGCCTTCCCGGCCATCCGGTCCGCTCCGGTTCGTATGCGGAACTTCCGTCCGGTTAGGCTCATGACATGCATGCCTGGCCCGCTTCCGAGGTCCCCGCCCTGCCTGGTCAGGGCCGCGACCTGAGGATCCACGACACCGCGACCGGCGGCCTGGTCACCCTCGACCCCGGTCCCGTCGCCCGTATCTACGTCTGCGGCATCACGCCGTACGACGCGACCCACATCGGTCACGCGGCGACCTACAACGCGTTCGACCTCGTGCAGCGCGTGTGGCTCGACACCAAGCGGCAGGTTCACTACGTCCAGAACGTCACCGACGTCGACGATCCGCTCCTGGAGCGGGCCGAGCGGGACGGCGTCGACTGGGTCGCCCTCGCCGAGAAGGAGACGGCCCTCTTCCGGGAGGACATGACCGCGCTGCGGATGCTCCCGCCGCGCCACTACATAGGCGCCGTCGAGGCGATACCCGGCATCGTGCCGCTCGTGGAACGCCTGCGGGACGCGGGCGCCGCCTACGAGCTCGACGGCGACATCTACTTCTCCGTCGAGTCCGACCCCGACTTCGGCAAGGTCTCCCACCTCGACGCCGCCGCGATGCGGCTGCTGTCCGCCGAGCGCGGCGGCGACCCCGACCGGCCCGGCAAGAAGAACCCGCTCGACCCGATGCTGTGGATGGCGGCCCGCGAGGGCGAGCCCAGCTGGGACGGCGGCTCGCTCGGCCGCGGCCGCCCCGGCTGGCACATCGAGTGCGTCGCCATCGCCCTGGACCACCTCGGCATGGGCTTCGACGTGCAGGGCGGCGGTTCCGACCTCGCCTTCCCGCACCACGAGATGGGCGCCTCCCACGCCCAGGTCCTCACCGGCGAGTTCCCCATGGCCAAGGCGTACGTGCACGCCGGCATGGTCGCCCTCGACGGCGAGAAGATGTCCAAGTCCAAGGGCAACCTCGTCTTCGTCTCCCGGCTCCGGCGCGACGGCGTCGACCCCGCCGCGATCCGGCTCACCCTCCTCGCCCACCACTACCGGGCCGACTGGGAGTGGACCGACCAGGTGCTCAGGGACGCCGTGGACCGGCTCGGGCGCTGGCGTGCGGCCGTCTCACGGCCCGACGGCCCGCCCGCCGAGGCGCTCGTCGAGGAGATCCGCGAGGCCCTCGCCGACGACCTGGACGCCCCGGCCGCGCTGGCCGCCGTCGACCGCTGGGCCGCGTTGCAGCAGGAGCGGGGCGGCACGGACATCGCGGCACCCGGCGTGGCGTCGCGGGCGGTGGACGCGCTGCTGGGCGTGGCGCTGTAACCCGCAGCCCGTCAGCCCGAGCCACCGCAGCCGTACGACAGGGGCGCTTCCTCCGCGCGGGAGGGAGCGCCCCGTGCCGTAATCCCCGGCGCCAACTCGCGTCGTGTGATGGGGTGTGAGCGTTCGTCACCGTTCAGCCGGCCACCGCCGGCCCCCTTGCGGAAGGACGCACGAGTGATACCCGCAGACCGTTCCTCAACCCGTCGAAGACTGCTCACCGCGGCCGCCGCCCTCTCCGGGACGGCCCTGCTCGGCGGCACCGCCACCGCACACGCCGCCGGGACACGCGCGACGGCGTGGCCCACGGCGTTCCCGCTGCCGGACGGCTTCCAGCCGGAGGGCATCGCCATCGGCGCGCGCCCGTACGCCTACTTCGGCTCGCTCGCCAACGGGGACGTCCACCGCGCGAGCCTCGCCACCGGCCGCGGCTCCGTCGTGGTCCGGGGCCTCGGCGCCGGGCACCCCACCGTGGGCCTGAAGATCGACCCGCACGGCCGGCTCTTCCTCGCGGGCGGCGCCAGCGGCGAGATCCGCACCGCCGACGCCCGCACGGGCGAGACCGAGCAGGTGTACGCCACCGGCGGCGCGTTCGTGAACGACGTGATCCTCACCCCCGGCGCCGCCTGGTTCACCGACTCCTTCGAGGCGCAGCTCTACAAGGTCGTCCTCGGCCGGGACGGCGCCCCGCGCTCCGTGGAGACCGTGCCGCTCGGCGGCGACTGGGCCCAGGGCGACGACTTCACCGCCAACGGCATCGAGCGCACGCCCGACGGCAGCGCCCTGCTCGTGGTGAACGCCTTCGCGAACGGCGGCAGCCTCATGCGGGTCGACCCGCGTACCGGAGCCGCCCGCACGGTCGACCTCGGCACGGCGAGGCTCCCCAACGGCGACGGTCTGCTGCTGCTCGGCCGGACCCTCTACGTGGTCCAGCAGGCGCAGAACGCGGTCGACGTGTTCCGGCTGAACGCGGCCGGTACCCGGGGCACCGCCCTCGCCCGGATCACCGATCCGCGCTTCCGCATCCCGACGACGGCCGCGGCGTGGGGCGACCGTCTCTACCTGCCGAACGCGCGCTTCGACGTGGAGCCCACACCCGACACCGAGTACGACGTGGTGGCCGTGGACCGGGTCTGACAACGGGAGGGGCGGTGCGCCTCGGCGCACCGCCCCTCTCCGGCCCTGTCCGCTCCGCTCAGTCCTCCGACGAATCGTCGTCGTCGACGTTCTCCCCGCTCGGCTTCGGCGGCTTCGGCGGCCGCGTCCGCTCCCCGGGGGCGGGCGGACCACCGCCGTCCCGGCGCCTGAGGTACCGCTCGAACTCGCGCGCGATCGCCTCGCCCGAGGCCTCCGGCAGCTCCGCCGTGTCCCGGGCCTCCTCCAGCGTCTGCACGTACTCGGCGACCTCGGTGTCCTCCGCCGCCAGCTGGTCCACACCGACCTGCCACGCACGCGCGTCCTCGGGCAGTTCGCCCAGCGGAATGCGCACGTCGATCAGGTCTTCCAGACGGTTGAGGAGGGCCAGCGTCGCCTTCGGGTTCGGCGGCTGCGAGACGTAGTGCGGCACGGCCGCCCAGAGGCTGACCGCGGGCACACCCGCGTGCGTGCACGCCTCCTGCAGGACGCCGACGATGCCCGTGGGACCCTCGTACTTGGTCTCCTCCAGGTCCATCCGGCGGGCCAGGTCGGCGTCGGAGGTGGTCCCGCTGATCGGAACGGGACGCGTGTGCGGGGTGTCGCCGAGCAGGGCGCCCAGGATGACCACCAGCTCCACGCCCAGCTCGTGCGCGAAGCCGAGCAGCTCGTTGCAGAACGAGCGCCAGCGCATGGACGGTTCGATGCCGCGCACCAGCACCAGGTCGCGCGGCTTCTCGCCGCCGACCCGCACCACCGACAACCTTGTCGTCGGCCAGGTGATCTTGCGGACGCCGGCGTCCATGAACACCGTGGGGCGGTTCACCTGGAAGTCGTAGTAGTCCTCGGCGTCCAGCGCCGCGAACACCTCGCCCTTCCACTCCCTCTCCAGGTGCGCGACCGCGGTGGAGGCGGCGTCGCCGGCATCGTTCCAGCCCTCGAACGCGGCCACCATGACCGGGTCGATCAGCTCGGGAACCCCCTCGAGCTCGATCACCCAGCGCCTCCTTCCGACGTGCCCTCGCTTGACCACCCAACCTTACGGCGTCCCGCGGGGGCGCCCGCAGCCCCCTTGCACAGGGGAGTGAACGGATCACTGCCCCGTTCCCCACCCCGGAACACCCCCCGGACCAAGCCGCTCACAGGCTCGACCTGAGCCACTGCTCCACGCTCGCGATGTGCACGGTCGCCCACGACCGGGCCGCCTCGGCGTCCCGGTCGCGAAGCGCCGCGAGGATCGCGCGGTGCTCGCGCAGGGTGCCGGCGACCGCGTCCTCCTGGGTCAGTCCGCGCCAGATCCGGGCCCGGGTGGTGGGCCCCGACAGGCCGTCGAGGAGGGAGCACAGCACCGAGTTGCCGGCGCTCTGCACGATGCCGCGGTGGAACTCCAGATCGCAGGCGACCAGCTCCTCCACCGACGGTTGGGCACCCAGCTTGGCCAACTGCGCATCAAGGGCGTCAAGTTGCTGTTCGCTGATGCGCGGCGCGGCCATCGCCGTCGCGGCCGGCTCCAGGATGCGGCGCACGGCCAGGAACTCCAGGACCGTGTCGTCGCGGTGGAAGTCGACGACGAAGCTCAGCGCCTCCAGGAGCAGTTGGGGATCGAGGCTGGTCACATAGGTGCCGTCGCCCTGCCGTACGTCCAGGATGCGGATCAGCGACAGGGCGCGCACCGCCTCCCGCAGGGAGTTGCGGGACAGGCCCAGATCGGCGGCGAGCTCGCTCTCCTTGGGCAGCCGGTCCCCGGGGCGCAGCGCACCGCTGACGATCATGCCCTTGATCTTCTCGATCGCCTCGTCGGTGACTGCCATGACCGGCCTCCCTGGTGTTCTCAGCCCAGACATCGGATGTCTAGGCGTCATTATGGGGGCTCGTCTCCCCGACTTCGCCGACGGGGGAGGCCGGCATGCGCGAGGGGCGGCTCCATCGGCGTGGAGCCGCCCCTCGTGTGGTGCCGGCCCCGGTGCGGAGGGGGCCGTCCCTCGGTGCCGGCCCCGGTCAGGGAAGTGGGCCGGCGAAGGGTCTGTTTCCTGCTCGTGCCTACTTCTTGTCGAGCAGGTCCTGGATCCTGGCGCGGACGTCGTCCGTGGCCAGGCCGCGGATCGTCAGCGTCGTCCGGCGGCGCAGCACGTCGTCCGGGGTCTGCGCCCACTCGTTGTCGCGGGCGTAGACGACCTGGGCCCAGATCTCGGGGGCGTCGGGGTGGACGCGCTCGCCCAGCTCGGGGTTCTCGTTCGCCAGGCGGGCGATGTCGAAGGCCAGCGAACCGTAGTGCGTGGCCAGGTGCCTGGCGGTGTCGGCGGCCATGCGCGGGCCGGGCGCCGGGTGGTCGACCAGGAGCCGGTGGGCGACCGCGCGCGGGTTGGCGACACCCGGCAGCGGCAGCTTCTTCGGCAGGGAGGAGATCGGCTCGAAGTCGTCACCGAGCGGGTGTCCCGGCAGGGACTCCAGCTTCTGCATGACCGTACGGCCGATGTGGCGGAAGGTCGTCCACTTGCCACCCGCGACCGACAGCATCCCGCCCCTGCCCTCGGTGACGACGGTCTCGCGCTTGGCCTTCGCCGTGTCGCCGGGCCCGCCCGGCAGCACCCGCAGGCCCGCGAAGGCGTACGTGATGAGGTCGCGGTCGAGCTGCTGGTCCCGGATGGAGAACGCGGCCTCGTCCAGGATCTGGGCTATGTCGTTGTCGTTGACGGCGACGTCGCCCGGATCGCCCTCGTACTCCTCGTCCGTGGTGCCGAGCAGGAGCATGTCCTCCCAGGGCAGGGCGAAGGTGATGCGGTACTTGTCGATCGGGGTCGCCAGCGCCGCCTTCCAGGGCGAGGTGCGCTTCAGGACCAGGTGCGCGCCCTTCGAGAGGCGGATGGACGGGGCCGCGTTCGGGTCCTCCATCCGGCGCAGGTGGTCCACCCACGGGCCGGTGGCGTTCAGCACCAGACGGGCGTCGACGCCGAACTCGTCACCGGAGAGCCGGTCGCGCAGCTCGGCACCGGTGACCCGGCCCCTGGTGAAGCGCAGGCCGCTGACCTCGGCGTGGTTCATGACGACCGCGCCCGCCTCGACGGCCGCGCGGACCGTCATCAGCGCCATGCGGGCGTCGTTCATCTGGTCGTCGCCGTACACGGCGACGGCCTTGAGGTTCTCGGTGCGCAGCTCGGGCACGTCCTGCGCGGCCTTCGAGGGCGAGAGCAGGTGCCCCACGCCGTCGCCGAAGGCCGACAGGGCGGAGTAGGCGAAGACGCCCGCCCCGAGCTTCGCCGCGCCGTGCGGCCCGCCCTTGTACACGGGGAGGTAGAAGGTGAGCGGGTTCGCCAGGTGGGGGGCCACCTGGCGGGAGACCGCACGGCGCTCGAAGTGGTTCTCCGCGACCAGCTTCACCGCGCCGGTCTGCAGGTAGCGCAGACCGCCGTGGAGCAGCTTGGAGGAGGCGGAGGAGGTGGCACCGGCGAAGTCGCCGGCGTCGACCAGTGCCACCCTGAGGCCGGACTGCGCGGCGTGCCAGGCGGTGGAGATGCCCAGGATGCCGCCGCCGATCACGAGAAGGTCGTACGACGCCTTGGCGAGCTGCTCCCGGGTCTCGGCTCGGCTCGGGTTCGAGCCGGAGGCCGGGCGCGTGCCCAGGGCAGGCACGGACTGCAGGGTGGACTGACTGGTCATATCGGGTTCTTACTCCTCATCAGAGCGGGTGTCGGAGCCTTCCGCGGGCTCTTGCCGGCTCTCGTCAGTTCTCGTCCTCGAGCCAGCCCATGGTCCGCTCGACGGCCTTGAGCCAGCTCTTGTACTCACGGTCGCGGCTCTCCGCGTCCATGCGGGGGGTCCACTCGGCGGCCCGCCGCCAGTTGGCGCGCAGGTCGTCGGTGCTGTTCCAGAAGCCGACGGCGAGGCCGGCGGCGTAGGCGGCGCCGAGGCAGGTGGTCTCGGCGACCATCGGACGCACCACCGGCGCGTCCAGGAAGTCCGAGAGGGTCTGCATCAGCAGGTTGTTGGAGGTCATGCCGCCGTCGACCTTGAGAGCCGCGAGCTCGACGCCGGAGTCCTTCGTCATGGCGTCGGTGATCTCACGGGTCTGCCAGGCCGTGGCCTCCAGGACGGCGCGCGCGAGGTGCGCCTTGGTGACGTACCGGGTGAGGCCGGCGATCACACCGCGGGCGTCGGAGCGCCAGTACGGGGCGAACAGGCCGGAGAAGGCCGGCACGAAGTACGCGCCGCCGTTGTCCTCGACGGAGAGCGCGAGCGTCTCGATCTCGGCGGCGGTGGAGATCAGGCCCATCTGGTCGCGCATCCACTGCACCAGCGAACCGGTCACGGCGATCGAGCCCTCGAGGGCGTAGACCGGCTTGTCGTCGCCGATGCGGTAGCCGACGGTGGTGAGCAGGCCGGAGTACGAGTTGATGATCTTCTCACCGGTGTTCATCAGCATGAACGTGCCGGTGCCGTACGTCGACTTCGCCTCGCCCTCGGAGAAGCAGGTCTGGCCGAACAGGGCCGCCTGCTGGTCGCCGAGCGCGGAGGCGACCGGGATGCCGCCGAGCAGGTCGCCGAGCTTGCCGCCGGTGACCTCGCCGTAGACCTCGGCGGAGGAGCGGATCTCCGGGAGCATCGCCATCGGGACGCCGATGGACTCCGCGATCTTCTCGTCCCACTCCAGGGTGTGGAGGTTCATGAGGAGGGTGCGGGAGGCGTTGGTGACGTCGGTGTAGTGCTTGCCGCCGTCGACACCGCCGGTCAGGTTCCAGATGACCCAGGTGTCCATGGTGCCGAAGAGGATGTCGCCGGCCTCGGCGCGTTCGCGCAGGCCCTCGACGTTGTCCAGCAGCCAGCGGGCCTTCGGGCCGGCGAAGTAGGAGGCCAGCGGCAGACCGGTCTCGCGGCGGAAGCGGTCCTGACCGACGTTGCGGCCGAGGTCCTTGCAGAGGGCGTCGGTGCGGGTGTCCTGCCAGACGATGGCGTTGTGGACGGGCTCACCGGTGTTCTTGTCCCACAGCAGCGTGGTCTCGCGCTGGTTGGTGATGCCGATGGCCTTGATGTCGTCGCGGGTGATGCCGGCCTTCGCGATGGCGCCGGCGACGACCTCCTGGACGTTGGTCCAGATCTCGTTGGCGTCGTGCTCGACCCAGCCCGGCTTCGGGAAGATCTGCTCGTGCTCCTTCTGGTCGACGGAGACGATCCGGCCGTCCCGGTCGAAGACGATGCAGCGGCTGGAGGTGGTGCCCTGGTCGATGGCGGCGATGAAGGGGCCGGCGGTGTGGGCGTCGGTCACTGTGTGCTCCTGAAAGTTCCGTGGTCGAGGGGCGGTACGTACGGTACGTACGGCGCGTGCCTGCCGTGCGGCCGAAGCCGCGGATTCCTAGGCGAAGGCGACGTTGTAGATGCCCGCGGCGATCGCGCCGCCGATCAGCGGACCGACCACCGGCACCCAGGCGTAGCCCCAGTCGGAGCCGCCCTTGTTCGGCAGGGGCAGGAGGGCGTGCACGATACGCGGACCGAGGTCACGGGCCGGGTTGATCGCGTAGCCGGTGGGCCCGCCCAGGGACAGACCGATCGAGACCACCACGAGCGAGGTGACCAGCGCACCCAGGGTGCCGAGACCGTTGCCCGCGTCGTTCAGGCCCTGCGTGAGGACGGCGAGCACCAGCACCACGGTGCCGACGATCTCCGTGGCGAGGTTCTGCACCGCGTTGCGGATCTCCGGGCCGGTGGAGAAGATGCCGAGCACCGGGCCGGCGCCCTTCTCCTGGGCCTCCACGGCCTTGGCCGCCGTGGCCTGCGCGCCCGGACCGCCGACGATCTCGCGGTCGGTGAGGTGCGCGTGGAACTGGCCGTAGTAGGCGACCCACACCAGGGCCGCGCCGATCATGGCGCCGAGCACCTGTCCGGCCCAGTAGGTGGGAACGTTGCCCCAGTCGCCGTCCTTGATGGCGATCGCGAGCGTCACGGCCGGGTTCAGGTGGGCGCCGGAGAGCGGCGCCGAGGTGTAGACGGCCGTCAGAACGGCGAAACCCCACCCGAAGGTGATGGCGAGCCAGCCGGCGTTTCGGGCCTTGGAGGCCTTCAGCGTGACGGCGGCACAGACGCCTCCGCCGAGCAGGATGAGTATGGCGGTACCGATGGTCTCGCCGATGAAGATGTCGGAGCTGGACACCCGCGACTCCTTTGTCCTTCGTCCAGGGAAGCCGAACCCCCGTGTCCCTCAGGGGGTCTGGCGCCCTCAGGGGGTGAGAGCGATGCCGGCCCTTGGCGTTGCCACACTCTAGCGCGTATTGCCGGTAGGTGTTCGACAATGCCGACCGATGGACGGGAGTCTTGCTGCGGCGTTACGGGTGCGTCAAGAGTTCTGTTATCGAAAACCCGATCGTTACTGATCGATGCCGGCTATCGGTCCGCGAGCGGGCGCGCCGGCCGGTGCGCCACAGGGCGCCATGCCCCGCGCCGGCCGGTGCGCCACAGGGCCACATGCCCCGCACCGGCCGGTCGCCGCGGGCATGACGAGGGCCGGAACGTCGTACGACGTCCCGGCCCGGTCCTTCCCGCTTCTTGGAAGCCCTGCTTCTCCCGGAGCCGTCGGCCCCTCAGAACCGCCCGGCTCCCAGGTCCCGCGACACCGCGCGGGCACAGTCCCGCACCGCCGCGATCAGCTCGGGCCGCACCTCGCCCTCCGGGCACACCCGCTCCACCGCCCCGGTGATGCCCACCGCCCCCACCGGCATCCGCCGCCGGTCGTGGATGGGCGCGGCGATGGAGGCGACGCCCTCCCAGGTCTCCTCGACGTCCGCCGCGTACCCACGCGCGCGCGTGACGTCGAGGAGCCGCTCGAAGTCGTCCAGCTCGCACACCGTGCGGTCCGTGAAGGGCTTGCGGTCGGCCTCCAGCGCCTCGCTGTGCGCGACCGGGTCGTAGGCGGACAGCACCTTGCCCAGGGCCGTGGAGTGCAGCGGCTGCATGGCCCCGATCTCCAGGACCTGCCGGCTGTCGTCGGGGCGGAAGACGTGGTGCACGACCAGCACGCCCTGTTGGTGCAGCACGCCGAGGTGGACGCTCTCGCCGCTGGACCGGGCCAGGTCGTCCGTCCACACCAGGGCCCGCGCCCGCAGCTCGTGCACGTCGAGATAGGTGGTGCCCAGGCGCAGCAGTTCCGCGCCCAGCTGGTAGCGCCCGGAGGCGTCGTCCTGTTCGACGAAACCCTCCTGCTGGAGGGTGCGCAGGATGCCGTGGGCGGTGCCCTTGGCCAGGCCCAGGGCCGAGGCGATGTCCGAGAGGCCGAGCCGTCGCTCGCCACCCGCGAGCAGCCGCAGCATCGCGGCCGCCCGTTCGAGCGACTGGATGTTCCGTGCCATCGCCGTCCTGCCTCCGTCCCCTTGGGCCGTCCACGCGCAGCTAGCGCCACCGTCGTTCGGCAATGTCGAACACTACCGGTCCATGACGACCTCCCGCTAATGGTCGGTCAATAGTGTTCTGTCACTCGTCTCTCACCAGTGACGGGAACGCCATCCTCGTCCGTCCCGTGGACGCCCTGACCATAAGCCCCCGGTCCCGGCTACCCTGGCGGCGTGCGCTCTCCTCGGGAAGCCGTCCGGCACGCGTTCCGAGGTGAGGCAAAGCCGACAGCCGTCGCACCAAAGGGAGCCCCTTCATGGCCTCTGTGCCGCCGACCCCTTCCGCCGACAGCCGGACTCGTGTGTCCGCGCTCCGCGAGGCCCTCGCCACCCGTGTGGTGGTCGCCGACGGAGCCATGGGCACCATGCTCCAGGCCCAGGAGCCCACCCTCGAGGACTTCGAGAACCTCGAGGGCTGCAACGAGATCCTCAACCTCACCCGGCCCGACATCGTCCGCTCCGTCCACGAGGCGTACTTCGACGCCGGCGTGGACTGCGTCGAGACCAACACCTTCGGCGCCAACCACGCGGCCATGGCCGAGTACGACATCGCCGACCGCGTCTTCGAACTGTCCGAGGCCGGTGCCCGCATCGCCCGCGAGAGCGCGGACGCGTACACCGGCTGCGACGGACGTCAGCGCTGGGTGCTGGGCTCCATCGGCCCCGGCACCAAGCTGCCCACCCTCGGTCACGTCCCGTACGCCACGCTCCGCGAGGGCTTCCAGGCCAACGCCGAGGGGCTGCTCGCCGGCGGCGCCGACGCCCTGATCGTGGAGACCACCCAGGACCTGCTCCAGACGAAGGCCTCCGTCCTCGGCGCCCGCCGCGCCATGGAGGCGACCGGCACCGAGGTGCCCCTGCTGGTCTCCATGGCGTTCGAGACCACCGGCACCATGCTCCTCGGCTCCGAGATCGGCGCCGCGCTCACCGCGCTGGAGCCGCTCGGCATCGACATGATCGGCCTGAACTGTTCCACCGGTCCGGCCGAGATGAGCGAGCACCTGCGCTACCTCACGCGCCACTCCCGCATCCCGCTGCTGTGCATGCCGAACGCGGGCCTGCCCATCCTCACCAAGGACGGCGCCCACTTCCCCCTCGGCCCCGAGGGCCTGGCCGACGCGCAGGAGAACTTCGTCCGCGACTACGGCCTGTCCCTCATCGGCGGCTGCTGCGGCACCACCCCCGAGCACCTGCGCCAGGTCGTCGAGCGCGTCCGCGACCTCACCCCCGCCGAGCGCAGCCCGCGTCCCGAGCCGGGCGCCGCCTCCCTCTACCAGACGGTCCCCTTCCGCCAGGACACCTCGTACCTGGCCATCGGCGAGCGCACCAACGCCAACGGCTCCAAGAAGTTCCGCGAGGCCATGCTGGAGGGCCGCTGGGACGACTGCGTGGAGATGGCCCGCGAGCAGATCCGCGAGGGCGCGCACATGCTCGACCTCTGCGTGGACTACGTCGGCCGCGACGGCGTCGCCGACATGGAGGAACTGGCCGGGCGCCTCGCCACCGCCTCCACCCTGCCGATCGTGCTGGACTCCACCGAGGTGGAGGTCCTGCGGGCGGGTCTGGAGAAGCTGGGCGGCCGCGCGGTCATCAACTCCGTGAACTACGAGGACGGCGACGGCCCCGAGTCGCGGTTCGCGAAGGTCACCCGGCTGGCCCGGGAGCACGGCGCGGCCCTGATCGCGCTGACCATCGACGAGGAGGGCCAGGCCCGCACCGCAGAGAAGAAGGTCGAGATCGCCGAGCGGCTGATCGAGGACCTGACGGCGAACTGGGGCGTCCACGAGTCGGACATCCTCATCGACTGCCTGACCTTCACCATCTGTACCGGCCAGGAGGAGTCCCGCAAGGACGGCATCGCCACCATCGAGGCGATCCGCGAGCTCAAGCGCCGCCGTCCCGACGTCCAGACCACCCTGGGCCTGTCCAACATCTCCTTCGGACTCAACCCGGCCGCCCGCATCCTGCTGAACTCCGTCTTCCTCGACGAGTGCGTCAAGGCGGGCCTCGACTCGGCGATCGTCCACGCGTCGAAGATCCTGCCGATCGCCCGCTTCAGCGAGGAAGAGGTCGGCACGGCCCTCGACCTGATCTACGACCGCCGCGCCGAGGGCTACGACCCCCTCCAGAAGCTGATGCAGCTCTTCGAGGGCGCCACCGCCAAGTCCCTGAAGGCCGGCAAGGCCGAGGAACTCGCCGCCCTGCCGCTGGAGGAGCGCCTCAAGCGCCGCATCATCGACGGCGAGCGCAACGGCCTGGAGGCCGACCTCGACGAGGCCCTGCTGAGCCGCCCGGCGCTCGACATCGTCAACGAGACCCTCCTGGACGGCATGAAGGTCGTCGGCGAGCTGTTCGGCTCCGGCCAGATGCAGCTGCCGTTCGTCCTCCAGTCCGCCGAGGTCATGAAGGCCGCGGTCGCCCATCTCGAACCGCACATGGAGAAGTCCGACGCCGAGGGCAAGGGCACCATCGTCCTCGCCACCGTCCGCGGCGACGTCCACGACATCGGCAAGAACCTCGTCGACATCATCCTGTCCAACAACGGCTACAACGTCGTCAACCTCGGCATCAAGCAGCCGGTCTCCGCGATCCTGGAGGCGGCCGAGGAGCACCGCGCCGACGTCATCGGCATGTCCGGGCTCCTGGTCAAGTCCACGGTGATCATGAAGGAGAACCTGGAGGAGCTCAACCAGCGCGGCCTGGCGGCGAACTACCCGGTCATCCTCGGCGGCGCCGCCCTGACCCGCGCCTACGTCGAGCAGGACCTGCACGAGATCTACGAGGGCGAGGTCCGCTACGCCCGCGACGCCTTCGAGGGCCTGCGCCTGATGGACGCCCTCATCGGCGTCAAGCGGGGCGTGCCCGGGGCGAAGCTGCCGGAGCTGAGGCAGCGCCGGGTCCGGTCCGCCGCCGCCGAGGGCGAGGACGCCCTGGCGTCGGCGGCCGGCGCCGCGGGGCCGGAGGGCAACGTCCGCTCCGACGTCGCCACCGACAACCCCGTGCCCACCCCGCCGTTCTGGGACACCCGCGTCATCAAGGGCATCCAGCTCAAGGAGTACGCCTCCTGGCTGGACGAGGGCGCCCTGTTCAAGGGCCAGTGGGGCCTCAAGCAGGCCCGCACCGGCGACGGGCCGACGTACGAGGAACTGGTCGAGACCGAGGGCCGGCCGCGGCTGCGCGGCCTGCTGGACAGGCTCCAGACCGAGAACCTCCTCGAGGCCGCCGTGGTCTACGGCTACTTCCCGTGCGTGTCCAAGGACGACGACCTGATCCTGCTGGACGAACACGGCAACGAGCGGACCCGCTTCACCTTCCCGCGCCAGCGCCGCGGCCGCCGGCTGTGCCTCGCGGACTTCTTCCGCCCGCAGGAGTCGGGGGAGACCGATGTCGTCGGCCTCCAGGTGGTCACCGTCGGCTCCCGCATCGGCGAGGAGACCGCGAAGCTCTTCGAGGCCAACTCCTACCGCGACTACCTCGAACTGCACGGCCTGTCCGTGCAGTTGGCGGAGGCGCTCGCCGAGTACTGGCACGCGCGCGTGCGCGCCGAACTGGGCTTCGCGGGCGAGGACCCGGCCGGGATCGAGGACATGTTCGCCCTGAAGTACCGCGGCGCCCGCTTCTCCCTGGGCTACGGCGCCTGCCCCAACCTGGAGGACCGCGCCAAGATCGCCGAGCTGCTCCGGCCCGAGCGGATCGGCGTCCACCTGTCGGAGGAGTTCCAGCTCCACCCCGAGCAGTCCACGGACGCCATCGTGATCCACCACCCCGAGGCGAAGTACTTCAACGCACGGTGACATCTCACGCACGGTGACGCCGCGTGCACGGTGAAGCGCGTCCCGCGCCGCACACTGATCCGAGTCGTCGTACACTGGTCGGTCCACAGCAGGCCGGTTGCCTCTTTGCGAGAACAGGCAACCGGCCTGCTCGTCCCTCAAGGAGGTACGTGGATGACCAGCACGGTTCCCGCACCAGGAATCCGTACGGCGGAGGGCTCCGCCCTTCAGGCCGTGCTCCTCGACATGGACGGCACCCTGGTGGACACCGAGGGTTTCTGGTGGGACGTCGAGGTCGAGGTCTTCGCCGGCCTCGGCCACGCCCTGGACGACTCCTGGCGCCACGTCGTGGTCGGCGGGCCGATGGCCCGCAGTGCCGGGTTCCTGATCGAGGCGACCGGCGCCGACATCACCCTCGCCGAACTCACCGTCCTGCTCAACGAAGGGTTCGAGGACCGCATCGGACGCGCCCTGCCGCTGATGCCGGGAGCCGCCCGGCTGCTGGCCGAACTGGCCGAGCACGAGGTCCCCACGGCCCTCGTCTCCGCCTCGCACCGGCGCATCATCGACCGCGTCCTCGCCTCGCTGGGCCCCCAGCACTTCGCCCTGACCGTGGCCGGCGACGAGGTCGCGCGCACCAAGCCGCACCCCGACCCCTATCTGCTCGCCGCCGCCGGGCTCGGCGCGGATCCGACCAGATGCGCCGTCGTCGAGGACACCGCGACCGGGGTCGCCGCGGCCGAGGCGGCGGGCTGCCATGTCGTCGCCGTGCCCTCCGTGGCGCCGATCGCCCCGGCCGCCCGGCGCACCGTCGTGGCCTCGCTGGAAGAGGTCGACCTGACATTTCTGCGTGGTCTGATGCCGCTCCGATGATCACCGGGACGATCATTGGTGATCGTTCAACGACGGGATTCCGATAGACGTTCACCCAGCGTGCACCGCCGACAACTCGGGAATTCGGCGCGTGTGCGCGCGGTGAATTCGGGTGATCGCCGACGGCTCAATTCCGCTCCGCGCGCACCCCCTTGAGGGTGTGACGTTCCCCACCTGGCAGGGGGTCGACAGGCGCGCTTCCGTGTGCTTTGCACCTCTGTTCGGAGAGTGTGGACGTGCCCTTGTGTCCCGATTGATGAGACGCTGTACGAATCATTCCGCAGTCGGCCTCTCGGTGTGTCGGCACCCGGCTTCGCTGCGTGATGGGGTTTCAACTCCGGTGGCTGCGAGCCCTCGTGCAGGTGCGGACTAATCTCGTCGCGGAAACATCGCCCTTACCCCCGTGATCGGCCGCGACACCCCTGCATGCCGGGTACACGGACTTGACAGCTCTGGAGAAACTCGAGCATGAACCGCAAGACTTTGGTGCTGCCGGCCGTGGTCGGCCTGCTCGCGCCCGCCCTCGCCGCCTGCGGCGGGACCGACAGCGGGAGCGGCAGTGGCGACGCCATCGTCGTGGGCACCACCGACCGGTTCACCGCCACGAAGGACGCCCCGGCGCCGCTCGACCCGGCGTACTCCTACGACGTCGGCTCCTGGAACATCCTGCGCCAGACCGTGCAGACCCTGATGATCCAGCCCAAGGGCGAGGGCGACCCCGTCCCGGAGGCCGCCGAGAGCTGCGGCTTCACCGACAGCGGCAACGAGCGCTACGCCTGCAAGCTGCGCGACGGTCTGAAGTTCTCCAACGGCGACGCCATCACCGCCGAGGACGTGAAGTTCTCCATCGACCGCGCCCGCGCCATCAAGGCCGACTCCGGCGTGTTCGCCCTGCTGTCCACCATCGACACGGTCGAGACCCAGGGCGACGACGAGGTCATCTTCCACCTCAGGACCGCCGACGCCACCTTCCCGTTCAAGCTCTCGACCCCGGTCGCCGGCATCGTCAACCCCGACGACTACGCCAAGGACAAGCTGCGGGACGGCTTCGCGGTCGACGGCTCGGGCCCGTACACCCTCAAGGCCGAGACCGACGGCGACGAGATGACCAAGGCCGTCTTCACCAAGAACCCCACCTACAAGGGGACCTTGAACGTGAAGAACGACAAGGTCGAGATGGTCTCCTTCACGGACGCCGACGCGATGGGCACCGCCCTCGACAAGGGCGACATCGACCTCATGACCCGCACCATGTCGCCGGCGCAGATCCAGAAGCTCTCCGAGTCCTCCACCGACGACAGCGTCGACCTGGTCGAACTGGCCGGCCTGGAGATCCGCTACCTGGCCTTCAACACCACCGCCCCGGTCGTGAAGACCAAGGCCGTCCGCCAGGCCATGGCCCAGCTCATCGACCGCAGCGAACTCGTCTCCGAGGTCTACGGCACCCAGGCCGAACCGCTCTACTCGCTGGTCCCGGCCTCCGTCACCGGCCACTCCAACGCGTTCCTGAACACCTACGGCGCCCCCAGCGTCGCCAAGGCCAAGGCGCTGCTGGAGAAGGCCGACGTCAGCACCCCCGTGAAGCTGACGCTGAACTACACGACCGACCACTACGGCCCGGCCACCAAGAAGGAGTTCGAGCAGCTCCAGAAGCAGCTGAACGACAGTGGCCTGTTCGACGTCTCCCTCCGGGGCACTCCCTGGGACGCGTTCGTCCCCGCCGAACGCAAGGGTGAGTACGCGGTCTACGGCATGGGCTGGTTCCCCGACTTCCCCGACGCCGACAACTTCGTCGCGCCGTTCCTCGACAAGGACAACTTCCTCAAGTCCCCCTACGCCAACGGCGAGATCATCGACAAGCTGATCCCCGAGTCCCGCCGGGAGGCCGACCGCCTCTCCGCGGCCAAGAGCCTGACGAAGATTCAGGACATCGTCGCCGAGGACGTTCCGGTCCTGCCGCTGTGGCAGGGCAAGCAGTACGTCGCCTCCCGCGGCGACGTCACGGGCTCGGCCTACGTGCTCAACTCCTCCGCGTCCCTTCAGCTGTGGGAGCTCTCCCGCGGCGTGAGCGGCTGAGGATCCCCCCATGCCCGAGGCCTTCGACCAGGGCCCCCGGGTTACGAGAACGACGACAAGGCACACGCAAGTGAATATGCGCAACCAGTGGCCGGTCCTGCCGATCGTGGCGGGACTGGCCTCCGGCCTCTTGACCGGCTGCGGCACGGAGAGCGGGGACTCCGGGGGCGACGGCTCCTCCGTGGTCATGGGGATGTCCGACGACGTCCTGGCCACGGACCCCGCGTCCGGCTACGACCCCGGCTCCTGGCTGTTGTTCAACAACGTCTTCCAGTCGCTGCTGAGTTTCCCCAAGGGCGGCACCGAACCCGAGCCCGACGCGGCGCAGGAGTGCTCCTTCACCGACACCCGGACCAAGGTCTACGAGTGCACGCTGAAGGACGGTCTGAAGTTCAGCAACGGTGACGCGCTCACCTCAAAGGACGTCAAGTTCTCCTTCGACCGCATGCTGGAGATCAACGACGACGCCGGCCCCGCGATCATGTTCCCCATGCTCGACAAGGTCGAGACGCCGGACGACAAGACCGTCGTCTTCAAGCTGAAGGTCCCCGACGCCACCTTCCCCAGCAAGATCGCCTCGGGCGCCGGCTCCATCGTCGACCACCGCTCGTACGACGCCGACGGCCTGCGCGAGGACGGCGAGGCCGTCGGCTCCGGCCCCTACAAGCTGGACTCCTTCAGCGAGGACGAGGCCGTCTTCTCCGTCAACGAGAACTACAAGGGCACCGCCGAGGTACAGAACACCGGCGTCACCCTGAAGTTCTTCCACGGCGACCAGAGGGGCCTGGAGAAGGCCCTCCTCGACGACAAGGTCGACATCGCCTACCGAGGCCTCACCGCCGCCGGGATCTCCGCCATCGAGGCGAGCAACGACAGCTCCGGCGTCGAGGTCGTCGAGGGCAGCAGCGCCGAGGTCCAGCACCTCGTCTTCAACATGGACGACCCCGTCGCCGGAAAGCTCGGCGTCCGCCAGGCCATCGCCTACCTGATCGACCGCGAGGCCCTCATCAAGGACGTCTACCAGGGCACCGCCGACCCGCTGTACTCGATCATCCCGGCCGGCATCGCCGGCCACAACACGGCCTTCTTCGACCGCTACGGCGCCCGCCCCTCGCAGGCCAAGGCAGCCGCCGCGCTCCAGAAGGAGGGCATCAGCGGCAAGGTGAAGCTCACCCTCTGGTCGACCCCCTCCCGCTACGGCCCCGCCACCGACGACGAGTTGAAGGCCATAGCCGCCCAGCTCAACGCCAGCGGCCTGTTCGACGCCGACGTGAAGTCCGTCGCCTACGACCAGTACGAGAAGGACGTCGCCGAGGGCAAGTACGGCGTGTACGTCAAGGGCTGGGTGCCCGACTACCCGGACGCCGACAACTTCACCGCACCCTTCTTCGGCGAGGGCAACGTGCTGGACAACAACTACGCCAACAGCACGATCACCGGCACGCTCATCCCGCGCACCGCGGCCGAGAGCAACCGTTCCTCCACCGACGAGGACTACGCCCGGCTCCAGGACATCGTCGCCGAGCAGCTGCCCGTCCTCCCGGTCTGGCAGGCCAAGCAGTACGCCGTCGTCCACGACGACGTCT
This sequence comes from Streptomyces sp. NPDC014995, assembly GCF_043080745.1. Taxonomy (NCBI): domain Bacteria; kingdom Bacillati; phylum Actinomycetota; class Actinomycetes; order Kitasatosporales; family Streptomycetaceae; genus Streptomyces; species Streptomyces sp. NPDC014995. Next base: position 169,774 of record NZ_JBIBVX010000003.1, read on the forward strand.
ACGGCCTGGAGAACTGCCTCGACGCCTCCACGGTCTTCCGCTTCTGGGAGCTCAACAAGGGCTGAGGCACGGCCGGTCCCCACGCACGCGGAGGGCGCCCCTCGTCAGGAAGGGGCGCCCTCCGCGCCGTGTGGGACGGGGTCCGTACGCCGTGCTACTGCGCGCCGGGGCGCACCAGCCCGCTCTCGTACGCGTACACCGCGGCCTGCACCCGGTCGCGCAAACCCAGCTTGGTCAGCACATGCCCGACGTGCGTCTTGACGGTGGTCTCGCTGACGAACAGGTCGGCGGCGATCTCGGCGTTCGACAGCCCCCGCGCCACCAGCTTCAGCACCTCGACCTCGCGGTCGGTGAGCGTGTGCAGGGTGTCCGGCACCGGCTCGTCACCGGACGGCAGATGCGTGGCGTACTTGTCGAGCAGCCGACGGGTGATGCTCGGCGCGAGCATCGCCTCGCCGGCGGCCACCACCCGGATCGCCTGGACGAGTTCGGTGGCGGGCGCGTCCTTGAGCAGGAACCCGCTCGCCCCGGCCCGCAGTGCCTCCACCACGTACTCGTCGAGGTCGAAGGTGGTCAGCACCAGCACCTTCGCCGGACCGTCCCGGCCCGGCCCGGTGATCTGCCGGGTCGCCTCGACCCCGTCCATGCGGGGCATGCGGATGTCCATCAGAACCACGTCGGGCTGCAGGGCCCGCACCTGGTCGAGGGCCTGGAGGCCGTCGCCGGCCTCGCCGACCACCGCGAGGTCCTGCTCCGCCTCCAGGATCATCCGGAAGCCGGTACGCAGCAGCGGCTGGTCGTCGACCAGTAGGACGCGGATGGCCACGTAAGTCTCCTTCGCTAGTCCGGCCCCATTCTGCCCTGCGCGCCGGCACCGGACTCGGCCGCCCTCACCGGCAGTGGATAGGGCGGGGGAGTGCCGCCGAACTCCGGGCAGTGCGCCTGGTGGTCGCACCAGCCGCACAGCTTCGTCGGCCGTGGCCGCCAGTCACCCGTCTCCGTCGCCAGCCGGATCGCCTCCCACAACGCGAGCAGCTTGCGCTCCACACGCTCCAGGTCGGCGAGGACCGGGTCGTACGTCAGGACGTCTCCGCTGCCCAGGTACACCAGTTGCAGCCGCCGCGGGATCACCTTCTTCAGGCGCCAGACCACGAGGGCGTAGAACTTCATCTGGAACAGCGCGCCCTCGGCGTACTCCGGCCTCGGTGCCTTGCCCGTCTTGTAGTCGACGATCCGCACCTCGCCGGTGGGCGCCACGTCGACCCGGTCGATGATCCCGCGCAGGGTCAGCCCCGACTCCAGCTCGGCCTCGATGAACAGCTCCCGCTCGGCCGGTTCCAGCCGGGTCGGATCCTCCAGCGTGAACCACCGCTCGACCAGCCGCTCGGCCTCCGTCAGCCAGCCCGCCAGCCGCTCGCCCTCCGGATCGTCGGCGAACAGCTCCACGAGCTCCGGCCGTGACTCGCGCAGCCGGTCCCACTGACCGGGAATGAGCGCCTTGGCCCGGGGCGCCGTCCGCTCGACCGCCGGGGCGTCGAACAGCCGCTCAAGGACCGCGTGCACCAGCGTCCCCTTGGTGGCCGCCGCGCTCGGCTTCTCCGGCAGCCGGTCGATGACCCGGAACCGGTACAGCAGCGGGCACTGCATGAAGTCGCCCGCGCGCGAGGGCGAGAGCGAGGCGGGCGGTATGGCGACGAAGGTCTTTTCGCCCTCGCCGACCACCGCCTCCGGTACACCCACCTGCGGTGGGGCCTGGACGACACCGTCGTCGCCCGCCTCGGCGACGCCCTCGCTGCTGCTCTCCATGCCCACAGACCTTACGGCCCGCCACTGACAGTCACCCACTCGCGGCCCGGGCACCGGGGACGACCGGGAAAACACCGGGGGTGCCGGGGCGAAACGCGTCACGACGGACGCATACCATCGGTCCTGAGACCCTTCCCGCCCGGCACGAGCGGGAGTTGCAGCGAACGAGGGGACACCGTGGTGGAAAGCGGCGGGAGCGGGCGGCCGCGGCCGGACAGCGAAGAGTCGGCCGAGCGCTCCGTGACACCTGCGCCCCCGCCGCCGACGCCCGAGGAGCGTCCCGTGGAGCCGGTCGCGCCGGAGGAGCCTTCCGCGGCGGACGCGGACGCTCCCGCGCAGAGGGAACAGGACGCTCTCGCGAAGCAGGAAGCGCACGGTTCCGCGCAGCGGGAATCGCACGGTTCCGCGCAGGAAGGAGCCGCGGACGGGGCGGGACAGGCCTCCGACGCCTCCGGCACCACGCCGGCCGCCCCCGGCCCCGCCCCCGCCCCCACGCCCGCTTCCCCTCCCTCCAGATCAGCCGCCCCGGCCGACCTCCACCCCGATCACCCCCGAGCCCACACCCACGGCGACCCGGGCGACGCCCCCGCCCTCGGCGAAGCGCCCGCCCCCTCCAGGGGCCGCCCCCCGCGCCCCCCGGAGCCCCGCGGAGGCCTGCTGATGGGGCGTCCCTTCGGCGTGCCCGTCTACGTGGCCCCCAGCTGGTTCCTCGTCGCCGCGCTGATCACCTGGGTGTTCGGCGGCCAGCTCGACCGCGTGCTGCCCGAACTCGGCGCCGCCCGCTACCTCGTCTCCCTCTTCTTCGCGGTCGCCTTCTATGCGTCCGTCCTCGTCCACGAGCTCGCCCACACGGTCGCCGCCCTCCGCTTCAAGCTCCCGGTCCGCCGCATCCAGCTGCAGTTCTTCGGCGGCGTCTCGGAGATCGAGAAGGAGGCCGAGACGCCGGGCCGGGAGTTCTGGCTGGCCTTCGTCGGTCCGCTCCTCTCCCTGGCCCTGTCCGGTCTCTTCTACCTCGCCCTCCAGCCCGTCGAGCCCGGCACGGTCCCCGGCGTCCTGCTGGCCGGCCTGATGGTCTCCAACCTCATCGTGGCCGTCTTCAACCTCCTGCCCGGCCTCCCCCTCGACGGCGGCCGCATGCTCCGCGCCGTCGTCTGGAAGATCACCGGCAAGCCCATGAGCGGCACCGTCGCCGCCGCCTGGGTCGGCCGTGCCCTCGCCGTCTCCGTCCTCATCGGACTGCCCCTGCTGACCCAGTCCGGGGCGCTCGGGGAGTCCGCCGAGGACAGCGTCGGCATGGACACGGTCATGGACGCCCTGCTCGCCGCCATCCTCGCCGCGATCATCTGGACCGGCGCCGGCAACAGCCTGCGCATGGCCCGCCTGCGCGAACACCTCCCCGAGCTGCGCGCCCGCAACCTCACCCGCCGCGCGGTCCCCGTCGAGTCCGACACCCCGCTCTCCGAGGCCCTGCGCCGCGCCAACGATGCCGGCGCCCGCGCCCTGGTCGTCGTCGACGCCCACGGCGAACCCCTCTCCCTGGTCCGCGAGGCCGCCATCGTCGGCGTACCCGAACACCGCCGCCCCTGGGTCGCCGTCAGCGGCCTCGCCCAGGAGCTCACCGACGGCATGCGCGTCTCCGCCGAGCTGGCCGGCGAGGACCTCCTGGACGCCCTGCGCGCCACCCCCGCCACCGAGTACCTGGTGGTGGAGGAGACCGGCGAGATCTACGGCGTCCTGTCCGCGGCCGACGTGGAGCGCGCCTTCGTCAAGGCGATGGCCCGCCCCAGCTGAGCCCCGCTCTGCCGAAACGGTGGTCGGCGGCCCCCTAAAACGCCGGTAGGCTGGTCACATGTCCGAACCGACCGGTGCCGCCCGCAGGCGCGGGCCCTTCAAGGTCGGGGACCAGGTTCAGCTGACCGACCCCAAGGGCCGCCACTACACGTTCACGCTCGAGGCCGGGAAGAACTTCCACACCCACAAGGGTTCCTTCCCGCACGACGAACTGATCGGCGCTCCCGAGGGCAGCGTTGTCCGCACCACCGGGAACGTCGCCTACCTCGCGCTGCGCCCCCTGCTCCCCGACTACGTCCTGTCCATGCCCCGCGGGGCAGCCGTCGTCTACCCCAAGGACGCGGGGCAGATCCTCGCCTTCGCCGACATCTTCCCCGGCGCGCGCGTCGTGGAGGCCGGCGTCGGCTCCGGCTCGCTCAGCAGCTTCCTGCTGCGCGCCATCGGCGACCAGGGCATGCTGCACTCCTACGAGCGCCGCGAGGACTTCGCGGAGATCGCGCAGCAGAACGTGGAGCGCTACTTCGGCGGCCCGCACCCCGCCTGGCAGCTCACCGTCGGCGACCTCCAGGACAACCTGTCCGACACGGACGTCGACCGGGTCATCCTCGACATGCTCGCCCCCTGGGAGTGCCTCGAGGCCGTCTCCAAGGCCCTCGTCCCCGGCGGCATCCTCTGCTGCTACGTGGCGACCACCACCCAGCTCGCCCGGACCGTCGAGTCCATCCGCGAGATCGGCTGCTTCAACGAGCCGACCGCCTGGGAGACGATGATCCGCAACTGGCACATCGAGGGCCTGGCCGTCCGCCCGGACCACCGCATGATCGGCCACACCGGCTTCCTCCTCACCGCCCGTCGCCTCGCCGACGGCGTCGAGCCGCCCATGCGCCGCCGCCGCCCCGCCAAGGGCGCCTACGGCGAGGACTACGCGGGCCCCAACGCCGACGGAGGCACCGGCCGCTGAGACGGCCACGTGCCGCGGTCAACGAACCGGCGCCGTGGCCGAGTTCCCGTACTACTGGGGGAACTCGCCCACGGCGCCGCTGTGTTGAGCCCGGCTCCCGGCAACCCCCGGCCCCGCCGCACGGGATCCCCCGGCGCCGCCGTCCGACATCTCGCACCCCGCCGTTCCCCCGCACTGTGACGTGTGGCACGATGCTGGCCACCCCACCGGCACTGCCCTCACAGGAGACGCTCCTAGTGCATTCCGCCGTCCCGGAACTGGCGCACACCCACACCCGGCCGATCCACTGGGTCGCGACCGCCACGGCCGTGGCCGGCGTCGTCGCCCTCTCCTCGATCGTCCAGCCCGACCCGGCGACGGCGGTCCAGGCCACCGGCCCGGAGCACCGGTCCGCCCCCGTGACCGCCGCCGCCCCGGCCACCACCGGCGTCGACTTCCCGATCGAGTGCGGCCCGGTCAAGGCCCTCGTGGAGAAACAGGCTTCCGGAGACCTGGACGGCGACGGCAGGCCCGAGACGGTCGCCGTGGTCCACTGCGACGCCCCCATGGGCACCCCGCCCGACGGCGTCTACGTCCTCACCCGGGCCGCCGGTGCCGCCCACGCGCGCGTGGTGGCCACCCTCGTCGACCCGAAGGACCGCCTCACCGTCACCGGCCTCTCCGTCGACGACGGCGCCGTCCTCGCCGCCCTCCTCGGCTACTCCTCGGCCGACGTGCCCAGTTGCTGCCCCGATGTGAAGGACAGCGCCAAGTGGCAGTGGAAGGACGACGCGTTCGTCCGCTCGACGCCCGCCGGTGCCCACAGCGTGTGAGACCGGCCATCGGGCTGTGAGAAATCAGACAGTCGTAACAGGGCGTACGCGCGCGCTCACTGGACGTCCGGGCCGTAGACCTCGACGCTGTCCGAAACCCGGCGCACATGGATGCACTCGCCCGGGCACTCCCGGGCCGAGTCCACCACGTCCGTCAACAGCGGCAACGGAACAGGCGTCGTGGCCCCCTTGTCCTGGAGGAGCTCGTCGTCCGGGCTCTTGACGTACGCCAGGCCGTCGATGTCCAGCTCGAACACCTCGGGTGCGTACTGGGCGCAGATGCCGTCGCCGGTACAGAGATCCTGATCGATCCAGACCTCCAGCGCCTCGCCGCCGACACCGGCCTCCTGCTGCACGCTCATATCTCCTGCCGTTTACTGCCGAGCCGCACGGGAACGATGCAGGCTCTGACGGGTGTTGAACACTTCGACCCTACCTCCGGCCGCTTTCCAATCATGTTCGGTGGGTATTCCCCTGGCGTGAGGGAGAGCGCAAGGGTGAAGATCGGACACACCCCGACAGTCTTTGTGATCTAGGGGTTTCAATCGACACCCACCCAGGTAGGGTCTGGAAGCGTCCAGCTCCCCTTGGAGGAGGTGAGGACCGTGGCAGCCCACGACGACGACATGAACCGCGGCATCCGCCCGGGACGAGGGTCCGAGGACCCCGTCGGGCAGATTGCCTACCTTGAGCAGGAGATCGCCGTCCTGCGACGCAAGCTCGCCGACTCTCCGCGACACACGAGGATTCTCGAAGAGCGGATCGTCGAGCTGCAGACCAACCTGGCCGGCGTGTCCGCCCAGAACGAGCGACTCGCCAACACGCTCCGCGAGGCCCGCGACCAGATCGTGGCCCTCAAGGAGGAGGTCGACCGGCTCGCCCAGCCGCCGGCCGGCTTCGGTGTCTTCCTCGCGGCGAACGAGGACGGCACGGCCGACATCTTCACCGGGGGCCGCAAGCTCCGGGTGAACGTCAGCCCCAGCGTCGAGCTCGAGGAGCTCCGGCGCGGCCAGGAAGTGATGCTCAACGAGGCGCTCAACGTGGTCGAGGCCATGGAGTACGAGAGCGTCGGCGACATCGTCACCCTCAAGGAGATCCTCGAGGACGGCGAGCGCGCCCTGGTGGTGGGGCACACCGACGAGGAGCGGGTGGTACGGCTCGCCGAGCCGCTGCTGGACGTCACCATCCGCCCCGGCGACGCCCTGCTGCTCGAGCCCCGCTCCGGCTACGTCTACGAGGTCGTCCCGAAGAGCGAGGTCGAGGAGCTCGTTCTCGAAGAGGTCCCGGACATCGGCTACGAGCAGATCGGTGGCCTGGGCGGCCAGATCGAGGCCATCCGCGACGCGGTCGAGCTCCCGTACCTCTACCCGGACCTGTTCAAGGAGCACGAACTGCGGCCGCCCAAGGGTGTCCTGCTCTACGGGCCCCCCGGATGCGGCAAGACGCTGATCGCCAAGGCCGTCGCCAACTCGCTGGCCAAGAAGGTCGCCGAGGTCACCGGCCAGGCCGCGGGCAAGAGCTTCTTCCTCAACATCAAGGGCCCCGAGCTGCTGAACAAGTACGTGGGCGAGACCGAGCGGCAGATCCGCCTGGTCTTCCAGCGGGCGCGTGAGAAGGCCAGCGAGGGCACCCCCGTCATCGTCTTCTTCGACGAGATGGAGTCCCTCTTCCGCACCCGTGGCTCGGGTGTCAGCTCGGACGTGGAGAACACCATCGTCCCGCAGCTGCTCGCCGAGATCGACGGCGTGGAGGGCCTGCAGAACGTGGTCGTGATCGGCGCCTCCAACCGCGAGGACATGATCGACCCGGCCATCCTGCGGCCCGGCCGGCTGGACGTGAAGATCAAGATCGAGCGTCCGGACGCCGAGGCGGCCAAGGACATCTTCGGCAAGTACCTCACCGAGCGCCTCCCGCTCCACGCGGACGACCTCGGGGAGCACGGCGGCGACAAGACCACCACCGTCCAGAGCATGATCCAGACGGCAGTGGAACACATGTACGCCGAATCCGAGGAGAACCGCTTCCTGGAAGTCACCTACGCCAACGGCGACAAGGAAGTCCTCTACTTCAAGGACTTCAACTCCGGCGCCATGATCGAGAACATCGTGGGCCGCGCCAAGAAAATGGCGATCAAGGACTTCCTGGAGAAGAACCAGAAGGGCCTTCGCGTTTCCCACCTCCTCCAGGCCTGCGTGGACGAGTTCAAGGAGAACGAGGACCTGCCGAACACCACGAACCCGGACGACTGGGCCCGGATCTCCGGAAAGAAGGGCGAGCGGATCGTGTACATCCGCACCCTGATCACCGGAAAGCAGGGTTCCGACACCGGACGCTCCATCGACACGGTGGCCAACACCGGACAGTACCTGTAAAAACAGGGCGGCTGCGGGTGCCCTTTCCGGGTACCCGCAGCCGACTGCTTTTCGGGCCACGGCTGGAGCAGTCAATGACGCAAATGATCTCCCCACCAGCGCAGAGGCGTTCTAGGCTCTTCCGTATCGCCCGGCGCAGTGCGGGGACGGGCACCGCACACGCACCGGAGCGCCAGCGGTATCTGAGCGGCGCCCACGACCGAGGGTGCCGCCGGGCAAGGAGGGCCGCATGACCGTACGGCGAGTAATGGGCATCGAGACGGAGTACGGGATCTCCGTCCCCGGCCACCCGAACGCCAATGCCATGCTCACCTCGTCCCAGATCGTCAACGCCTACGCGGCGGCGATGCACCGGGCCCGCCGGGCCCGCTGGGATTTCGAGGAGGAGAACCCGCTGCGGGACGCGCGAGGCTTCGACCTGGCCCGCGAGGCCGCCGACGCCAGCCAGCTCACCGACGAGGACATCGGCCTCGCCAACGTGATCCTCACCAATGGCGCCCGCCTCTACGTCGACCACGCGCACCCCGAGTACAGCGCCCCGGAGGTCACCAACCCGCGCGACGCCGTCCTCTGGGACAAGGCCGGCGAGCGGATCATGGCCGAGGCCGCCGAGCGGGCCGCCGCGCTCCCCGGCGCCCAGCCCATCCACCTCTACAAGAACAACACCGACAACAAGGGCGCCTCCTACGGCACGCACGAGAACTACCTGATGAAGCGGGAGACCGCCTTCTCGGACATCGTGCGCCACCTCACGCCCTTCTTCGTCTCCCGCCAGGTCTTCGCCGGAGCGGGCCGCGTCGGCATCGGCCAGGACGGGCACGAGCACGGTTTCCAGCTCAGTCAGCGCGCGGACTACTTCGAGGTCGAGGTCGGTCTGGAGACCACCCTCAAGCGTCCGATCATCAACACGCGCGACGAGCCCCACGCCGACGCGGAGAAGTACCGCCGCCTCCATGTGATCATCGGCGACGCGAACCTCTCCGAGATCTCCACCTACCTCAAGCTGGGCACGACCGCCCTGGTCCTGTCCATGATCGAGGACGGCTTCATCGCCGTCGACCTGGCCGTCGACCAGCCCGTCCGCACCCTCCACCAGGTCTCCCACGACCCGACCCTCAAGCGCCTGGTCACCCTGCGCAGCGGCCGCACACTCACCGCGGTCCAGTTGCAGATGGAGTACTTCGAGCTGTCGCGCAAGTACGTGGAGGAGCGCTTCGGCGCCGACGCCGACGAACAGACCAAGGACGTCCTGGCGCGCTGGGAGGACACCCTCACGCGCCTGGAGAACGACCCGATGAGCCTCGCCGGCGAGCTGGACTGGGTCGCCAAGCGGGAGCTCATGGAGGGCTACCGGCGCCGTGACAGCCTCGACTGGGACGCCGCCCGCCTGCACCTCGTGGACCTCCAGTACGCCGACGTACGGCCCGAGAAGGGCCTCTACAACCGGCTGGCGGCCCGCGGCCGCATGAAGCGGCTCCTGGACGAGGCGGAGGTCGAGCGGGCGAAGTCGAAGCCCCCGGAGGACACCCGCGCGTACTTCCGCGGCCGCTGCCTGGAGCAGTACGCGGACGACGTCGCGGCCGCCTCCTGGGACTCGGTGATCTTCGACCTGCCCGGCAGGGACTCCCTGCAGCGCGTTCCAACCCTGGAACCGCTTCGCGGAACGCGAAATCACGTCAAGGAGCTCCTGGACCGCTGCCGCACGGCAGAAGACCTGGTCAGGGTCTTGTCGGGCGGCTGAACGGGCACTGGGCCCGACCCGGGCGGCCAGGGTGGAAACCCCTGCGGCAGGGAATCATCGAGGTGGCCCCCGTACGTTGTAGTAACTGCGGGGCCGATGTCGGACCCGGCTTGTAGGGTCTGATCATCACCGATCGGCAGGATGCCGACCTGTCGACCATGTCGGGCGAACTGAGCGGGGTGAGGGTAATGGCGACCAAGGACACCGGCGGCGGGCAGCAGAAGGCCACGCGCTCCACGGAGGAGGTCGAGGAGCAGGCGGCGGAGGCGCAGGCTTCGGAGGACCTCAAGGAGCGCCACGAGAAGCTGAGCGACGACGTCGACTCCGTCCTGGACGAGATCGATGACGTCCTGGAGGAGAACGCCGAGGACTTCGTCCGCTCCTTCGTGCAAAAGGGCGGGCAGTAGGCCGTCTTTGCCTTCGAACCGAAGGTTCGGGGGTGTGGGGGTGTGAGTGACCGGTGAGCCCGCGATCCGTCATGGGTTCACCGGTCCTCGTCCCTCCGGACCGGTGCCACGTGATCCTCGGGAAGGCTTCGGCCGGACATGTGGATCACCGCCGCGAGCCGGGTAAGGTCCCTGCCATACCGATGCTTCACCTATGAATTCGGCCTATCCGGAAGGAACCTCGTGGAAGCCAACTCCCGTGGCATCGGGCGTCTGCCAGCAGCCTTCCTGACGCCTGGATCCTCTTCGTTCATGGACTTCCTGTCGGACCACCAGCCGGAGTTGCTGCCCGGCAAGCGTCAACTGCCGCCCACCCAGGGCGTGATCGAGGCGCCGCACGGCACCACGATCGTGGCCGTGACCTTCCCCGGCGGCGTGGTGCTCGCCGGTGACCGGCGGGCCACGATGGGCAACGTCATCGCGCAGCGGGACATCGAGAAGGTCTTCCCGGCGGACGAGTACTCGGCCGTCGGCATCGCCGGCACCGCCGGTCTGGCCGTCGAGATGGTCAAGCTCTTCCAGCTGGAGCTGGAGCACTTCGAGAAGGTCGAGGGCGCGCAGCTCTCGCTCGAGGGCAAGGCGAACCGGCTGTCGACCATGATCCGATCCAACCTCGGCATGGCCATGCAGGGCCTGGCCGTGGTCCCCCTCTTCGCCGGGTACGACGTGGACCGGGGCAAGGGCCGGATCTTCTCCTACGACGTCACCGGCGGCCGCTCCGAGGAGCACCACTACGCGGCGACGGGCTCCGGCTCGATCTTCGCGCGCGGCGCCATGAAGAAGCTCTACCGTGAGGACCTGACCGAGGACCATGCCACCACCCTCGTGGTGCAGGCCCTCTACGACGCGGCAGACGACGACTCGGCGACCGGTGGTCCCGATGTCGCCCGCCGGATCTACCCCATCGTCACCGTGATCACCGAGGACGGCTTCCGCCGGCTCACCGAGGACGAGTCGTCCGAGATCGCCCGCTCGGTGCTGGCACGCCGCCTGGAGCAGCCGGACGGCCCCCGGGCCGCGCTGCTGTAGCCGGCCGCACCGCTGGGCAAGGTGATCGAGTGACTTCCACAGAAAGGGACGGATAACCGGTGTCGACGCCGTTCTATGTCTCACCCCAGCAGGCGATGGCCGACCGCGCGGAGTACGCGCGCAAGGGCATCGCCCGTGGCCGCAGCCTGGTCGTGCTGCAGTACGCCGACGGCATCGTCTTCGTCGGCGAGAACCCGTCCCGCGCGCTGCACAAGTTCAGCGAGATCTACGACCGGATCGGCTTCGCGGCCGCCGGCAAGTACAACGAGTACGAGAACCTGCGCATCGGCGGTGTGCGCTACGCCGACCTGCGCGGTTACACCTACGACCGGGACGACGTGACCGCCCGCGGTCTCGCCAACGTCTACGCCCAGACGCTCGGCACGATCTTCTCCTCGGCGGGGGAGAAGCCGTACGAGGTGGAGCTGGTCGTGGCCGAGGTCGGGGAGACGCCGGACGGTGACCAGATCTACCGGCTGCCGCACGACGGGTCGATCGTGGACGAGCACGGCTCGGTCGCGGTCGGTGGCAACGCCGAGCAGATCAGCAGTTACCTGGACCAGCGCCACCAGGACGGCATGACCCTCGCCGAGGCCCTCAAGCTGGCCGTCCAGGCGCTGTCCCGCGACACCAACGGCACGCAGCGGGAGATCCCCGCGGAGCGCCTGGAGGTCGCGGTGCTGGACCGTACGCGACCGCAGAAGCGGAAGTTCAAGCGGATCGTGGGCCGGCAGCTGTCCCGCCTGCTCGAGGGCGGCGGCGCGGACGTGTCGAAGGACGACGACGAGTCCTGAGCGACGGAAGGCCCCTGGGTGCCCCGGCCGGTTCTCCGGCCGGGGCATCACCCTTTGCCGCCCGTTGCGGTGAGGTCGCCGCTCGACGACGGCCCCGACGCCATCGAGGCCGTCGGCCGGCCACCCGCGCGGTGGCGCGCCGCCCAGCCCCAGGTGGTGGGCGATCGGATGCGGGCACGGCTGCGGGGGATCCCGCGCGCGTGGCGGTGGGCCATGCCTCCGCTCAGACGGCGCCAGGCGCCGCCGTGGAGGCCCTGACGACCAGCTCGACGGGAATGTCCCCGTCCTCGGGTGTACGGCCCTCCAGGACCGCCAGCAGGGCCCGCATGCCCCGTTCTCCGAACAGCTCGGCGTCCAGCCGGACGGTGGTCAGCTCGGGGTCGAGGGCGGTGGCCAGGGCGATGTCGTCCACGCCCGTCACGGAGACGTCCTCCGGGACGCGCAGGCCCAGCCGCCGTGCGGCCTTGTAGACGCCGGCCGCCAGCTTGTCGTCGTCGCAGACCACGGCGGTGGGGCGGGGCCCGGGCGCGTCCAGGGCGGCTTCCGCGGCGGCCAGCGCGCCCTCGATGGACATCGGGGTGCGCGCCGTCCTGACCGAGGTCCCCGGTACCGCGCCGACCCGAGCGGCCAGCTCACGCGCGCGCACCTCGAACGTCCAGGACGGCACGTCGGCCGCCAGGTGCAGGAAGTGCCGGTGGCCGAGGCCCAGCAGGTGGTCGGCGACCTGACGGGTGCCGTCGGCGATGTCCAGGTTGACCGTGGCCGCGCCGAGGCTGCCCTCCGGGTCGCTGTCGAGCATGACGAGGGGCAGCTGGTCGCCGTGGATGGCGGTGAGGGCGTCGGCGGCCATGGACGAGGCGATCACGCCGTCCAGGGCGGCCTGGGCGGAGGCGAAGGGGTCGCGGGCCGGGCCGACGCCCTCGGGAGAGGGGTAGAGCACCACGCCGAAGCCGTGGTCGGCGGCGACCCGGGCCGCGCCCGTGTAGACGCCGGCGAAGAACTCGGTGGTCAGGGCCGGGACGACGAGCAGGACCGTGCGGGTGCGGCCGAGGCGCAGGTTGCGGGCGGCGAGGTTGGGCCGATAGCCCAGCTCCCGTGCGGCCTGTCGTACGCGCTCGGCCGTGGCCTCGGCGACCCGGCCGCGCCACTTGTCGCCGAGCACCAGGGAGACCGCGGCCTGCGACACCCCCGCGGCCTGGGCGACGTCACGGCTGGTCGGGCGCGTGCTACCTCGTGCCACCGTGGGCCCGCTCCTTCGTCTGACGCGTGAACTCTGGACTCGTGAACAGCGCACATGGTACGTATGACAAGAGAAGTTATACGTAAAACCCGAGGGTGGCGCACCGCGCGCACCGCCTCGGTCGAGCCGACGGAGGCGGGACATTGGCCGCGGGATACCTGGAGATCCTCAGGGCGAGGCACGCGGCCCGGCTGCTGGCCGGCACCCTCGTGGGCCGGCTGCCCAACGCCACGGCCGCCATCGCGATCCTGCTGTTCGTGCGCGCCGAGGGCGGCAGCTACAGCCTCGCGGGCGCCCTCGCGGCCGTCTACGGCGTCGCCAACGCCGTCGGCCAGCCCCTGCTCGGCCGCCTGGTCGACCTGCGCGGCCAGCCCCGCGTCCAGCTGCCCGCCGCCCTCGCCTCGGCCCTCGCGATGGCGGTCTTCGCCTTCGCCGGCATCGGCCCGCTCCCGCTCGCGTACACCGCCGTGGCGGCCGCCGGACTCTTCACCCCGCCCCTGGAAGGCGGCCTGCGGGCGCTGTGGCCGTCGGTGCTGCGCCGCCAGGACCAGGTGCACACCGCCTACGCCATGGACGCGGTGGCGCAGGAGGTGATGTTCACCGTCGGCCCCCTGCTGGTCACCCTGTGCGTGTCGCTGTGGTCGGCGCAGGCCGCGCTCCTGGTCCTGAACGGCGTGGGGGTGCTCGGGGCGCTGACGGTGGTCGTCTCGCCGCCCTCACGCGCGTGGCGCTCCGCCCCGCGCGAGGCCCACTGGCTCGGTGCCCTGCGCTCGCCCGGGCTGCTGGTGCTGCTCGCCGCCTTCCTCTTCGTCGGCATCGCCCTCGGCTCCATCACCGTCGCCTCCGTGCCGTACGCGGACGACCACGGGGGCGACGTGGTCTACGGCTGGCTGATGGCCGCCCTGGGCCTGGGCGCGCTGATCGGCGGCGTGGTGTACGGGGCCCGGCAGTGGCCGGGTGCGCCCGAGCGGCGACTGCGGATCCTGGTGGCGTTCCTGGCGGTGTGTTACCTGCCGCTGATGCTGATGCCGGGCGCCGTCGCCATGGTGGCGCTCACCGTGCTCGCCGGCGTGTTCCTCGCGCCCGCCATCGCCTGCGCCTTCGTCATCGTCGACCGGCACGCGCCGCGGGGCACGGTCACCGAGGCGTTCTCCTGGCTGGTGACCACGTTCACCGTCGGTCACTCGCTCGGAACCGGCCTGGCGGGGCCGGTCGTCGAGGCGGGCGGAGCCCTGTGGGGCTTCGCCGTACCGAGCGCCGCGGGCGCCGTGTCCCTGCTGGTTTTGCTGGCCACGGGGCGGGTACTCGCAGCTCCCGCCGGGAGTGCGGTGGTTGCGGCTTCATCGGAAAATGATCCAAACCGTGCCGCCGAACCCCGTTTCAGTTCCAGGGATCGGGCGTAATGTTCAGTCATGGACCGCCGCATTTTCGGGCTGGAGAACGAGTACGGCGTCACGTGCACGTTCAGGGGACAGCGCCGCCTGTCGCCTGACGAGGTGGCGCGGTACCTCTTCCGCCGTGTCGTGTCATGGGGCCGAAGCAGCAATGTCTTTCTGCGGAACGGCGCCCGCCTCTATCTCGACGTGGGATCGCATCCGGAATACGCCACACCCGAATGCGACAACGTGACCGAACTGGTCACCCACGACAAGGCCGGCGAGCGCATTCTCGAAGGACTCCTGGTGGACGCGGAACGACGCCTGCACGAGGAGGGAATCGCGGGCGACGTCTACCTCTTCAAGAACAACACCGACTCGGCGGGCAACTCCTACGGTTGCCACGAGAACTACCTGGTGGCCCGGCACGGGGAGTTCTCCCGGCTCGCGGACATCCTCATCCCCTTCCTGGTGACCCGCCAGCTGCTGTGCGGCGCGGGCAAGGTGCTGCAGACGCCCCGCGGGGCCGTCTACTGCGTCAGCCAGCGGGCCGAGCACATCTGGGAGGGCGTCTCCTCGGCGACGACCCGCTCGCGGCCCATCATCAACACCCGCGACGAACCGCACGCCGACGCCGAGCGCTACCGCCGGCTGCACGTCATCGTGGGCGACTCGAACATGTCCGAGACGACCATGCTGCTCAAGGTCGGCGCCACCGACCTGGTGCTGCGCATGATCGAGGCGGGCACCGTGATGCGCGACCTCACCCTGGAGAACCCGATCCGGGCGATCCGCGAGGTCAGCCACGACATCACCGGCCGGCGCAAGGTGCGCCTGGCCAGCGGCCGCGAGGCCTCCGCCCTGGAGGTGCAGCGCGAGTACTACGAGAAGGCCGTGGACTTCTGCGAGCGCCGCGGCATCCGCACCGGCACCGTCGAGCAGGTCCTGGAGCTGTGGGGCCGCACGCTGGACGCGATCGAGTCCGAGGACCTCGACCGCATCGGCACCGAGATCGACTGGGTGATGAAGTACAAGCTCATCGAGCGGTACCGGGCCAAGCACAACATGACCATGTCGCACCCGCGCGTGGCGCAGATAGACCTCGCCTACCACGACATCCACCGTCGTCGTGGCCTGTACTACCTGCTGGAGAAAAAGGGCCAAGCCACCCGTATCTGCAACGATTTGAAGATCTTCGAGGGCAAGTCCGTTCCCCCGCAGACCACTCGCGCGCGCCTGCGCGGCGACTTCATCCGCCGGGCCCAGGAGCAGCGCCGGGACTTCACCGTCGACTGGGTCCACCTCAAGCTCAACGACCAGGCACAGCGCACCGTGTTGTGCAAGGACCCGTTCCGCTCCGTGGACGACCGGGTGGAGAAGCTGATCGCCGGAATGTGAGGAATGTGAGCCACGCCTTCCGGTGAATGCCGGAACGCAACACGGGCGCCGTACGTTTTCCGTACGGCGCCCTTCTCACGCCGTAGAGTTGCGCGCACGCCATCTACAAGATCAACGGATTACGAGGCCCCCACAGTGCGCCGACGCTCACTCATTTTCGCCGCCGTGCCCGCAGGACTGGTCACGCTCGCCGCGTGCGGCGACGACAAGTCCGACGACTCGTCGAGCGCGGCCGACGGCAGCGCGTCGCCCTCCGCCTCGGACCCCTCCGCCGCGCCCGCGCCCAAGATCGTCGACGGTCCGCTGCCCGCCATCACGGCGGGCGCCCGGTTGGGTGAGAAGCCCACGGTCGCCAAGGGCAGCGGCGACCCCTCCGACCAGCTCGCGGTGAAGACGGTGGTCGCGGGCGGCGGCCGGACCGTCGCGGAGAACGACTACGTCCAGGCCCACTACCTCGGCCAGGTCTGGGACACCGCGAAGGTCTTCGACAACTCCTACGACCGCAAGACGCCGCTGGTCATCCAGCTCGCCGCGGGCAGCATCATCGACGGCTGGCGCTATGCCCTGACCGGCCGGAAGGCCGGCAGCCGGGTGGAGTTCTCCGTGCCGCCCACCTGGGGTTACGGCAAGGAGGGCAACTCCCAGGCCGGCATCAAGGGCACCGACACGCTGGTGTTCGTGGTCGACATCGAGGGCACGTTCAACGCCGGCAGCTCGGCCGAGGGCAAGGACGTCCCGCAGGACGACGCCGCCGTGCCGAAGGTCGGCACCAACACCGACGGCAAGGCGCCCTCCATCGAGATCCCCCAGGCCGACCCGCCGAAGAAGCTGGTGGCGAACTACGTCATCGAGGGCGACGGCGAGACGGTCACGGCGGACAGCAGCGTCCTCGTGCAGTACAAGGGCGTCGTCTGGGACACCGGCAAGGAGTTCGACTCGACGTACGGCCGCAAGGCGCTGACGTCCTTCGGGCTCCAGCAGGTCGTCAAGGGCTGGTCGCAGGGGCTGACCGGCAAGAAGGTCGGCAGCCGGGTCGTCATCGTCATCCCGCCGGACCTGGGCTACGGCGACCAGCCGCCGGCCGGCAGCGGCATCGAGAAGGACTCCACGATGGTCTTCACCGTCGACATCCTCGCGAAGATGTGACGCCGCCGTGATGTAAGACTGTGACTGTTGCCTTTCCGCGAACAAGCAGGAGCGTTAGACGTGAGCATCGAGAAGCCCGAGATCGACTTCCCGGGCGGCGAGCCCCCGGCGGACCTCGAGATCAAGGACATCTGGGAGGGCGACGGCGAGGTGGCACAGGCGGGCCAGACCGTCACCGTGCACTACGTCGGTGTCGCCTTCAGCACCGGCGAGGAGTTCGACGCCAGCTGGAACCGCGGCACCCCGTTCCGCTTCCCGCTCGGCGGCGGCCGCGTCATCAAGGGCTGGGACCTCGGCGTGCAGGGCATGAAGGTCGGCGGCCGCCGCCAGCTGACCATCCCGGCCCACCTCGCCTACGGCAACCAGAGCCCCACCCCGGCGATCAAGCCCGGCGAGACGCTGATCTTCGTGGTGGACCTGCTCGGGGTCTGATCGTCGTGGCCGCGGTCCCGGTCGGTCGTCGTACGACGGGTCCTGGCTGATCGTCGCGCGACCGGTTCCGACCACCTGGGGCCCGTGCCTGTCCGGGCATGGGCCCTCGGCTTTTGCCGGGGCACCGCGGAGCGGTACGGTCAGGCGTCGGAAGCACCATGAGGAGGCGAAGGGCGTCGATGGCCATTGCCAAGGCCGAGCGGCTGATGAACCTGGCGCTGTGTCTGCTCGGGACGCGGCGGCCGCTCAGCAAGCGCGAGCTGCGCCAGTCCATCGAGGCCTACCTCGAAGCGGGCAGCGACGACTCCTTCAACCGGATGTTCGAGCGGGACAAGGACGACCTGCGTGAGCTGGGGCTCGTCATCGAGACCGTGGAGAGCCTCGACGGCGAGGTCGGCTACCTCGCCCGACGCGACAGCAACAGCCTGCCGCCCATCACCCTCGACGCCGAGGAGGCCGCCGCGCTGGGGCTGGCCGCCAAGGTCTGGCAGCAGGCCCGGCTCGCCGGCGCGGCCAGCGGCGCCCTGCAGAAGCTGCGCGCCGCCGGACTGCCGGAGGACGTCGACCCCTACGAGGCCCACGGCGCCCTGGAGCCGCGCATCCCGGTGCACGAGGCCGCCTTCGAGCCGCTGATGCTGGCCTGCCGCGACCGCCGCCCGGTCGTCTTCGACTACCGCAAGGCCACCGCCGCCCGCCCCGAGCCCCGGCACGTCGAGCCGTGGGCGCTGGAGTGCTGGCGCGGCCACTGGTACCTCGCCGGCTGGGACCGCGACCGGGGCGCCGAACGCGTCTTCCGGCTGTCCCGGATCACCGGCAAGGTGCGCTCGCGCGGCGGCCGCTTCACCGCTCCGGTCCCCGACGTCGTCACGGTCCGGGAGACCGTCGCCGGCTGGGCGGGGGAGACCGCCGACCGCAGCGCACTGATCCGGTTGCGCACGGGCGCCGGGTACCCCCTGCGGGCGAAGGCGACGGCGGTCCGGGAACTCGGCGACGGCTGGGACGAGTTGGAGATTCCGTACGGCCACGGACTGGACGCCTGGCTGGTGGAGTTCGGGCCGGACGTGGTGGTCCTCGAGCCCGCCGAGCTGCGGGCCGACGTGATGGACCGGCTGCGCGCCGTGGCCAAGGGCTGAGGGGGAGCGAGCAACACAGTGGCAGGCAAACCGGTCAGGCCGGCGAACGCGATCGACCAGACCCGGCGGATGCTCTCCCTGGTGACGTATCTCCGGGAGCGGCCCGGGGCGCGGATCGAGGACGTGGCGCGCGCCTTCGGGATCACCGAGGACGAACTGGTCTCCGACCTCGACGTGCTGCCCATGTGCGGCACCAGCTTCCGCGGCGGCGATCTGCTGGACATCGACACCGACGGCGAGCGCATCTGGTGGCACAACCCGGCCGCCCTCGGCGCCGAGGCCGCCGAGCCGCTGCGGCTGGCCGCCGACGAGGCGACCGCGCTGCTGGTGGCCGCACGGGCCGTGGCGACGCTGCCCGGCCTGCGCGAGAGCGACCGCCAGGCGCTGCTGCGCGCCACCGCCAAGGTGGAGACCGCCGCCGGCGAGGCAGCGGGCGCCAGCTCCCGCCTCTCGGTCACCTTCGAGTCCGAGGGCGGCGTCTTCGCCGACGTCGACCGGGCGATCTCCGAGCGGCGCCGCCTGTGGATCCGCTACTACTCGCCCGCCCGCGACGAGGTCACCGAGCGCGAGATCGACCCCATCCGCCTGGTCAGCGTGGGGCACACGTACGTGGAGGCCTGGTGCCGCCGCTCGGAGGCGCGCCGCACCTTCCGCCTCGACCGGGTCGCCGAGATCAGGATCCTGGACGAGCCGTCCGCGCCGCCGGAGGTCGAGCTGCGCGACCTGTCGGAAGGGCTGGTGCAGCCCGCGGCCGAGGACCCGGAGGTGGTGGTCGAGGTCGGTCCCGGCGGCCGCTGGGTCGCCGAGTACTACCCCCACGACAGCGCTGACGAACTGCCCGACGGCGGCCTGCGCATCACCCTGCGCACACCCGACCCGGCCTCGCTGCGCCGCCTGGCCCTGCGCCTCGGCCGTGACGGCCGGATCGTCTCGCCGCCGGAACTCGCCGACAGCGCCCGCCGGGCCGCCCGCGAGGCGCTGGCGGCCTATGACGGGGTCGAGGCGGAGGAGGCACAGCAGGGGGTCGCCGGGACGCCCCACGGGCAGTCCGGTGAACGGTTCGGCGGTCCCGCCCACGGGCAGGCCGGCGCGACGGCCCTCGGGCAGGCCCCCGGACCGTCCGAGCGGCCGGTCCACGGGCAGGCCGACGGGCAGGTCGCCGCGCAGGCCGTCCGGGAGGCCGGCGGGACGGTCGGCGGAGCGGGCCGTGGGCAGTGGGACGGACGGTTCGACGGGCGGGAGCAGGGGCTGTGAGCGAGTCGGCGGTGTCTGGTGGGCGGGCGGTCTCGGTGGCCTCCGCCTTCGCGGGGATGCGGAGTGTGGCTCCGGTGATGTTCAGGGCCGGCTGCCCGGACTGCCGAGGCCGGTTCGAACTCGCGGCGAGCGCGCTGCGGCTGGCCATCGGCGCCTCCAGCCGTACCACCTTCTACTCCTTCACCTGCCCCGACTGCGGGGCCGCCGTGCGCAAGCCGGCCGGTGAGCGGATCGTCGAGCTGCTCACCGGTGGCGGGGTCAGGACCCTGCGGCTGCACTCGACGCTCTAGAGGGGGCCCCGAGGGTCTAGGCTCGCGTCATGTTCTGGCCGATGTTCGCGGTAGCCGTGGGTTTTGTGGGTCTCGCCGTCCTCGCTGTGTTCGCCATCCGGGTCTTCCTGGAGGCGCAGCGCCTCGGACGACAGGTCGCGGACTCCACACGCCGCATCAACAGGGCGGCCGAGGACCTGGAGCGGGCCGCCATGAGCGCGGCCCGCGCCGCGGACAGCGTGTGAGTCCCGCTGTGGGGGGCCTGTGAGTCCTGCGCCGAATGCGTTTTGGGCCACTTCGGCCCTCCCGTCCGGGTGGTGCGGACAGGTACGCTGCTGGTCGCGGTCCGGAGAACGAGGCCCGAATCGCGGACCGGGAGTACGCACGGGGATTGCCTCACGTTTACCCCTGAGCGTTACGATCGCTGCCAACACGATCGTTCGGACACATGTCCGACCGGTCGGACAGCATCCCACCCAGCCGCCTCGGTGAGAAGGTAAAGACTTATGTTCGGAAGGCTCGGCGCTCCCGAGATCATTCTCATCCTCGTCGTCATCATCCTGCTGTTCGGCGCGAAGAAGCTTCCGGACATGGCCCGCTCGCTCGGCAAGTCCGCGCGCATCCTGAAGAGCGAGGCCAAGGCGATGAAGGACGAGGGCAGCAATTCGGCCACCCCGGCCGGCCCGCCGAACCCCGGCGAGCAGCCCCCCGCTCAGCGCACCATTCAGGCCGCCCCCGGTGACGTGACCAGCTCGCGCCCGGTCAACGAGCCCACGGACACGACCAAGCGCTGACGCAAGGCCGGTGACCCCCGCCGGCCTGCCGCACGAGATGGGAACGTGGGTTGCTCAAGCCTGCCCGCAACAAGGAGAAGGATCCCGAGGGGCGGATGCCCCTTGCGGAACACCTCCGTGAGCTTCGCAACCGGCTCGCGAAGGCACTGCTCGCCATCGTCCTCGTGACGGTCGTCGCCGCCTTCTTCTACAACGACATCATCAACTTCCTCACCAGGCCGATCCTCGACTCGGTGGGCTGCGACAAGACCTTCGCGCAGATCGCGGACGACCTGCAGTCGGGCGACGCGTCCAAGCAGTGCGCGCGGATCACGATCAACGGTCTCCTCGCCCCCTTCACGCTGGCCCTCCAGGTCTCCCTGATGGCCGGCATCGTGTTCGCCTCGCCGGTCTGGCTCTACCAGCTGTGGGCCTTCGTCGCCCCCGGCCTGCACAAGCACGAGAGGAAGTACGCCTACGCCTTCGTCGGCACGGGCGTCCCGCTCTTCCTGGGCGGCGGCTACTTCGCCTACCGCGTGCTGCCGACCACCGCGAAGGTGCTGATCGACTTCACGCCGGAAGGCGTCAACAACTTCCTGCCGCTGGACGACCTGTTGCAGCTCGTCACGCGCATGGTCGTGGTCTTCGGTCTCTCCTTCGAGCTGCCGCTGCTGCTCGTCATGCTCAACCTCACCGGGTCGATCACCGGCAAGCGCATGGCCGGCTGGTGGCGCGCGATGATCATCGGCATCACGGTGTTCGCCGCCGTCGCCACCCCCAGCACCGACCCCATCTCGATGCTGGCGCTCGCCGGACCGATCTGGATCCTGTACTTCGGCGCGGTCGCCTTCTCGCTGCTGAACGACCGCCGCAGGCGCCGCCGCGAAGCCCTGGGCCCCGCCGACGACGAGGCGTCCGAGCTGGACCTCACCCCCGAGGACATCGGCGAGGTCGAGACCGTGGCCGCGAGCCGAGCGCTGCCGGAGCAGGCGAGCACGGAGCGGGTCAACGGTTATGACGACGTGACCTGAAGATCGCGGCGAGGCTCGTAGGGTCACCTGCGTGACCAGCGAGATCACCCTCTTCGTCAACCCCACCGCGGGCCGCGGCCGGGGCGCCCACGCGGCGCTGCCGGCCGCTTCCGCGTTGCGGGCGGCCGGCTACTCGGTGCGGACGGTCCTCGGCCAGAACGCCGAGGACGCCCTCGCCCGCGCGCGGGCAGCCGTCGCCGACGGCACCGGCGCCCTGGTCGCCGTCGGCGGGGACGGACTGGTCCACCTCGCGCTCCAGGCGGTGGCCGGCACCCGCACCCCGCTCGGAGTGGTCGCCGTCGGCACCGGCAACGACTTCGCCCGCGCCCTCGGCCTGCCCGTGCGCGACCCGGCCGCCGCGGGCCGCCTGGTCGCCGACGCGCTCAAGGGCGAGCGGATCCGGGACGTCGACCTCGGAGAGGCGGGCGGCCGCTGGTTCGGCACCGTCCTCGCCTCCGGCTTCGACTCCCGCGTCAACGACCGGGGCAACCGGATGCGGCTGCCCGCCGGACGCGCCAAGTACGACCTGGCGATGCTCGCCGAACTCGCCGCCTTCCGCCCGTTCCCGTACCGGATCACCCTCGACGACGGCGCCGTCCGGGAGGTCGAGGCCACCCTCGTCGCCGTCGGCAACGGGTCGTCGTACGGCGGCGGCATGCGGATCTGCCCGGGGGCCGACCCCACCGACGGGCTGTTCGACGTCACGGTGGTCGGGGACTGCGGGCGGGCGACACTGCTGCGGGTGTTCCCCCGGGTCTACCGGGGGACGCACGTCGAGCATTCCAAGGTCACTGTGCACCGGGCGGCCACGGTCGAGCTCGCGGCGCCGGGCATCACCGGGTACGCGGACGGGGAGCCGCTGGGCCCGCTCCCGCTGACCGCGCGCTGTGTGCCCGGGGCGGTACGGATCGTCGGCCCCTGAAGCCCCTGAAGCCCCTGAACTGCGCGGATCCAGGTTTCACGGCAGTGGATCCGGATAATGATCGTCCTGTTGTCAGTGCGGCCCGGTACGCTCGAAAGCACGATGACAGAGGACCTCTCACCGGCCGAGCGGTACGCGGCTGCGCGCAGGCGCGCTGCCGAGCAGGCCACCGCGCTCGCCTCCTTCCGCGAGATGTACGACTTCGGCCTCGATCCCTTCCAGATCGAGGCC
Source organism: Streptomyces sp. NPDC014995 (assembly GCF_043080745.1). Classification (NCBI taxonomy): domain Bacteria; kingdom Bacillati; phylum Actinomycetota; class Actinomycetes; order Kitasatosporales; family Streptomycetaceae; genus Streptomyces; species Streptomyces sp. NPDC014995. The sequence continues at coordinate 192,731 of NZ_JBIBVX010000003.1, forward strand.
TGTCAGGCGCTCGAGGCGGGCAAGGGCGTCCTGGTGGCCGCGCCCACCGGCTCCGGCAAGACGATCGTGGGCGAGTTCGCCGTCCACCTCGCCCTCCAGCAGGGCAAGAAGTGCTTCTACACGACACCCATCAAGGCGCTGTCCAACCAGAAGTACTCCGACCTGTGCCGTCGCTACGGCAGCGGGAAGGTCGGCCTGCTCACCGGCGACAACAGCGTCAACCCCGACGCCCCGGTGGTCGTGATGACCACCGAGGTGCTGCGGAACATGCTGTACGCCGGCTCGCAGACCCTCCTCGGCCTCGGGTACGTGGTGATGGACGAGGTGCACTACCTCTCCGACCGCTTCCGCGGTGCCGTGTGGGAGGAAGTGATCATCCACCTGCCCGAGTCGGTGACCCTGGTCTCGCTCTCCGCGACCGTGTCCAACGCCGAGGAGTTCGGCGACTGGCTCGACACCGTCCGCGGCGACACCGAGGTGATCGTCTCCGAGCACCGGCCCGTGCCGCTGTTCCAGCACGTGCTCGCCGGGCGGCGGATGTACGACCTGTTCGAGGAGGGCGAGGGCCACCGCAGGGCCGTCAACCCCGACCTCGCGCGCCTGGCGCGCATGGAGGCGAGCCGGCCGTCGTTCCAGGACCGCCGGCGCGGGCGGATGCGCGAGGCCGACCGGGAGCGTGAGCGCCGGCAGCGCTCGCGGGTGTGGACCCCCGGGCGTCCCGAGGTGATCGAGCGGCTCGACGCCGAGGGCCTGCTGCCCGCCATCACGTTCATCTTCAGCCGCGCCGCCTGCGAGGCGGCCGTCCAGCAGTGCCTGTACGCCGGGCTCAGGCTCAACGACGAGGAGGCGCGGGAGCGGGTCCGTGCCCTCGTGGAGGAGCGCACGGCCTCCATCCCGCACGAGGACCTGCACGTCCTCGGCTACTACGAGTGGCTGGAGGGCCTGGAGCGGGGCATCGCCGCCCACCACGCCGGCATGCTGCCGACCTTCAAGGAGGTCGTCGAGGAACTCTTCGTACGCGGCCTGGTCAAGGCCGTCTTCGCCACGGAGACCCTCGCCCTCGGCATCAACATGCCCGCCCGCTCGGTGGTGCTGGAGAAGCTCGTCAAGTGGAACGGCGAGCAGCACGCCGACATCACCCCCGGCGAGTACACCCAGCTGACCGGGCGTGCGGGCCGACGGGGCATCGACGTCGAGGGGCATGCCGTCGTGCTGTGGCAGCGCGGCATGAACCCCGACCACCTGGCCGGCCTCGCCGGCACGCGCACGTACCCGCTGCGCTCCAGCTTCAGGCCGTCGTACAACATGGCGGTCAATCTCGTGGAGCAGTTCGGGCGGCACCGCTCGCGCGAACTGCTGGAGACCTCATTCGCGCAGTTCCAGGCCGACCGCTCGGTGGTCGGGATCTCCCGGCAGGTGCAGCGCAACGAGGAGGGTCTCGAAGGCTACAAGGCCTCCATGACCTGCCACCTCGGCGACTTCGAGGAGTACGCGCGGCTGCGCCGCGAACTCAAGGACCGCGAGACCGAGCTGGCCAAGCAGGGTGCCGCCCAGCGGCGGGCCGAGGCGGCCGTGGCGCTGGAGAAGCTGAAACCCGGGGACGTCATCCACGTCCCGACCGGCAAGTACGCCGGCCTGGCGCTGGTGCTCGACCCCGGCCTGCCCGCCGGACGGGCCAACGGCCACCGGGGCTTCGACCACCACGACGGGCCGCGCCCGCTCGTGCTGACCGCCGAGCGGCAGGTCAAGCGGCTGGCCTCGATCGACTTCCCGGTGCCGGTGGAGGCGCTGGAGCGGATGCGGATCCCGAAGACGTTCAACCCGCGCTCACCGCAGTCCCGCCGCGACCTCGCCTCCGCGCTGCGCAGCAAGGCCGGGCACATCCCGCCGGAGCGGGCCCGCAAGCAGCGGTCCCAGGCCGCCGACGACCGGGAGATCGCCCGCCTGCGCACCGAGATCCGCGCGCACCCCTGCCACGGCTGCTCCGAGCGCGAGGACCACGCCCGTTGGGCCGAGCGCTACTACCGGCTGCGGCGCGACACCTCGCAGCTGGAACGGCGCATCGAGGGCCGGACGAACACCATCGCCCGTACCTTCGACCGGATCGTGGCGCTGCTGACCGAGCTGGACTACCTCCGCGGTGACGAGGTCACCGAGCACGGCAAGCGGCTGGCCCGGCTGTACGGCGAACTGGACCTGCTGGCGAGCGAGTGCCTGCGGGCCGGGGTCTGGGAGGGACTGGCTCCGGCCGAACTCGCCGCCTGCGTCTCGGCGTTGGTGTACGAGGCCCGGGTCGGCGACGACGCGATGGCGCCGAAGCTGCCCTCCGGCAAGGCGAAGGCCGCGCTGGGGGAGATGGTGCGGATCTGGGGGCGGCTGGACGGTCTGGAGGAGGAGTTCCGGATCAGCCAGACAGAGGGGGTCGGGCAGCGAGAGCCCGATCTCGGCTTCGCCTGGGCCGCGTACATGTGGGCGTCCGGCAAGGGCCTCGACGAGGTGCTGCGCGAGGCGGAGATGCCGGCGGGGGACTTCGTGCGCTGGTGCAAGCAGGTCATCGACGTGCTGGGGCAGATCTCGGCGGCGGCGCCGGCCTCGGGCGACGGAGTGACGGTGGCGAAGGCTGCACGGAAGGCCGTCGATCAGCTGCTGCGAGGTGTGGTCGCCTACTCGTCCGTGGGGTGAGTTCCGCCTGGCGGGTGCGGGGGAGTTCGCGGCTGGTCGCGCGGTCCCCGCACCCCTGAGGCATCCCGTCCGTCAGCTCCACGTTGCCGAGGGTCGTCGGGCGGGGAGTGACGTCAGGAGGCGGCCTGTGCCTGCCGCCCGGAGGCGCCACAGCTCCGCCTCGATCTCTTGTCAGCAGGGCGCCCACCCACCCGTTGCCCGCGCCTGTTCCGCACGGGTCGTCTTGTCGACAAAGCGCCGACGGTGGCGTGGTACTCGGTCCTGAGGGCGCCCTCGTCGGTGCGCATCCCGCCGAAGGGCGCCTGCCGCCGGATGTCCGCCGCCACGACCGCCGCCGGCGCGCTCGCCGAGAAACGGGTTCGATCCGCGCGCCGATCTCCTCTCCGGGCTCCTCGAGGACGCCCTCCTCCACCGCCCCGATCCCGGGCGCGCCGTCCCCGAGTCCACCCGCGCCGCCGCCGACGCGGTGCTGCACGGCGCCGGCGCCTGACGGTGTCTCACCCCGCTTGGTTCACCCGTTCCGGTGAACCGTTTTCGCATGCCTGTGCGGCATTACGCAGTGTGCGCGAAGGAAATCGCAGCGTGTAAACGGGTGACGTTACTCGAGGTGCCTGCTCGGTTTCAGGCGGTTGCCGAATATGACACGGCGATGACCCGGTCGGACTAAGCTCGCCCGCGGCGCACCGAGTTGATGCGAAATCGTGCGTTTGTTCCCAAGTATTCCGAAGATACCGACACGTCCCTACAGAGGGTGCCCATATGGTGAGTGTTCAGTCCCCACCCGGTCGCCGAGAACTGGCCTATGCGCGCGTGCTGTTGCTGCCGGCGATACTGATGGCCGCGGCGACCGGCGCCGCCGTCGCCCTCGTGGCGCCGTCGGCCCGGCTCGCCGTCGGCGTCTGCGGAGCCCTCGCCACCCTTCTGGTGAGCGCGTCCGGGACCGAGTCGGTCCGCCGCGGCCGGCGACTGCGGAAGCTGCGCGCGGAGAAGGAGCAGCGCGTCGCCCACCTGGAACGGCGGATCTCCGACTACGAGGCGCAGAACCGCAGGGTCGCCCAGCACTACGTGCCCCAGGCGGTGGAATGGCTGCGCAGGGGCGGCTCCCCGAGGGAGGTGTTGCTCCACTACACCGAGGAGGACCCCGCCTTCGGCGAGCTCGACGACGGCCAGCGACTGGTGATCAAGAAGATCATGGACGTCGTCGACCACGAGCAAGCCCTGCGTGACTCCGCCCAGCGCTCCTTCGTCAGCGTCGCCCGCCGCGTCCAGGCCATCGTCCACCAACAGGCCCACGAACTCAGGGAGATGGAGGAGGACCACGGCCGCAACCCCGAGGTCTTCGACGACCTCCTGCGCATCGACCACGGCAACGCGCTGATCGGCCGCCTCGCCGACTCCATCGGCGTGCTCGGCGGCGGCCGCCCGGGCCGCAACTGGCCGGGGCCGGTACCGCTGTACAGCGTCCTGCGCGGCGCCATGTCCCGGATCCTGGAATACCGGCGCATCCAGCTGGACTCCATCGCCAAGGTCAACATCCGCGGCCTGTCCGTCGAACCGCTCATCCACGCCGCCGCGGAGCTCCTCGACAACGCCACCCGCTACTCGCCGCCGCAGAGCAAGGTGCACGTCAACGCCGTCGAGGTGCAGACCGGCATCGCGATCGAGATCGAGGACGCCGGCGTCAGCCTCAGCGAGGAGGCCCGCGCCAAGGCCGAACGCATGCTGGAACTGGCCAAGGCCGGCGTCGACATCCAGGACGTCGGCGGCACCCCGCGCCTCGGCCTCGCGGTCGTCGGCCGCCTGTGCACGTCGTTCAACATGCAGGTGTCGCTGCGCACCTCGGCGTACGGCGGAGTCCGCGCCGTGCTCGTCGTGCCGAGCGAGATGCTCACCAACGATCCCGCCCCCGGTTTCGCCCACGGCATCGGCGCCACCGCCGTACCCCAGATCGACCTGGGCGCCATCGAGGGCCCCAAGCGTCCGCCGAAGAAGCGCCGGCCCACCAACCCGCGCATTCCGGCCGGTATCTCACTCGAGGACGACGAGGTGCCGATCATCACCGAGTGGACCGACAAGGGACTGCCACAGCGCCGCAGCAAGGCGACGGTCCCGATCGCCCAGATCTACGCCGAGGCCTACGCGGCCAAGGAAGCGGCCGAGGCCGCCGAGCGCGAGGGCAGGCCGGACCCGTTCGCCCGGCCGAAGCCCGAGCCCGAGCAGAAGGGGGCCGAGCCCGGAGTGCACTTCGAGGCCTTCTGGGAGGGCCTCAAGAAGCAGAGCCCGCCCGGCGTGCACCCCACCGACTTCACCCGTAATCCCACCGCATACCTGCACCTGATCGAAGACAAGGCCGAGACCGAGGCCGACGACGAGGGGGACCTCAAGTGATCCAGCAGCGCGCCAACTTCGACTGGCTGCTCAAGGAGCTCTACGACGGAGTTCCCGGCATCGAGATGATCGTGGTGCTGTCGGCCGACGGACTGCGCATCGCCCGCTACGCCGGCGAACCCGACGCCGCGGACCGCGTCGCCGCCGCCTGCGCCGGCCTGCAGAGCCTGGCCAACGCCGTCGCCCAGGAGATCCACGCCAGCGACGGCGAGATGAAGATGGTCGTCATCGAACTGAACGGCGGCTACTTCTACATGATGTCCGCCGGCGCCAACGCCTACCTGGCGGTCCTCGCCGACGTGCGCTGCGAGGCCGGCCGGATGAGCGGCATGATGCGCGACCTCGTGGTGCGCATCGGCGCCCATCTGACCACCCCGCCCCGGCGCAACGGGCAGAGCGTATGACGCCTCCGCAACGCCAGCGGCGACACCCTCTGCCGGCACCGCCCGCGCAGACCACGGAAGAGGAAGAGCCCAAGAACGTCGAGCGGCTGTACGTCATCTCGGGCGCCGACGGCGAACGGGCGCCCCTCGACCTGGTCACGTTGATCGTGGGGCGCGCCGAACCGCCCTCCTCCGCGACCCCCGAGCAGACGGCGGTGCTGCGGATGTGCCAGGCCCCCCTGTCGGTGGCCGAGGTCTCGGCCTATCTGAGCCTGCCGTTCAGCGTGGTGACGGTACTGCTCACCGAGATGCTGGCGGCCGACCTCGTACAGGCGCGTGCCCCGATCGTCCGGCAACAGGTTGCCGACCGTTCCCTCCTCGAAGCGGTGATGCATGGACTTCAAAGGCTCTGACACGATCCCCGGCCCCCGGACCGAGGATCACCTGCCGCACTCCACCACGGCGGCAGCCAAGATCGTCATCGTGGGCGGCTTCGGCGTCGGCAAGACGACCATGGTCGGTTCGGTCAGCGAGATCAGACCGCTGACCACCGAGGAGACCATGACGCAGGCCGGCATCGGGGTCGACGACAACTACGGTTCCGAGTCCAAGACCGCCACCACCGTGGCGATGGACTTCGGCCGTATCCGGATCACGGACCAGATCGTGCTCTACCTGTTCGGCACGCCCGGCCAGGAGCGCTTCTGGTTCCTGTGGAACGGCCTGTTCGAGGGTGCGCTGGGCGCCGTCGTCCTGGTCGACACCCGCCGCCTCGAGGTCAGCTTCGAGGTCATGGGGCGGCTGGAGGAGCGCGGCGTGCCCTTCGTGGTCGCCGTCAACACCTTCCCCGACGGGCCCCGTTACCCCCTCGAGGACCTGCGCTCGGCCCTCGACCTGCCGTCCGAGGTCCCGATCGTCGAGTGTGACGTGCGCCGCCGGGCCTCCAGCCGGGACGTGCTGACGACGCTGATGCGCTTCCTGCACTCCCTGGCGCTGACCCGCAACCTCACCTGACCCCCGCCCACCCCTGACACCGATTCCCCACAGTTTCGGAGCGACCCCCTGTGACGCCTGAACACCCGACGACGACCGGTCCGCACGACCTTGCCCTCGATCCGCCCCCCGGCTGCCCCGCGCACGGCAGTGGCCCCGGCGGACTGCACCGGCTCTACGGCCCCGGCGCGGAGGACCTCGACGCCCTCTACGAGCAACTCCGTGAGGAGCACGGCCCGGTGGCGCCCGTGCTCCTCCACGACGACGTACCGATCTGGGTGGTCCTCGGCCACGCCGAGAACCTGCACATGGTGCGCTCGCCCTCCCAGTTCACCCGGGACAGCCGTGTCTGGACCCCGCTGCGGGAGGGCGCGGTCAAGCCCGACCACCCGCTGATGCCGCACATCGCCTGGCAGCCGATCTGCTCCCACGCCGAGGGCGACGAGCACAAGCGGCTGCGCGGCGCCGTCACCGCGGCCATGGCCACCATCGACGACCGCAGCCTGCGCCGGTACGTCTACCGATCCAGCCAGCACCTGGTCAACCGCTTCTGCGAGGAGGGCCGGGCCGAGTTGGTCGGCCAGTTCGCCGAGCACCTGCCGATGGCCGTGATGTGCCACGTCCTCGGCATGCCCGAGGAGTACGACGACCGGATGGTGCACGCCGCCCGCGACGCGCTCAAGGGCACCGAGACCGCGATCGCCAGCCACTCCTACGTCATGGAGGCCCTCAGCCGGCTCACCGCCCGCCGCCGCGCCGAGCCCGACGAGGACTTCGCCGGACACCTCGTCGCCCATCCGGCGGGACTGACCGACGACGAGGTCCGCGAACACCTGCGCCTCGTGCTCTTCGCCGCCTACGAGGCCACGGTCAACCTGCTGTCCAACGCGCTGCGCATGGTCCTCACCGACCCGCGTTTCGTCGCCCGGCTCAACGGCGGGCAGATGACGGTGCCGGAGGCGGTCGAGCAGTCCCTGTGGGACGAGCCGCCGTTCAGCGCGGTGCTCGGCTACTTCGCCAAGCAGGACACGGAGTTGGGCGGTCAGCGCATCCGCAAGGGCGACGGTCTCCTGTTCGCGCCCGCGCCGGGCAACGTGGACCCGCGGGTGCGCCCCGACCTGTCCGCCAACATGCAGGGCAACCGCTCGCACCTCGCCTTCGGCGGCGGCCCGCACGAGTGCCCCGGCCAGGACATCGGCCGCGCCATCGCCGACGTCGGCGTCGACGCGCTGCTGATGCGGCTGCCGGACATCCAGCTCGACTGCGACGAGGACGACCTGCGCTGGACGACGTCGATCGCCTCGCGGCACCTGGTGAAGCTGCCGGTCCGGTTCGAGCCGAGGGACCAGCAGGACATCATCGCCAAGCCGAGCCACGGCCTGGTGCCGCCGCGCCCGTCCCTGCCGATCACCCTGGAGTCCAGGCCGACGTCGACCATTCCGGCACGGACTGCTCCCGCAGCGTCCGTTCCCGCGTCGGCCGTTCCCGGGTCGCCCTCTCGTGCGTCGGCCGCTCCCGGATCCACCGCCGGCGCGCCGCTCGCCACCGAGCCCCGGCCGGCGGTCACGCCCCGCCCCGGGCCCGCCTCGGCTCCGGCTCCTGAACCGGCCCGCAGGCCGAACGCCCTGCGCCGCTTCCTGGCCTGGTGGCGCGGCTACTGACCGCCGTCCCAGTCGTCGTACGACGACCAGGCGCCCAGGGTCCGCCCGCTGCGCAGCCGGTGGGCCGCCCCCGTGACCGGATCGGTGAACTCCAGCTCCCGCGCGAGTAGTTGCAGGGGACGCCGGAAGTCGCCGGCCGGTCCGGGGGCGGCCACCTCGGGGTAGAGGGGGTCGCCGAGGATCGGGACGCCGAGCGCGGTCATGTGCACCCGCAGCTGATGGGTCTGCCCCGTCTGTGGCGTCAGCCGGTAACGGGCCCGCCCGTCCGCCCGGTGTTCGAGCAGTTCGACCCGGCTGACGGCGTTCGGCTCGCCCGGCACCTCGCGGGCGGTCAGCGTCCCGCGCTCCTTCACGATCCGGCTGCGCACGGTCACCGGCAGGGCGAGCGCCGGATCGTACGGGGCGACGGCCTCGTACACCTTGCGCACCCGCCGGTCGCGGAACAGGGTCTGGTAGGCGCCGCGCTCCTCGGGGCGCACGGTGAACAGCACCAGACCGGCGGTGAGGCGGTCGAGGCGGTGGGCGGCGCCGAGCGCGGGGAGGCCCAGCTCCCGCCGCAGCCGGGCCAGCGCGGTTTCGGTGACATGGCTGCCGCGCGGGGTGGTGGCGAGGAAGTGCGGCTTGTCGGCGACGACGATGTGATCGTCGCGGTACACGATCTCCAGGGGGAACGGCACCGGCTCCTCGGCCGGCAGCTCCCGGTGGAACCACACGAACATCCCGGGCACGTACGCCGTGTCCGGCGCCACCGCCCGTCCGTCGGCCCCGACGATCCGCCCCGCCGCGAACATCGCCTCGACGAGCCCGGCCCGTGCCGCGCCGAACCGCTCCGCCAGATGCTCCCGGACGGTCGCCCAGTGCCCGTCACCCGGCAGCCGCACCCGGACCGGATCGACCCCGTCACGCTGCGGCAGGGGTGAGGGCGGGGGAGGGGTACGGCGTCTCATCGGGGTCAAGCGTACGGCGACGCCGGGCACGGGTACGGTGGCGCCGGACGTGGGTTCGGTGACCCGGCCATGGGTGGGGTGGTGACCCGGTCGTGGGTGGGGTGACCCGGTCATGGACCTCGCCGGAAGGACGGCTCGGGCTGTCTCGGTGATCCCCGTCGTGGGTGCGGCGACGCCGGGCATGGGCACGGCGGCCCCCGGGGCGTGGGGTACCGCGCCGCTGGTGAGGGGTGCGGCGTCCCGGGCTGGTCACGGTTGCCCCGGTCACGGGCTCGGCCGGCGGGGTCGTGGGCACGGCTAGCCGGGGCGTGCGGCACGGCTACCCACGTCGTGAGGCACGGCGACCGTGGTCAAGGGCACGGTGACGCAAAATTCCGTGGGGCGCGGCTACCCGGGTCGTGGGACACGGCGACGGTGGTCAAGGGCACGGGCGCGAAATCCCGTTGGACGCTCCGGCCCCGGTTGGCAGGATGTGGATCATGCCCTTCCTCACCCGACCCGTCCTGCCCGCCGGAACCCTCGCCCAAGCTCCGCAGCCCGTGCTCCCCACCGGCGACGGCCTGGTTCTGCGCCCCTGGCGGGCCGACGACGCGCCCGCCGTCCACGCGGCCTTCCAGGATCCGCTGATACACCAGTGGTACATCCGGGCCGCCGACTCCGAGAAAGAGGTCAGCGGCTGGATCGAGGAGTGGCGGGCGGCCTGGGCCGGGGAGCGCGGCGCCCAGTGGGCCGTCGCCGACGCGGACACCGACGTGCTGCTGGGACGGGTGGCGCTGCGCGAGATCGTGCTCGGCGACGGTGTGGCCGAGGTCGCCTACTGGACGACGGCGGCGGCCCGCGGCCGGGGCGTGGCCGCCCGCGCCACGACCGCGCTCGCCCACTGGGCCCTCGACGAGATCGGGTTCCACCGCCTGGAGCTGATGCACGCCCTCGCCAACGAGGCGTCCTGCCGCGTCGCCACCAAGACCGGCTTCACCCTGGAGGGCACCAAGCGCAGCGCCCTGCTCCACAGGGACGGCTGGCACGACATGCATCTGCACGCGCGCGTACAGGGCGACTGAGAGCGGTCCGGAGCCGGCACCGTCGCCCGACCGGGGTGCGGTCCTGGTCCGGGGCGGCGGTCTGCCGGCGCTCGCCGCGACGGCCGTGTGGCTGTCGATGCCGGCGTTCCGGGCGTTCCGGCGGTCGGTGCAGGAGCCCTGTCGCGGCCCGCACTCGTGACGCGACAAGGCGGCCCGCGCCACGAGTGCGGGCCGCCTCCACGGGCGGCAGACGCATGGGCGGCAGACGGGCTCCGGCCGCCTCCACGGGCCACGGAGACGGAGTCGGTCGGCCTCCACGCTCCTGGCGGCGCGTCGGGCTGCCTCCATGAGCAGGCGGGACACGGCAGCCGGACACGACAGGCACACCGCGTCGGCGCGCCGCGGCCGCGCGGTCAGGCGGCGGGTGCCGCCCCCTCCTGCTCCGCCTCCACGCGCGCGTTCCACTCCCGCTTGGACGCCTGCCAGCCGTCCTCGTTGTGGCCGAGCCGCCAGTAGCCGGAGATCGACAGGTCCTCGCGCGGGATCTGCTGCTCGACGCGGAGCAGCCGTCGCAGGTCCTTCACGGCCGCGGCCTCGCCGTGCACGAACGCGTGCGGACGGCCCGCGGGGAACTCCAGCGCCCGGACGGCCTCGACGAGCCTCTCGCCGACGGGCCGGTCACCGCGGTGCAGCCAGACGACCTCCACATCGGAGTCGATCTTCTGCTCCTCCTCGGGGCCGGTCACCTCGATGAAGGCGTGGGCCACCGCACCGGCGGGCAGCGCCTCCAGCGCGGCCGCGATCGCGGGCAGGGCGCTCTCGTCACCGGCCAGCAGATGCCAGTCGGCGGAGGTGTCGGGCGCGTAGGCGCCGCCGGGCCCCATGAAGCGGACGGTCTCGCCCGGCTGGACGCGCGCCGCCCACGGCCCGGCCAGGCCCTCGTCGCCGTGGAGGACGAAGTCAAGGGTCAGCTCGCGGTGTTCGGCGTCCCAGTGGCGCACGGTGTACGTCCGGGTGACGGGCCACTGCTCGCGCGGGAACTCGGCACGGACGCGCTCCAGGTCGAAGGGCTCCGGGTAGCTCACGCCCTCGGGACCGAACAGCAGCTTCACGTAGTGGTCGGTGCAGCCGCCGACGGCGAAGTCGGCCAGCCCCTCGCCGCCGAGGACCACGCGCTGCATGTGCGGGGTGAGCCGTTCGGTGCGGACGACCTGCGCGGAATGGGGCTTCCGCGGCTTCCGTGCCGGACGTTCTGCCATGGCGGCCTCCCAAGTCCTTTGGTTAGGTTTACCTAAGTTAGCATTCCTTCCCCCGGTGGTGCCCCCCTGGTGCCGTTTACGGCGCGAGAGTGTGCAGCAGCCGCTGAAGCGAGCCGCCGAGCCCCCAGCGTTCGGCCAGCTCCTCCAGTGCCGCGGGCTCCCTCGGCGCGCGCGGAAGCGTCGTGTCCACCTCCGGCAGCGGCACGTCGTCGGCGACCCGGACCACCTTCGGTGCGACGGCGACGTACGGTCGCGCCTCGGTGAGCCGCTTGCGCTGCGTCGGGGTGAGCTTCGCCCTCGGGTCGTCGACCGCCGCCATGATCCCGGCCAGGTCGCCGAACTCGGCCAGCAGCTTGGCCGCCGTCTTCTCCCCGATGCCGGCCACGCCCGGCAGACCGTCGCTCGGGTCACCGCGCAGCAGCGCGAGATCCGCGTACCCGCGGCCGTCGACCCCATACTTCTCCCGCAGCCAGGCCTCGTCCGTGAGCTGGAGCGTGCCGACGCCCTTCAGCGGGTACAGCACCCGCACCCCGCGGGCGTCGTCCACCAGCTGGTACAGGTCGCGGTCGCCGGTGACGATGTCCACCGGGCCCTTCGCCCGCGCGGTGAACGTGCCGATCACGTCGTCCGCCTCATACTCCGCGACGCCCACGCGCGCGATGCCGAGCGCGTCCAGGACGGCCTCGATGACCGGCACCTGCGGGGAGAGGGTGTCCGGGACCTCCTCCTCGTCCGGGCCGGCCTCGTGCTCCTCGGCGACGCGGTGCGCCTTGTAGGTGGGGATCAGCTCGACCCGCCACCGCGGCCGCCAGTCGGCGTCCATGCACGCGACCAGCTCGTCCGGCCGGTGGTCCTTGACCAGGCGGTCGATGAAGTCGAGCAGCCCCCGGACGGCGTTCACCGGTGTGCCGTCCGGTGCCTTCACGGAGTCCGGGACGCCGAAGTAGGCGCGGAAGTAGAGCGAGGCGGTGTCGAGGAGCATCAGTCGTCCGGTCACGCAGGCATCATGCCGCACCGGCACCCCGCTGAGGTGCCGGTATTCACTCCCCTGGCATCTGTGAAGGCCCTGTGAACTGGCACACTCCCGCGTTTGCCCCGCTTCGGCCCGGGCAGGCGCCGCCTCGGAGCGGTGCCGGTTGCATATTCAACTGTTAGCGGCCCTCAGGGGCCTCGCGGCCTGTTCGTGGGGCGTCACGGCCCCCGGTACCTCTTCGTCCCTGCCCCCGAACAGAGAAGGTATGTGTGTCCTCCAGGCTTGAGGCCGAACACCTGTCCAAGGTGTTCGGCAGACGACCGGACGAGGCAGTCGAACGGCTCCGCGGCGGAGCCGACCGGGAGGAGCTGCGCACCGACGGCACCACCGCCGCCGTGATCGACGCCTCCTTCACCGTGGACCCGGGCCAGATCTTCGTCGTCATGGGCCTGTCCGGCTCCGGCAAGTCCACGCTGCTGCGCATGCTCAACGGACTGCTGGAACCCACGTCGGGACGCGTCCTCTTCGACGGCCAGGACCTGACCGCGCTCACCGACCGTGAGCTGCGCGAGGTCCGCGCGAAGAAGATCAGCATGGTCTTCCAGCACTTCGCGCTCTTCCCGCACCGCAGCGTCCTCGACAACGCCGCCTACGGCCTCTGCGTCCAGGGCGTCCCGCGCGCCGAGCGCGAGCGGCGCGCCGCCGAGGCGCTCCGGCTGTGCGGCCTGGCGGGCTGGGAGAAGTCCTGGCCGGACGAGCTGTCCGGCGGCATGCAGCAGCGCGTGGGCCTGGCCCGCGCCCTCGCCACCGACGCCGACCTGCTGCTGATGGACGAGTCCTTCAGCGCGCTGGACCCGCTGATCCGCCGCGACATGCAGGACCAGCTCCTCACGCTCCAGCAGACGCTGAAGAAGACGATCGTCTTCATCACCCACGACCTCAACGAGGCCATGCGCCTGGGCGACCGCATCGCCGTCATGCGCGACGGCCGCATCGTGCAGACCGGCACCGCCGAGGACATCCTGGTCCGGCCCGCGGGCGACTACGTGGCCTCCTTCATCCAGGACGTCGACCGCTCCCGCGTGCTGACCGCCTCCGCCGTCATGGACACCGGCGTCCGCGGCGACGAGGCCGACTGCGGCTGCGCGACCGCGACCCCCGACACGCCGTTCACCGAGCTGTGCGCGCTCAGCGCCCGCGTGCCGCACCCGGTCGCCGTGCTCGACGCCGACCGCACCCTCGTCGGCGTCGTCCCCCGCCGGCGCCTGGTCGGCTTCCTCGGCGACGAGCGGGCCGAGGAGGCCCGCTGCGACAGTCCGCGCACCGACGGGAAGGAGGTCGCCCGTGCCTAGGCTGCGCCTCGGTGACTGGGTCGACTCCGGTGTCGACTGGCTTGTCACCCACATGTCCTGGCTCTTCGACGCGATCAAGACGGTCGTCGAAGGCATGTACGACGGCATCGACGCCGTCCTCACCGCCCCCGAGCCCCTGCTGCTCGCGGGCATCCTCGCGGTGCTCGCCTGGTGGCTGCGCGGCCTGGCCGCGGGCGTCCTCGCCTTCGCCGGGTTCGCCCTCATCGACTCCCTCGACCTGTGGGAGGAGGCGATGTCCACCCTGTCCCTGGTGCTCGTCGCCACGGTGATCGCCCTGGTGCTCTCCGTCCCGCTGGGCATCTGGGCCGCCCGCTCCAAGACCGTCAGCGCGGCCGTACGACCCGTCCTGGACCTGCTCCAGACGATGCCGTCGATGGTCCTGCTGATCCCGGCGATCCTGTTCTTCGGGATGGGCGTGCCCGCCGGTGTCGTCGCGACCCTGATCTTCGCTCTGGCGCCCGGTGTGCGCATGACCGAACTCGGCATCCGCCAGGTCGACGCCGAACTGGTCGAAGCGGCCGAGGCCTTCGGTACGACACCCCGCGACACCCTCCTGCGGGTCCAGCTGCCGCTCGCCCTGCCGACGATCATGGCGGGCGTCAACCAGGTCATCATGCTCGGCCTGTCGATGGTCGTCATCGCCGGCATGGTCGGCACCGGCGGCCTCGGCGGCGCCGTCAACGAGGCCATCGGCCAGCTCGACATCGGCCTCGGCTTCGAGGCGGGCCTCGGCATCGTCGTCCTCGCCATCTACCTGGACCGCATGACCGGTGCCCTCGGCACCCGCATCTCCCCGCTCGGCCGCCGCGCCGCCGCCAAGGCCCGTACCACGGTGTGGACGTACCGTCCCCGCGCGGCCGTGGCCGTGGTCGGCGTGGTCGTCCTCGCCCTCGTCGCCGGCGGCATGGGCGTCTTCGGCGCGAACTCCGGCCCCGCCGAGGCTTCCGACACGGACGTCGGCAAGGGCAGGGAGATCACCATCGGCTACATCCCCTGGGACGAGGGCATCGCCTCCACCTACCTCTGGAAGGAGCTGCTGGAGGAACGCGGCTTCGAGGTGAAGACCACCCAGTACGCCGCCGGCCCCCTCTACACGGGCCTGGCCACCGGGCAGATCGACTTCCAGACCGACGCCTGGCTGCCCACCACCCACGCCGAGTACTGGCAGAAGTACGGCAAGCAGCTCGACGACCTCGGTGCGTGGTACGGCCCCACCTCCCTGGAGCTCACCGTCCCCTCGTACATGAAGGACGTGAACTCCCTCGCGGACCTGAAGAGCAAGTCCGCCGCGTTCGGCGGGAAGATCACCGGCATCGAGCCCAGCGCCGGGATGATGGGCCTGCTCAAGGACAAGGTCCTCGAGCAGTACGGCCTCGACGGCACCTACAAGGTCGTCGACGGCTCCACCCCGGCGATGCTCGCCGAGCTCGAGCGGGCGTACGCCAAGAAGGAGCCGATCGTCGTCACCCTCTGGTCGCCCCACTGGGCGTACAGCGAGTACGACCTGAAGAAGCTCAAGGACCCGAAGGACGCCTGGGGCGAGGGCGACGGCGTGCACACCCTCTCCCGCAAGGGCTTCGCCGCCGACCACCCCGAGGTCGGCAGGTGGCTCGAGGACTTCTCGATGACCGAGGGCCAGCTCACCGGCCTCGAGGCGCAGATCCAGAAGGCCGGCAAGGGCAAGGAGCAGGAGGCCGTCCGCACCTGGCTGAACGACAACCCCGGCCTGGTCGACAAGTGGGTGCCGGTGGCCGGCGCGGGGCAGCAGAGCAGGGCGGCCGGGTGACCTGACAGCCCCGCGACCGTCCGGCGAGGGGCGGGCACCGCCGTACGTCTCCGACACGTACGGCGCAGGCCCGCCCCTCGTGCTGTCGTCCCACGGCAAGGATCCGGCCAACCACGCACAGCGACGTCCACGCCCGGACTCGGCCGGCGGTCCACCGGCGACGCCGGCCGTGCGACCAGCCGGGATCGCGACCGGAGTCGAACGGGAACACGGCGGCCCGCCCGCGCATTGAACGGAAGAACACGAGCGCGCCGTCCCCGCGCGGTGATTCCCTGGGGATGATCGACTGGCGCGAACCGTGAGGTCCCGTGTGACGCCGCGTGTCCTCGATGTGACGGGCACATGAAACGGTTTGCCGAACATGCGTAGGGTGCAGAGAAGTCATCGGAGAACGTGTGCCCGCTGCGGGGCACTCGGGTAGTGCGGGCGACGAGCGAAGGAGGGAGCCGGAGCGATGGGCGACCACAAAGAACAGCCCCTCCGGGTGGGCGCGGCCGTCCGGCGGCGGCGCCGGTCCCTGGAGCTCACCCTCGCCGTCGTGGCCGAGCGCAGTGGCCTGTCGGTGCCGTTCCTGAGCCAGATCGAGAACGACCGGGCCCGGCCCAGCACCAGCTCCCTGGAGAAGGTGGCCGACGCCCTGCGCACCACCGCCGTCGAACTCCTCGCCGCGGCCGACCCGGCGTGCAGCGTCGACGTCGTGCGCGCCGAGCTCGTCGAAGCCGGTCCCGAGCCGCGCTCCCGCTCCCTGGTGCGCGGGCACCACCAGATGCACGCCTCGGAGTTCACCGGCGACCACGAGGCCGGCCGGGAGTTCCAGTACCGCAACGACCAGTTGATGTACGTCGCCGACGGCGGCGTGGAGATCGAGGCCGAGGGCCGCGCCTACCGCCTCGGCCGCGGCGACACGCTCTACCTGACCGGCGGGGTGCGCCACCGCTGGCGGGCGACGGTGCCGGACACCCGGGTGGTCGTCGTCGCGGTCGCCGAGCACATCGAGGCGGTCCGGAACCGGAAGCGGTAGTGCGGGTCGTCTCGCTGGTGCCGTCGCTCACGGAAGCGGTGGCCGTGTCCGTCCCCGGCGCCCTGGTCGGCGCCACCGACTGGTGCACCCACCCGGCGGACCTCGACGTCACCCGTGTGGGCGGCACCAAGAACCCGAAGGTCGACCGGATCGTCGCCCTCGCCCCCGATCTGGTGATCGCCAACGAGGAGGAGAACCGCGGACCCGATCTCGCGGCCCTGCGCGCGGCCGGCGTCGAGGTGCTGGTGACCGAGGTGCGGGACGTCCCGCAGGCCTTCCGGGAACTGGCGCGGGTGCTTCAGGCGTGCGGCGCGCGCACGCGTCCGCGCTGGCTCGACGAGGCGGAGGCGGCATGGGCGGCGCCGGCGCCCCTCGAGCCCCGGCGGACGGCGGTCGTACCGATCTGGCGCCGCCCGTGGATGGTGCTGGGCCGGGACACCTTCGCGGGGGACGTCCTGGCGCGACTGGGTGTCGACCACCTCCACGCGGCGCACGGGGACCGCTACCCGCGGATCCCGGTCGCCGAGCTGCGGGCGGCCGCCCCCGACCTGGTCGTCCTGCCCGACGAGCCCTACCGCTTCACCGCCGACGACGGGCCCGAGGCCTTCCCCGGTCTGCCCTGCGCGCTGGTCAGCGGACGGCACCTGACGTGGTACGGCCCGTCGCTCGCCGAGGCGCCGCGGGTGCTGGCCGGGGCGCTGCGAGCAGCGCGCCGCTGACCAGCCCGCGCAGGGTGTGCGCGGCGACGACCGCCCAGGCGGCGACGAGGACGACGTACAGCCCGGTCGCGAGCACCGCGTGGGCGACGAGTCCCGTGTGCCGGGCCAGGGCGGCGGCTCCGGTCACGCAGGTGCCGACCGGGAAGGTGAACGCCCACCAGGTCATCGCGAAGCCCATACCGTGCCGACGGGCCCGCACCACGTGCGCGGTGGCCAGGCACAGCCACAGCAGCGCGAACCCCATGACGGGCACGCCGTAGAGGACGGCGAGGACCGCGAAACCGCGGCTGTCCGGCCCGGGCACCACTCCCGGGGCGACCTCCGCGAACGTCCCGACCGCGGTGGTGGACTGCCCGAGCGGTCCCAGCACGAGGAAGAGGGTCGGCGTGAGCGCCAGGGGCAGCGGCCCGCCGGTGACCAGCCGGCCGAAGACGACCGGCAGCATCACGAGCGTCGCCAGCAGGCTCAGCCCGAACAGCGCGACACACGCGAGGAGCAGCGTCTCCCGCGGCTGCCCGGCCGGCAGATGCGGCACCAGCAGCGGCCCCCACGCCGCCGACACCATCGGCGCCACGAGCGGCAGCAGCCACACGGGCGTGGCCTGCCCCGGCTCCACGCGGTGGCGTACGGCCATGAGGTACGGCACGGTCACGGCGGCCGCGAGGGCGACGGCCGTACCGGCGGTGAACAGCACGGCGTCGAGGGCGACGGCCGCCCGGGTGCCGATCCAGTCCCGCCCCACGGTGAGCGCACCGCCCCCGACGGCCACCAGGGCCATGGCGAGGCAGCCGTAGAAGGGAACCGTCGCCGGGTCGAGGACGTGGGCGCGGGCCTGGTCGCGGTGGCGGCGCCAGTGCAGGGCGCGGGCGGTGACGAGGGTCAGCAGCAGCGCGAGGGAGAGGGCCCAGACGGCTGTGCAGGCCGGGCGCAGTCCCGGAAGGGGGAGCGCGCAGCCGGCCGTGGCCACGGCGGCCGTGCCCATGACGGTGGCGTACCAGTTCGGGCCGAGGTGGCGGACGGTGACCATGAACTCCACGGTCGCGCCGGTACGCCCCCGCGACCAGGGAGTATGTCTCTATGGGGGCATAAACTGGCCTTATGGTCAGGGGCGAGACAGAGACATTCGCGGGGGAGGGAGCGCGTCCGCCGGGTGCGGCGGGCTCCATCGCGCACCGGGTTCCGGACCTCGGCGCGCTGGAACTGCTGCTGGCGGTGGCGCGGCTCGGCAGCCTCGGCGGGGCGGCGCGCGAGATGGGGATCACCCAGCCGGCGGCCAGCAGCCGGATCCGCTCGATGGAACGCCAGCTGGGGGTGGCCCTCGTCGACCGGTCGCCGCGCGGTTCCCGGCTCACGGACGCCGGGGCGCTGGTCACGGACTGGGCGCGGCGGATCGTCGAGGCGGCGCAGGCCTTCGACGCGGGCGCGCAGGCGCTGCGGGACCGGCGGGACTCGCGTCTGCGGGTCGCGGCGAGCATGACCATCGCCGAGTACCTGCTGCCCGGCTGGCTGCTCGCGCTGCGCGCCCAGCGCCCGGACACGGCGGTCTCGCTGCTCGCGGGGAACTCGGCGGCGGTGGCGGAGCGGCTGCTGGCCGACGAGGCGGACCTGGGTTTCGTGGAGGGGCTGACGGTCCCGACGGGTCTGGACTCGGTGGTCATCGCCCACGACAACCTGATCGTGGTGACGGCACCGGCCCACCCCTGGTCCCGCCGCCGACGGCCCCTGGAGGCCTCGGAACTGGCGGCGACCCCGCTGATCCTCCGCGAGAAGGGCTCGGGCACCCGCCAGGTGCTCGACGTGGCCCTGGGCGGCCTGGCCCGCCCCCTGATCGAACTGTCCTCGACCACGGCGGTGAAGGCCGCCGCGGTGAGTGGGGCGGGGCCGGCGGTCCTCAGCGAGCTCGCCGTGCGCGAGGAACTGGCGATGCGCCGCCTGGTGAGCGTGCCGCTGGCGGAGGTGTCCCTGGCACGGGACCTGCGCGCGGTGTGGCCGACGGGCCACCGCCCGGTGGGCCCGGCGCGGGAGCTGCTGTCGCTGACGCGGGGGTAGCGGGGACCGCCGCCGTCCGGGGCGGCCGGGACCGCCGTCCGGGGTCGCCGGGTTCGCCGTCCGGGGTCGCCGGGTTCGCCGTCCGGGATCGGCGGGTTCGCCGTCCGGGGCCGCCGGGACCGCCGCCCGGGGCCGCGCCCCCGAGGTTCCTCGCCCCCGCCGCCCCTGCCCGTCCCATCCCGCGCCCTCCCGTCCCGCGGCGCTGCCCCGGACGCGCGCCGGGGGCTGCGGCCCCCCAGGCCTCGCGTCGGCCGCGAACGGGTTTCGTCCTCGAAGGCCGGCCGGGGGTTGAGGGGCGGAGTGTCTGCCGGGCCGCGGCCGGTCGTATCAGCCGCTGCATCGCGCGCCGGCCGGGGGTTGAGGGGGCGGAATGTCCGTCAGGCCGCGGCTGCTCGCACCAGCCCCCGCATCACTCGCCGGGGGTTGAGGGGCACAGCGTCCGTCAGGCCGCGGCGGCTCGCACCAGCCCCCGCATCACCCGCAGATCCCCGCCCATCTCGGGATGCCACTGCACGCCCAGCACCCACCCGGCGGAGGGCAGTTCCACCGCCTCCACCGTCCCGTCCGCCGCGTACGCCGACGGGACCAGGCCCGTGCCCAGGCGGTCCACGGCCTGGTGGTGATACGTGGGCACGGACGTCTCCTCCGGGACGGCATCGCCGTACAGGGTGCCGGGCACCGGCTTGACCGTGTGGTGGCCGAAGACCCCGACCACCTCGGCGTGACCGTCGAGGTGCTGGACGAGGGTGCCGCCGAGGGCGACGTTCAGCAGCTGCATGCCCCGGCAGATCCCCAGCAGCGGGACGCGGGCGGCCAGCGCGGCCTCGATGAGGGCCAGTTCCCACGCGTCCCGTTCCCGGGCCGGCGGCCCGGTGCGGGGGTGGGGTTCGGCGCCGTACCGTACGGGCTCCACGTCGGGGCCGCCCGCGATCACCAGTCCGTCCAGCCGGGCCACGGCTTCGGCCGCGTGCGCCGGGTCGTCCGGCGGGAGCATCGCGGCGAGGCCGCCCGCCGCCTGCACCAGCCGGGGATAGCCGACGGGCAGCAGCGCCGCCTCCAGCTCCCACACGCCCCAGCGTGCCCCGGACTCCAGATAGGTGCTGACCCCGATCAGCGGCCTGGCCACAACAACTCCCTCACAGTCGACGGTTCAGTCCCTTGCCAACTCTGCCTCGGCCGCGGCCAGCGCCGCGAACTCCTCCTCCGGTGCCTTCGCCACCAGGTGCTTGCGGCTGTACAGGCCGAAGTAGGCGATGGCCACCACGTACACCAGCAGCGCGATGAACGCCGCCGTCACGTCCACCAGGAACGTGGCCACCAGCGCCGCGCAGGCCAGCACCAGGGCGACCGAGGACGTCAGCACGCCACCCGGCGTGCGGTACGGCCGCGGCAGCTCCGGCTCGCGGCGGCGCAGCACGATGTGGGAGAGGGACATCAGGGCGTAGGAGATCGTGGCGCCGAAGACGGCGATGTTCAGCATGCGCGCGCCGTCGCCGGTCACCGCCGCCAGCAGGAAGCCGATCGTGCCCGGCACCAGCAGGCCCAGGTACGGGGCCTTGCGGCTGCTGGTCAGGGAGAGGAAGCGGGGGAGGTAGCCGGCGCGGGAGAGCGCGAACAGCTGGCGCGAGCCCGCGTAGATCAGGGAGAAGAAGGACGCCACCAGGCCGGCCAGGCCCGCGTAGTTCACGATCCGGCTCAGCGCCGTGGCCTCGCCGTCCGGCTGGAGCGCCTCCACCAGCGGGTTGCCCGCCTCCTGGATCGCCGCGGAACCGCGCGCCCCGGCCGCCGCGAAGAAGGTGACCACGGCCAGCACCACCAGGATGCCCATCGACCAGCGGATCGCCTTCGGCAGCGTACGGGCCGGCTCCCTGGTCTCCTCGGCGGCCAGCGGCACGCCCTCGACGCCGAGGAAGAACCACATGCCGAACGGGAACGCCGCCCAGATGCCGAGCAGGCCGAAGGGCAGCCAGGAGCTCGCGCCGGTGGCCGTCGCGTCCACCGGGATGTCGTCCAGCGCGCCGAAGCTGAAGTCGGGCAGTGCCGCCGCCGCGAACACGATGAGGGCGACCACCGCGATCCCGGTGACGACGAAGCTGAACCGCAGCGCCTCGCCCACGCCCCACAGGTGGATGCCGAGGAAGATCGCGAAGCAGACCAGGTACATCGGCCAGCCGGACTCCAGGCCGAACAGGCCCAGCGACTCGACGTAGTCCCCGATGAAGATGACGATGGCGGCCGGCGCCAGGACGTACTCGATGAGGATCGCCGTACCGGTCAGGAAGCCGCCCCACGGGCCGAGCGCCCGGCGTGCGAAGCCGTAGCCGCCGCCCGCGGTGGGCAGGATCGAGGACAGCTCGGCCAGGGCGAAGACCATGCAGGCGTACATCGCGCCCATCAGCACCATGGCGATCGCCAGTCCGCCGAAGCCGCCCTCGGCCAGGCCGAAGTTCCAGCCGGAGAAGTCGCCGGAGACGACGTAGGCGACGCCGAGACCGGTCAGCAGCACCCAGCCGGCGCTGCCGCGGCGCAGCGCCCTGCGCTCCAGATAGTCGTCCGCCTCTGCGGCGGCACCGGGCGTACTTGTGGATTCCAGGGACATGGGCACGACTCCCGACGGGGCGGCGGATACGGATCTGGTCCGGGCGCGGTGGGGCCGACCGAGCCCCGACTCAATGGAATGGAGCCATACCTTTGCGGTGCCGACCGCAGGAAAGCAATACCCGTGCGTTAAGCGGCCGTAAATCCCCACTCGCCCGAGGAGCGCGCGCACTCACCCGAGGAACCCGCGCAGCAGCGCCGCCGTCCCCCCGCAGTGCTCGCGCATGATCTCCCGCGCCTCCTCGGCGTCGCCCTCGATCACGGCCTCCACCAGGGCGGTGTGCTGGCGCTGGGAGTGCTCCAGATTGCGTACGAGCAGCGGGATGCAGTCCAGCAGGTCGTTCACCGTCGCCCGTACGGCCGCGTACTGGGCGGTGAGCGTGGGGGAGCCGGACAGCTCGGCGAGGGTGAGGTGCAGCAGCGTGTCCAGGCGGCGGTACTCGGTGAGCGGCGCGTCGTGCGTGCGGGCGAGCGCCGCGCGGAGCCGGTCCGCCTGCTCCTCGTCCAGGCCGTGCGCCGCGCACAGCCCGGCCGCGCCCACCTCCAGCACCTCGCGGAAGCGCAGCGCGTCCTCGACGTCCACGCCCTTCAGGCGGCGCCGCAGCTCCTCCTCGCCGGGGGTGTCGGTGCGCGGCAGCACGAACGTGCCGCCGTAGCGGCCGCGCCGCGCCTCGACCAGGCCCTGGTCCTGGAGGACCTTGAGCACCTCGCGCAGCGTCACCCTGCTGATCCCCAGCCGGTCGGCCAGCTCGCGCTCGGCCGGGAGGCGCTCGCCGCCCGGCACCAGGCCGAGCCGGACGACCTGGAGGATCTGCTCCAGGGCCTCCTCGAAGCCGTTGCCGGCCCGCACCGGCCGCAGGACCGAGGTCAGCCGGTCGTCGGCCTCGGGCGTCCCGTGCCCCGTGTCCGCCTGCGACATGTGGCGGAACCCCCTTCCCAATCAATGGTCCTGGGCAATACCTTATGGCTTCCGGCTGACCGAAGAAGCCGAAGGAGGCTCTCCCGTGGCAGACCGCACACCCCCGCTGAGCGTCGAGGAGCTGCACGCCCTCGTCGCCGGCGGTGAGATCGACACTGTCGTCCTGGCGTTCCCCGACATGCAAGGGCGGCTCCAGGGCAAGCGGTTCGCCGCCCGCTTCTTCCTCGACGAAGTCCTCCACCACGGCACCGAGGGCTGCAACTACCTCCTCGCCGTCGACACCGAGATGAACACCGTCGACGGCTACGCGATGTCCTCGTGGGAACGGGGCTACGGCGACTTCGCGATGCGCCCCGACCTCGCCACCCTGCGCCGCGTGCCCTGGCACCCCGGCACCGCCCTGCTCATCGCCGACCTCGCCTGGGAGGACGGCTCCCCGGTCGTCGCCGCGCCCCGCCAGATCCTCCGCCGCCAGCTGGACCGCCTCGCGGAACTCGGCCACACCGCCCAGGTCGGCACCGAGCTGGAGTTCATCGTCTTCCAGGACACCTACGAGCAGGCCTGGGACGCCAACTACCGGGGCCTCACGCCGGCCAACCAGTACAACATCGACTACTCCATCCTCGGCACCGGCCGCATCGAGCCCCTGCTGCGCCGCATCCGCAACGACATGGCGGGCGCCGGCCTGACCGTCGAGTCCGCCAAGGGCGAGTGCAACCCCGGCCAGCACGAGATCGCCTTCCGCTACGACGAGGCCCTGGTCACCTGCGACCAGCACGCGATCTACAAGACCGGCGCCAAGGAGATCGCCGCCCAGGAGGGCGTCTCCCTGACCTTCATGGCCAAGTACAACGAGCGCGAGGGCAACTCCTGCCACATCCACCTCTCCCTCGCGGACGCGGACGGCACCAACGTCATGGCCGCGGCGGACGACCCGCACGGCATGTCCGACACCATGCGTCACTTCCTCGCCGGACAGCTCGCGGCCCTGCGCGACTTCTCCCTCCTCTACGCCCCCCACATCAACTCCTACAAGCGGTTCCAGCCGGGCTCCTTCGCCCCGACCGCCGTCGCCTGGGGCCACGACAACCGCACCTGCGCCCTGCGCGTCGTGGGCCACGGCCGCTCCCTGCGCTTCGAGAACCGGCTGCCCGGCGGCGACGTCAACCCGCACCTCGCGGTCGCCGGACTGGTGGCCGCCGGCCTGTACGGCATCGAGCAGAAGCTTGAGCTGCCCGATCCGTGCCCGGGCAACGCCTACGCCGGCGACTACGCGCACGTCCCGACCACCCTGCGCGAGGCCGCCGAGCTGTGGGAGAACAGCCCGATCGCCCGGGCCGCCTTCGGCGACGAGGTCGTCGCCCACTACCGCAACATGGCACGCGTCGAGCTGGAGGCCTTCGACGCCGCGGTCACCGACTGGGAGCTGCGCCGCTCCTTCGAACGCATGTGAAGGGGCATCCCTTGTCCGACCCGCACGAGCTGACAGTCCTCAACCCGGCCACGGAGGAGGTCGTCGCCACCGTCCCCGCCGCCGACGCCGCCGACGTGGACCGCGCGGTCGCCCGCGCGAGCGCCGCCCAGGCGGCCTGGGCGGCCGTCGCCCCCGCCGACCGGGCCCGCCTGCTGCGCCGCTTCGCCGACGCCGTCGACAGCCAGGTCGAGGAACTCGCGCTCCTCGAGGTCCGCGAGGCCGGCCACCTCCTCGGCAACGCCCGCTGGGAGGCCGGCAACGCCCGCGACCTGCTGCTGTACGCGGCGGGCGGGGTCGAACGACTCCTCGGCAGGCAGATCCCCGTCCCCGGCGGCTGGAACGTCACCTTCCACGAACCCCTCGGCGTGGTCGGCGTGATCGCCCCGTGGAACTTCCCGATGCCCATCGCCGCCTGGGGCTCCTTCCCCGCCCTCGCCGCGGGCAACGCCGTCGTCCTCAAGCCCGCCGAGACCACCCCGCTCACCGCGCTGCGCCTGGCCGAACTGGCCCTGGAGGCGGGCCTGCCCGAGCACCTCTTCCAGGTCCTGCCCGGACACGGCCACATCGCCGGGCGCGCCCTGGTCGACCACCCGGGCGTCGCGAAGATCGTGTTCACCGGCTCCACCCGCACCGGCCGCGAGGTCATGGAGCGCTGCGCCCGGCAGGTCAAGCCCGTCACCCTCGAACTCGGCGGCAAGAGCCCGAACGTCGTCTTCGCCGACGCCGACCTGAAGGCCGCCGTCGACCCCTTCTCCTTCCTCGACAACTCCGGCCAGGACTGCTGCGCCCGTACCCGGATCCTCGTCCAGGAGTCGGTGTACGACGAGGTCGCCGACCTCCTCGCCCGCGAACTGTCCGCCGTCGTGGTCGGCGACCCGGCCGACCGGGCCACGCAGATGGGCCCGCTGATCTCCCGCCAACAGGTGGACCGCGTCAGGTCGTTCGTGCCGGACGACGCCCCCGCCCTGCGCGGCAGCGCCCCCGGCGGACCCGGCTTCTGGTTCCCGCCGACCGTGCTCACCGGGGAGCGGGCCGACTCCGCCGCGGCCCGCGAGGAGATCTTCGGACCCGTCGCCGTGCTGCTGCCCTTCACCGACGAGCAGGACGCGATCCGCCTCGCGAACGACACCCCGTACGGCCTCTCCGGCTCCGTCTGGACCCGGGACGTCGGCCGCGCCCTGCGCGTCTCGCAGGCCGTGCGCGCGGGCAACCTGTCCGTCAACTCCCACTCCAGCGTCCGCTACTGGACCCCGTTCGGCGGCTACAAGCAGTCCGGCGTCGGCCGTGAGCTGGGCCCGGACGCCCTGACCGCCTTCACCGAGACCAAGAACGTCTTCATCAGCACGGAGGGCCCCGCACAGTGACCTCATCGACCGAGCACACCATCTGCCGTCGGCTCGTCGGCCGTACCGCCGTCGTCACGGGGGCCGGCAGCGGCATCGGCCTCGCCACCGCGCGCCGTCTCGCCTCCGAAGGCGCCCACGTCGTCTGCGGCGACCTCGACGAGGCCCGCGGCAAGGCGGCCGCCGAGGAGATCGGCGGCACCTTCGTGAAGGTCGACGTCACCGACCCCGAGCAGGTCGAGGCCCTGTTCAGGACGGCGTACGACACCTACGGCAGCGTCGACATCGCCTTCAACAACGCGGGCATCTCCCCGCCCGACGACGACTCCATCCTGGAGACCGGCCTGGAGGCCTGGAAGCGCGTCCAGGAGGTCAACCTCACCTCCGTCTACCTGTGCTGCAAGGCGGCCATCCCCTACATGCGGCGCCAGGGCAGGGGCTCCATCATCAACACGGCGTCCTTCGTGGCTCGGATGGGCGCGGCCACCTCGCAGATCTCGTACACGGCGTCCAAGGGCGGCGTCCTCGCCATGTCCCGTGAACTGGGCGTGCAGTTCGCCCGGGAGGGCATCCGCGTCAACGCCCTGTGCCCGGGGCCGGTCAACACCCCGCTGCTCCAGGAGCTGTTCGCCAAGGACCCCGAGCGGGCCGCCCGCCGCCTCGTCCACATCCCGCTCGGCCGGTTCGCCGAGGCCGAGGAGATCGCCGCCGCCGTCGCCTTCCTCGCCAGCGACGACTCCTCCTTCGTGAACGCCACCGACTTCCTGGTGGACGGCGGGATCTCGGGCGCCTACGTCACGCCCCTGTAGGCCCCGCCCCGGGTGTGCCGTCCGGATCGGCCGGACTCGGGGCCAGAGCCCCGGGACGATCCGAACGACACGGCCTACAGTGCCGGGATGAGCATGACGACCCCGCCCGGCTGGTACCGCGACCCGTCGGACCCCCACCAGGAACGCTGGTGGGACGGCACGGCCTGGACGGAACACCGGCGCGCCCCACAGGCTCCGGCGCCGCAGGCGCCCGAGGGCTTCGGGCCGCCGGTGCTCCCCACCGGCGGGCGCTCCGGCCGGGCGGGGACCGTGGCCCTGGTCGTGGCCGGGGCCGTCCTCGTCGCGGCGATCGTGACGGGCGTCGTCGTCCTCGCCGGGAACGACGGGAACGGTACGGAACCGGCCGCGGCCCCGACCGCCGCCACCGCGCCGGCACCCGAACCGACCGCCTCCGAGCCCGCCGTCCC
Source organism: Streptomyces sp. NPDC014995 (assembly GCF_043080745.1). Classification (NCBI taxonomy): domain Bacteria; kingdom Bacillati; phylum Actinomycetota; class Actinomycetes; order Kitasatosporales; family Streptomycetaceae; genus Streptomyces; species Streptomyces sp. NPDC014995. The sequence continues at coordinate 219,558 of NZ_JBIBVX010000003.1, forward strand.
GGAGTCCTCCCCCGACGACCCGTCGGTCGTCGTCGACGAACTGAACGGCATCACGTTCCCCCTGCCCGACGGCTGGGTCACACCGGAGTACGTCGCCCAGCCCGACGTCGTCATGACGACCGACGGCACCTACGACTGCCCGGGCGACGGCGGCGTCTGCCGCCACGGCATGGTCATCTCCCGTACGGTCACCGACACCGCCGAGACCTCACCCAAGGCCCTGGCCGAGGCCGACATCGCCGACGCGGCCGACGACGCCTACGACCGCGACCTCGTCGGCCGGCGCCCCTTCGGCGGCATCGAGTCCCACGAGGTCGTGTCGTCCGGCCAGGTCGCGGTGGCGGGCCGCGCCGGGTACTACGTCCGCTGGCGCGTGACGACCGCCGAGGGACCCGGCGGCCACGTCCAGTCGCTGGTCTTCCCCTCCACCGTCGGCACGGAGGCCCCGGTCCTCGTCCGCTACGTCTTCCACGCCGGCGCGGACGGACCTCCCCTGTCCGACATGGACCGCATCACCAAGGGCATCCGCCCGATCGGCGACGCGGACACGGGCGGCGGGGTCGGCAGCGGCATCGGCCCGACGCGGTGAGCTACAGGAACGTGTGGCCCTCGCCCCGGTACGTCGGCACCGTCGCCGTCACCGCGTCCCCCTCGACCAGGTGCAGCACGTCGAACCGCTCGCACAGCTCACCGGCCTTCGCGTGCCGGAACCACACCTTGTCGCCGATCAGCAGGTCGTCGGCGGGCGAGCCGAGCAGCGGCGTCTGCACCTCGCCGGGACCCTCCTGGGGGTCGTAGCGCAGTCCCTCCGGCAGGTACGGCACCGGCAGCCGGTCGGGCCCCGCCGCACCGGAGGCCGGGTACCCGCCGCCGAGGACGGTCACGACCCCCACCCCCGGTCTGCGGACCACGGGCTGGGCGAAGAGTGCGGCCGGACGGCCCCTGAACGACGTGTAGTTGTCGAACAGCCGCGGCACGTAGAGCCCGGAGCCGGCGGCGACCTCGGTCACGGCGTCCTCCGCGACGGTGTACTGCACACTGCCGGTGCCGCCGCCGTTGACGTACTCCAGGTCCGGCGCCACCGCCCGCACCGCGCGCACCACGGCGGCACGCCGCTCGGCGAGTTCACGGCGCGCGGCGGCCTGCATCAACCGGACCGCACGCGAGCGCAGCGGGTGTCCGGCGACCGCGTCACCGACGCCGGCGATGTGCCCCTCGTACGCCATGATCCCCACCAGCCGGAACCCCGGCCGCCGGGCCACCGCCCGGGCGAGGTCGGCGACCTGGGACGGGGAGTGCAGCGGAGAGCGCCGCGCGCCGACCCGGACCCGCCCGCCGAGCAGCTTCAGGGAGGTGTCCAACTCCAGGCAGATCCGGACCACTTCGCGTCCGCCGGCGCGCGCGGCGTCGATCAGGCCGAGCTGGGCGACGTCGTCGACCATGACGGTGACGGCGGAGGCGAGCTTGGGGTCGCCGGCCAGTTCGGCGAAACCGGCCCGGTCCGCCGACGGGTAGGCGAGCAGGATGTCGTCGAACCCGGAGCGCGCCAGCCACAGGGATTCGGCCAGGGTGAAGGACATGACGCCCGCGAAACCGTCCTTCGCCAGGACCCGCTCCAGCAGGGCCCGGCAGCGGACGGACTTGCTGGCGACGCGGACCGGCTTGCCGCCCGCCCTCCGGACGAGGTCGTCCGCGTTGGCGTCGAAGGCGTCCAGGTCCACGAGGGCGAGAGGGGCGTCGAGATGGGCGGTGGCCCGGTCGTAACGGGCCCGGTCGGCGGCGCGCGCAGTCATGAACGCAGCCTGCCAGACCGGATTACCGCAGGGTAGGGGGACGTTCCGGGCAGATGCCCCCGGGGCGCGGGACTGGTTCCCGTTCGCTCGGCAACAAGCCGTAGAGTGACGCGCACGCACGGACCAACGGCTCCGGCCCGGCAACCGCGCCGGGATGCCGGTCCGCCCGTGCGGGTATGCGTGCCCAGAGCGGACCCGTGCGTCCGCACCGGGCCGCCCGGGCACGAGCAGCGAAGGGCCCGCGCAGGGAAACGACGGCCCGGGCACGAGGAAACGGGGGGTGCATGAGCACGGAAGCACGCCGCGCCCAGATCCCCCCACGCCCGACCACCCCCCCCGCCCCGAGCACCCCTCCGGTCCCGGACGCGCCGCCCCGGCCGACGGCGCCACCGCGCCCGGCCCGGCCGCCGAGGGCGGGGACACCGGAAGGCGAGATCCCGGGAGCCGCGGCCCCCGCGGAGCCGCCGAGGAACGGTGGCGCGGCGGAGCAACCGCCCGAGTCCCGGAACACCGCCGGTCCCGTGCCGGACCGGTCCCGCGCCGGCGACACCGCGGCCCGGACCGACCGAACCGCCCCCGCCTCGCCCCCGGGCCGGTCCCCGTCCCCCTCGGAGCAGGCACCCCCCACCCCCCGCTTCCCGAACCTGCGCACCCCGGACCCGATGACCCCGCCCCCACCGCCCGCGTCGGCCCGCTTCCCGGACACCCCACCGCCAACGCCGACCGGCCGAACCACCCCCGCCGCACGGCCCGGTCCCACGGGGCCGTCCCCGCACAGCGTCCACCCGTCGCCCATCGACGAGACGAGCGACCGGGCCCCGGAGAGCGCGCGTCCCGCCCGCCTGGACGGCGCCGGCCCGGCCGCTCCGGAGTCTGCCCGCTCGGCTCGCGCCGGTTCCGCCGGCCCGGAGTTCGCCCGTCCCGCCCGCCTGGACGGCGTCCGTCCGGCCGACACGGGCGTGGGCCGGTCGCAGGGTGGGAACACCGCGGGTCCCGCTCGCTCGGACGGCACCGACCGCGTTGGTTCGGGGCCTGCTCGTGCCGCCCGCCTGGACGGTGCCCGTCCGGCCGACACGGGCATGGGCCGGTCGCAGGGTGGGAACACCGCGGGTCCCGCTCGTTCGGACGGCACCGACCGCGTTGGTTCGGGGCCTGCTCGTGCCGCCCGCCTGGACGGCGCTCGTCCGGCCGATACCGGCGTGGGCCGTCCCGTCGGTCCGGACACTGCGCGGCCGGTTCGCTCGGACGACGCCGGTTCCACCGGTTCGAAGCCTGCTCGTCCCGCCCGTCTGGACAGTGGCCGCCCGCCCGGTTGGGAGTCTGCTCGGCCGGATCGTCTGGACAGTGGCCGACCGCCCGGTTCGGAGCCCGATCGTCCCACCCGCCCGGTCGGCCCTCGCCCCGCCGACGCCGGCGCGGGCCGTCCCGCCGGCGTGGACAACGCGCGCTCCGCCCGCCCGGAAGCCCCCCGCCCCGCCACCGGCGCAGCCGACGTTTCCCCGGGGCGGCCGAACGGCCCCCGCCCCGCCGCCGACGTTCCCCCGGCCCGCCCGAACGGCCCCCGCTCCAGCGGCCCCGACGCCCCGGACAACCCCCGGCCCCCCACCTCCGGCACCGCCTGGACCCCGCTGCCCCACGGCTGGGCCCCCGCTCCCACCGAGCCTCCCCGGGAGGCCCTGTCCTCCGCCGTGCCCGGACACCGTCCCGACGGGCCCTCCGACGGGGGCGCCCGGCCCGCGTGGACGCCCGCCCCCTCCGACGGCGACACCCCGTCCGCGTGGACCCCCGTCCGTGACGCACCCTCCGAGGACGACGCCCGGCCCGCGTGGACGCCCGCGGCGCCCGCGCGTCACCCCGGTCTCGACGCACCGCGCGCGTCCGCGACCGCGCGGGTTCCGCGGCCCGCCGAGTCCCCGGAGGCTCCGCCGCGCCCGCAGTCCGGCCCGGTCGTCCTCGACCCCGCCCTGTCCTGGAGCGCCCCGATGACGCCGGGCGGCGCCCCCGGCGCCACGCGGCCCGTCGTGACGTTCGGACAGCCCGAGGGGTACCGGGACGCGCCCCGGATCCGACGGGGCCGGACCGTCGCGGCCGCCGCCTGTGTCGTCCTCGGACTCGGCCTCATCGGCGGCTCCGTCACCGGCAGTTGGCTCGTCGGGGACTCCGCCGAGGCGGGGGAGCGGGGGGCCTACACCACCGCCGGCAGCCTGTGGCACAACGTCCCGGTGGACCAGCTGTTCCCACCGGCCGTGGACGGGCAGGGCGCGGGCCCCGGCGGCGCCGACCGCACCTGGACGCGGATCGCCGTCGCCCCGGACGGCGGCTGCGCCGACGCCTTCGACCCGCTGCTGCTCAAGGCCCTCACCCCGGTCGGCTGCACCCGCCTGCTGCGCGCCACCTACACCGACGCCACCCAGAGCTACGTCACCACCGTCGGCCTGCTGTTCACCAAGGCCGACGCGGCCGGGATGCGCGCGCTGGAGACCCAGTTCGAGAGGGAGGGCCTGGCCCGCCGCGCCGACCTGATGCCCCGTCCGTACGCCGCGAAGGACACCGTCGCCGCCGCCTTCGGCGACCCGCAGCGCGCCTCGTGGACGATCTCCGTCCTCACCGACGCGCCCGTCGTCGTCTACGCCGTCTCCGGCTGGGCCGACGGCCGCACCGTCGCCACCCCGCAGCCCGCCGCGGAGGCCACCGCGTCCGGCGCCACCACGGCGCCCGCCCAGGCCGGCCTGGGCAACGAGGCGAAGGGCCTCGCCGACCGCATCGAGCGCGCCCTGCGCAAGACCGCCGTCTCGCCCTCGGAGCAGCCCTCATGAGCAGCAGCCGTACGAGCCGCACGACGACGCGCCGGGCCGGCCTCCTGTGCTCTCTCCTCGCCGCCTCCCTCGCCCTCCTGCCCGCCGCCCCCGCGCACGCCGACGGCATACGCGCCAAGCAGTGGGCGCTGGAGGCCCTGCACACCGACGAGATCTGGCAGACCACCAAGGGCGAGGGCATGACCGTCGCCGTCCTCGACACCGGCGTCGAGGACGACCATCCGGACCTGGACGGCAACGTCCTGCCCGGCAAGGACCTGGTCGGCTTCGGCGCCAAGCCCGGCGACCGCGCCTGGGCCCGCCACGGCACCGCGATGGCCGGCATCATCGCCGGCCACGGACACGGCTACGGCAACGCCGACGGCGTCATGGGCATCGCCCCGGAGGCGAAGATCCTGCCCGTCCGCGTGATCCTGGAGGACGGCGACCCGGCCCGCACCAGGGCCCGCAACACCCGCGGCAACGCCCTCGCCGAAGGCATCCGCTGGGCCGCCGACCAGGGCGCCGACGTCATCAACCTCTCCCTCGGCGACGACTCCGCCTCCGCCCACCCCGAACCCGCCGAGGACGAGGCCGTCCAGTACGCCCTGAAGAAGGGCTCCGTGGTCGTCGCCTCGGCCGGCAACGGCGGCGAGAAGGGCGACCACATCTCCTACCCGGCCGCCTACCCGGGCGTCATCGCCGTGACCGCCGTCGACCGCTACGGCACCCGCGCCTCCTTCTCCACCCGCCGCTGGTACGCCACGGTCAGTGCCCCCGGCGTCGACGTCGTCATCGCCGACCCGGACCACAAGTACTACGAGGGCTGGGGCACGTCCGCCGCGGCCGCCTTCGTCTCCGGCGCCGTCGCCCTCGTCAAGGCCGCCCACCCGGGCCTGACCCCGGCGCAGATCAAGAACCTCCTGGAGGACACCGCCCGCAACGCCCCCACCGGCGGCCGCGACGACTCCCGAGGCTTCGGCTTCATCGACCCGGCCGCCGCCATCAAGGCCGCCGCCGGCCTCACCCCCGAGAACCTGCGCGCCGCGTCCTACGGCGAGAAGTACTTCGGCCCCGGCCCGGACACCGAGCGGGCCGACGACGACGCGTCGAGCTGGGCCGGCCTGCTCGCCGGCGGGACCGGGGGAGTGCTGCTGGTGGCCGCGGTCGTGCTGTGGCGGGGCCGCCGCGAGCGGTACGAGACGTTCTAGTCACCCCGGCGGCCGGTCACCCGGCGGCCGGTCACCCGGCGGCCGGGGCCGACGCGCCGCCGTCCGTCAACGCCGACACCGCCGCCTTCGCCGCCGCCTCGACCAGCGTGATGCCCGTCGCCCGCGTCGCGTTGCCGTCCGACAGCACGGCCACCAGAACGTCGTGGCCGCCGGCGGTCACCCGCCCGATGCTGTTGACGTCCCACAGCCCGGTCGCCGTACGCGGCAGCCAGCCGTTCTTCAGCGCCCACGACGAGCCGTCCGCGGCGGCCGAGACGCCCCACCGCTGCCCGGCGGCGATCCGCCCCATCAGGCCCCGCAGGTACGCCTGTGAGACCTCGTTCAGCCGGGAGTCGTCGCCGAAGACCTGCCGGAGCAGGGTGAGCTGGTCGGCGGCCGTGGTCCGGGTCAGCCCCCACAGCATGCCGTCGCCGCCCTCGGTGTCCGTGAGCCCGAACCGCTCGTTCGCCGCGTCGAGACCGTCGGCCTTCCCGATGCTCCGCCACAGGGCCGACGCCGAGTCGTTGTCGCTGCTCTCGATCATCGCGGTGGCGTACGTCTTCTCCCGCGCGGTGAGCGGGCGCCCTTCGTCCTGCGCCCGGAGGAGCAGCGCCGCCAGGATGTCCACCTTCACGATGCTCGCCGTGTCGAAGGCGGCCGTCCCGTACGTGGCGCTCTGCCCGGAGTCCACGTCCAGCACGGCCACGGACACCGCCGCCCCGTCCGGCACGGTCACCGACTCCATGGCCGCCGCCAGCAGCGCGTCCTGATCCACCTCGGGCTCCGCCACCGACTCCACCGACACCCCTCCGTACGACGCCGAAGTCGAGGGTGACGGCGTCGCCGACGACGATAGGGCGTCCCTGCCGGAGTGCGCCCGGGCCGTCACGTACGCGGTGCCGCCCGCGGTGACGCCCAGCACGGCCACGGCGGCGAGCGCCGAGCGGAGAAGCGGGCGGCGCCGGGACGGACGTGCTCTGCGAGACTCCATGCCCGCGATGCTCGGGGCGGCGACTGTGCGCGTCGTTAGACGGACGTTAGATGTGTGTCAGGGAAGTCTGAGAAACCCGTGAAGGACGTCACGGTCGCGTTTCCGGCCCCGCACAGGCCCAGCAGCATCCCCCCGATAGGGTCGGTGACCGTGGCGAACAAGAACATTCCCGACCCCGGCTTCTCCGACGACGACGGCTCCGCCGACCCCCGGCTGAGCGCCGCGCTCGCCGCCTGGGCCGAGGACCGCACCGCCGTGGGCCCGGTGCTGGAGGCCCTCGAGGGCGCCCGGCTCCTCGTCCCCGTCGTGGCCGTGCTCGGGGAGGTCGAGGAGGACGAGAACGGGCTGCGCCGCGAGAAGACCAGCGACATGGCAGTCCCGACCCTGAGAGCGGGCCACCGCACGGCCCTGCCCGCCTTCACCTCCACCGACTCCCTCGCCCGCTGGGACCCCGAGGCCCGCCCCGTCGCCGTACCCCTGCACCAGGCGCTCCAGGCGGCCGCACACGAGAAGGCGGACACGGTCGTACTGGACCTGGCCGGACCGGTGGCCTTCGAGATCACGGGACCGGCGCTGCTCGCCCTCGCCGAGGGGCGCACCACGACCGACCCGCTCACCGACCCGGCCGTGGTGCGGGCGGTACGGGCCGCCGTGGCCGCCGAGCCCGCCGTACTCCGGGCCCACCTCGGGCCCGGGCAGGCCGACGGCACCCTCGCCCTCGTCCTGGACCCGGCCGCCGTCCCGGCCGAGGCCGCGCAGGCCGTGGCGCGGCGGCTCGCCGCCGACGAAACGCTGAGGGCCCGCCTGGTGCGCGGCCTCGACCTGGCACTGCTGCCGGCCGGGACGACGCCTCCGGGCGAGCCCCTGTACGTACGCGGATGAAGGCCTAGCCGTAGACCGGGCCGGTGTACTTCTCGCCCGGACCCTGGCCCGGCTCGTCCGGGACGACCGACGCCTCGCGGAAGGCCAGCTGGAGCGACTTCAGGCCGTCGCGCAGCGGCGCCGCGTGGAAGGAGCTGATCTCGGTCGCGGACGCGTCCAGCAGCCCGGCCAGCGCGGTCACCAGCTTGCGGGCCTCGTCCAGGTCCTTGTACTTGTCGCCCTCCTCGGTCAGACCGAGCTTCACGGCGGCGGCGCTCATCAGGTTGACGGCGACCGTCACGATCACCTCGACCGCGGGCACCTCCGCGATGTCGCGGGTCATCTCGTCGAAGCCGGCGCCGCCGGGGGTCTCGGGGGTGTCCGAGGGGGAGGTCTCACTCATGCAGGACACGATAGGGCCCGTGGTGTGCCCTCTTGACAGCAGGAGGCAGGAGACACCGGATTAGCGCGAGCCCCCACGAGCTGGTAATCTCGTGTAACGACCGGTCGGACGCGCGTGCCCCCCAGCAAGCGGGCCCGGCCCACAAGTGGAGGCTCCGAACTCCCACCCGACCACCCTCCCGGGCGGCGGGTCACCCCGGTCAGGCGGCCACCATCGTTCCGTACGGACGATGGAGTCGCCCGGTAGTGCGCCCCGCGATCCTCGCGGCGGTGCTCCGGTAGTGCTTGGAGCCCCGCCTGTGATCGTTCGGGGCATTTTTTGTGCTTCGGCGTGGTTGTCGGACTAACGAACACAGACGTTACGCGGCTGTCCGCCAGACCGCCGCGTGGTGCTACCGAGGAGGATCCATCAGCGCCGAGCCCCGCATCAACGACCGGATTCGCGTTCCCGAGGTGCGACTTGTCGGTCCCAGTGGCGAGCAGGTCGGCATCGTGCCGCTCGCGAAGGCACTGGAGCTTGCCCAGGAGTACGACCTGGACCTGGTCGAGGTCGCGGCGAACGCCCGCCCGCCGGTCTGCAAGCTCATGGACTACGGGAAGTTCAAGTACGAGTCGGCCATGAAGGCCCGTGAGGCGCGCAAGAACCAGGCGCACACGGTCATCAAGGAGATGAAGCTCCGGCCGAAGATCGACCCGCACGACTACGACACCAAGAAGGGTCACGTCGTCCGGTTCCTCAAGCAGGGCGACAAGGTCAAGATCACGATCATGTTCCGCGGTCGTGAGCAGTCCCGGCCCGAGCTGGGCTACCGACTGCTGCAGCGTCTCGCGGAGGACGTCCAGGACCTCGGGTTCGTCGAGTCGAACCCGAAGCAGGACGGCCGAAACATGATCATGGTTCTCGGTCCGCACAAGAAGAAGACCGAGGCGATGGCCGAGGCTCGTCAGGCGCAGGAGGCCCGCAAGGCCGAAGCGAAGGCCAACCCGGGCCGCTCGCAGAACGCCGCGGACTCGGACGCCGTGAACGCCGAGGCGCCCGCCGAGGCTTCCGCCGAGGCGTGACCCCCCGGGACGTCAGTCCCAGGACGTAACCGATACAAGAGCGACGCTCCACCTGTGCCCGGTTTTCGCGACCGGGCACCGGAGCGCCACCTGACGAGGAGAGAACGGCGCTATGCCGAAGAACAAGTCGCACAGCGGTGCCAGCAAGCGCTTCAAGGTCACCGGCTCCGGCAAGGTGCTCCGTGAGCGCGCCGGCAAGCGCCACCTGCTCGAGCACAAGTCGTCCCGTCTGACGCGTCGCCTCACCGGCAACGCCGAGATGGCCCCGGGCGACGCCAAGAAGATCAAGAAGCTTCTCGGCAAGTGACGTCGGGCGCGCATCCCGCGCCTGATCTCCGACCGGGACCCAATCGTTTCCGGGCCGTGTGAGGACACCCACGGCCCCGCTACAAGGAGTTAACAAGTGGCACGCGTCAAGCGGGCAGTCAACGCCCACAAGAAGCGCCGGGCGATCCTCGAGCAGGCCTCCGGCTACCGCGGTCAGCGTTCGCGCCTGTACCGCAAGGCCAAGGAGCAGGTCACCCACTCGCTGGTCTACAACTACAACGACCGCAAGAAGCGCAAGGGCGACTTCCGTCAGCTGTGGATCCAGCGCATCAACGCCGCTGCCCGCGCCAACGGCATGACCTACAACCGCTTCATCCAGGGTCTGAAGGCCGCGAACGTCGAGGTCGACCGCAAGATCCTGGCCGAGCTCGCCGTGAACGACGCCACCGCGTTCGCCGCGCTCATCGAGGTCGCGCAGAAGGCTCTGCCGAGCGACGTCAACGCGCCGAAGGCCGCGTGACGCCGCGCCGGCTCTAGGCCGACGTGACGGAACGGACCCGCAGGTCTCGACCTGCGGGTCCGATTGCGTCCAGGTCGTCGGCACCGCTGCGGGCCGTCGTACCGCCGGAGCGGCACGGGTGGGCGCAGCGGCACCCCGCCGGCGCCGGTGAGCGCCCTCCTGCGCGGCACCGGCACGCCGCGCGTCGCATCCGACCGTTCGGCACCGCCGAAACGCCGTACGGGCCGAGCACCGTCGCGGCGGAGAGTTGTCTGAAGGTGAACCAGTAGATGCCCCCCGCCACCCCCGACCTCATCTCCCCCCGCTCCCCCCGCGTCTCCGCCGCCCGGCGGCTCGCGAAGCGGAACTTCCGGGGGAAGGAGCGGCTGTTCCTCGCGGAGGGGCCGCAGGCCGTGCGGGAGGCTGCCGCGTACGGGTCCACGCTCGTGGAGCTGTTCGTGACCGTCGAGGCCGCGGAGCGGTACGCCGACATCGTCGGGGAGGCCCGGGAGGCCGGCGCCCGCATCCACCTCGCCGCCGAGCAGGTGATCGAGGACATCTCCACCACCGTCACCCCGCAGGGACTCGTGGGTGTCTGCCGGTTCCTCGACACCTCCTTCGAGGAGATCCTCGCCGCCCGGCCCCGGCTCGTCGCCGTCCTCGCCCACGTCCGCGACCCGGGGAACGCCGGCACGGTCCTGCGGTGCGCCGATGCCGCCGGCGCCGAGGCGGTCGTCCTGACCGACGCCTCCGTGGACCTCTACAACCCCAAGGCCGTCCGCGCCTCCGTCGGCTCCCTCTTCCACCTGCCCGTCGCCGTCGGTGTCCCCGTCGAGCGGGCCGTGGCCGGGCTCAAGGACGCCGGTGTGCGGATCCTCGCCGCGGACGGGGCCGGCGCGCACGACCTCGACGAGGAGCTCGACAAGGGCGCCATGGGCGGGCCCACGGCATGGGTGTTCGGCAACGAGGCCTGGGGGCTGCCGGAGGAGACCCGCGCCCTCGCCGACGCCGTCGTGCGCGTGCCCATCCACGGAAAGGCCGAGAGCCTGAACCTCGCCACCGCCGCGGCCGTATGTCTCTACGCGTCCGCCCGTGCACAGCGCGCCTCCGGAGGGTGCCGCTCCGTCACCGAGAGCCAGTAGGGTGACGACTCGGGGGTCCTCGTCTGGGAGGTGGGGTACGGGGATGAGTGTCGGTACGAGCAGCGCACGGGGAGCCGGTACGTCGAGGCGCCCGCCCGCGGCCCGACCGGCCGGTGACCTCGCCGGACCCGGCATCGACCCCGACGACCTGCCCGACGGGCTCGTCGTCGCCGACGAGCACGGGCACGTCGTCTGCTTCAACGCCGCCGCCGAGCGCATCACCGCCGTCCCCGCCGCCGAAGCCCTCGGACGGCGGCTGGAGGAAGCCCTGCCATTAGAGGACCTGGAGGGCCGGCGCTGGTGGCAGCTGACCGATCCGTACGGCGGGCTCGCCATCCGGGTACGGCAGCCCGAGCGGAACCTGCTGCTGCCCGGCGGGCGCGAGGTCCTCGTCTCCGCGCGGTACGTCCGCAGCGAACCCACCGGGCCCGTCCGCCGCGTCGTCGTCTCCCTCCGGGACACCGAGGCCCGCCGCCGCACCGAGCGCAGCCACGCCGAGCTGATCGCGACCGTGGCCCACGAGCTGCGCTCGCCGCTCACCTCCGTGAAGGGCTTCACCGCCACCCTGCTCGCCAAGTGGTCGCGCTTCACCGACGACCAGAAACGGCTGATGCTGGAGACGGTCGACGCCGACGCCGACCGCGTCACCCGCCTCATCGCCGAGCTGCTGGACATCTCACGGATCGACTCCGGGCGGCTGGAGGTGCGCCGCCAGCCCGTCGACATAGGAGCCGCCGTCGGCCGGCACATCCAGGCCTACGTCGCCGCCGGACAGCCCGCCGACCGTTTCCTGCTGCGCGTCGAGCAGCCGCTGCCCGCCCTGTGGGCCGACCCCGACAAGGTCGACCAGGTCCTGAGCAACCTCATCGAAAATGCCGTGCGGCACGGCGAGGGAACCGTCACGATTGACGTCACGCCCGCCGAGTCGCCCCGCGAGGGAGAGGACGTCGGCACGTCGGTCACCGTGAGCGACGAGGGCACCGGCATCCCGGAGGAGTCCATGAACCGCGTCTTCACCCGCTTCTGGCGGGGCAGCAAGCGCGGCGGCACGGGCCTCGGGCTGTACATCGTCAAGGGCATCGTCGAGGCCCACGGCGGCACGATCGAGGTCGGCCGCGCCCCCGGCGGCGGCGCGCAGTTCCGATTTACGTTGCCCGTGGCGGCCCCGGCCTATCTGGCCTAGTCGCCCGCGGGCGCAACCGCACACCTCCACCCCGTTAGACTCGGCCTTTGGCACCTTTGTGTCCCAAAAACCGTGACGATCTGTCCACGAGTCGGTGACGGGGACGTCAGCCAGCCAACCGGAAGCACGGGAAGAGATGTCGGCACCCAATAAGTCGTACGACCCTGTCGAGGTCGAGGCGTTGAAACCGGAAGAGATCGAGCGCATGCGGGACGAGGCGCTCGCCGCCTTCGCCGCCGCGGACTCCCTCGACGCGCTCCAGGAGGCCAAGGTCGCCCACACCGGCGGCACCTCCCCGCTGGCGCTCGCCAACCGCGAGATCGGCGCCCTGCCCCCGCACGCCAAGGCCGAGGCCGGCAAGCGCGTCGGCCAGGCCCGTGGCGCGGTGAACAAGGCCTTCGCCGCCCGTCAGGCCGAGCTGGAGGCCGAGCGCGACGCGCGCGTACTGGTCGAGGAGGCGGTGGACGTCACGCTGCCCCACGACCGCGTACCGGCCGGCGCCCGCCACCCGCTGACCACGCTCTCGGAGCGCATCGAGGACGTCTTCGTCGCCATGGGCTACGAGGTCGCCGAGGGCCCGCAGGTCGAGGCCGAGTGGTTCAACTTCGACGCCCTCAACATCGGCCCCGACCACCCCGCCCGCGGCGAGGCCGACACGTTCTTCGTCCAGGGCCCGGACGGCGGTACCGAGTCCGGCGTCGTGCTGCGCACCCACACCTCGCCCGTGCAGATCCGCTCCCTGCTCGACCGCGAGCTGCCGGTGTACGTGATCTGCCCCGGCCGCGTGTACCGCACCGACGAGCTGGACGCCACGCACACGCCCGTCTTCCACCAGGTGGAGCTGCTCGCCGTGGACGAGGGCCTGACCATGGCCGACCTCAAGGGCACCCTCGACCACATGGTGCAGGCGCTGTTCGGCGAGGGCATGAAGACCCGGCTGCGGCCGAACTTCTTCCCCTTCACCGAGCCGTCCGCCGAGATGGACATGGTGTGCTACGTCTGCCGCGGCGAGTCCGTCGGCAACCCCGACCGGCCCTGCCGCACCTGCTCCAGCGAGGGCTGGATCGAGCTCGGCGGCTGCGGCATGGTCAACCCCAAGGTGCTCACCGCCTGCGGCGTCGACCCGGAGAAGTACAGCGGCTTCGCCTTCGGGTTCGGCATCGAGCGGATGCTGATGTTCCGCCACAACGTCGAAGACATGCGAGACATGGTCGAGGGTGACGTCCGGTTCACCCGGCCGTTCGGGATGGAGATCTGATGCGGGTCCCGCTTTCTTGGCTGCGGGAGTACGTCGACCTGCCGGCCACCGAGACCGGCCGTGACGTCCAGGCCAAGCTCATTTCCGCCGGTCTGGAGGTCGAGACCGTCGAGCACCTCGGCGCCGACCTCAAGGGCCCGCTCGTCGTCGGCCAAGTCCTCACCATCGAGGAGCTGGAGGGCTTCAAGAAGCCCATCCGCTTCTGCACCGTCGACGTCGGCCAGGCCAACGGCACCGGCGAGCCGCAGGAGATCGTCTGCGGCGCCCGCAACTTCGCCGTCGGCGACAAGGTCGTCGTGGTCCTGCCCGGTGCCACCCTGCCGGGCGGCTTCTCGATCTCCGCGCGCAAGACCTACGGCAGGACGTCCCACGGCATGATCTGCTCCAGCGGCGAGCTGGGCATGGGCGACGACGGCAGCCACGGCATCATCGTGCTGCCGCCGGAGACCGAGGTCGGCAAGGACGCCATCGAGCTGCTGGAGCTGGTCGACGAGGTCCTGGACATCGCCGTCACCGCCAACCGCGGCGACTGCCTGTCCATCCGCGGTGTCGCCCGTGAGACCGCCATCGCCTACCGCCTGCCGCTTCGCGACCCGGCCCTGCTCGACGTGCCCGGCCCGAACGCCTTCGGCTACCCCGTGCAGGTCTCCGACCCGGTCGGCTGCGACCGCTTCACCGCCCGCACCGTCACCGGTCTGAGCCCCGAGGCGCGCTCCCCGATCTGGCTCCAGCGCCGGCTCCAGAAGGTCGGCATGCGCCTGATCTCCCTCGCCGTCGACGTCACCAACTACGTGATGATGGAGCTGGGCCAGCCGCTGCACGCCTACGACCGCACGCTGGTCCAGGGCACCATCGGCGTGCGCCGCGCCGAGGAGGGCGAGAAGCTCGTCACCCTCGACGGCGTCGAGCGCACGCTGCACGCCGAGGACCTGGTGATCACCGACGAGCGCGGCCCCATCGGCCTCGCCGGAGTCATGGGCGGCGCCAACACCGAGATCGCCGACCACGACGACCTCGAGAACGCCAGCACGGACGTGGTCATCGAGGCCGCCCACTTCAACGCGGTCTCCATCGCGCGCACCGCCCGTCGCCACAAGCTGTCCTCCGAGGCGTCCCGCCGCTTCGAGCGCGGCGTCGACCCGCAGGCCGCGGCCGCCGCCGCGCAGCGCACGGTCGACCTCCTCGTGCTCCTCGCGGGCGGCACCGCCGAGGCCGGTGTCACCGAGGTCGTCGCGCCGTCCGCGCCGCACACCATCACCGTCCCGGCGGACCACCCGGACAAGGTCGCGGGCGTCGAGTACGGCCGCGAGACCGTCGTACGCCGTCTCCAGGAGATCGGCTGCGACGTGTACGGGCAGGACGAGCTGATCGTCACCGTGCCGTCCTGGCGGCCCGACCTCGCCGAGGCCAACGACCTGGCCGAGGAGGTCATCCGCCTGGAGGGCTACGAGAACCTGCCCTCCACGCTGCCCAAGCCCCCGTCGGGCCGCGGCCTCACCCACCGCCAGCGACTGCACCGCCGCGTCGGCCGGGCCCTGGCCGGCGCCGGCTACGTCGAGGCGCCGAACTACCCCTTCATCGGCGAGCAGGTCTTCGACCAGCTCCTGCTGGAGGCCGACGACCCGGCCCGCCACGTCGTGAAGCTGACCAACCCGCTCAACGACGAGGAGCCCGCGCTCCGCACGTCGCTGCTGCCGGGCCTGCTGGGCGCCCTGCGGCGCAACGACGGCCGGGGCTCGCACGACCTCGCGCTGTTCGAGACCGGGCTGGTCTTCCACCCGCGGGAGGAGCAGCGCGCCGCCGGTCATCTGCCGGTCGACCGCCGCCCGACCGACGAGGAACTCGCCTCGCTCGACGCCGTGCTGCCCGAGCAGCCGCGCCACGTCGCCGTCGTCCTCGCGGGCGCCCGCGAGCAGGCCGGCTGGTGGGGCAAGGGCCGCCCGGCCGACTGGGCCGACGCCGTCGAGGCGGCCCGCACGGTCGCGCGTGAGGCGGGCGCCGAGCTGATCGTCCGCGGCGGCCAGTACGGGCCGTGGCACCCGGGCCGGTGCGCCGAGCTGGTCGTCGTCGCCGACGGCGCCGAGCGGATCGCCGGGCACGCGGGCGAGCTGCACCCGCGCGTCGTGAAGTCGCTGGGTCTGCCCGCGCGCACCTCAGCCATGGAGCTGAACCTGGACGTCCTGGAGCAGGTCGGCGACGACACGCCGCGGGCGCCGAGCATCTCCACGTTCCCGGTCGCCACGCAGGACGTCGCCCTGGTGGTCGACACGTTCGTCCCGCACGCCGACGTGGAGGCCGCGCTGCGGGCGGGCGCGGGCGAGCTGCTGGAGGGGATCCGGCTGTTCGACGTGTACGAGAACGCGGAGCAGCTCGGGGACGGCAAGAAGTCGCTGGCGTACGCGTTGCGCTTCCGTGCGGGGGACCGCACGCTGACCGTTGACGAGGCGTCGGCGGCTCGGGACGCGGCGGTCACCCTTGCGGGTGAGCGGACCGGGGCGGTACTGCGCGGCTGAGCGGTGGGGGGAGCCGCGGCTCCCGGCCGGCTCGATGCCGTCGTGGCTGGTCACGCCCCCGTGGCGGAGCCGCACGGTGACACGGCACCCCCCAGGGGTCACCTCACTCCTTCGAGTGAGAAGGCCCCTCGAACCGGCCCTCCCGGACCATGACGTCGACAGAATCAGACCGGCCTTTCGGGGCCGGTCTGTCTGCTGTCAGGGCCTGGATGGGGGGCCATCGACATGTTCGGCATCGGGGGGCCGCTGCGCCGGGGCGTCTCGCTGGGGTTGCCCACGGCCTGGGGCGCCTTGGCCATCACCTACAAGCTGGGCTGCCCGCTGGCCCAACAGGACGGGCTCGGCGCACGGCTCGTCACCAGCGCCGTCTTCTTCGCCGTCGGAACCGGACTGATCCACCACGTACGCCAGACGCTGCTGCGTGAACTGAGACAGGCGCGCCGGGTCGCCGGAGCCGCGCAGAGCGTGCTGCTGCGACCGTTGCCACCGCGCGTCGACGGGCTCGAGGTGGCCGCCGTGCAGCTCTCCGCCGACCGCGGTGCCACCGTCGGCGGCGACCTGTACGAGGTCATCGCCACCGAGCACGGCGTACGGGTCGTGATGGGCGACGTGCGCGGGCACGGACTGCCCGCCCTCGGGACGGTCGCCGCGCTCCTCGGCAGCTTCCGCGAGGCCGCGCACGACGAGCCCGACCTCGGCCGCGTCCTGCGCCGGCTGGACCGCGCCCTGGCCCGGCACCTGCGCGAGCGGCACCGCGACGAACACCCCGCGAGCGGCCGCGTCCCGGACACCCCGGTCGCCGAGGAGTTCGTCACCGTCCTGCTGCTGGAGATCGACCGGGACGGCGGGGTACGCGCCCTGAACTGCGGTCACCCCTGGCCGTACCTGCTCAGCGGCACCGGCGTCGAGCCGCTGGCCCGCGCGGATCCCCTGCCGCCCCTCGGCCCGTTCCCGCTGCCCGCCGACCTGCCCACCACGCCCTGCGGTCACCTCCGCCCGGGGGAGTTACTGGTCCTGTACACGGACGGCGCGGAGGACGCGCGGGATGCCAGGGGCCGGTTCTTCTCCCTGCCGACTGCCCTGGCCACGGCGGCACACGACCACCCGGTCTCCTCCCAGCAGATCCTGCGCACGGTCCTGGGCGCACTCCTCAGGCACACGGCGGGGAGGGAGACCGACGACATCACCTTGCTGGTCCTGGGGAACGAGCGGAGGCACCGACTCCCCTCCGAGGCGCGGGGAACCGGGCGGGCGACCACCCACGATCCGCAGCCGTCGGCGCGGCCGTGACCACCACCCGCCGCGGTTTCTTCGGCGCCGCCCGCGGAGCGCAACGCCGGGCCGTCGCTTTACGAGGGGGAGCCGACGGCCCGGCGGTCCTCTTGCGAGGTATTTCAGTCAACCGACTGGAAACGCTCTGCGACAGAGCGCACACGGTACGGATACGCGCACTCCGTTCACACCCCGTGTGAAGGCGGACCCACTAATCTGACGGCACCGAGCCACCGGGGGGCACCCATGCAGCCCAACACACTGCTCGACGCGATCCTGGACGAGGCGGGGATCTCCCACGCGGGCCTCGCCGCCCACGTCAACCAGGCGGGACGTGCCCGCGGACTCGCGCTGCGGTACGAGCACACGGCGGTCGCACGGTGGCTGAAGGGCCAGCGGCCGCGCGGCCAGGTGCCCGACCTGATCTGCGAGGTCCTCGCCGGGCGGCTGCAACGGCCCGTCACCCTCGACGACATCGGCCTCGGCGTCCCGGGAGAACCCTCCGCCCCGCACGGCACCTCGCTGTCCGGCTTCGTCGAGCGGGCCACCGCGCTGTGGCGCTCCGACGAACAACAGCGCCCGCACCTCCTCGGCGCCCCCGCGGTCACCGGCACGCCCGCCGTGATGCCGGTCTGGGAGTGGGAGAACCCGCCCGAGGACGTCGACGTCTCCCGCGGCGGCCGGCACCGGGTCACCCCCGCCGACATCGCGATGCTGCGCTCGGCCCGCGCCCACTACGAGCAGATGTACCGCAAGGCCGGCGGGGTGGCGACCCGCAGCCGCATCGTCGGCTTCCTCAACGCCGAGGCCGCACCGTTGCTGCGCGGCGGCTACACCGACGCGACGGGCCGCCAACTGCACCGGGCGACCGGTGGGTTGGTGGCGATCGCCGGCATCTGCGCGTACGACTCCGACGCGCACGGGCTCGCCCAGCGCTACTTCCACCAGGCGCTGCGGCTGGCGAAGGCCAGCGGCGACCGGGGACTTGGGGCGTACGTGATCGCGCTGCTCGTCAACCAGTCGCTGTTCATGCGGGAGTACCGGCAGGCCGTCGCCTTCGCGGAGGCCGCGCTGCGCACCGCGGGCAGGCACATCACCCCCGCCCTCGCCTCCGACCTGTACGCGATGCAGGCGAAGGCGTACGCCCACCTCGGCGACGGCAGCAGCGCCCTGGCGTGCATCCGGCGTGCCGAGACGGCCGCCGAACACATCCGGCGCGGCCACGAACCCGACGAGACCGGCTATGTCCAGCCGGGGCTGGTGAACGTCCAGGTGGCGGAGGCGCTGTTGAGTCTCGGCGACCTGAGCGCCGCGGCCGAGCACGCGGCGGCCGCCGTCGACACGCCCGCCCACGACCGGGGGCGGGTGCACCGGCTCGCCATGCTCAGCACGATCGAACTGCGCCAGGGCAACGCCGACAAGGCGGTCGCCACCGCTGTGCGGATGGCCGAACAGGCCCGTGGGATGGAGTCCCAGCGCCTGCGCGACAGACTCCGGGCGGTGCGTGAACACCTGGTGCGCAGCGGCTGTTCGGGCACGGCCGAGGCGGCCGAACTCATCGACGGGGCCCTGCGCGTACCGCTGTAGACACCGTTGCAGATACCGCTGTAGACCGGGACCCGAGCACCGGCGCGACACAGTTCCTACTGCGATATTGCCACTTACTCGACGGAAGGTGGCAGAACCGTGCAGTGGACGAAACAGAGCGAACGAACTGTGTATGAAAACCGCTGGTTCAGCGTCAACCTCGCAGATGTCGAGCTGCCGGACGGCCGGCACCTCGACCACTTCCTCATACGGCTGCGGCCCGTCGCCGTGGCCACGGTGGTGAACGAGTCCAACGAGGTCCTCCTGCTGTGGCGCCATCGCTTCATCACCGACAGCTGGGGGTGGGAACTCGCGGCGGGCGTCGTCGAGGACGGTGAGGACATCGCCGGGGCAGCCGCCCGGGAGCTGGAGGAGGAGACCGGCTGGCGACCGGGCCCCCTGCGCCACCTCATGAGCGTGGAGCCGTCCAACGGTCTCACCGACGCCGTCCACCACGTCTACTGGTCGGACGAGGGCGAGTACGTCGGGCACCCCGTGGACGACTTCGAGTCGGACCGCCGGGAGTGGGTCCCGCTCAAGCTCGTCCCCGACATGGTCGCCCGTGGCGAGGTCCCGGCCGCCAACATGGCGGCCGCGCTCCTGCTCCTGCACCACCTCAGGCTGGGCCAGGACACCGCGTCCTGATCCCCCCCCCGCACGCGCTCCGGGGCCCGTCTCGCGGATCAGCTCGCGCGAGACGGGCGGTGACTCCACCGGCGCGGGTGAGCGGGGCCTGGCGCGTCCGGCTGCGGGGCGGCGGAGAGCGTCGGCGCGACGGGCCCCTCCCGCACGAACGCGGCCGGGCCCGGGGAGCCGGCCACCGGCGGCGACGCCGCGGACGGGCGTGCCAAGCCCCGCGACCGTCAACGACGTTGGCGATCAGTGCACCTAGCGCCCGAAGGCCTGCCAGATCGTCACGACGAGGGCGCCGACGGCCGTGATCGCCGCGATCGACGGCAGCGGCCAGCGGGCGTGCTCCAACGTGACGATCCGGGTGCTCAGTTCGTCGATCTCCTTGGCGCTTTCCTCGGTGCGGTGCGCCAGCAGGGCCAGGCCGCCCTCGACGCGGGCGTAGGCCACGTCGAGCCGGCGACGTAACTCCGCGAGTTCTCCATGGACGACGGGATGCTCGGGGTCGGCGGTCACGTGTCCGCTCCTTTCCGTGGTCGTCTCACATCCCTTGTATGCGCATGATGAGTGAACCCGCCTGGTGGGCCGGTGGGGAGAGTGTGCGCGCGGCATATGCGGGCCCGATGCGCACACGCCGTGTGAACGCCGCGGGCCCGGCGCTCCGCGGAGCGCCGGGCCCGTACCGCTCACCGAGCGTGGTCAGCCGTAGGTGTAGAAGCCCGAGCCGGTCTTGCGGCCCAGCCGGCCGGCGTCGACCATGCGCTGGAGGAGCGGGGGAGCGGCGTACAGGGGCTCCTTGTACTCCTCGTACATCGACTGCGCCACCGAGGCGACGGTGTCCAGGCCGATCAGGTCGGACAGCTTCAGCGGGCCCATCGGGTGGGCGCAGCCCAGCTCCATGCCGTTGTCGATGTCCTCGCGGCTGGCGATGCCCGTCTCGAACATCCGGATCGCGGAGAGCAGGTAGGGGATCAGCAGCGCGTTGACCACGAAGCCGGAGCGGTCCTGGGCGCGGATGGCGTGCTTGCCCAGCAGCTTCTCGGCGAACAGCTGGGCCCGGCTGAGCGTGCCCTCGGAGGTGGTCAGCGCCGGGATCAGCTCGACGAGCTTCTGCACCGGGGCCGGGTTGAAGAAGTGGATGCCGACGACGTGGTCCGGCCGCGAGGTGGCGACCGCCAGCTTCACCAGCGGGATGGAGGAGGTGTTGGAGGCCAGGATGGCGTCCGGGCGGGTCACGACCTGGTCCAGGACCTGGAAGATCTCGGTCTTGACCTGCTCGTTCTCGACGACCGCCTCGATGACCAGGTCGCGGTCGGCGAACTCGCCGAGGTCCGTGGTGAAGGTCAGGCGCGCCTGCGTGGCGTCCCGCTCCTCCTCGGTGATCTTGCCGCGCTCGGCCGCCTTGGCCAGGGAGTTGAACAGCCGGGTGCGGCCGATCTCCAGGGCCTCGCCGGTGGTCTCGGCGACCTTGACGTCGAGTCCGGCGCGGGCGCAGACCTCGGCGATGCCCGCCCCCATCTGGCCGCAGCCCACCACTCCGACGCGTGCGATGTCTCCCGCTGGGATGCCCGTCACATCGTCCCCTTCACTGGCACTGACGCTGTTGCTGATGGCTGTGGCAGGTCTGCCGGATCCCGGTCCGCCTGCTCCGATCGTGCACGTTACTAGCAAGTATCGATGATCGATCACCGGGGTGGGGGCATCCTTGGCGCGGAGACGATCCGTGACCGAGCGGATCCGCGGTGTATGTGGGGGTGTGTCCCATGGGGCGACTGACCCGGCGGGCGTTCGCGCTGGCCGCGCTGTCGGCGTTCACGACGACAGGGGCGGCGGCCGGTTCGGGGCGCGCCTCCGGGCCGGCCGGGGAGCGGTGGGCCGCGACCGAGATGCGGGGCGTGTGGCTGGCGACGGTCGCCAACCGCGACTGGCCCTCCCGGCCGGGTCTGAGCGCCGCACAACAGCGTTCCGAGCTGCTCGCCCGGCTGGATCTGGCCGTCCGCAACCGTCTCAACACCGTCATGTTCCAGGTGCGGCCCACGGCCGACGCGCTGTGGCCCTCGTCGTACGAGCCCTGGTCGGCCGTGCTCACCGGCACCCAGGGGAAGGCGCCGGGCTGGGACCCGCTGGGCACGGCCGTGAAGGAGGCCCACGCCCGCGGCCTCCAGCTGCACGCCTGGTTCAACCCGTACCGGGTGGCCACGCACGCCGACCCCACCCGGCTCGTCGCCTCCCATCCCGCGCGCAAGCACCCCGACTGGGTGGTGACGTACGGCGGGAAGCTCTACTACAACCCCGGTCTGCCGGCGGTCCGCGCGTTCGTGCAGGACGCGATCCTCGACGCGGTCCGGAAGTACCCCGTCGACGCGGTGCACTTCGACGACTACTTCTACCCCTATCCGGTGGCCGGCCACTCCTTCGACGACGACGCGGCCTACGACCGCCACGGCGGGAGCTTCCCCAACCGGGCCGCGTGGCGCCGCGACAACATCGACAGGCTGGTCCGCGAGACGGCCGCCCGGATCAAGGCGGTCCGGCCCACCACGCAGTTCGGCATCAGCCCCTTCGGGGTCTGGCGCAACGCCTCCACCGACCCGCGCGGCTCGGACACCCGGGCCCTGCAGTCCTACGACGCCGTCCACGCCGACACCCGCAAGTGGGTGCGCGAGGGCTGGATCGACTACATCGTGCCGCAGCTGTACTGGAACATCGGCTTCTCCGCCGCCGACTACGCCGCACTCGTGCCCTGGTGGGCACAGGTCGCGCGGGGCAGCAGGACGAAGCTGTACATCGGGGAGGCGCTGTACCGGGCGGGGGACCCGGCGCAGCCCGCGGCGTGGCAGAAGCCGGCCGAGCTGTCCCGGCACCTCACGCTGGCCGAGGGCCATCCGGAGGTGCGGGGACATGTGTTCTTCGCCGCCAAGGACGTGGCGACGGACCGGATCGGGGCGATGGCGCGGGTGGTCGCCGACCACTACGGGCAGCCGGCGAAACCCCCGCGCTGATCTACCGGCCCATCGACGGGCCGGTTTCCCGGTGACGGATCTCGGTGTCGGGTCCGGGCGAGCACAAGCCCTCGTGCCCGTCCTCGAAGCGGACGCGGTAGGGGGGATTGCCCTCGTGGCCCAGCACTTCGACGATCTCGCCGACCTTGTCGTGTTGGCCGACCACCCTGCCGTGCTGGACAAGCTGGTCGCCCACGGTTGCACGCATCTCTGGGGCCTCCTCACCAAAAGCGGGAGCAGCGGTCCGTGGCCTTGAGTCTACGGCGCGGAGCGGTGGTGGAGAGGGGGACCGTGAGGCCCGCTCAGCCACGCGCCCTCTGCGTGACGGCGATGCAGACCAGCACCGCCGCAGCCGTCAGCGGGGCGGCCACTGTCAGGTGTTCGCCCAGCAGCAGCACCGACCACACCAGTGTGAGCAGGGGTTGGGCCAACTGCAACTGGCTGGCCTTGGGGATGCCGATGGCCGCCATGCCCCGGTACCAGACGACCAGCCCGAGGAACTGCGAGCCCGCGGCGACCCACAGCAGCCCGGCCACGCTGTGCGCGGTCAACCGGACCGGTTCGTACGCGAGGGCCAGCGCGGCGGCCGGCCCGGCGAGCGGCAGGCACAGCACCAGTGCCCAGCCGATGACCTGCCAGCCCGGCATGACTCGGGCCAGCCGGCCACCCTCGGTGTAGCCGGCCGCGCACACCAGCAGCGCCCCGAACAGGTACAGGTCGGCGCCGGTCAGGGCCCCGCCGCTCTGCTGCACGGTGAACGCGACCACGGCGCCGGCGCCCGCCAGCGCCGCCGTCCAGAAGGTGCGCGAGGGGCGGGAGCCCACGCGCAGGGCGGAGAAGAGGGCGGTGGTCAGGGGCAGCAGCCCGACCACGACAGCGGCGTGCGCGGTGGTGGACGTCCGCAGGGCGAGCGTGCTGAGCAGAGGGAAGCCGACCACGACCCCGGCGGCCACCACGGCGAGCCCCGGCCAGTGCCGCCGGGCCGGTACCGGAACCCGCAGGGCGAGGAGACAACCGCCCGCGATCAGCGCGGCCAGGACACAGCGCACGGCGACCAGGGCCCAGGGTCCGAAGCCCTCCAGACCCCAGGCGGTGGCCGGGAACGTGAGGGAGAAGGCGACGACGCCGAGGGCGGCCTGGAGGGTGCCGCCGAGCCCTGGCCCGCCCCGGGGAGCGGTCCCTGGAGTGGTGACTGCTATCGGGGACGGTGCAGTAGCGCTACTCTGTGTCTTCATGCACGAGCGTAGCAGTGTGGCTGAACTGGTCGAACGGTTGCGGAGTGAGCTGGACCGCTACCCTCACGGTGGAAAGCTCCCGTCGAGCCGAGCCCTCGTCGAACGGTTCCGGGTGAGCCCGGTGACCGTCTCGCGCGCCCTCGCCCAGCTGGCCGCCGAGGGGCTCGTGGTCACCCGGCCCGGCGCCGGGGCCTTCCGCGCCCGGCCGCGTACGCCGTCCGGGCCGGCCGGCGACACCTCCTGGCAGGAGGTCGCGCTGAGCGCGGACGGCGCCGCCGACCTCGTACCGCGCTCGGTGGACGCGTCCGGGGTGACGGTCTCGCTGGCCGCTCCACCGCCCGGCGTGATCGAGTTCAACGGCGGCTACCTGCACCCCTCCCTGCAACCGGAGCGGGCGATGTCCGCGGCCCTGGCCCGGGCCGGACGGCGTCCCGGAGCCTGGGGACGGCCGCCGGTGGAGGGCCTGCCGGAGCTGCGTGAGTGGTTCGCCCGCTCGCTCGGCTCCGCCGTCACCGCGGCCGAGGTGCTGGTCGGCTCGGGCGGCCAGACGGCGCTCACCACCGCCCTGCGCGCCCTGGCCCCGCCCGGCGCGCCGGTGCTCGTCGAGTCGCCGACGTACCCCGGCATGCTGGCGATCGCCCGGTCGGCGGGCCTGCGTCCGGTACCCGTCCCCGTCGACCCCGACGGCGTGCGGCCCGGGCTGCTCGCGGACGCGTTCCGGGCGACCGGTGCCCGCGTCTTCGTCTGCCAGCCGCTGTTCCAGAATCCGACCGGCGCCGTCCTCGCCCCCGGCCGGCGCGGGGAGGTGCTGCGCATCGCGCGCGAGGCGGGCGCCTTCGTCGTCGAGGACGACTTCGTACGGCGGCTGGCGCACGAGGACGCGGGACCGCTGCCCCGCCCGCTCGCCGCCGACGATCCCGACGGCGTCGTCGTCCACGTCGGTTCCCTGACCAAGGCGACCTCGCCCAGTTTCCGGGTCAGCGCCCTCGTCGCCCGCGGCCCCGTCCTGGAACGGCTGCGCGCCATCCAGGTCGTCGACACCTTCTTCGTGCCCCGCCCGCTCCAGGAGGCCGCCCTCGAACTCGTCGGCTCGCCCGCCTGGCCGCGCCATCTGCGGACGCTCGCGACCGAGTTGAAGGCCCGGCGGGACGCGATGACGTCGGCCCTGGCCCAGCACCTCCCCGAACTCTCCCTCCCGCACGTCCCGTCCGGCGGCTACCACCTCTGGCTGCGCCTGCCCGACGGCACCGGGGGCACCTCCCAGGCCTTCGGCTCGGGGGGAGAGACGGCGTTCACGGCGGCGGCCCTGCGCGCGGGCGTCGCCCTGACCCCGGGCCGTCCGTACTTCAGCGCCGAACCCCCCGCCGCGCACGTCCGGCTGAGTTTCGCGGCGGTCGCCGGGACGGAGGAGATCGTGGAGGGGGTGCGGCGGCTGCGGAGGGCGTGCGACGAGGTGCTCGCGGAATCCGTTCGACAGGGCGTGCGCGATCTGTGAGGGTCCCGTCCATGAACGACATCCCGCCCCTCGCCGAGGGCTACGAGATCTCCGCCGACGCCGCCCGGATCGATGCCGCGCGGGTGCACCGCTGGCTGTCCACGGACGCGTACTGGGCCGTCGGACGTGCGCGGGAGCAGCAGGACCGGGCGATCGCCGCATCGCTCAACTTCGGGGCCTACGACACGGGGTCGGGCGAGCAGGTCGCCTACGCGCGGGTCGTGACCGACCTGGCGACCTTCGCGTGGCTGTGCGACGTGTACGTGGACCCGGCCGTCCGGGGGAAGGGGATCGGGACCTCGCTCGTCGCGGCCGTACGCGACCACCTCCGCCCGCACGGGCTGCGCCGCGTCCTGCTCGCCACGCACGACGCGCACGGGGTCTACGAGAAGGTCGGCTTCGAGGCGCTGGACAAGCCCGACCAGTGGATGGCGCTGATTTTCGAGAAGTTCTCGACCAACACCCCTTGACCTGCGTACTAGCGCGCCCCACCATCACCGCATGGCACTCCGGGTCACGTTCGTCGCCGCCGCGCGCAGTTCCCCGCTGCTCGCGGAGCGCTTCGAGGACGACTGGCCGCTGGACCAGGCGGGCTGGGACGAGGTGCAGCGCGTCGCCGGTGATCTGCTGCCCCTCGCGGCGGCCGAGCTGCGCTACTGCTCGCCGACCCCGCGCAGCCGCGCCACCGGGGACGCGCTCGGCTACGCCCCCCTCGTCCAGCTCGCCCTGCGCGACTGCGACATGGGCCGCTGGCGCGGGCTCACACTGGGCGAGGCGATGGCCCGGGAACCGGAGGCCGTGGACACCTGGCTCGCCGACCCGCGGGCCACTCCGCACGGTGGCGAGTCGCTGCTGGAGTTCATCTCCCGGGTCGGCGGCTGGCTCGACACGCGTCCGGTGGAGGACGGCTGCCGGATCGTCGCCGTGGCCGAGCCGAGCGTGATCCGGGCCGCGCTGGTGTACACGCTCAAGGCGCCGCCCCCGACGTACTGGAACATCGACGTCCGCCCCCTGTCGACGACCACCGTCACCGGCCGGGGCGGGCGGTGGAACCTGCGGTTCGAGGGGGTGTCGGCTCAGCCCTCTCGTGCCTGACGGGCTCAGTCGGTCCCGCGCACGTAGTCCGTGGTGAGCAGCAGGTCCTTGGCGGGGCCGCCCACGCGCCAGACGGTGCGCCAGTGGTCCGCGTCCCGGACGGTGAACTCGCCCCGGTAGAGGTCGGCGGCGCAGGGATGGCGGGCCACGTGCCGTCCGGTGGTCAGGTCCAGGTCGTGGAAGGGGCGGCCGTCGGCGAACCGTACGTCCGCCGTGCCGGGCGTCGGCCCCGGCAGGAAGCGCAGGGTGCGCTCGGCGGGACGCGGGACGCCCCGCCAGGTGAACGTGCCGGACTCGTGGTGCAGCAGCCCGCCCTCCTCGAGCGGGCCGAAAACCGTCGTGCCCTCGAAGCGCCCTTCGTCGCCGCTCGTCAGATCCCGCACCGTCCGGCCGACCCGCCAGCTCCCGGCGAGATACGCCAGGACATCGCGCACTGGCCAGCACCCGTCCATGCCGTGCCGCCCTCCGTCCCGTCCGATTGCTGCACGCCCCATTGACGTGCTCCCGCCCCCTCCCTATCTTGCCGTTCGAAGTGCTGATCAAGGTTCGATATTACGAACAATCTTGGACGATGCCCCACCCGAGCCGCGGAGTATCCATGTCACGCAGCACCACCCCCACCCGTTGGAGACTCGGTCTCACCGCCACCGCTCTCCTCACGGCGGGCGCCCTCCTCCCTGCCCCCGCGCACGCCGAGGACGTCGCCGACTACGCCATCACCGTCGACCCCGCCGCCAAGGGCGCGTCAATCGACGACACGATGTACGGCGTCTTCTTCGAGGACATCAACCGCGCCGCCGACGGCGGTCTGTACGCCGAGCTCGTGCAGAACCGGTCCTTCGAGTACTCCACCGCCGACAACCGGTCCTACACCCCGCTGACCTCCTGGACGGTCGACGGCACCGCGCAGGTCCTGAACGACGCCGGCCGTCTCAACGAACGCAACCGCGCCTACCTCTCCCTGGCCGCCGGGTCCTCCGTCACGAACGCCGGCTACAACACCGGCATCCGGGTCGAGCAGGGCAAGAAGTACGACTTCTCGGTGTGGGCCCGGGCCGAGAGCGGCACCACGCTCACCGTCGGCCTCCAGGACGCCGACGGCACCCTGGCCACCGCCCGCCAGGTGGCCGCCAAGGGCGGCTGGGCCAAGTACAAGGCCACCTTCACCGCCAGCCGCACCAGCAGCGACGGCCGTCTGACCGTCGCCTCCTCGGGCGCGGCCGCCCTCGACATGGTGTCGCTCTTCCCGCGGGACACCTACAAGCGCCAGTCCAACGGGCTGCGCCGGGACCTCGCCGAGAAGGTCGCCGCCCTGAAGCCCGGCTTCCTGCGCTTCCCCGGCGGCTGCCTGGTCAACACCGGCTCCATGCAGGACTACAGCGAGGCCTCCGGCTGGCAGCGCGCCCGCTCCTACCAGTGGAAGGACACCATCGGCCCCGTCGAGGAGCGCGCCACCAACGCCAACTTCTGGGGATACAACCAGAGTTACGGCCTCGGCTACTACGAGTACTTCCGCTTCGCCGAGGACATCGGCGCGATGCCGCTGCCCGTCGTCCCGGCCCTGGTGACCGGCTGCGGCCAGAACAAGGCCGTCGTCGACGACGCGCTGCTCAAGCGGCACATCCAGGACACCCTCGACCTCATCGAGTTCGCCAACGGACCGGTCACGTCGACCTGGGGCAAGAAGCGCGCCGAGATGGGCCACCCCAGGCCCTTCCACCTCACCCACGTCGGGGTCGGCAACGAGGAGAACCTGCCGGTCGAGTTCATGGCCCGGTTCAAGCAGTTCCGCGCCGCCATCGAGGCGAAGTACCCGGACATCACCGTCGTCTCCAACTCCGGCCCGGACGACGCCGGCTCGACCTTCGACACGGCCTGGCAGCTCAACCGGGACGAGAACGTCGACATGGTCGACGAGCACTACTACAACAGCCCGCAGTGGTTCCTGCAGAACAACGACCGCTACGACTCCTACGACCGCAACGGCCCGAAGGTCTTCCTCGGCGAGTACGCCTCCTGGGGCAACGCCTTCAAGAACGGCCTCGCCGAAGCGGCCTTCATGACCGGCCTGGAGCGCAACGCGGACATCGTCAAACTCGCCTCCTACGCCCCGCTGTTCGCCAACGAGGACTACGTCCAGTGGAGCCCGGACATGGTGTGGTTCAACAACCACGCCTCCTGGAACTCGGCCAACTACGAGGTCCAGAAGCTGTTCATGACCAACGTCGGTGACCGGGTGGTGCCCTCGACGGCCACGGGGACACCGTCACTGCAAGGCCCCATCACCGGCGCCGTCGGCCTGTCGACCTGGGCGACGACGGCGGCGTACGACGACGTGAAGGTGACGGACGCCGACGGCGACACGCTGCTCACCGACGACTTCTCCGCCGGCGCCTCCCAGTGGACGCACACCGGCGGCGGCAGCTGGAGCCTCCAGGACGGGCAGTACGTCCAGACCGACGTGGCCGCCGAGAACACCATGGTCTCGGCCGGCGACCCGCGCTGGCACGACTACGACCTGCACGTGAAGGCCACCAAGAAGTCCGGCAAGGAGGGCTTCCTCGTCGCCTTCGGCGTGAAGGACACCGGGAACTACTACTGGTGGAACCTGGGCGGCTGGAACAACACCCAGTCGGCCGTCGAACAGGCCGTGGACGGCGGCAAGTCGACGCTCGTCTCCAAGGCCGGGACGATCGAGACGGGCCGCGCCTACGACATCGACATCAAGGTGCGGGGCCGCCAGGTCACCCTGTACCTCGACGGCCAGGAATGGGGCAGCTTCACCGACGACAAGCCGGCCGAGCCCTTCCGGCAGGTCGTCACCAAGGACAAGAAGACCGGCGACCTGATCGTCAAGGTCGTCAACGCCCAGTCCGCGGACGCGCGCACGGCGATCGACCTCGGCGGTGCCAGGGTCGCCCCGACGGCGCGGGTGACCACGCTGACCGCAGCGCCGGACGCGGTCAACACGGAGACGGAGACCCCGGTCGCCCCGGTGACCTCCACCTTCACCGGAGTGGCCGACAGGTTCACGTACACCTTCCCGGCGAACTCGATCACCTTCCTGCGGATCAGGCAGAGGTGAGCGGGGCCCGCTGAGGGCGTACCGCTCGACCGCGTGGACGTCCTCGTCGAGGACGTCCACGTCCTCCGTCCCCTGACCGAGGGCCCCCGGGTCCTCGGTCAGGTGTCCTTCCGCCGGAACCAGCCCCGCTTGGGCGGCGTCTGCGGGACCTGCGGGACTTGCGGGGCCTGCGGCGGTTGCGGCGGTTGCGGGATGTGCGGTGCCCGCGGGGCCGGGCCGCCGAACGGCGGCAGTGCCTTGAAGCGCGCGTCGAGCGTGACCGTGGGTGTGATCCGGTGCAGGGCCGCGCGGACGAGGGTGAGCGGGTGGTCGGGGAACCGCGCGTCCCACTGCTCGTGGTCGCCGACGTGGTACGGCAGCCCGCCCGGCTGACCGCCCGCGTACGGGTGGGGCCGGAAGTAGTCGGCCGGCCCCACCTGGGCCAGGATCACGCTCTCGCGCAGCCCGGTCGCCGCTCCCTCGGCGGCCTGCACCTTCAGCACCGTGCTGCACCCGGCCCTGGGCACCGTCCAGCTGCCGAGGAACGCCTGCCCGGGCCGCCCCGTCAACGGCATCTTCACCAGCTGACGGACCGCCGGGACACCGTCCACGGCACCGGGCTCCGCTTCGATCAGTCCGCCGCCGGCCGAGGCCACGCCCTGGGCGAGTCCGGCCCGCAGCCGCTCGGTCTCGTGCAGCGGGGCCGGCAGATCCGGTACGAGCGGGAAGAAGTGGACCGACAGGACGAGCCCCGCCGCGTCGGTCCACACACCCGGCTCACGCTCGGTGAATCCGGTGAGGTCGAGTCCGGTGATCGGTGTCATGGTGATCATCATGCCGGGCCGCCTCCGGCGACAGAAGGCGGCCCGTCACCGGTGGCAGAAGACGCAGCCCTCCCAGTCGGGCAGCGCGCTCGGCGCACGGTGGCGTACACAGCAGGCGACGGCCGGTGCCGGGAGCACGCCTCCGGGCGGGACGCCGGCGGGGGGCTCGAACGCCTCGACGATCTCCCGGAAGCGGCGCAGATACCCCAGCGCGTGCGGCGGCTCGTAGCCCAGCTCCTCCCAGCGGTGCCGGCCGGCGGCCAGGCCGGTCACGGCGAGGACGAAGGCCTTGGCCGCGGCCCGCTCCTCGGCGGTGCCGCCCCACTCCAGCTCGGCGAGGTCGAAGCCGACCGCGCCGCGGCCCAGCACGTTCTGGTCCTGCCGGGCCAGCAGCGCCGCGAACCGCAGCTCCCACGGCCGCCGCGCGAGCTCCGCGACGGCGAGGGTCAGCACCTCGACGAACACCTCGGTGCCGCCGTTGGACAGGTACATGTCGTCGGCGCCGGCCCGGAACACATTGCCCATGCCGGGAGGTTACGCGGCACGGCCGGTGGGCACGGATCGCCCCGGAGCCCACCGGTCCCTGAATAGATTGCATAAACGTGCAGGGAAACGTATAGTCATGCCATCCAAGAGGAGGAGTCCATGGCGGTACGTGCGGCAGTGGCCGGAGCGAGCGGATACGCGGGCGGCGAAGTGCTGCGCCTGCTTCTCGCGCACCCCGAGGTCGAGATCGGCGCCCTGACCGGCCATTCCAACGCGGGCCAGAAGCTGGGCGCGCTCCAGCCGCACCTGCTGCCGCTGGCCGAGCGGGTCCTGGAGGAGACGACCGCCGAGGTCCTCGCCGGGCAGGGCCGACGGCATGACGTGGTCTTCCTCGCCCTCCCGCACGGGCAGTCAGCCGCCGTCGCCGAGCAGCTCGGCCCGGACGTCCTGGTCGTCGACATGGGCGCCGACTTCCGGCTGAAGGACCCGGCGGACTGGGAGAGGTTCTACGGCTCCGCGCACGCCGGGACCTGGCCCTACGGCCTCCCCGAACTGCCGGGTGGCCGCGCCGCGCTGGAGGGGTCCAAGCGCATCGCGGTCCCCGGTTGCTACCCCACCGCCGTCTCCCTCGCCCTCTTCCCGGCCTACGCGGCGGGCCTGGCCGAGACCGAGGCCGTGATCGTCGCCGCCTCCGGCACCTCCGGCGCCGGCAAGGCGCTCAAGCCGCACCTGCTGGGCAGCGAGGTCATGGGCTCCATGTCGCCGTACGGCGTCGGCGGCGGCCACCGGCACACGCCCGAGATGATCCAGAACCTCAGCGCCGCGGCGGGGGAGCGGGTCTCGGTCTCCTTCACGCCGACCCTCGCGCCGATGTCGCGCGGCATCCTCGCCACGTGCAGCGCGAAGGCCCGGGACGGGGTCACCGCCGAGAGCGTCCGCGCCGCCTACGAGAAGGCCTACGCCGACGAGCCCTTCGTCCACCTGCTGCCCGAGGGCCAGTGGCCCGCCACGGCGTCCGTCCACGGCTCCAACGCCGTTCAGGTGCAGGTCGCGTACGACGAGGCCGCGGGCCGCGTCATCGCCATCAGCGCCATCGACAACCTGACCAAGGGCACCGCGGGCGGTGCCGTCCAGAGCATGAACATCGCCCTCGGGTTCCCCGAGGACACGGGACTTTCCACGATCGGAGTCGCACCGTGAGCGTCACGGCAGCCAAGGGATTCACGGCGGCGGGCATCGCCGCCGGGATCAAGGAGAACGGCAACCCGGACCTGGCCCTCGTGGTCAACACCGGGCCCCGCCGCGCCGCCGCGGGCGTCTTCACCTCCAACCGCGTCAAGGCCGCGCCGGTGCTCTGGTCCGAGCAGGTGCTGAAGAGCGGACAGCTGTCCGCCGTGGTCCTCAACTCCGGTGGCGCCAACGCCTGCACGGGCCCGAAGGGCTTCCAGGACACGCACGCGACCGCCGAGAAGGTCGCCGACGTGCTCGGCGTGGGCGCGGGTGAGGTCGCCGTCTGCTCCACCGGCCTCATCGGCGTGCTGCTCCCGATGGACAAGCTGCTCCCCGGCGTCGAGACCGCCGCCGCGCAGCTCTCCGAGCACGGCGGTGAGAAGGCCGCCATCGCCATCAAGACCACCGACACCGTCCACAAGACGTCCGTGGTGACCCAGGACGGCTGGACCGTCGGCGGCATGGCCAAGGGCGCGGGCATGCTCGCCCCGGGCCTCGCCACCATGCTCGTCGTCCTCACCACCGACGCCGACCTCGACAGCGCGACCCTGGACAAGGCCCTGCGCGCCGCGACCAGGGTCACCTTCGACCGCGTCGACTCCGACGGCTGCATGTCCACCAACGACACCGTGCTGCTGCTCGCCTCCGGCGCCTCCGGCGTCACCCCGGAGTACGCGGACTTCGCCGCGGCCGTACGGACCGTCTGCGACGACCTCGGCCAGCAGCTGATCCGCGACGCCGAGGGTGCCAGCAAGGACATCAGGGTCGAGGTGGTCAACGCCGCGACCGAGGACGACGCCGTCGAGGTGGGCCGCTCCATCGCCCGCAACAACCTCCTCAAGTGCGCCATCCACGGCGAGGACCCCAACTGGGGCCGCGTCCTGTCCGCGATCGGCACGACGAGGGCCGCCTTCGAACCCGACCGGCTCAACGTCGCCATCAACGGCGTCTGGGTGTGCAAGAACGGCGGCGTCGGCGAGGACCGCGACACGGTCGACATGCGCTACCGCGAGGTGCACATCGTCGCCGACCTGGCCGCCGGCTCCGAGACCGCCACCATCTGGACCAACGACCTCACCGCCGACTACGTCCACGAGAACAGCGCCTACTCCTCATGAGCACCACGCGTAAGCACACCGCGCTCCCCAAGGCCCAGATCCTCATCGAGGCGCTGCCCTGGCTGGTCCGGCACAACGGCCGGACCGTCGTCATCAAGTTCGGCGGCAACGCCATGATCGACGAGGACCTGAAGGCCGCGTTCGCCCAGGACGTCGTGTTCCTGCACCACGCCGGCCTCAAGCCCGTCGTCGTGCACGGCGGCGGCCCGCAGATCAGCGCCGCCCTCGACAAGCACGGCATCGTCAGCGAGTTCAAGGCCGGCCTGCGCGTCACCACCGAGGACGCCATGGACGTCGTCCGCATGGTGCTGGCCGGGCAGGTGCAGCGCGAGCTGGTCGGTCTGCTCAACCAGCACGGACCGCTCGCCGTCGGCCTCACCGGCGAGGACGCGCACACCATCACCGCCACCAAGCACCAGCCCGAGATCGATGGCGAGTTGGTCGACATCGGGCGGGTGGGCGAGATCACCTCGATCGACACGGGCGCGATCGAGGCCCTGCTCGCCGACGGCCGCATCCCGGTCGTCTCCTCGATCGCCCGCTCCCAGGACGACGGACATGTCTACAACGTCAATGCTGATACGGCGGCTGCGGCACTCGCTGCGGCACTGGGCGCCGAAACCCTCATGGTCCTCACCGATGTCGAGGGCCTCTACGAGGACTGGCCGAACTCCGACGAGGTGATCAGCCGCCTCACCGCCTCCCAGCTGGAGAAGCTGCTGCCGGAGCTGTCCTCCGGCATGGTCCCCAAGATGGAGGGCTGTCTGCACGCCGTACGCAACGGCGTGAACACCGCCCGCGTCATCGACGGGCGGGTCCAGCACTCGATCCTGCTGGAGATCTTCACCGACGAGGGCATCGGCACGATGGTCGTGCCCGACGAGCAAGAGGGGGAGTCGTCATGAGCAACCGGGAACTGACCGCGCGGTGGCAGGGCGCGCTCATGAACAACTACGGCACCCCGAGGCTCCCGCTCGTCCGCGGCGCGGGCACCAGGCTGTGGGACGCCGACGGCAAGGAGTACCTCGACTTCGTCGGCGGCATCGCGGTCAACGCCCTCGGCCACGCGCACCCGGCGGTCGTGGAGGCCGTCAGCCGGCAGATCGCGTCGCTGGGCCACGTCTCCAACCTCTTCGTCGCCGAACCGCCCGTCGCCCTCGCCGAACGGCTGCTCCAGCACTTCGGCCGCGACGGCAAGGTCTACTTCTGCAACTCCGGCGCCGAGGCCAACGAGGGCGCCTTCAAGATCGGCCGGCTGACCGGGCGGACCCACATGGTCGCCACCGAGGGCGGCTTCCACGGCCGCACCATGGGCGCCCTCGCGCTCACCGGCCAGCCCGCCAAGCAGGAGCCCTTCCTGCCGCTGCCCGGCGACGTCACCCACGTCCCGTACGGCGACGCGCAGGCGCTGGCCGCCGCGGTGACCGAGGAGACGGCCCTGGTGATCATCGAGCCGGTCCAGGGCGAGAACGGCGTGGTCGTCCCGCCCGCCGGCTACCTCAAGGCGGCCCGGGCGATCACCGCCGCCACCGGTTCGCTCCTCGTCCTGGACGAGGTGCAGACCGGGATCGGCCGCACCGGGCACTGGTTCGAGTACCAGGCCCACGAGGGTGTCCTGCCGGACGTCGTGACGCTGGCCAAGGGGCTCGGCGGCGGGCTGCCGCTCGGCGCGACGGTCGCCTTCGGGCGGGCGGCGGAACTGCTCCAGCCCGGCCAGCACGGGACGACCTTCGGCGGCAACCCGATCGCGTGCGCCGCCGGGATCGCCGTCCTCGACACCATCGACAACGAGGGGTTGCTGGAGAACGTCAAGCGGCAGGGCGAGAGGCTGCGGGACGGAATCGAGGGCCTGGGCCACCCGTTGATCGATTATGTCCGGGGTGCGGGTCTCCTCCTGGGTATCGTGCTCACCGAGCCGCTCGCGCCCCAGGTGCAGCAGGCGGCTCAGGAGGCCGGATTCCTGGTGAACGCGCCCGCCCCCGACGTCGTCCGGCTGATGCCGCCGCTGAATCTCGGCGACGACGAGGTGGACGCCTTCCTCGGGGCACTGCCCGGCCTCCTCGGCGCAGTGAGCGGGGATGGACGATCCGGAGAATGAGACGACGATGAGCCAGGCGCAGGACCATGAGCAGCCGGGGGCGAACGGGCCCGCCGTGCCGCAGACCCGCACCGCCCGCCACCGCCGGATCGTGGACATCCTCAACCGGCAACCCGTGCGCTCCCAGAGCCAGTTGGCGAAGCTGCTGGCCGACGACGGGCTGAGCGTCACGCAGGCGACGCTCTCCCGGGACCTCGACGAGCTGAACGCGGTGAAGATCCGCAACACCGACGGCGACCTGATCTACGCGGTGCCCAGCGAGGGCGGCTTCCGCACGCCGCGCGCCCCGCTCGGGGAGTCGGCGAAGGAGGAGCGGATGCGGCGGCTCTCCCAGGAGCTGCTGATCTCGGCGGAGGCCTCCGCCAACCTCGTGGTCCTGCGGACCCCTCCGGGCGCCGCGCAGTTCCTGGCCTCGGCCATCGACCAGGCCGAGCTGCACGACATCCTGGGCACGATCGCCGGCGACGACACGCTGCTGCTGATCAGCCGGGAGCCGACGGGTGGCCAGGCCCTGGCCGACCATCTGCTGCGGCTGGCTCAGAACGGCCACTGAACGGGCCGGCGGTCGCGTCCGCCGGCCGCGGGGATGCCTGAACCCCCCTCAGGCGTGCGGGCATCGCGCCGTCTCGGGTGGGCGGGGCCGGCGCGCAGTCCCCGGCGAACGCACGCGAGACGGGCTCCGGGCGCTCTCCGCCCGGAGCGCCGACGCCCCCACGGGTACAGGCCCGCCGACCGCTGGACCGACTCGCGGTCCACCCGGACGCCGATCCCGCCGCAGGCGGCACCCCGTGAGCGCCGGACCGGGCGCGAACCGCCCCCGGCACGAGTGCACCGGCCGCCCGCGGACCGTCGAGGACACCCGCGGCCCCACCGCATGTCCACAGTCCCGGGACGTCCCAGCGCAGCCCCACCGCATCGACAAGTCCCAGGACGTCCCAGCGCAGCCCCACCCCATCGACAAGACCGTCGGCGGCCGAGCCACGGCCGAGCCATCGGCCTCGCGCACCCAACTGTCGACGCCGACGGAGTCGCGCCTCCACGGCGGTGGGCCCACCGTCACGTGCAGGGCACGCTCAGCCCAACCGCCTGGCCAAGCCCCCGGTACACCGCACCTCGTCCCCGGCCGTGATCAGCAGCGCCTCCACGTCCGGCAGCGACTCCAGCCACCCCAGCGCCTCCCGCGACCCCATCGCGAACGCGGCCGTGGCCCAGCAGTCCGCCCAGGTCAGCCGGGGTGCGACGACCGTCACGGCGACCAGGTCGGTCACCGCGGAGCGGCCCGTGCGCGGATCGACGATGTGCGCCCCCCGCTCGGCCGTCCCCGAGGTGGCCACGGCCAGCTCGTCCGCCCCGGCCGCGGAGACCACCGCCGCCAGCCCGCCCGGCCGCAGGGGATCCGACACCCCGACCCGCCACGGCCGCTCCGGCGCGGGCACCCCCAGCAACTGCACGTCCCCGCCGCCGTTCACGCTCACCCCGCTCACCCCCGCCGCGGCGATCACCCGGGCCGCCCGCTCGGCGGCCCACCCCTTCACGATCCCGGTCGGGTCGAGCCGGCCCTGGTAGCGCATGCTGAACCAGCCGTCGCTGACCCGCTCCGCCTCGGCACCCAGCTCCAGCACCTCGGCCACCTCGGCGTCGCACTCCTCGACGCTCAGCTCCCCGCGCATCAGCCGGGAGACCTGGCTGTCCTCGCGGTAGGTGCTGAACACCTCGTCGACGCGGTGCAGTGAGGCGACCGCGTCCCGGAGTGCCGCCTGGACCGCCGGAGGTTCCCCGCCGCGGACGTCGAAGGAGAAGACCGTCCCCATGACCTCCTCCGCGTGACGCGCCGCGGCGGGAGACTGTGCCGACTCGGCCACCGCGTCAGCCACCGGCCCGGTCCAGCGCCGACTGCAGGGACTCCTGGTAGCCCGCGCTGGTGTACGTGGCCCCGGACACCGCGTCGATGTCGGCGCTGCCGGCCGCGACGGCCGCCTGGTTGAGCTTGGGTACGGCGTTGGCGGTGATCTGGTCGCTCTGCCCGCCCTTGGGCGCCTGCACCGCCTCCGCCTTGGTGATCTTCCCGTTGGCGACGGTGATGCGCACCTGCACGGCCCCGTACTGCGTGTTCGCCGCGTCACCGGTGAAGGTGCCGGACGCCTGGGCGCTCCCGGAGTCCTGCGCTCCCGACCCCTGCGACCCGGACCCCTGCGACCCGGACCCTTCGGCCCCGGGGTCCTGCGATCCCGAGCCCTGCGATCCGGCGCTCGCGTTCGCCTTGTCGATCGCGGACTGGAGGGACTTCTTGTACCCGGTGCTGGTGTAGGTCGCCCCGGAGACCGTGTCGATGTTCGGGCTCTGCGTGGTGACCACGGCCTCGTTGAGCTTGGGTACGGCGTTGGCGGTGATCTGGTCGCTCTGCCCGCCCTTGGGGGCCTGGACGGTCTCCGACTTGGTGATCTTGTTGTTGCTGACGGTGATACGGACCTGCACGGCCCCGTACTGGGTGTCCGCCGCGTCGCCGGTGAAGGTGCCGGAGACCTGGGCGGCGCCGGACCCCTGGGAGGCCCCCGCGCTCGCCTTCGCCTTGTCCAGCGCCGACTGCAACGACTTCTTGTAGCCCTCGCTGGTGTAGGTCGCCCCGGAGACGGAGTCGATCTCGGCGCTCTGCGCGGCGACCGCGGCCTGGTTGAGCTTGGGTACGGCGTTGGCGTTGATCTGGTCGCTCTGGCCGCCCTTGGGGGACTGCACGGCCTCCGCCTGGGTGACCTTCCCGTTGGCCACGGTCAGCCGGACCTGCACCGGCCCGTACTGGGTCTGGGCCACGTCGCCGGTGACCGTCCCGTTGCCCGCGGCGGCCTGGGCGCCGCCCTGGACCGAGGACTGCGGGGGCAGTCCGGCCGCCGAGGCGGCCGGGTCGTCCGACGGCTTCAGCGTCAGCAGCAGCACGATCCCGGACACAGTGGCAGCGCTGGCGAGCACAATGCGCCGCATGGGGTGGCTTTTCTTCATCGCTCCTGATTCCCGTATTTCCGTGGACCGTTTCCGCGGACCGTTTTCCGTGGACCCGTGGACGTCCCGTCGCTCACATCTCGAACGACTCGTGATGGATGCGGCGGGCGGGGACCCCGGCGCCGCGCAGGGCCTCGTACACCGACTGGGCGAAGCCGTTCGGCCCGCACATGAAGACGTCGTGCTGCTCGATGTCCGGCAGCTTGCGGCGCAGGGACTCCGCCGAGATGTCCGGGCGCTCCCCGTCGGGACTGTTGACCGCGTACATCAGCCGCGCCCCGCGCTCGTCGGCGATCTTCGCCAGCTCGTCCCACAGGGCCAGGTCCTGCGTGCTGTTGGCCCGGTAGAGGAGGGTGATGTCGCCGGCCGCGCCCGGCAGCGTCTCGAACAGCGCCCGCATCGGCGTGATCCCGACCCCGCCGGCCACCAGCAGCACCTTGCCGCGGCTGCGCCGGGACGCCGTCATCGCGCCGTAGGGACCCTCGGCCCACACCTTCGTGCCGGGCCTCAGCTCGCGCAGCGCCGCGCTGTGGTCGCCGATCGCCTTGACCGTGATCCGCAGCAGCTCCGGGCGGGGCGCCGCCGACAGCGAGTACGGGTGGGAGCTGAACCGCATGCCCGGCGCCATGAACCGCCACCGGAAGAACTGCCCGGCCTCCGCGCCGATCCGGTGCAGCTTGCGCCCGCCGATGAGCACCGACACGATGCCGGGCGCCTCCTCGATGACCGCCTCGACGTACATGCGGTGCCGCAGGTTCAGCCGCAGCGGCGTGAGGATGCGGTACCAGACGACGAGCGCGGTGACCGACCCGTACAGCGCGTACCAGGCGGTCTTCGCGGCCGGCTCGACGGCGAAGTCGTTGCCGGTGGTGATCTGGTGCCAGAACGTCAGGAACACCGCGGCGTACGTCATCAGGTGCACGTGGTACCAGGTGTCGTACGGCATCCGGCGGCGGACCGGGCCGATCGAGACCAGCCCGATGACCAGCAGCAGACCGGTGCCGATGGCGGCCTTGCCCATGTCGGGCAGCTGGTTCACGGAGTCGATCGTCTGCTGGACGATGTCACCGAGCGACTTGCCCGCCTGCAGCGCGTACCCCCACATGATGAGGAACACGTGCGCGAAGGTGAGGCTGAGGGTGTACCGGCCGGTCATCGCGTGCCAGCGCGCCACCCGGTCCGATCCCACCCGCCGCTCCAGCGCCGGCACCCGCGCCATCTGGAGCACGACCAGCGCCATCAGGTACCCGGCGAGCAGGCCGGTGATCCGCCCCGCGTTCAGGATCATGCCGTTGGTGTCCGCGATGGACGGTGTGTTGTCCCACCACAGCCACAGCACACCCGCCGCGCCCGCCCAGAGGGCGATCAACAGCGGGACGGCCGGGGAGCGGCGTGGTCGGATGCGGCGCATCGTCTGGCGGCGGGCGGCACGGCCGCCGGCGATCGTCGTGGTCACGGTTCCTCCGTGGGTACTGACCCTTGGCCCACAGATACGTGCCGACTGCGCGGAGTGTTCAGTGTCCTGCCGACTCCCGCGCGGACGTTCGCGACGAAACCGGGGCCCGGGCACGCCCTCGCGCGAGACGCCCGCCCCTCACGCGTACGGGTGGGCGGGGACGCGCCCCGGCCCACCCGCGGTCACCGGTGTCCGTCGTCGCTCGGCCCCTCGGGTCGAGCGGATCCACCCGGTGGAGGACCTCGGTCGGCGACGCGTCCGCCGACACCGGTCAGGTGGTCGGCGACGGGCGGACGCGCATGGCATGTTTACGCCAAGTCGGGTGAGGGTGAGGGGGAAAGCGCGGACGAGCGCAGGGGCAGGGGGAGTCCCGGCAGTCCGTCGATGCTCGTGGCGACGTGCTCCTTCTTCGCGAAGTACGCGCTGAGCGACTCGTCGTCCTCCCGCGCGAACCGCTTCCCGTGCAGATCGCGGTCCTCGTCGTACGTCATGAAGGGCACCGCGTAACCGCAGGTGTCCCGCACGAGTTCGGCGCGCACGACGATGATCGCGCGCAGGCCGTGCGGGGTCGGGTCGAGGTCCGGGAAGTGGGCGAGGAGCTCCGTGAAGCGCGGGTCGTCGCGGAAGACCGGCTCCCCGCGGCCGTGCACCCGCACGATGTTCGGCGGCCCCTGGAACGCGCACCACATCAGGGTGATCCGGCCGTTCTCGCGCAGATGCGCGATGGTCTCCGCGTTGGAGCCGGCGAAGTCGAGGTACGCCACGGTGTGGTCGTCGACGACGGCGAACGAGCCCTTCAGGCCCTTGGGGGAGAGGTTGACCGTGCCGTCGGCCGACAGGGGCGCGGTCGCGGTGAAGAAGAGGGGCTGCTCCTCGATGAACGTACGGAGCCTGCCGTCGATGCGCTCATAAGTCTTTCCCATGCCTAAGGATTATCCGGGAAAGTCTTTCGCACGTCTAAGGAATTGAGGGAAGGGGGCGTACGCCTCGCGGCGTGCGTGCCCCTGGCAATACGCGCGCCCCGGTGATCCGCACCCCCGAGCGCACGCCCGGTGATGCGCGCACCCGAGCGCACGCCCGGTGATGCGCACCCCCGAGCGCAACCGAGCGCGCGCATCGCGGTGCGGACATCACGGCGGCCGCCCCGGCCGGCGTCGGGGCGGCCGCCACGCCTGTCACGTCACTTGTTCAACGTGCAGGTGGCCAGCGCGTCCAGGCCCTGGGGCTTGGCGGCGGTGCGGCCGATGGCGGTGGCGATGCGGTTGACGGTCGCGACGCGCTTGTCCTTGAGGGGGCCGAGGATGGCGTTCTGGACGAAGTTGGGGCCGCCCTGGCCGACGGTGTCGACGAGGCGCTTGTTGGCCTCGGCGATCTGGGTGTTGAGCAGGGCGAGGTTGCGGTCGACCTCGGCCTTGGCGGAGGCGGGGACGGCGGGCAGTCGCGAGGCCACGTCCGGGCAGCTGATCGTGCCGGCGCCGGCGTTACCCGCGTTGCCCGCATTGCCGTTGTTGCCCGCGTTGCCGTTGTTCCCGGTGTTCCCGGCGTTCCCGCCCGCCTGGGTCGCCGGCGCGCTCGGGGCCGCCGCGCCGCCGCCGTTGGCACCCGCCCCGTTGAGGGCGCACGGTGCCAGCGCGTCCAGGCCCTGGGGCTTGGCGGCGGTGCGGCCGATGGCGGTGGCGATGCGGTTGACGGTCGCGACGCGCTTGTCCTTGAGGGGGCCGAGGATGGCGTTCTGGACGAAGTTGGGGCCGCCCTGGCCGACGGTGTCGACGAGGCGCTTGTTGGCCTCGGCGATCTGGGTGTTGAGCAGGGCGAGGTTGCGGTCGACCTCGGCCTTGGCGGAGG
This sequence comes from Streptomyces sp. NPDC014995, assembly GCF_043080745.1. NCBI lineage: Bacteria > Bacillati > Actinomycetota > Actinomycetes > Kitasatosporales > Streptomycetaceae > Streptomyces > Streptomyces sp. NPDC014995. The sequence goes on from NZ_JBIBVX010000003.1 coordinate 260,966, forward strand.
CGGGGACGGCGGGCAGTCGCGAGGCCACGTCCGGGCAGCTGATCGTGCCCGGGGACGCGAGCGTCCTGGCGTTCGTGCCGCTGCTCTTGGACGTCTCCCCGGCGAGGGCGGAGTTCACGACCACCGCGCCGGTCAGCGCCAGAGCGGCGGCGCCGCCGATGACCGCCACACGACGCTTGTTGTACTTCGGAAGAGCCCTGGACATGCGGATGCCTCACTTGGGTCAGGAGTGGGTTGATGGACGCGGCGCCAGCGTTCGGCTGTGAGTACGGGTAAGCGGTTGCTGTTGTTCAAAGCGCCTTCGAAAACTTCTCCGGACACCGAACGGCCCCGAGGTCCGGGCCGCCCGATTGACGAATCATGCAGAGCACTGCATACTCATGCATGTAGCGAACGCACTGTGAGGAGAGACCCGTGACCGAGCGCGTCGTACTCGCCTACTCGGGCGGCCTGGACACCTCCGTCGCCATCGGCTGGATCGCCGAGGAGACGGGCGCCGAGGTCATCGCCGTCGCGGTCGACGTCGGTCAGGGCGGCGAGGACCTGGACGTCATCCGCAAGCGCGCCCTCGCGTGCGGCGCCGTGGAGGCCGAGGTGGCCGACGCCAAGGACGAGTTCGCCGACGAGTACTGCCTCCCGGCGATCAAGGCCAACGCCCTCTACATGGACCGCTACCCGCTGGTCTCCGCGCTCTCCCGGCCCACGATCGTCAAGCACCTCGTCGCCGCCGCCCGGAAGCACGGCGCCACCACCGTCGCCCACGGCTGCACCGGCAAGGGCAACGACCAGGTCCGCTTCGAGGCCGGCATCGCCGCCCTCGCCCCCGACCTGAAGTGCATCGCCCCGGTCCGCGACTACGCGATGACCCGTGACAGGGCCATCGCGTTCTGCGAGGAGAAGAACCTCCCGATCGCGACCACCAAGAAGTCCCCGTACTCCATCGACCAGAACGTCTTCGGGCGTGCCGTCGAGACCGGCTTCCTCGAGGACATCTGGAACGCGCCGATCGAGGACGTCTACGAGTACACCTCGAACCCCGCCACCCCGCGCGAGGCCGACGAGGTGGTCATCACCTTCGAGGCAGGTGTCCCGGTCGCCCTCGACGGCAGGCCCGTCACCGTCCTCCAGGCCGTCCAGCAGCTCAACGAGCGCGCCGGCGCCCAGGGCGTCGGCCGGATCGACATGGTCGAGGACCGCCTCGTCGGCATCAAGTCCCGCGAGGTGTACGAGGCTCCGGGCGCGATCGCCCTGATCACCGCCCACCAGGAGCTGGAGAACGTCACAGTCGAGCGCGAACTCGCCCGCTACAAGCGGCAGGTCGAGCAGCGCTGGGGCGAGCTGGTCTACGACGGCCAGTGGTTCTCCCCGCTCAAGCGGGCCCTGGACGGGTTCATCGACGAGGCCAACCGGCACGTCTGCGGAGACATCCGGATGACCCTGCACGGCGGCCGCGCGGTCGTCACCGGCCGGCGCTCGCAGTCGTCGCTGTACGACTTCAACCTCGCCACCTACGACACCGGCGACACCTTCGACCAGGCCGCGGCCAAGGGCTTCATCGACATCTACAGCCTGTCGTCGAAGATCGCGGCCAGGCGTGACCTCGCGTAGCGTCCCCGCACGACCGTGACCTCGCGCAGGCGTCCCGGTACCACCGGGAACATCTCACCCGCACTAGCCTGACAACCGCCTCCCCGCTCGTGCCTGAGCGGGGAGGCGGCGGCACATCCGTATCTCTCGAGGAGCAACGCAAGTGAGCAGCAACAGCGGTGACGTACGGCTCTGGGGCGGCCGTTTCGCCGACGGTCCCGCCGAGGCCCTGGCGAAGCTGTCCGCGTCCGTCCACTTCGACTGGCGGCTCGCGCCCTACGACATCGCCGGGTCGCGCGCCCACGCGCGCGTGCTGCACAAGGCGGGCCTGCTCACACAGGACGAGCTGACCCGTATGCTCGCGGGCCTCGACCAGCTGGAAGCGGACGTGGCGGACGGCTCGTTCGTGGGCACCATCGCCGACGAGGACGTCCACACCGCCCTGGAACGCGGCCTCCTGGAGCGACTCGGCCCCGACCTCGGCGGCAAGCTGCGCGCCGGCCGCTCCCGCAACGACCAGGTCGCCACCCTCTTCCGCATGTACCTGCGGGACCACGCCCGGATCATCGGCGGCCTGATCGCCGACCTCCAGGACGCGCTGACCGGCCTGGCGGAGGCCCACCCGGACGTGGCGATGCCCGGCCGCACCCACCTCCAGCACGCCCAGCCGGTCCTCTTCGCCCACCACGTCCTCGCCCACGTGCAGTCCCTGTCCCGGGACGCCGAGCGGCTGCGCCAGTGGGACGAGCGCACGGCGGTCTCGCCGTACGGCTCCGGCGCGCTCGCCGGTTCCTCCCTCGGCCTCGACCCGGAGGCGGTCGCCGAGGACCTCGGCTTCGAGCACGGCAGCGTCGGCAACTCCATCGACGGCACGGCCTCCCGCGACTTCGTCGCCGAGTTCGCCTTCATCACCGCGATGATCGGCGTCAACCTCTCCCGGATCGCCGAGGAGATCATCATCTGGAACACGAAGGAGTTCTCTTTCGTGACCCTGCACGACGCGTTCTCCACGGGCTCGTCGATCATGCCGCAGAAGAAGAACCCGGACATCGCCGAGCTGGCGCGCGGCAAGAGCGGCCGCCTCATCGGCAACCTGACGGGCCTCATGGCCACCCTCAAGGCGCTGCCGCTCGCGTACAACCGCGACCTCCAGGAGGACAAGGAGCCGGTCTTCGACTCCTGCGACCAGCTCGAGGTCCTGCTGCCCGCCTTCACCGGCATGATCGCCACCCTCACCGTCAACCGCGAGCGCATGGAGGAACTGGCCCCGGCCGGTTTCTCGCTCGCCACCGACATCGCCGAGTGGCTGGTCAAGCAGGGCGTGCCGTTCCGGGTGGCGCACGAGGTCGCCGGCGAGTGCGTGAAGGTCGCCGAGGCGGAGGGCAAGGAGCTGGACGACCTGACGGACGAACAGTTCGCCAAGATCTCCGCCCAGCTCACCCCCGAGGTCCGTTCCGTCCTCAACGTCCCCGGCGCCCTCGCCTCCCGCGACGGCCGCGGCGGTACGGCGCCCAGCGCGGTCGCCGTCCAGCTCGCCGAGGTGAAGGCGGATGTGGCGGCGCAGCACACGTGGGCCACCGCGAAGCAGAAGAAGTAGCGGCTCGGACGCCCCAGGGGCATCACGGGTTACGTTGGTCCGGAGCCTGACCGGAGCCGACCGAACGGAGCCCGCGATGCCCTTCGCCCGCCTCGCCTCAGCGACGACCCCGACCTGCCACCTCGGACTGGGTCTCGCCGCCGTCGGCCGCCCCGGTTACATCAACCTCGGCCGGGACCACGACCTCGGAGAGGACCGCAGCGTCGAGACGCTGCGCGCCCGCACCCACGAACTCCTCGACGCGGCCTACGCCCAGGGCGTCCGTTACTTCGACGTCGCCCGCTCCTACGGCCGCTCCGAGGAGTTCCTCGCCGACTGGCTCCGGGCCCGCCCCGACGTCGACGACATCGTCGTGGGCAGCAAATGGGGCTACACCTACACCGCCGACTGGACCACCGACGCCGCGACGCACGAGGTCAAGGACCACAGCGTGCGCACGTACGAGCGGCAGCGCGCCGAGACGGCCGAACTGCTCGGCGACCGGCTCGACCTCTACCAGATCCACTCGGTGACCCCGGACAGCCCCGCGCTGACCGACAGGGAACTGCACGCGAAGCTGGCGGAGGCCGCCGCCCAGGGCCTCACCCTCGGCTTCTCCACCAGCGGCCCCGCCCAGGCCGACGCCATCCGCGCCGCCCTCGCGGTCACGGTCGACGGCACGCCCCTCTTCCGCACCGTCCAGTCGACGTACAACGCCCTGGAGACCTCGGCCGCCCCCGCCCTCGCCGAGGCGCACGAGGCCGGGCTCACGGTGATCGTCAAGGAGGGCATGGCCAACGGACGCCTCGCCGACCCGCACGCGCCGCGGCCCCTGAAGGCGGTGGCCGAGGAGACCGGCCTCGGCTGTGACGCCGTCGCCCTCGCGCTGATCCTCCGGCAGCCGTGGGCCGGGGTCGTCCTCTCCGGCGCCGCGACCCTCACCCAGCTCGCCTCCAACCTGCACGCGGCCGCCGTCGACCTCGACGAGGACCAGGTGGCCCGCCTCGGCGCCCTGGTCGAGGACCCGCGGGCCTACTGGGAGCGGCGCGCACGGCTGCCCTGGCACTGAGGCTCCCGCAGCGGGCGAACACCTGCGTCGCGGATGCCCGCGGTGAGTCACCCATGTTCGCTTTGAGACGTCGATGTCTCATCTAGGGTATGGTTGTCTCATGGCTGTCGACCGTGACCACGTGCTGCGCAGCGCCGCGGCGCTGCTGACCCGCAGATCCACCGCGACCATGGACGAGGTCGCCAAGGCCGCCGGGATCAGCCGGGCCACCCTGCACCGGCACTTCGCCGGCCGCGACGCGCTCGTACGCGCCCTGGAGGCGCTCGGCATCGAGGAGTGCGACGCCGCCCTGGACGCGGCCCGCCTGGCCGACGGCCCGGCGAGCGACGCCGTGCACCGCCTGGTGCGCGAGATCGAACCCGCCGCCCCTCTGCTCGCCTTCCTCTACACCGAGAACCAGCTGTTCGAGGGGGAGGAGCAGAACCAGGGCTGGGCCCGGATCGACGACCGCATCGCGACCCTCTTCCGGCGCGGCCAGGCGAGCGGCGAGTTCCGCATCGACCTCACCCCGGCCTGGCTGACCGAGGCGCTCTACGGCCTGCTGGCCTCCGGCGCCTGGGCGGTCACGGAAGGCCGGGTCGCCCGCAAGGACTTCACCCACATGATCGTCGAGCTGCTGCTCGGCGGCGCACTGCGGAGAGAACAGTCATGACCGGCACCCTGCCGTCGGCGACCACGCCCGAGGCGGTGCGGCGTCCGGGCCGCTGGGCCGCGCTGACGGTGCTGGTGCTCGCCGTCCTGCTGGTGGCCGTCGACGCGACCGTCCTCGGACTCGCCACCCCGTACATCAGCGAGGACCTCAAGCCCTCCGGCACCCAGCTCCTGTGGATCGGCGACGTCTACTCCTTCGTCATCGCAGGCCTGCTGGTGTCGATGGGCAGTCTCGGCGACCGCATCGGCCGCAAGCGGATCCTGCTCGGCGGCGCCACCGCCTTCGGCGCCATATCCGTGCTGAACGCCTACGCGACGACACCGGAGCTGCTGATCGCGGCCCGGGCGCTGCTCGGTGTCGCCGGCGCGACGCTGATGCCGGCCACGCTCGCCCTGATCCGCAACCTCTTCCACGATCCGCGCGAGCGCAGCCTGGCGGTGGGCATCTGGGGCGCGGCGGCCTCCGCCGGAACGGCGGTCGGCCCGATCGCCGGCGGTTTCCTCCTCGAACACTTCTGGTGGGGCTCGGTCTTCCTGATCAACCTGCCCGTGATGGCGGTCCTCGTCCTCGTCGGCCTCAGGACCCTCCCCGAGTCCCGCAATCCCCACCCGGGCCCCTGGGATTTGACCAGTGTCGTGCTGTCGCTCGTCGGCATGATCGGAGTCGTCTACGCCGTCAAGGAGGCCGCCACGCACGGTCTCACCCCGGGCACCCTCACCGGGGGCCTGGTGGGCACGGCCGCGCTGTACGGGTTCGTACGCCGCCAGCTGACGCTCCCGGTCCCGCTGCTGGACATGCGCCTGTTCCGCAACCGCGGCTTCAGCGGCGCGGTCCTGGCCGACCTGCTGACCATCCTCGGCCTGTCCGGCCTGGTCTTCTTCCTGTCGCAGTACCTGCAACTCGTCCAGGGCAGGCGCCCGTTCGAGGCGGGTCTGGCCGAACTGCCCGCCGCTGTCGGCGCGGTGGCGGCCGGCCTGATCGCGGGTCGCGCCGCCCGGCGCTTCTCGGTCCGCGCGGTCGTCTCCGGCGGCCTCGCGGCGATCGGCCTGGCCCTGGCCGCGCTGACCGTGATCGACGAGTCCACCGGCTACCCGCTGCTGGGCGCCGCCCTGCTGGTCGTCGGCGTGGGCGCCGGCTTCTCCTTCACGGTGACCGCCGACGTGATCCTGTCCTCGGTCCCCAAGGAACAGGCGGGCGCGGCCTCGGCGGTCTCGGAGACGGCGTACGAACTGGGCGCGGCCCTGGGCATCGCCGTGCTGGGTTCGATCGTGACGGGTGTGTACCGCGACTTCACCGGCCCGGCGGGCACGCCGGCCGCGGCCCACGAGTCACTGGGGGGAGCGGTGGAGGTGGCGGGTCACCTGCCGTCGGCGACCGCGCGGGACCTGTTGTCCTCGGCCAGGGAGGCCTTCGTCGACGGCCTCACGATCGCGGCGGGGGCGGGTGCGGCGGTCCTCATGGCGACGGCGGTGGCGGCATGGTTCATGCTGCGGGGCCAACGGCTGGACAGCCGGCCCTGACGGGCGCGGGCCTGTGCCGATGTGCGGCTCCGCCGCGTGGGCGCGAGCGACCACGACACACCCGCACCCCTGCCGCCCCGACGGCGAACCCTTACGCCGCCTTGGCCTTGGTCGCGTACATGTCCACGTACTCCTGCCCCGACAACCGCATCACCTCGGCCATCACCGAGTCGGTCACCGCCCGCAGCACATAGCGGTCCCGGTCCATCCCGTCGTACCGGGAGAACTCCATCGCCTCCCCGAACCGCACGGTGACCCGGCTCGGGCGCGGCATCCCCGCCCCACCCGGCTGGATCTTGTCCGTGCCGATCATCGCGAACGGCACCACCGGCGCGCCGGTCATCAGGGTGAGCCGGGCGATACCCGTACGCCCCCGGTACAGCCGCCCGTCGGGCGATCGGGTCCCCTCGGGGTAGATCCCGAAGACCCTGCCCTCCTCCAGGATCCGCCGCCCGGTCATCAGGGCCGCGACCCCGCCCTTGCCGCCGTCGCGGTCGACCGGGATCATGCCGACGCCGGTGAAGAACCAGGCCATCAGCCGGCCCTTGAACCCCTTGCCGGTGACGTACTCGTCCTTGCCGATGAAGAAGACCTGCCGGTCGCACACGAGCGGAAGGATCATCGAGTCGATGAAGGTGAGGTGGTTGCCGGCCAGAATCACCGGACCCTCGCCCGGGATGTGCTCCACGCCTTCGACCCGGGGTCGGAACATCAGGCGCATGACCGGTCCGAGCACTGCCTTGATGAGCGCGAAGCGGGACAACGAGCCCTCCGATGCCAAGGGATAGCGGTATAAGTCTGTGCAGGTGAGGACGATACTCGCGGGGCCCCGGGTACCGCACATCGGGTTCACCGAGGCCTTACGCACTGTTGACCTACGTTTACCTGAACGGGTGCCTCGTAGCCGGTCCGTCACACGGATGGAACGATGTGAGGGAGCTTCGCCGCACGCCGCGACCCGCCCCGCGGGGAGGCGGACGCGGCCGGGCCGGCCGACACCCGACCGGCTACCCCAGCCCGCCGCACCGAATCCGACGGTCCGTCACACCTCCGCAGGGCATACGCCATTCGCTGTCATCCGCGTGTTCGAGTCGACGTCTCCCTCCGGCCATGTGTGCGCCCCTACGATCGGCGCGCACGGACGAGCCGACGGCAGGGAGGCCCTCATGGGAACGCGCGAGTCGCAGGAGTCGCAGGAGTCGCAGATGTCACAGGACGCGCGGGAGTCGAACGACCGGGCGGGGGGAACCGGGCGGCGGGTGTTCCTCGGGGCGGCTGCCGCACTCGGCGCCACCGGGACGGCCCTCGGGCTGACCGGCACCGCGCAAGCCGCCGCGCGGCACGGCGCGCGTCAGGGCGGCAAGGGCCTCAAGAGCCTGCCCGTGCCGACGATCATCGGACACCGGGGCGCCAGCGGCTACCGGCCCGAGCACACCTTCGGTGCCTATGAGCTCGCCCTCGACCTGGGCGCCGACATCGTCGAGGCCGGCGACCTCGTCCCCACCAGGGACGGTCACCTCGTCTGCCGCCACGAGCCGGAGATCGGCGGCACCACGGACGTGGCGGACCACCCCGAGTTCGCCGACCGCAGGACCACCAAGCTCCTGGACGGCGTCTCCACCACCGGCTGGTTCACCGAGGACTTCACCCTCGCCGAGCTGAAGACCCTGCGCGCGACCGAGCGCATCCCGGCCAACCGTCCCCACAACACCCTCTACAACGGCCGCTGGGGGATCCCCACCTTCGAGGAGGTCCTCGAGTGGCAGGACGAGCAGACCCGCGGGCGCGGCAAGCAGGTCTGGATCTACCCCGAGCTCAAGCACCCCACCTACTTCCGCAAGCTGGGCCTGAGCCTGGAGGAGCGGGTCGCCAAACTGCTGCGCAAGCACGGCAAGGACGGCAAGAACGCGCCGGTCGTCCTTCAGTCCTTCGAGCCGACCAGCATCCAGCGCCTGAACAAGCTGGTCGACAACCCCCTCGTCGTCCTCCTCTCCGGCCCGACCACCCGGCCCTGGGACTTCGTCGAGACCGGCGACCCGCGCACCGTCGCCGACCTCGTCACCCGCGCGGGGCTCCGCGAGATCGCCGGCTACGCCCAGGGCATCGGCCCCACCCTCGACCTGGTCATCCCGAAGGACGCGAACGGCAACCTCACCACCCCCACCACCCTGGTGAAGGACGCCCACGCGGTCGGCCTGATCCTGCACCCCTGGACCCTGCGCAACGAGAACCCCTTCCTCCCGGCGAACCTCCGCAAGGGCACCGACGCGGACGCCTACGGCGACGTCTTCGGCGCCTACCGGACGTACTTCGCGACCGGCATCGACGGCGTCTTCACCGACCAGCCCGACACGGGCCTGCTGGCCCGCGAGGACCACGTCAACGGCTGAGCGACCCGTTGGGGTGACGACGCGGCCGCCCGGGCAACCCACGGCCGGGCGGCCGCGTCGTGCCGCACATGAAGCACGACTTGCTCGCCGACCTGCGCCCCCTGCTCACCGCGGAGGCCTCCGCCGAGGCGTACGCCATTGGCACCGAGCCCGCCGACCTCGAACAGGCGGTCTGGCTGCGCCTGCTGGAACACCTCGCCACCGACGGCCCGCCCCCCGATCCGCAGGACTGGCTGCGCCACGCCGTCCGCGCCGAGTCCCGCCGCACCCGCCGCACGACCCGCCGGGAACGGCCGTACGAGACCGATCCCGCCGACGACAGCGAGCGCGGCCCCGAGCACCTCGTCCTCACCGGCGCCCGCCACCGCGCCCTGCGCGACGCCGTGCGCCGTCTCCCCGGCCGCTGCCCCCGTCTCCTCCAGGCCCTGCTGTCCCCGAAGGACCTCACGTACCGGGAGATCGCGGGGGAGTTGGGTATCTCACAGGGCAGTCTTGGACCGGAACGCTCCAGATGTCTGGGATGTCTGCGGCGTCTGCTCGCGCCGGAGGTTGCGACCCGCCAAGTGCGGGGATAGAGGTGAAGAACCACAGGCGATCAGGTGAGCGGGAGGCGTGCGCACATGGGCATGAGCGTGACCATCTCGGTGGCGACCGAGCAGGATGCCGAGCAGATCTTCAGGCTGCAGTACCTGTGCTTCCAGAGCGAAGCCGCGCTGTACGGCAACTACCGCATCGCCCCGCTCGTCCAGACCCTCGACTCGGTCCGGCAGGAGCTGGCCTCCGACTGCGTCTTCGTGGCCCGGCTGGGCGAGGAGGTCGTCGGCTCGGTCCGCGGCACCATCACCGAGGACGGCGCCGCCGCCATCGGAAAGCTCTGCGTCCATCCCCGCCTCCAGGGTCACGGCATCGGCGCCCGGCTGCTGCGGGCCGCCGAGTCCGCTCTCGTCGAGGAACGCGGCGCCAAGAAGTTCCGCCTCTTCACCGGCCACCGCAGCGAGGGCAACCTCCGCCTCTACCGCCGCGTCGGCTACGAGACGGTGGGCACCGCCCAGGGCACGGACGGCGTACCGATGATCGTCCTGGAGAAGGCGGCGGGGGAGTACGCGGCAACGGCGTGACGGCGGGCCGGTCCTCGCGGGCCGCGGGGGACTGCCCGATCGGCCACCTTCGGTCCGCAGCCGCCTACGGCCGGCCCGCAGTCACCCGCGGTCCGCAGCCCCCGTCGCCCCTCAGTCGCGCTGTCGTGCCCGCGCCCCGCGCAACCAGTACAGGGCGGACAGGGGAAGCAGCACGGGAATGAACACGTACCCCATCCCGTAGTCCGACCACACGGTGGAGTCGGGGAAGGCGGACGGCTCCACCAGCGTCCACGTACCGACGACCAGCACACCCGCGAGCTCGGCGGCGCAGCACACCTGGGCCGCCCGCCGCGCGGTCTCCCCACCCCGCACCAGCGAGTACGTGATGAACCCGTACACCACACCCGCCACCGCCGACAGCGAGTAGGCCAGCGGCGCCCGGTCGAACTCCGTCGCGATCTGGTACGCCGACCGCGACACCGCTCCCACGACCATCACGCCGTAGAACCACACCAACACCAGCCCCGGCCCTCCGATGAGCCGCGCCGGCCTCTCCTCGGCGGCCGTCATCTCAGCCTCCCCAGATGTCATGGAGGCGCACCTCGAGGACGGCGAGCACGACGGCGCCGGCCGCGACCGTCACCGACCCCCACCGGGTCCGCTCGGCCAGCGACATGAATCCCGCCGCCGGCACGCAGGCGAACGCGCCCAGCAGATACGCCACGAAGATCGTCGTGCCCTGCTCCGGCCTCTCGCCCCGCGCCAGCTGCACGATCCCCACCACCAGCTGCGCCAGCGCCAGCACCGACACCACGGCCATCCCGATGAAGTGCCAGTCCTTCGTCGGCTGGTCACGGTAGGCAGCCCAGCCGCACCACGCGGCGAGCAACAGCGCGGCGACACCGGTCACCAGCGTCAGGACATCAAGCATGCAGCGACCTTATTACGGCCGAAACGGCCCCCTGCGGGCGGCCCCGGGGCGCCACGTAGGGTCCGGACCATGACGATCCACGCACAGGCCCTCCTCTTCGACAACGACGGCACTCTCGTCTCCACCCTCGCCTCCGTCGAGCGCTGCTGGACCCGCTGGGCCCGGGAGTACGGGATCACCGCCGAGGACTTCGCGCGCGTCGAACTGCACGGACGCCCGGCCGTGGAGATAGTCGCCGACCTGCTGCCCGCCCGGCTCGTGCCGGAGGCCGTCGCCCGCGTCGAACAGCTCGAGGTGGACGACGTCCCGCACGGCGGCGTCGAACTGCTCCCGGGCACGGAGGCGTTCCTGGACACCCTCCCCGCCGACCGCTGGGCCGTCGTCACCTCCGCCACCCGGCGCCTGGGCGAGGCCCGCCTCGCGGCCGTCGGCATCCGCCCCAAGACCCTGGTCACCGCGGACGACGTCACCCGGGGCAAGCCCGACCCCGAGCCCTACCTGCTCGCCGCCCGCGAACTCGGCGTCGACCCGGCCCACTGCGTCGTCTTCGAGGACGCCCCGGCAGGCCTGGCGGCCGGGCGCGCGGCCGGCATGAGGACCGTGGCATTGGCCACAACCCACCCGGCCCACGAGCTCGACGCCGACCTGGTGGTGCGGGACCTGTCCGCCTTGTCCGCACTGGTCACCGACGGGGGAGTGGCGATCTCCGAGCGCGTCTGAGGCTGTCCACGGCTGTCCAGCATGCGGACAGCGCGGCTTTGTCAGGACCGTAGGTCTGCTTTACTGATCACATGACCACGACGAGCAGCCGCACCCTTGCGACCGAGGCGACGATGACGCCCGGTGCTCGTTGTCTGTGTCGAATGTGCGCCTTCTAGAGGGCCCCCGCACCACCCCCGAGCTCGCGCCCCGAAGCGAGCCGCAGTGGCACGTCCGTACGCCGTGAGCCGTATGCGACCCGAGCCGCGCCCAGCGCACATGTTCTCCCCCGGTTCCATCGCCACCGCGAGAACCGTGTCGCGTCCCTGACCGATTCGCACCCGTGCCCGGGCACACCCACGCCCGCGCACTCGACAGTGACGGAAACCCAGTGATCACCACATCGGGCCTGACCAAGGTCTACCGCTCGCGCGGCCGTGAGGTCACCGCCCTCGACGGCGTCGACCTGCACGTCCGCGAAGGCGAGGTGTACGGCGTCATCGGCCAGTCCGGCGCCGGCAAGTCCTCGCTGATCCGCTGCATCAACCTGCTCGAGCGCCCCACCTCCGGGACGGTCACCGTCGCCGGGCAGGACCTCACCGCCCTCGCCGGGCGCGGTCCGCGCGCGGGCCGGGAACTGCGCACGGCGCGCAGCCGTATCGGGATGGTCTTCCAGCACTTCAACCTGCTGTCCTCGCGGACCGTGCAGGACAACGTCGAGCTGCCGCTGGAGATCCTCGGCAAGTCGGGGAAGGAACGTTCCCGCAAGGCGCTCGAACTCCTCGACCTCGTCGGTCTCGCCGACAAGGCCAAGGCCTACCCCGCCCAGCTCTCCGGCGGCCAGAAGCAGCGCGTCGGCATCGCCCGCGCCCTCGCCGGCGACCCCAAGGTGCTGCTCTCCGACGAGGCCACCAGCGCCCTCGACCCGGAGACCACCCGCTCGATCCTGACGCTGCTGCGCGACCTGAACCGGCAGCTCGGCCTGACCGTCCTGCTCATCACGCACGAGATGGACGTGGTCAAGAGCATCTGCGACTCGGCCGCGCTCATGGAGCAGGGCCGCGTCGTCGAGTCCGGCACGGTCGGCGAACTGCTCGCGAAGCCCGGCTCCGAGCTGGCCGCCGCGCTCTTCCCGGTGGGCGGCGAGGCCGGCGGCGACGACCGTACCGTCGTCGACGTCACCTTCCACGGCGAGGCCGCCACCCAGCCGGTCATCTCGCAGCTGTCGCGCACCTACAACATCGACATATCGATCCTGGGCGCCGCCATCGACACCGTCGGCGGCCTCCAGGTCGGCCGGATGCGCATCGAACTGCCCGGCCGCTACGAGGACAACGTCGTACCGATCGGCTTCCTGCGCGAACAGGGTCTTCAGATCGACGTGCGGGGCGCTGCCGAACCGGCGTCCCCGCTGGTGAAGGACGGTGCCAAGTGACCTGGTCCGAGATGCGGCCCCTGCTGGAGCAGGCGTGTTGGGACACCCTCCACATGGTGGGCTGGTCCACGCTCATCGCCGTGGCCGGCGGCCTCCCGCTCGGCATCCTCCTGGTCCTGACCGACCGGGGCGGCCTGCTGCAGAACGTCGTCGCCAACAAGGTGACCGGGCAGGTCGTGAACGTCGCCCGCTCCATGCCGTTCATCATCCTGATGGTCGCGCTGATGGGCTTCACACGCTCCATCACCGGCACGACCATCGGCCGCGAGGCCGCCATCGTGCCGCTCGCGATCGGCGCCATCCCCTTCTTCGCGCGCCTGGTCGAGACGGCTGTCCGCGAAGTGGACGGCGGCCTCGTCGAGGCCGTGCAGTCGATGGGCGGCAACACCTGGACCATCGTCCGCAAGGTCCTCGTACCGGAGGCCCTGCCCTCGCTGATCGCCAGCACCACCACCACGATCGTCGCCCTCATCGGCTACTCCGCGATGGCCGGCACGGTCGGCGCCGGCGGCCTCGGCGACATCGCCATCCGCTACGGCTACCAGCGCTTCGAGACCGAGCTGATGTGGATCACCGTCGCGATCCTCGCCGTCGTCATCTCGCTCATCCAGTTCGCCGGCGACTTCGCGGCCCGCTCCCTGCACCGCCGCGGCGGCCGTTCGGGCCCCGAGCCCAGGCTGCGGCTGCTGAAGGCCGGGGAGCCCACGACCGCCGACATCGGCAAGGTCGCCTGACCCACCCCCTCAGGACTCCCCGCACACCCCCAGCGGGGTCGCACCACCATCAGGAAAGGCACTTTTCGTGCGTAACACCGCCAAGATCACCACCGCCGTCCTCGCCGCCGGAGCCCTCACCCTCGGGCTCACCGCCTGCGGCTCGGACCAGGACTCCGCCTCCGGCACCAGCGGCCCGCTGATCGTCGCCGCGAGCCCGACCCCGCACGCCGAGATCCTCACCTACGTCAAGGACAACCTGGCGAAGAAGGCGGGCCTCGACCTGGAGGTCAAGGAGTTCACCGACTACGTCACGCCGAACACGGCGACGGAGGACGGCTCCGTGGGCGCCAACTACTTCCAGAACCAGCCGTACCTCGACGACTTCAACAAGAAGAACGGCACCCACGTCGTGCCCGTCGTCACGGTCCACCTGGAACCGCTCGGCCTCTACTCCAACAAGGTCAAGAGCGTCGACGACCTGAAGAGCGGTGCGACCGTCGCCGTCCCCAACGACACCGTCAACGAGGCGCGCGCCCTGAAGCTCCTCGCCGCGAACGGGCTCATCACCCTCAAGGACGGCGCGGGCAACTCGGCGACCCCCGCCGACATCACCAAGAACCCCAAGAACCTCGAGTTCAAGGAGCTGGAGGCGGCCCAGACCCCGCGCTCCCTGAACGACGTGGACGCCGCCGTCGTCAACGGCAACTACGCGATCGAGGCCGACCTCAAGCCCGCCGAGGACGCGCTCGTCCTGGAGTCCGCCAAGGACAACCCGTACGGCAACTTCCTCGCCGTCAAGGAGGGCAACGAGGACGACCCGCGCGTGAAGAAGCTCGCGAAGCTCCTCACCTCCGCCGAGGTCAAGAAGTTCATCGAGGACACGTACGCCGGCTCGGTCATCGCCTCCTTCTGAGGCGCCGACTCCACGGCGGACACCGCCGTCCCGGGCCGGCCCCGTCCGGCCCGTACGGGGTGGCGCAGTCCGTACGGACATCCGTACCCGGCGTCCCCGTCGCCGAGCCGGTGACGGGGACGCCCACGAGGCCGGCCCCCGGTGTGTACGCGCGGGGTCCGCTCCATCACCCGGAGTGGACCCCGTGGTGCGTCGCGATGCGTTCATGCTGCATGCTGGGCAGTTCAGCGGGCCTGACGGTCAAGCAGGTCGGATCCCGACGGTTTCGAAGGTTACGGAGCGGCGCATGACGAGCACCTTCCCCACCATCTCCATCAGCACGGAGCGGTTGGTGCTGCGTCCCCTCGACGAGGACGACGTGCCCGCCCTCGCCGAGATGATGAACGACGAGCAGGTCGCGGCCTGGACCGCCGTCCCCCAGCCCTTCACCGAGGACGGCGCCCGCACCTGGATCGGCGAGTACGCCCCCGCCGAACGCGCGGCGGGCCGCGGCCTCGACCTCGCCGTCACCGAGTTCCTCACCCAGCGGCTCGTCGGCGTGATCCAGCTCGGCAAGACCAACTGGCACGTCCGCTCCACCGAACTGTCGTACATCATCGCCCCCTGGGCCCGGGGCGAGGGCTACGCCTCCGAGGCGGCGCTGGCCACCGCCCAATGGCTCTTCACCGACCAGAAGTTCGAGCGCATCGAGCTGCGCACCGCCGCCGACAACACCGCCTCGCAGCAGGTCGCGCAGAAGATCGGCTGCATCAGCGAGGGCGTCCTGCGCAACGCCTGCATAGCGCGTGCCCGCGCCGAGGACGGCACCTGGACCGAGGTGCGCACCGACTTCATCGTGTGGAGCCTCCTCCCGGAGGACCTGGAGGGCGCCGGGGAGCAGTTCGCGGAGAGCGGCGGCTACACGTCCTACACCGACTGGAACTGACCCCGGGTCACCGCACCGCCACCGCCCGGTCCCGCGCGACCGGGTACCCTCACGGAGCCCGCTGCCTGCGCAAACCCCCGGGAGACTGAGGACGATGGCCGACCGCGTCACGGTGATCGGCTGGGACGGCTCGCCGCTGACCGCCGCGGCCCGCTCCGCCCTGGGTGCCGCCACACTGGTGGCCGGCGCCGCCCACCACCTGGCGCTGCCCGAAGTGCCACCCCCCGCCGAACGCATCCGCCTCGGCAGCGTCGCTCTCGCCGCCCGCCGTATCGCTTCCCACCGCGGCACCGCGGTCGTGTTCGCCGACGGCGACCCCGGCTTCTTCGGCGTCGTACGCACCCTGCGCGCACCCGAGTTCGGCCTGGAGGTCGAGGTCGTTCCGGCCGTCTCCTCCGTCGCCGCCGCCTTCGCCCGCGCCGGTATGCCCTGGGACGACGCCCAGGTGGTCGTCGCACACCGGCGCACCCTGCGCCGCGCGGTGAACGTGTGCCGCGCCCACACCAAGGTCGCCGTCCTCACCTCACCCGGCGCCGGCCCCGCCGAACTGGGCCTGCTCCTGGAGGGCGTCCACCGCACCTTCGTCGTCTGCGAGGAACTCGGCACCGACCGCGAACAGGTCAGCGTCGTCACCTCCGACAAGGCCGCCGACCACACCTGGCGCGACCCCAACGTCGTCATCGTCATCGGAGGACCCGCCGGCCCCGTGGGTGCCGGGGAGAGCGGCTGGATCGCCGGCCGAGACCCGGGCACCGGCCCGCGCGGCTGGGCCCTGCCCGCCGAGGCGTACGGCGGTGACCTCGGCGAGGGCGAGTCGGAACTGCTCCGCGCGGCCCAACTCGCCCGTCTGGGGCCGCGCGTCGGCGACCTCGTCTGGGACATCGGCTGCGGCGGCGGCGCCTTCGCGACCGACGCCGCGCGGGCGGGGGCGGCCGTCATCGCCGTCGACCGCGACCGGGAGGCGTGCGCCCGCACCGACGCCTCCGCACGTCACTACGGCGTCCAGCTCCAGATCGTCCACGGCACCGCCCCGCACGTCCTGGAGAACCTGCCCGAACCGGACGTCGTGCGCGTCGGCGGCGGGGGAGCGGCCGTGGTCTCCGCGGTCGCCGACCGCCGTCCGCAGCGCATCGTCACCCACGCCATGACCCGCGACGCCGCCGAACTCGTCGGCCGCGACCTGACCGAACACGGTTACCGCGTCGAGTGCGCCCTCCTCCAGTCCGTCGAACTCGACACGCGGGCCTGGACGGAGACGGAGCGGAGCGTCGCGTTCCTGCTCAGCGGGGTCCTGCCCGACCGGCCGGCGTGACCCGGTCCGCCCTCCCCGTGATCCTGTTGTCGTACCGCGCGCGGTAGGCTGGCCGATCGTCGTACCGCATCCGGTCGCCCGGCACTTCGTCGGTCAATGTCCGGAAAACGCATCCGTTTTGGGATGCGTGTGGTACGGCAGAACCGGAGGGCGCGCAACGTGGCGCAGTCCACAGTGGAGCGTCGCGGATCAAGGTGTCGCGACGCGGCGACGGCCGGGACAATGCCACTGAATGGCTTTGTCGCTTTTTCGGGCGGGTCGTTCGTGCCGCTGGGCGCGGACGCTCGTTCTTCACTACGGGGCGGTCGGTGCGCCGCTCCGGGTGAGCTGGTCGTAGGAGCACTAACCGATGGGCGAGGGGTACGCATGACCGACACCGGCCAGGTCCCGGGCGAGGGACTGCCGGAGAACGCAGGCATGGTGGAGCAGCCGGGCGCCCCCGCGCACGGCGCGTACACCTACCTCTCCGAGACCACCGCCGAGGACGAAGACCTGTTGCTGCTGCCGGGCGCCCAGAGCGCCTGGGGCAACGAGGTGGCGCCACCCGCGCCGGAGCCGGTGGTCGAGGCCGTGCACGAACCGGTTGCCGAGGCCGTGCACGAACCGGGCCCGCACGAGACGGCCGGCCGCGACAGCGGTTCGGTCGACCTCAGCGCGGTCCGCCTGCCGGGGCCGACGGCGCCGTCGACCCCGATCCCGCCGATCACGCCCCGCCGGCCCTTGCACCTGGGCCCGCCCATCCCCAACACCTCCGCCAGCCCGGTCCGCTCCCTCGCCGACCGCGGCCCCGCCGGGGCGCCGGTACGCCACCCCGGTCCGGCCACGTCCGGCCCGGAGTACCTCGACGTCCCGCCCCTGCGTGAGACGCCTCCGCAGGGCGCGGCGCCCTGGGGCGCCCAGGCCGCGGCCCAGGCGCCGGTCGGCGCAGGGGCGGCCCCGGGGGAAACGGTTGTTCCGGCAGCCCAGCCGCAGCCCGAGCCGGTGGGCGCGGCCCAGGCGCTCGTGGCCCGTGTGGCCACGGAGGCCGTCACGGCCACGGCTGCCCCGCAGGGTGCTGAGCACGGGCCCGCGGACGAGACACCGCAGGCCCAGGAGGCCGCGTCCCTGAACGCCGTTGCGGGCGCGCAGGCCGGCGCGACAGCCGTGGGTCAGGCGCAGGGCGCGGTCGGCGCGGCGGGAGCCGCGGCGCCCGGCGAGGCCGCGCCGAGCACGGCCCCGGTAGCTGCGGCGGAGCCCGTTTCGGACTCCGCCTCCGTGTCCGGTCCGGGCCAGGTGTCCGAGCCCGTGCCCGGCCAGGTGTCCGAGCCCGTGCCCGCCTCCGTGCCCGGCCAGGTGTCCGAGCCCGTGCCCGGTCCCGGCCAGGCGTCCGAGCCCGCCGTCGCGCCGGCCGTGGGCCGGCCGGTGGACGGGGCGCAGGCGCCGGAGGCCGTAGCGGTTCCTGAGGGCGGGCCCGCGGACGCGGCCGCCGCCGTCGCTCCCGAGCACCCGCAGACCATCGAGCACCCGCAGGCCCCGGAGTCGGCCCCGGTTGAGCCCGTCCCGGCCCCCGAGGCGAGTTCCCCCGACGCGGTCCAGGCCCCGGACGCGGTCGAGAATCCCGTGGCTGCCGCCGCCGAAGCGGCCGAGGCCCCGACGGCGCCTGCACCTGCCCCGGTCGCTGACGCGCCCGTGGTGGAGGCGGCTGCTCAGGTTGCCGAGGTGCCCGTGGTGGAGGCGGCCCAGACTGCCGAGGTGCCCGTGGTGGAGGCGGCTCAGGTCACGGAGGCGTCCGTGGCGGAGGCGGCTCAGGTCACGGAGGCGCCCGCACCCGAGACGGCTCCGGCCGCCGAGGCACCCGCGCCCGCATCCGCCCCTGAGGGTCCGGCTCCCGACGGGGCGCCCGCAGCCGAGGCCCTGGCTCCCGAGCCGGCTCCGGCTGCCGCAGCACCCGTCCCCGTCCCGGCCCCCGAGGCGGTCCCCGCGGCCGAGGCTCCCGAATCCGACGCCGCCGAGCCCCCGGCCCCCGGCGCGGCTCAGGTCCCTGCGCCCGACCCCGACTCCGCCCCTGCCCTTTCGCCCGACCTCGCCCAGGCTCCCGAGGCGGCAGCTCCCGCAACCCCTCAGCTGCCCGAGCCCGTCGCCCCTGGCGCCGAGCCGGTCGCCCCTGCCGCCGCCGAGCCGGTCGCCTCCGCCCCGGAGCCGGTTGCCCCCGCCCCGGAGGCGCCCGCCGCCACCCCGGAAGCGGCAGCCGCCCCCACCCCCGAGGCGCCCGCCCCGGCCCCGGAGCCCGTCGAGGCGTCCGCCGAGCCCGCCGTGGCCGCAGCCCCCGACGCCACCCCCGTCGCGGGCACCTCCCCGGCGCCCGCCGAGAGCGTCCCCGTCGAGCCGGTCGTCCAGCAGGCCGAGGCCGAGCAGGTGCCCCAGGAGCAGCCCGTGGCGGAACTCCCCGTACAGCCCGCGCCGGAGAGCGACCCCGCCCCGGAGCCGCAGCCGGAACAGCAGGTGGAGCCCGTGCACGAGACCCCGGCGCACGCAGCCCCCGCCCCCGGCCACATCGCGGACCCGGCATCTCACACCCCGGACACCACCGCGCCGGACACCACCGCCCCGGTGACGGCCGAGGCGGAAGCCGCTGCCGAGCCCGCCCCGGACACCGCGGCTCCCGCGGCGGCCACGCCCGCCGAGCCGCAGCCGGACGCCCCGCTGGGCGAGTTCGTGCCCGCGGAGGGCACGGTGCCCACCACCCCCCACCTCGCCCCCACCCCGCCGCACCCCGTCACGCTCCCGGCCGAGCCGCGAGCGACCGGGGTGCAGGTGCCCGGGTCGCAAGCGCCCGAGCCGCAGGCCGAAACCCCGGCCGCACCGGCCGCCGAGACTCCCGTCGCCAGGGTTCCCGCCCCGCGCGGAGCCGGGGCCCCGGTCGCGGCCACCCCGGAGACGGAGCCCGAGTCGAGCCCCGAGCCCGACCCGAACGTCGCACAGAACCCGGAGGACCTGGACACCAGGGCCGCCGACCAGGAAGAGAGCCAGGAAGAGCACCAGGAAGAGAGCGCGGCCCCGGTGGAAGAAGCACGACAGCCCGCCGGCCCCGCCGCGCCCGCGTACGACGACGCCGAGCGCGAGGCCGTGCTGAAGGTCATGCGCGAGCGCCGCGACATCCGCAACGGCTTCCGCAGCGACCCCATCCCGCACGAGGTGCTGCTGCGCGTCCTGGAGGCCGCCCACACCGCGCCGTCCGTCGGCCACTCGCAGCCCTGGGACTTCGTCGTCATCCGCTCCGCCGACACCCGCCGCGCCATGCACGAACTGGCGATGCGTCAGCGCGACGCGTACGCGAAGTCGCTGCCCAAGGGCCGGGCGAAACAGTTCAAGGAACTGAAGATCGAGGCCATCCTCGACACCCCGGTCAACATCGTCGTCACCGCCGACCCGACCCGCGGCGGCCGCCACACGCTGGGCCGCCACACCCAGCCCCAGATGGCGCCGTACTCCGCCGCGCTCGCCGTCGAGAACCTCTGGCTCGCCGCCCGCGCCGAGGGCCTCGGCGTCGGCTGGGTCAGCTTCTTCGACGAGCGCGAGATGGTCCGCGCCCTCGGCCTGCCCGAGCACCTCGACGTCATCGCCTACCTGTGCGTGGGCTACGTCGACGAGTTCCCGGACGAGCCCGAGCTGATGCAGGCCGGCTGGGCCAAGCGCCGCCCCCTGTCGTGGGTCGTCCACGAGGAGACGTACGGCCGTCGCGCGCTGCCCGGCGAGGACCCGCACGACCTGCTCGCCGAGACCGTCGCGGGGATCCGCCCGCTGGACGCCAAGGCGCTGGGGGAAGCCTGGGAACGGCAGAAGCGCATGACGAAGCCCGCCGGGGCGCTCGGCATGCTGGAGATCATCTCCGCCCAGCTGTCCGGCCTGTCCCGGCAGTGCCCGCCGCCGATCCCGGAGCCCGCGGCCGTGGCGATCTTCGCCGGTGACCACGGTGTGCACGCCCAGGGCGTCACCCCGTGGCCCCAGGAGGTCACGTCCCAGATGGTCGCCAACTTCCTGGGCGGGGGAGCGGTCTGCAACGCCTTCGCGACCCAGGTGGGCGCCGAGGTCTGCGTGGTGGACGTCGGCGTGGCGGCCGATCTCCCGGCCACCCCCGGCCTGCTGCCCCGCAAGATCCGCGCGGGCACGTCCGACATGACCACCGGCCCCGCGATGACCCGTGAGGAGGCCAAGCAGGCCATCGAGGTGGGCATCGAGACGGCCCGCGACCTGGTGGCGGCCGGCAACAAGGCGCTGCTCACGGGTGAGATGGGCATCGCCAACACGACGGCGTCCGCGGCCCTCATCTCCGTCTTCACGGGCGCGGACGCGGCCGAGGTCACCGGCCGCGGCACCGGCATCAACGACGAGACCCTCGCCCGCAAGACCGAGGTCGTCCGCCGCGCCCTCGAACTCCACCAGCCGGATCCGGCCGACCCCATCGGCGTCCTCGCGGCGATCGGCGGCTTCGAACACGCCGCGATGGTCGGCCTCCTGCTGGGCGGCGCCTCCCTGCGTACGCCGGTGATCCTGGACGGCGTCAGCGCCGGCGCCGCCGCCCTGGTGGCCCGTGCCATCGCCCCCGAGGTCCTCGCGGCCTGCATCGCGGGCCACCGTAGCGCCGAACCGGGCCACGTCGCCGCCCTCAACAAGCTGGGCCTGCGCCCCCTGGTCGACCTCGACCTCCGCCTCGGCGAGGGCACCGGCGCCCTCCTGGCCCTGCCCCTGGTCCAGAGCACGGCACGCGCCATGCACGAGGTGGCGACGTTCGATTCGGCGGGGGTCACCGAGAAGTAGGACCCGCTCGGGGTCGGCGGGCATGCGCTCCCAGGTGCCCCCCGACCCCGCCGTACGCTGAACGCACGTCTTAAAATCCGCACGTCAGGGCCGCTCCGGAGCCGCAGCGCCCATCCCCTGCCTGTTCGAGGAGCCGCACCTCATGGCCGAACACCCCGCCTACCCCGTAGGTCTCCGCCTCACCGGCCGTCGGGTCGTCGTCCTCGGCGGTGGCCAGGTGGCCCAGCGCCGCCTCCCCGCACTGATCGCGGCAGGCGCCGACATCCACCTCGTATCCCCGGGAGCGACCCCGTCCGTCGAGGCGATGGCGGACGCGGGCGAGATCACCTGGCACCGGCGCCCCTACGCCGAGGGCGACCTCGCGGACGCCTGGTACGCCCTGATCGCCACCAGCGACCCGGAGGCGAACCGGAGGGCCTCCGCCGAGGCGGAGGCGCACCGCGTGTGGTGCGTGCGCTCCGACGACGCCGACCAGGCGACCGCCTGGACCCCCGCCACCGGCACCAGCGAGGGCGTCACGGTCGCCGTCCTCACCACGAACGCCCGCGGCCGCGACCCCCGCCACACCGCCGCCATCCGCGACGCGGTGGTCGAGGGCCTGCGCGACGGCACCCTGGTCGCGCCCCACCACCGCACCCGCACCCCCGGCGTGGCGCTGGTCGGCGGCGGCCCCGGCGACCCGGACCTGATCACGGTCCGCGGCCGCCGCCTCCTCGCCGAGGCGGACGTCGTCATCGCCGACCGGCTGGGCCCGCGCGACCTCCTCGCCGAACTCCCGCCGCACGTCGAGGTCATCGACGCGGCGAAGATCCCGTACGGCCGTTACATGGCCCAGGAGGCCATCAACAACGCGCTGATCGAGCACGCCAAGCAGGGCAAGTCCGTCGTCCGCCTCAAGGGCGGCGACCCGTACGTCTTCGGCCGGGGCATGGAGGAGCTCCAGGCCCTCGCCGAGGCCGGCATCCCCTGCACGGTCGTCCCGGGCATCTCCAGCTCGATCTCCGTCCCGGGCGCGGCCGGCATCCCGGTCACCCACCGCGGCGTGGCCCACGAGTTCACGGTGGTCAGCGGCCATGTCGCCCCCGACGACGAGCGTTCCCTGGTCGACTGGCCGTCCCTGGCGAAGCTCACCGGCACGCTCGTCATCCTCATGGGCGTCGACAAGATCGGAAAGATCGCCGAGACCCTGGTAGCCCACGGGAAGCCGGCGGACACCCCCGTCGCCCTCGTCCAGGAGGGCACGACGGCGGCCCAGCGCCGCGTCGACGCGACCCTGGCGACGGTCGCCGAGACGGTCCGTGCCGAGGACGTGAAGCCCCCGGCCGTGATCATCATCGGCCAGGTCGTCACCGTCGGCCCGCCGACGTCGGCGTAACCCGGGGTAACAGAACCCGTACCGAGCCGTTGGCACCGCACCCAGGACAAGGCAGTATCACCCCTGTGGCCGATCTCATCACCGTTGAGGACCCTGCCGACCCGCGCCTGCGCGACTACACCGGTCTGACCGACGTGGAGCTGCGCCGCAGGCGCGAACCCGCCGAGGGCCTGTTCATCGCCGAGGGCGAGAAGGTCATCAGACGGGCCAAGGAAGCCGGCTACGAGATGCGGTCGATGCTGCTCTCCGCCAAGTGGGTCGACGTCATGCGCGACGTCATCGACGAGCTCCCGGCCCCGGTCTACGCCGTCAGCCCGGAGCTCGCCGAACGCGTCACCGGCTACCACGTCCACCGCGGCGCCCTCGCCTCCATGCAGCGCAAGCCGCTCCCGACGGCCGCCGAACTCCTGCGCACCACCCGCCGGGTCGTGATCATGGAGTCGGTGAACGACCACACCAACATCGGCGCCATCTTCCGCTCGGCAGCCGCCCTCGGCATGGACGCCGTCCTGCTCTCCCCGGACTGCGCCGACCCGCTCTACCGCCGCAGCGTGAAGGTCTCCATGGGCGCGGTCTTCTCGGTGCCGTACGCCCGCCTGGACACCTGGCCCAAGGGCCTGGACTCGGTCCGCGAGGCCGGCTTCACGCTCCTCGCCCTCACCCCGGACGAGAAGGCCCGCAGCCTGGACGAGGCCGCCCCCCACACGATGGACAGGGTCGCCCTCATGCTGGGCGCGGAGGGCGACGGCCTGTCCACCCAGGCCCTGGTCGCCGCCGACGAATGGGTCCGCATCCCCATGTCCCACGGCGTCGACTCCCTCAACGTGGGCGCGGCGGCCGCCGTCGCCTTCTACGCGGTGGCGACGGGCCGCCCGCGGACGTAGCCCACGGGACCTACCCGCCCAGGATCCCGCCGGCCTCCGGCCGCACGTGTTCCTGAGCCTGCCGCTGGTCCCCCACGACACCGGTGTCGCCCCGAAGGCCCTGGGCCGGCCCCTGGCAGCCCTGGACCACCGCGATACCGAGCGCCACGAGCAGCGTCACCACGACGAAGACGAACAGCCGCTGCCGCAACAGCCGGGGATTGGCGGGCCGCCGCCCGGTCCCCGTGGTTCTCGGCGCCGGACGGCCGGCCCCGCTGCGGGGCGACGGCCGACTGCCGCTGCCGGAACGGGTGTTCCGTCCGGCGGGCGTGTTCCGGGACGCCGGAGTGGGCCGGGCCCCGGACCGCGACGACGACGGCACACCGCCACCGCGCGAGCCACTCCCGCTCCGCGCGCTCCCGCCCCGCGACGGCGTCCCGCCCCGGGAAGGCGACGAGCCGCGCGAGGACGGCACCCCGCCCCGCGGCACCGGCGTGCGCGGCTGGCGCAGTGTGCGCTCCGGATAGCTGTGATCGGCCAGCCGCCCGGTCGGCCGGTCCGCCTCGCCGGCGCGCGGTACGGGCGGCCGGGCGTCGCCCGGTCCCTGGGACTCACGGGCCGCGATCTCCTTCAGCCGCAGCGAGAGATCGAGCGTACTGGGCCGCTCCTCGGGGTCCTTCGCCAGGCAGGCCTGGATCAGTGGGGCGAGGGCGTCCGGTACGCCGTGCAACTGGGGCTCCTCGTGCACCACCCGGTACAGCATCACCTCGGAACTGCCGTGCCCGAAGGGCGAGTCGGCCATCGAGGCGTACGCCAGCGTGGCACCGAGCGAGAAGACGTCGGTGGCCGGGGTGACCGCCGCGCCGCGCACCTGCTCGGGCGCCAGGAAGCCGGGGGAGCCGACCGCCGTACCGACATGGGTGAGCGTCGAGGCACCCGTGGCCCACGCGATGCCGAAGTCGATGATCCGCGGCCCCTTGGGGGAGAGCAGGATGTTCGACGGCTTCAGATCCCGGTGCACGACGCCGGCCTCGTGGACCGCGACGAGCCCCTCCGACAGCGCGGCCCCGATCGCCGCGAGCTCGGCCGCCCCCAGCGGGCCGTCGTCGACGACCTTGTCGTGCAGGGAGGGGCCGGGCACGTACTGGGTGGCGAACCACGGCCGGTCGGCGTCCAGGTCCGCCGCGACCAGCCGGGCGGTACACCCGCCCCTGATCCGTCGCGCCGCCGAGACCTCACGCGCGAACCGCGACCGGAACTCCTGGTCCTCGGCCAGATCGGGCCGGATCACCTTCAGCGCGACCCGCTGCCCCTTCTTGTCGGAACCCAGATAGACGACGCCCATCCCGCCCGCGCCGAGCCGTCGGTGAAGCTTGAACGAGCCGACGACGCGCGGGTCCTCGCGCCTCAGGCGCATCATCGCCATGTTCATCCCCGCTGCCCGGTCCGTGTGACGTGGCACAGCTTACGTTTCCACGGCCGTTCCCGCGCAGAGGCCGCGCCCTCTCGGCCCGATCGATTGTCAGTGCCGGGTGGGAGACTTGAAGAGTGGTCAGAGGGCCTGCGAACAGGCGTGCTTTGCCAACCCTTTGATCTCAACCACCTGTCACAGAAGGGGGATTGAACCCGTGAAGGGTGACCGAGTGGAGATAGTCGTCGACGCCGGCGACACGACACGGACCTATGAGGTGGTGGCCGGCAGGGCGGGCCGCCGCGTGGAGACGGCGGTACGCCGAGGGGTGGTGGAGGTGAGCGAAGTCACGCGCAACGGCACCGTCGTCCGTACCGCCCGTTTCATGGCGAACAGGGTCCTCGCCCTGGTCGAGCAGCCGGTTCCCCGCGAGGACAACTCGGAAAAGCGGATCGGTACCGGACGACCCCTCCGGGAAGACCCCGATACCTAGGCCGCCGTCTCCACCCAGGGGAGTACTCCGCAGGTCATGGCTCATCCTCGGGGAGGCCCGGCAATCGGTACGAGGGCATGACGCCCGGCGCCCGCCGCGCGCCTAGATTTGAGGTCAAGCGGCGGGTGCAGCACTCGTCCCCCGAGGTCAGACACCCGCCGCTGCCAACGACAACGGAGAACGGTCAGGAGAGGGACCATGGCCTACACGGCACCGCGGACACTGATCCGCAGGGAGGGACGCACCAGGCGCCCCCGCCGTACGGGCCGTCGCCACCCCCTGGTGGCGACGCTCATGGCCCTCCCCCTGGCGGTCCTGCTCCTCGTCGTCTTCGACGGCTGGGAAACAGTGGCCACACAGGCGTCGTCCGTGGGCGTGATGCTGGGGCGCTGAGCGGCGACCCCAGGCCCGGAAGAGCGGTCCGGGCGGGGACATCCACCCATGAAACCCCGTGGGGACGGGGGTGCGGCGGACGGCACAAATGCCGGCGCAGCTGGGGAGCTGCGCCGGCATTGCTCTGCCCTGACCCCGGAACGCCCGCTTCCCCCGAGGCACGGACGTGACCGGCCCGTGCCCCCGTCCACCGCCGGGCCTCGCCGCCACAGTCGGGGCGCTCCAACCGCCGGCCGGCAGGCCCGGAGGGCCCCGTTCCCGCCGTCCAGTCGCGGGCAGTCGTGCTGGCCCGGGGCGGCACGGGTGGGCGCAGGCGGCACCCCGCCCGCGCCGGGCTGCGCGACCCCCCCGCCCCGACACGGCGCATCCGGCAACCCCGGCCACGGCCCCTGCGTACGCTCGCCCACAGACCCGCACGCCCAGGGAGCCCCATGACCGCCACCCCCCTGCTCACCGAGCTCACCCTCCGAGCCCGAGCGCAGGCTCACGCAGTCAGGTCGCCCTGCCCCTGCGGCGCAGCCACCCTCGCCGACCGTCCCGACGCCACCGTCGTCCGCCACGCCGACACCGTCGCCAAGGCCCACGCCCCGGACACCACCCCGACGGACCTGACCCCCCGCCTCGCCGCCGCCACGCACCTCCCCGACGTCCTCCTCCCCCCACTCACCTCCACCCCCACCCCCCTGCACGGCCGCCTCGTCACCTTCTGGCCGTACGGCACCCCGGTGGACCCGGACGACCCGGACGCCGCCCCCTGGGAAGCCGCGGGCACCCTCCTCGCCCGACTCCACCGCACCCCCGCCCCCGTCCCGCTCCCTCCGATGCGCGGCCCCGCCAAAGCGGCCCTCGCCGTGACACGCCTCCGCGAGTCCGGCCCCCACCCCGGCGCCGCCCCGGTCCTGCGCGCCTGGAGCCACCTCCCCGCCTGGGCCCGTGCCGAGGCCCCCATGCCCGGCACCGCCACCCTCTGCCACGGCGACCTCCACCTCGGTCAGCTCGTGCGCCACCCCGCCCCCGACGGCCCTTGGCGCCTCATCGACGTCGACGACCTCGGCGTCGGCGTCCCGGCCTGGGACCTCGCCCGCCCCGCCGCCTGGTACGCCTGCGGTCTGCTCCCGCCCGAGGAGTGGACCCGCTTCCTGACCGCCTACCGCGAGGCGCACGGCCCGGCCGTCCCCGCCGAGGGCGACCCCTGGCCGGCCCTCGACGTCCCGGCCCGCGCCCTGACCGTCCAGACCGCCGCCCGCGCCCTCACGAAGGCGCTCGCGCAGGACCGCCCCCTGGACGAGGTCGAGCAGTCCCTCGTCGACGCCTGTGCGCGAATGGGGCCGGTGCCCCCGCAGTTGGCACCGAGTTCCGCGACATAGGGTGCAACCGACCGCAGCCGGACAGAGTCTGTCCTGGCGATACGCGAAGCAGGACCGACCGGCGAGGAGTTGAGCCGAACCATGCAGTGTCCGAAGTGTCACGCTCCCATGCACACCTACAACCGCAACGGCGTCCAGATCGAGCAGTGCAGCAACTGCCGTGGGATCTTCCTCGACTACGGCGAGCTGGAGGCGCTGACCCGCCTGGAGTCCCAGTGGTCCCAGCCGGCCCCGCCGCCTCCGGCCGCCCCGCAGGCCTACCCGCCGGCCCCGCCCGCTCCCGCCTGGGGCGCCCCGCACGGCGGCCACGGAGGGCACTACGGCCATCGCCGTAACAAGAGCTTCGGCCACATGCTCTTCTCCAGCTGAGCCGACGGGCCGGCCCGGCGCCGAGCCCGCACACGGAGAAGCCCCCGGCCGCAGAGACGGCCGGGGGCTCCGGAGTGTGGACGATACTGGGATTGAACCAGTGACCTCTTCCGTGTCAGGGAAGCGCTCTCCCGCTGAGCTAATCGTCCTCGGGACCACGACCCGCGGGTCGGGGGTGCTGCGTGCGCGATACTGGGATTGAACCAGTGACCTCTTCCGTGTCAGGGAAGCGCTCTCCCGCTGAGCTAATCGCGCGGGGGATCCGAAGATCCAGTGGACGATACTGGGATTGAACCAGTGACCTCTTCCGTGTCAGGGAAGCGCTCTCCCGCTGAGCTAATCGTCCTTGGAGGTGGAGACGGGATTTGAACCCGTGTAGACGGCTTTGCAGGCCGTTGCCTCGCCTCTCGGCCACTCCACCAGGAGTGTAGGGGACCGGGAAGATCCCTACTTCCTTCGAGCGGACGACGAGGCTCGAACTCGCGACCTCAACCTTGGCAAGGTTGCGCTCTACCAACTGAGCTACGTCCGCTTGTCGGTTCGGTCGGCTCACGCGTCCCGGCGACGTGTTGAACTCTAGCGGATTCCCGGGCCAGTACAAAAACGCGTTTGTGCAGCGTGCTGCCCTGCGTGCCGCCGAAGACCTGCTCGGGCTCCCAACGGGACATCCGCAGGCCACCCCCGGGACACCCGCCCTAGACTCGACACCGTGCTCGACCTCCCTCCTCTCGCCCGCTTCGGTGACCGAACCGCCACCGGCCTCCTCGATGTCACCGACGACCCCGCGGCCCTGGACTCCACCGGTTTCTGGGCCGTCTGCGCCGACTTCGAGGGCCGTCTGGTCTGCGCCCGGTTCGCGGACGTGCGCGTGGGGCCGGTGCCCGCGCCGGTACCGGGGGAGTGGCGGGGACCCGCGGACGGTGACTGGACGTCGTCCCTCGACCGCGCCGCGTACACGGCCGGGGTGCGCCGCATCCGCGAGCACATCGCGGCCGGCGAGGTCTACCAGGCCAACCTCTGCCGCGTCCTGTCCGCGCCGGTCGCGCCCGACGCCGACGTGGACGCGCTGACCGCGCTGCTCGCACGCGGCAACCCGGCGCCGTACGCAGGAACGATCCGTCTGCCCGGGTACGGCGTCGAGATCGCCACCGCGTCGCCCGAGCTCTTCCTGCGCCGCGACGGGCGGGTCGTCGAGTCCGGGCCGATCAAGGGCACCGGACGGACCGAGGCGGACCTCCTCGACAAGGACTACGCCGAGAACGTGATGATCGTGGACCTGGTCCGCAACGACATCGGGCGCGTGTGCGCCACGGGCAGCGTGACCGTCCCCGATCTGTGCGCGGTGGAGAAGCATCCGGGCCTCGTGCACCTCGTGTCGACCGTCCGCGGCGAGCTGAGGGAGGGCGCGGGATGGGCGGAGCTGCTCGACGCCGCCTTCCCGCCCGGCTCGGTCACCGGGGCGCCCAAGTCCAGCGCCCTCAGGATCATCGACGCGCTGGAGACCGCGCCCCGCGGCCCGTACTGCGGCGGTATCGGCTGGGTCGACGCCGACCGGGGCACGGGCGAGCTGGCCGTCGGCATCCGCACCTTCTGGATCGACCGCGCGGAAGGCGTGCTCCGCTTCGGTACCGGCGCCGGAATCACCTGGGGCTCGGACCCCGAGGCGGAGTGGCGGGAGACCGAGCTGAAGGCGGCCCGACTGCTCGCGGTAGCGTCGGGAGCGTACGAGGTGGAGGGAAGGACACTGACGTGAAGATCTGGCTCGACGGCGGACTGCAGGACACCGAGTCCGCCCGCGTCTCCGTCTTCGACCACGGCCTGACCGTGGGCGACGGCATCTTCGAGACCGTGAAGTCGGTGGACGGGAAGCCGTTCGCGCTGACCCGCCATCTCGACCGGCTGACCCGCTCCGCGCGCGGCCTCGGCCTGCCCGACCCCGACCACGACGAGGTCCGCCGCGCCTGCGCCGCCGTCCTCGAGGCGAACCCGATGCCGCTCGGCCGGCTGCGCATCACCTACACCGGCGGCCACGGCCCACTCGGCTCCGACCGCGGCGAGCACGGCCCGACCCTCGTGGTCGCCCTCGGCGAGACCACCCGCCGCCCCGACTCCACGGCCGTGATCACCGTGCCCTGGACCCGCAACGAGCGCGGCGCGCTCACCGGCCTGAAGACCACCTCGTACGCCGAGAACGTCGTCGCGCTGGCCCGCGCGCACCAACACGGCGCCTCCGAGGCGCTGTTCGGCAACACGGTCGGGCAGCTCTGCGAGGGCACGGGATCGAACGTGTTCGTCGTCCTCGACGGCGAGATCCACACTCCTCCGCTCGCTTCCGGCTGCCTCGCGGGCATCACGCGTGCGCTGGCCGTCGAGTGGACCGGAGCCAAGGAGACCGACCTGCCGCTGGAGGTGCTCCAGCAGGCCGATGAGGTCTTCCTCACCTCCACCCTGCGGGACGTCCAGGCCGTACACCGCGTCGACGACCGCGAACTGCCGGGTACGGCGGGCCCGGTGACCGCCAAGGCGATGCGGATCTTCGACGAGCGGGCGGGCGACGACCTCGACCCGTAGGGCCCGCGGGCAGCGCCGTACAGGGACGCCCCTGCGCAGAGGCCGTACATATTCGGCTGATCCGGAGCGCGGCAGCGGGTAGAACACCGGTGATGACCACGACCCTGCGGCCGACCGAGCCGCTCCAGCGCGCCGCCGACGGGGGGCTGTCCCGCCGCTACCAGGTGTGCGTGAACAGCCGTCCCGTCGGCGCGATACACCTGTCGACGTCCGCCACCTTCGGGCCCCGCGTCGCCGAGATCAAGGATTTGCGCATCGAGGAGCCGGACCGCGGGCGCGGCCGGGGCACGGTGGCCGCGCTCGCCGCCGAGGAGGTGGCGCGGGGCTGGGGCTGCGGGCGGATCGACCTGAGGGTGCCGGCCGACGCGGAGGCCGCTCTGCGGCTGGCCACCGCGCTCGGATACGTCCACCGCAACCGCGGCCTGGAGAAGCCCCTCGGCAGCGTCGTGCCCGAACTGCCCGCCGGCAGCCGGGCCCGGCCCATGACGGAGGCCGAGTTCGGGCGGTGGTACGAGCAGGCCGTCCCCGAGTACGCCCAGGACTGGCTCGACCGGGGGGTGCCGGAGGACGAGGCGTGGGCCAGATCGCGCCGGGACCACGAGGTGCTGCTGACCCAGGGCCTGGCGACGGAGAACATGCGGTTCAGCGTCCTGGAGCACGAGGACACCCGGGTCGGCGTCCTGTGGGTGTCGTTCGCCGACGCCAAGGCGTTCGTCTTCGACGTCAGAACCGACGAGCCCTTCCGGGGCCGAGGCCACGGCCGGTCGCTGATGCTGCTGGCCGAGGCCCAGGCGGCGGCCGCCGGCAAGCGCGCGATCGGCCTCAACGTCTTCGCCGGGAACACCCCCGCCGAGCGGCTCTACGAGTCACTCGGGTACGTACCGGTGGGGTACTCGCTCTACAAACACCTGCTCTGAGCGCCGGCCCGAGACCGGCTCACGCCCCCTCGGCCAGCAGCCGGTCCGCGATCTCCTCGACGCGCTCGCGCAGCCCTTCCTGGCTCTTGCCGCCGTCGAGACGCTCGCCGCCGATGACGTACGTCGGGGTGCCGGTGACGCCGATCGCCTTGCCCTCGGCCTGGTCGGCGTCCACGATCAGGATGTGCCGCCCGTCGATGAGCGCGGTGTCGAACTCCTCGGCGTCCAGCCCGAGTTCCCCGGCGACCTCGACCAGGAAGGGTTCTCCCTCACGGTCCAGTTCCTCGACCCGGCCGAGCACCGCCTCGACGTACGGCCACCCCTGCCCCTGCTCCGCGGCCTCCTCGGCGGCCTGCGCGGCGGCGAAGGCGTGCTTGTGCTTCTCCAGCGGGAAGTGCCGCAGCCGCAGCTCCAGCCGGTCGCCGTAGCGCTCACGCAGGGCGCGCAGGTCGTCGAGGGCGCTGCGGCAGTCCGGGCACTGCAACTCGCACCAGACGTCGAGGACGACGGCGGGTCGGGCGGGTACGGGTGCCGGGGCGGAGGCCCGGGAGGGGGCCGGGGAGGAGTCGCTCATGCCACCAGTCTCCCAGCCCGGCTCCCACTGCCCCAATCCGGACCGCACGCACCGCTTGTACGGCGCACACTCCTGTACGACGCACACCGCACCTGCGGAGGAGGGGACCCGGAGATGTCCCTGATGTCCGCTCGAACCATGGCCCGGGAGCGTCGCGCAGGTGCAGGATGGAGGGGACGAAGCGCCGCCCTGCCGCGGTGCCGAGCCGAACCGCCCTGCCCGAGTGTGCCGCGTCTGGAGGCCCGGATGATTGCCGAGACCGTCTGTTCCGCCGTCGCCGCGGCCGGCCTGGGCGTCGCCGCGGTCACGGCCTACCGCAAGCGTTTCCTGAAGGCGACGCGCATCGCGGCCTACGCGCTCGTTCCGCTCGGCCTGGTGATGACCGGGGTCGTCGAGTGGATCGCCGGCACCGCCTTCAGCCCGATGGCCTGGGCCGGCTTCGGTGTGCTCGGCGCCGCCTGGGCCCTCTTCGCGACCACCCGGGTCGTGGAGCGCCGCCGCGGCGGCACCCGCAAGGAGCGCAAGGCGGCAGCGCGGTCCGCGCAGGCCGACGCCGTCGCCCCGGTCGCTTCGGCGCCGTCCCTGGGGGCGGGGTCGGGCCAGGGCTCCCGACCGGCCTCCCGGCCCGCCGCGGCACCCCGGGCGACGGCCTCCGACGACTTCAGCGACATCGAGGCCATCCTCAAGAAGCACGGCATATGAAGCGGTGCCGTACCCGACGGATACGGCACCCGCGTCGACGCCGCAGCTGAAACGGCCCTGCACAGGCCGCTCGCCTCGCGACTGAAACGACACAGTCGAGCCGCACACGCGCGGAAGTGATCAAGGCTGGAAGCCGAACTCGCGGAATTCGGCGAAGACCCGCTCAATCCGGGCACGTTGATCGCGTCATGTGTCCTGCCTGCGTCATCATCGCCCGCGAGATGCTGGACACGACACAGAGCGACGCCGCGCCACCTCAGGAGGAACCGCGCGGGTGCCTCTTCGCCCTTTCCCAGCCACCGCTGATGATCTTCCTTGCGGTGATCGGGTGTCTGCTGCTCATGGCTGCGCTGCACGATCTGCTGCTGCTGTGACCGTACCCGCGGTCCCCGGCGCCACCCGCCGGGCCCGCGTCGGCATCGAGGACGTAGACGACCGGTGGCCCTGCCGGCCGATGGCCTTCCCACGCCCGCCTATCTGGCTCCAGACGGCGTTCCCGCCCGACTGCCTGGCGACCGATGGCCTCCCTCGCCCCACTGCCCGGCGCCCGATGGCCTCCCCGCTCGACTGCCCGGATCGGCGGCCTTCGGAATCGGCCGCCTGGGGCGAGGGCCTTTGCGGTCGACGGGGGCCTTGCGGCCGACTGTCTGACGCCGACGGACTGACCGCCTCCGGATCCACGATCTTCCCGCCTTACGGCCGACACCCTCCGCCCGACCACCTGACGGCCTCCCGATCGGTGCCCAGGCGATCGGCGGCCTCGCGGCGATCGGCGGCCTCGATCAGATGGGCGGGGCTCAGACGCGGGATGCGCGTCGTGGATCAGCACCTCGGCCTCGTTCTCCACGGTCACGGTGACGACCTCGGGTCGCCGGCCCGGGGCCTCGCCGCGACCGGTGGCCTCGGTCAGGCGGCCGTGGCTCAGCCCGCGGCCTCCTTGCGGCGCGCTCGGTAGGCGGCGACGTGGAGGCGGTTGCCGCAGGTGCGGCTGTCGCAGTACCGGCGGGAGCGGTTGCGGGAGAGGTCGACGAAGGCGCGTCGGCAGTCCGGGGCCTCGCAGCGCCGCAGCCGCTCCTGTTCCCCGGCCACGACGAAGAAGGCCAGCGCCATCCCGCAGTCGGCCGCCAGGTGGTCGGCGACGGAGGCACCGGGTGCGAAGTAGTGCACGTGCCAGTCGTAGCCGTCGTGATCGGTGAGCCGGGGCGTGGTGCCCGCGGCGGCGACCAGTTCGTTGATCAGTCCGGCGGCGCTACGGGCGTCGGGCGCCGCGAAGATCCCCGCGAACCGCCCGCGGATCTTGCGCACCGCGGACAGGTCGAACTCGGAGAGCACACCGACGTCACTGATCTCGTGCTTTCGTACGAAGTCCTCGAGGGTGGCGACATCCGGCAGCCCGTCCGGAGAGGTGTCGTCCTCCGGTGCGGTGTTCACCAGATCCACCACGGCATCGAGCGCACACCGGGCGTCGTGGGTGATCAGCACGTTTCGCTCCCTGGCCTGGGGGACGGGCGGGCGCCCGCCGATGCTGGCCGATGGTAGCCGCACCGGGCCGTGAAGCCACGGGCGGTCGACGTCCCGCATGCTCGCGAACACGTCGGCGCCGCCCCACGGTGGACCCGTGGCGCGGCGCCGGCGCGTGCCCTATGCGGTTGTACTGGCCCGAGCCGTCTCCCCGAGTGGACGGCGCCGGGCTGCTCAGTGAGAGCCTCGTCCTAGCTTTCCGCCAGGATGTGCGAGAGCTCCTGATCGAGATCGAAATGGCGGTGTTCCGTGCCGGGGGGCACGGCTGCGTCCGTTCGCTTCAGGAAGGATTCCAGGGCCCGCGCCGGGGCCTCGAGCAGGGCCTCGCCCTCGGGGGAGCTCAGGGCGATGCAGACGACGCCCTGACCGTGGCTGCGCGACGGCCAGACGCGGACGTCGCCGGTGCCCGTGGGCCGGTGCAGGCCCTCCGCGAGGAGGTCGCGGGCGAACACCCACTCGACGGTCTCCTCGGCTCCGGTGTGGAAGGTGGCGTGCACGGCGTAGGGGTCGGCCGTGTCGTACCGCAGGCCTGCGGGGACAGGCAGGGAGGACTCGCTCGACACAACGAGGCGCAGGTGCAGCTCGCAGCTGACCGTGGTGTTCATAAGCGCCAGGGCCTTTCGCTCAGTGTGCGCTCGGGGATTCGCACGTCGGCGAAATCGACATGCCACCTACGGTGCCGTTGTAAACCCCTCTGCGTGTTTTGCGTGCCTTTACGTAACTCTTCCGGCCGAGACATCGTTCGAGAAGTACCACCAATACGGTGACGGGAATCTCTCGGGTAGGGTTTGGCCGTATGAATACGGGGAGTGACGAGCCGGGCGAGGTGGCCATGGCGGCGGACGACCAGGAGACCGACGAAGTGACGGAGGAGCACGGGCAGGGGCTCGGCTCCCGGGCGCCGGAGTTCATCAAGGCGCGCCGCATCCTGCACCTGAGCTGGCAGGTCGGGATTTTCATCATCGGCCTCGCGGTCGTGGTCGCCGGCATCATCATGCTGCCGCTGCCCGGACCCGGCTGGATCGTGATCTTCGGTGGCATGGCGATCTGGGCGACCGAGTTCGTCTGGGCCCAGATCGTGCTGGGCTGGACCAAGCGCAAGGTCACCGAGGCGGCCCAGCGTGCCCTGGATCCGAAGGTGCGCCGACGCAACATCATTCTGACGTCCGTCGGCCTCGTGATCATCGCGGTGATCACGGGCGTCTACGTGTGGAAGTTCGGCTTCGAGATGCCGTGGAAGATCAAGGACCAGTGATCTACGGCGGGCGTGAGGATCGGCCGACCGTGGTCACAGGCACCCCCTGACTTGGGGTAATCTTCTTCCTGCGTCCGGGCGATTAGCTCAGTGGGAGAGCGCTTCGTTCACACCGAAGAGGTCACTGGTTCGAACCCAGTATCGCCCACCCGGAACGGCGGCCCGTCTGCGACAGAGCAGACGGGCCGCCGTCGTCGTAGGGCGGCGCGATGAGGTGCCGTCGCCAGCCTGCCGACAGGGGCCGTCGCCGGCCCCTGTCGGCGTCGTGAGCCTGTCGACGGGGTGCCTTGACAGCCTCTCGTCGGCGTCGCGGTGCCGCCGACGAGAGGCTGGGCCGACGGTCACGACGGCCCCACGGCAGGAGACTCGCGACGGTTCCACGGCGGCTGACCCACGACGGCCCCACGACAGCCCTACGGCAGTTGACCTCGAAGAGCGAGGCCTCCGGCCGGAAGGAAAGTGCTCCACGGCCGCCGAATCGATCCAAGCCGCACCGACGACTCGCCGAGGGGCTTCACCAGACCGAGCCGGGCGCGGCCTCGCGCCGGCACCCCTGATGAGCTCCCAGCGGGATCCTGGCGCGGCGCGGCGCGTTGCCGCAGGCCGTGGGCGTGCTCCCGCCGGGATCCCGGGTGCGCTCCCGCCGCCGCCCCTCACGCCCTCGCGATGGGCCCCTCACGTCCCTCCCGCCGGCGCCCCCGGCGCTACCCCGGCACGACCTCCAACTGCGCCCCGTCCCGGCCCCGTCCCGCACGTCCAGCCCCACCGCTCCGGGCGGATTTCAGTCCCTCGCCATGGTTCCGCGCACGCCCACTCGCCGTCCGGGAAGCCGAACAACCGTCTCTGACCTGCGAGTTCACCCCGTTCGTGACAGCGCATCAGCCCGGCGGCACCCCGTCGACCCGCACCCGCCCCGCAAGAAATTCCTGTCCGAATCATTGACGCTCCCTCAGCCCCCTCGTACCTTGTGCCAGCAAGCGCTTTCTTGAAACGATTCATGCCAGTGACAGCGACGCTGCGGGGAGGCCGACTGTGGGAACCAGCGGGAACATCGAGAGGCGAACGATCCTGAAGGCGGCGGGGGCCACGGCGGCCACGCTCGGCCTGGCCGCGACCACGGGCTGCGGGGGGAACGGAGGCACGTCCTCCGACGGGACGGTGACGATCCGTTACTCCTGGTGGGGTGCCGACGAGCGGGCCAAGCGGATCAACGAGTCCATCAAGCTCTTCGAGAAGAAGTACCCGAAGATCAAGGTGAAGACGGACTTCCAGGACTACCTCTCTTTCTGGGAGAAGTTCCAGACCCAGGCCGCGGGCGGGAATCCGCCGGACGTTTTCCAGAACGCAGTCGGTTTTCTTCGGAAGTACGACAAAAGAGGAATACTGCTGGACCTCAAGTCCCAGATCGACGCGGGGAATCTGAGCCTCGACAACTTCCGTGAGGGCGTCACCACGGTCGGCGAGGTCGACGGAAAGCAGCTCGGCATTCCCGTCGGCTCCAACACCATGGCGCTGGTCATCGACAAGAAGGTCTTCGCGAAGGCCGGCGTCGAGCCGAAGCCGGGCTGGACCTGGGACGAGTACTTCAAGGCCCTGAAGACGATCCACGACAAGACGAAGGTCGC
Organism: Streptomyces sp. NPDC014995; assembly: GCF_043080745.1. Classification (NCBI taxonomy): domain Bacteria; kingdom Bacillati; phylum Actinomycetota; class Actinomycetes; order Kitasatosporales; family Streptomycetaceae; genus Streptomyces; species Streptomyces sp. NPDC014995. The sequence continues at coordinate 298,003 of NZ_JBIBVX010000003.1, forward strand.
GGGCGACACGGGCTACCACAGCATCATGTACCTGTACGACCTGTACCTCCGGCAGAACGGAAAGGCGTTCTTCTCCGAGGACGGACTCGGTTTCGAGCAGGCCGATCTGACCGAGTGGTGGACGGACGCCTTCAACCGCGTCAAGGCGGGCATCATCACCGACCCGAAGATCGTCGAGCAGGACAAGCCCAAGTCCTCCCTGGCCGCCGGTCACGGCGCCTCGGAATTCACCTGGGACAACTTCACGGTCCGTTATGCCGCGGAGGGCGACAGCGAGTACGGCCTCGCGCCGATCCCCACCACCGACGGCAAGAACACCGGCCAGTACCTCGCCTCCCTGATGCTGAGCGCCTCCGCGCGCACCAAGCACCCCAAGGAAGTGGCCCAGTTCATCAACTTCATGGTCCACGACCCCGAGGTCGGCAAGATCATGGGCTACGACCGCGGCATCCTCGCCAGCACCGAGCAGTACGAGGCGTACAAGCCGACCGAGGCGATCGGCCAGGAGATCGCGAAGTACGAAGAGGACACCGCCAAGGCCGGCGTCCTCGGCAAGATCACCCCGCACCCGGCCGGTGCCGACACCGTCGAGGCCGCCTTCCTGCGGATCGGCGGGGACATGGCCACGGGCAAGACCAAGGTCTCCGACGCCGTGAAGCAGTTCTTCTCCGAGGCCGAGGCCGCCTTCCAAGCCTGATTGCCTGATTGGGAACCCCCGTGACGCTCGTCAAGGACTCACCTCTCGACACCCGGAAGGCACGGCCCGTCGCCCCCGCCGCCGTCAAGCGGCGGGGCCGCCGGGAGAACCTCGCCGGTTACCTCTTCATGTCCCCGTGGATCGCGGGCTTCCTGCTCCTGACCGCGGGCCCGATGGCCGCCTCGCTGTACTTCGCGTTCACCGACTACAACCTTTTCAACTCCCCGCAGTGGATCGGCTTCGACAACTTCACGCGGATGCTCGACGACCCGCGCTGGCAGAAGTCGGTCGAGGTGACGGCGAAGTACGTCGTCATCGGCACCCCGCTCAAACTGCTCCTGGCCCTCGGCGTGGCCCTGCTGCTCGCGCAGAGCCGGCGAGGCCAGGCCTTCTACCGGGCCGCCTTCTACGCGCCCTCGCTGATCGGCGCGAGCGTCTCCGTCGGCTTCGTCTGGCGGGCGCTCTTCTCCGACGAGGCCATCGTGGACCAGGGCCTGTCCGTCTTCGGCGTGAACGTCGGCGGCTGGGTCGGCAACCCCGACTGGGTCCTCTACTCTCTCGTCGCCCTGACGGTCTGGCAGTTCGGCGCCCCGATGGTCATCTTCCTCGCCGGCCTCAAGCAGGTGCCGCAGAGCCTGTACGAGGCGGCCGAGATGGACGGCGCCGGACCCTTCCGCAGGTTCTGGAACATCACGCTCCCGATGATCTCCCCGGTGCTGTTCTTCAACGTGCTGCTGGAGACCATCCACTCGTTCCAGATCTTCGGCTCCGCCTACGTCGTCTCGAACCAGTCCTGCGGACCGGCCGACGCCACGCTCGTCTACACCTGCTACCTGTACCAGAAGGGCTTCAAGGAGTCCCAGATGGGCTTCGCCTCCGCGATGGCCTGGATGCTGCTCCTCGCCGTGGCCCTCGTCACCGCCGTCCTCTTCTGGTCGCAGAAGAAGTGGGTGCACTACGAGGAGGACGCCCGATGAGCGCCACCACGTCCACCACGCCGCCCGCCCTCCACAAGGCGTCCGGTCTCGGCCGCAGGCGCGCGGGCTCGCTCGTCTGGCACCTCGGCTCCGTGCTGGTCCTGGCCGTCGTCCTCTATCCCGTGGTCTGGGTCATCGGCGCCTCGTTCAAGCCCAGCCGGGAGATCGTCGGCAGCCTGGAGCTGTTCCCGACGGATCCGATCGTGGCCAACTTCAAGGGCCTCGCCGACGGCATCGCCGACATCTCGATCGCGACGTTCTTCCAGAACTCCCTGTACTACGCGCTCGGCTCGGTCGTCGGCATCCTCGTCTCCTGCTCGCTGACGGCGTACGCCTTCGCCAAGATCAGGTTCGCCGGCCGCAACCTGATGTTCTCGCTGATGATCGGCACGCTGCTGCTGCCGTACCACGTACTGCTCATCCCGCAGTACGTGATGTTCCAGAAGATGGAGCTCATCAACACCTACGTCCCGCTGCTGATCGGCAAGTACCTGGCCACGGAGGCGTTCTTCGTCTTCCTCATGGTGCAGTTCATGCGGAACCTGCCGAGGGAGCTGGACGAGGCGGCCCGCCTCGACGGGTGCGGTCATTTGCGGATCTACTGGTCGATCGTGCTGCCGCTGTGCCGTCCGGCGCTCATCACCAGTGCGATCTTCACCTTCATCAACGCCTGGAACGACTTCATGGGCCCGCTGATCTACCTCAACGAGCCCGGCAAGTACACCGTCTCCCTCGGCATGATGATGTTCCGCGACCAGGAGAGCGTCGCCAACTACGGCGGCATGATCGCGATGTCGCTGGTCGCGCTGCTGCCGGTGCTGCTGTTCTTCCTCGCCTTCCAGCGGTACCTCATCGACGGTATGGCGACCTCCGGACTGAAGGGCTGAGGCGGGTCACACCATGGCCGAAGCGCGCGTGAAAGCCCCTAAGGAGTCCGCCTACGCCGAGCGGTTCGGTGTGTTCGCCGAGTGCCTGCTCACCGGAGTGTGGATCGCGGTGGCCTCGGTGGGGGTGGTGACCTATCCGGCCGCCTTCGCCGCCGGGGCCCGGCATCTGCGCCGCCGTACCGCTCACGAGGCGGGCGGCTGGCGGGAGTTCGTCGCCGACTTCCGGGCGGCGGTGCGCGGGGGGTGGCTCGCCGGGCTCGCCGGATGGGGGGCGGCGGCCGCGGTCTGGGTCGACGTGCAGGCAGCGCGGGCCGGAATCCCCGGCGGGCCGCTCGTCGGGGCCGTGGGCCTGTTCGCGCTGATCGGGTTCGCGGTCGCCGGGATGCGCGCGGCCGCGGTCTGGGCGCCGGGCGACTCCTGGCGCTCCCTGCTCGCGCGGGCCGGCCGCCGAACCGTGCTGGACCCCGCCGGATCCTTTCTGCTCACTGCCGGGCTGGCCGTGGTCGCCCTGTCCGGCTGGTTCGTCGCACCGCTGGCGGTCCCCGTCCTGGGGGCCGTCGCGGCGGCGGCCGTCGCCGTCGAGGAGCGCTACCGGCACCGCTGACGGGCGGTGCCCCCGCTACCGGGTCGGCGCCCCGCGCGCCGTACCTCTTTCTGCCATGCCCCTGACCACCCCGTATCCCGCACGGACAGGAAAGGCTGCATCTCTATGTCTCCCATCCCCCGCAGGTCCGTCCTCAAGGCGGCGGCCGTCGCCGGAGCCGCCGCCCAGTTCAGCTGGGCGCTAGGGGCCAAGGACGCCGAGGCCGCCCCGAGAGCCGAGCCCGCCGGTGCGGATCCGGTGACCCTGGACTGGCTGGAGGACGGCGGCCTCGGCGCCGCTCCCGGCTCCACCCTCGGTGTGCCCTGGCCGATGGGCACCTACCAGGAGGACCAGACCTTCGCGCTGACGGACGCCGACGGCAAGGACGTGCCCGTACAGTCCTGGCCCATCGCCTACTGGCCGGACGGGTCCCTGAAGTGGACCGCCCACGCCGTCAGCTCCGGCACCGGCAAACTCACCCTCACCGCCGGCGCCCCGGCCGCCCCCGCCAAGAAGGTCACCGTCGACAAGAGCGGCGGCACCATCGACGTCTCCACCGGTGTCATCACCGCGAAGATCGGCAAGTCCGGCGCCACCCTCGTCAAGTCGGTCACCCGCGGCTCCACCGAGATCGCCCGTAACGGCCGCCTGGTGCTCATCCGGCAGCCCGAGATCGAGGACGAGGACCAGGGCACGGTCAAGACCGAGCGCTTCGACGGCGCCATCTCCGAGGTCACCGTCGAACAGGAGGGCCCGGTCCGCGCGGTCGTCCGCATCGACGGCAAGCACCGCAAGGGCAGCCGCAGCTGGCTGCCGTTCTCCATCCGCCTCTACTTCTACGCCGGCGCCGACTCCTTCCGCATGGTGCACACCATCACCTACGACGGCACCCAGGAGCCCGGCAAGGCCAGCGGCGACTTCATCCGCGGCCTCGGCGTCCGCTTCTCCGTCCCCCTGCGCGACGAGTCCTACGACCGCCACATCCGCATCGGCGGCGAGGGCACCGGTCTGCTCCGTGAGGCCGTCAAGGGCATCACCGGTCTGCGCCGCGACCCGGGCGCGGCCGTCCAGGCCGCCCAGTACGAGGGCAAGAAGCTCCCCGACCCCGCCACCTGGGACCAGCGGGTCACCACCCGCCTCCAGTACATCCCCGAGTGGGGCGACTACACCCTCTCCCAGCTCTCCGCCGACGGCTTCACCCTGCGCAAGCGCACCAAGAAGGGCTACGGCTGGATCGGCGCCGGCGGCGGCAAGCGGGCCTCCGGGTTCGGGTACGTCGGCGGCGTGAGCGGCGGATTCTCCTTCGGCCTCCGTGACTTCTGGGAAAAGTTCCCGGCCCAGCTCGACATCCGTGACGCGCACACCGACGAGGCCGAGGTCACCCTCTGGCTCTGGTCGCCCGAGGCGCAGCCCATGGACCTGCGCTTCTACCACGACGGTATGGGCCAGGACACCTTCCCCGAGCAGCTCGAAGGCCTCAACATCACCTACGAGGACTACGAGCCCGGCTTCGGCACCCCCTACGGCATCGCCCGTACCTCCGAACTCCTCTTCTGGGCCAACGACTCCACCCCCAGCCCCGAGAAGCTCGCCGAACAGGTCGAGGCCGTCCGCGTACTGCCCCAGCTCGCCGCCCCGCCCAAGCAGCTCATCAGGGCCAAGGTCTTCGGCCCCGGCCTGTACTCCGAGCCCGACCGCTCCACCCCGGCCAAGGCCAGGATCGAGGACCACCTCGACTTCCTCTTCACCTACTACAAGGACCAGGTGGAGATGCGCCGTTGGTACGGCTTCTGGGACTACGGCGACATCATGCACACGTACGACACCGTCCGGCACCAGTGGCGGTACGACATCGGCGGCTACGCCTGGGACAACTCGGAGCTGTCGCCGGACCTGTGGCTGTGGTTCGCGTATCTCCGCTCCGGCCGCGCGGACGTCTTCCGCTTCGCCGAGGCGATGACCCGCCACACCGGCGAGGTCGACGTCTACCACCTCGGCCAGTGGGCGGGCCTCGGCACCCGGCACGGCGTGCAGCACTACGCCGACAGCGCCAAGCAGCAGCGCATCGCCAACACCACCTACCGCCGCTACTACTACTTCCTCACCGCCGACGAGCGCGTCGGCGACCTCATGCACGCCAACGTCGACTCCGACGAGACCTTCCTCGTCCTCGACCCGATCCGCAAGATCCGCACCGAGCCGTACACCCCCGACCGGCACGCCCTGTCGATCGGCTTCGGCACCGACTGGAGCGGCCTGGTCTCCGCGTGGCTCACCGAGTGGGAGCGCAAGGGCCCCAAGTGGGAGAAGGCCAAGGCGCGCGTCCTGTCGACCATGGAGACGATCGCCGCCCAGCCCAACGGCTTCGTGCAGGGCACCGGCCTGTACGACCTGGACACGGGCCGGTTCGCCATCGCCGACAAGCCGGTCGTGGGCGTCTCGCACCTCTCGGCCGTCTTCGGCCTCAACGAACTGTGCGCCGAGCTCATCCACCTCGTCGACATGCCGAAGTTCAACGAGGCGTACTACGACTACTGCCGCTACTTCAACGCCACCAAGGCGGAGCAGGCGGCCCGGTACGGCTCCAACTTCGGCACGCTGCTGCTCTTCCAGGGCCACTCGCGTCTCGACGCGTACGCGGCCGTGCAGACCGGGGACGAGAAGCTCGCCAAGCGGGCGTGGGACAAGTTCTACAACTCCGACGGATACAAGGAGTCCGCGCCCTGGAAGACGGAGCGGCTGAGCGGCCCCGCCACCCTGGTACCGGGCAGCGAGGCCACCTGGGTGTCCACCAACGACACCGCGCTGTACGGCCTCGCCGCCATCGAGAACCTGGCGCTCCTCGGCGACAAGATGCCCTCGTAGGGGCCTAGGTCATCCTCCCCAGCACCTCCCGCACTCGCCGTGCGTCACGCAGCCGCCGCTCGTAGGTGGCACCCAGCGCGAGCAGCAGCAGACCGGCGAGTGCGGGAGGCATCCACCGCGGGAGGAGACCGGCGACCTGGGCGAGGTACGGCGCGAGCTCGTGCAGCGCGTCCAGGGCCAGGACCGAGGCGCCCAGCGTGAGGGGCGCCTGGAGGCGGTGCCGGGCGCCCAGCAGGGTGACCAGCAGGGCCGTCGCGCCCAGCAGCAGTGGGCGCGTCCACTGCGGGTCGCCCCAGGCCGCGGCGAGGCTCGGCAGGAGCGTGGCGGCGAGTCCGGGGCCGTACGCCGTCCAGGACGAGGTCAGCGGGTCGCGGTGCCGGCGCCAGGCGCCGACGACCAGGGCCGCGGCGGTCACGGGGAGGGTGTACGCCTCGGGCGTGGTGACGTCCCAGGCGGCCAGCCGGACCCAGGTGGCCAGGAGGAACAGGACGGTGGCCGCGTAGCCGACCCGCCGGCGGTCGGCGCGGACCGCCGTGGCCGCGGTGATCACAGCGCACAGGGCCAGCACCAGGGCCAGCATCGGCGGATCGGTCACCGCCAGACCCATGGCGAGCAGGCCGGCGGCCGCCCCCGTCACCTCGACCGGCACGGTCGCCGGGGACTGTCCGAGCCGGGCGGCGAGCAGGGCCGCGGCCACGGGGACCGTGAGCACCAGCAGCGCCGTGTGCGGCGGCGGCCAGTTCGCGGCCGCGCCCGTCGCGCAGGCCAGCGCGGCGGCGTACCCGAGCGCGGCCGGGGCCGTGACCGGGGTGAGGCGAGGCCGCGCGGACACGGTCACGAACAGCGCGGTCAGGGCCGCCAGCACGGTCAGGGTCGCGCTCTGCGTGGCCAGGGAGAGGAAGGCGAGGTTGAACGAGGTGCCCAGGGCGAGGGTGGTGGCGGTCCACGGTGTGGGCAGGAAGGCCGCCGCCGCGGTCAGGACGCCCAGAACCAGCAGCGTGGCCACGTAGGAGAAGGCGAAGGCCGCCGGAACGGCCACGCCCGCCGCCCACCCCAGGCCCAGCGCGGCTGTCAGCGCCCGCGGCCGCCAGGTCTCGTCCCGGACGGCCGAGGCGAGCACCGCGGCGACGACCACCAGGACGAGCAGCGCCTGTGCCGTGTACGGCGGCCACGGCATGTGGACCGTCACCGCGGCGCGGGCGTCCGACGGCTCGCCCGACCAGGGCCGCTCCACCCAGCCGAGCGGGCCCAGCACGGTGACGAGGACCAGCGGGACGGCCCACAGCAGCGCCAGCGCCTGCACCGCGACGCAGGCCCGGGCGAGACCGTGCCGTACGGACTCGGGGAGCCCGGTTCGTACCGCCGCCAGCAGAACGATGCCGCAGGCCAGGTGGGCGGGGACGGCCCAGCCGTCGGGCAGCGCCGTCCGCAGCGGGCCGCCGCCCGCCGCCACCAGCAGCAGACCGCCGGTGAACGCGGTCGCCCTCGCGACGGCCGGCTTCGGCAGCCGCGGCGCGGCGCCCAGCGCGATGGCCGCCGCGAGGGCGAGGAGCGCCGCCGCACGGGTGGCGGCGCTCGGACCGGCGGCCGTCCAGGACAGCCAGCCGGCCGCCAGAACCCCACCGCCACCCAGGCCGCAGGCCCCGGCGGCGGCGGTGACCCGCACGGCACGGGCGCTCACGCGGAGCGCGACGACCGTGTCGAGGCCGGAGGTCACCAGCAGCGCCACCGCGACGGCGTACGGGTCCGCTCCGGTCGCGAAAGCCGTGAGGGGCAAGGGGAGTTGGGCCGCGACCAGCGCGGCGGGCAGGGGCAGGCGCAGGGCGTCGAGGCCGCGGCCGTAGAGCGCCCACAGACCCGCCAGGACCGCCGCCGCGACCGCCGCGTACCCCGTGCCGTCGGTGCCGGTCAGCGCCGCCTCGTGCAGCGCGTAGGCGTCCAGCACGGTCAGTGCCAGTCCCAGGCCCGCCAGCGACTCCGCGGTCGAGCGCAGCCCGCGCCTCAGCAGGGGCACCGGCGCGGCGAGCACGGCCAGCGTGACCGTGCCGAGCACCAGGGCCCGCCCGGCGATCCCCAGATGACCCCAGCTGACCAGCGTGAACGCGATCGCCGCGATGGTGAGCAGGATGCCGCCCAGCAGCAGGAGGACGTTCTGCACCCGTGGGGCGGTCGCCTCGGGGCGCACTGCGGCGGGGGACGGCCGTACCGGCTGCCGCGGCTGCTGGAGCGCGGCGACCAGCCAGGCGCGGCGAGTCAGCAACTGGGCCCGGCGGGCGTCCAGTTGCCACAGCTCGGCATCGACGAGCCGCAGCTCCTCGGCCGGGGACGGAATGTGCGTCATGGATCGGAGTGTGGCCCGCGTCACGTCGTACGGCATGAGCGCGGCTACTCAGAACGTACTCAGATCCCCGCCCGGGTACCGGCACACTCGGCCCATGGACTGGACGCACTACCGCTTCCGCAGCCTGTGGCCCCTGCCCGCGCCCCCCGCCGCCGTCTTCGGGGCCCTGGAACGGCCCGAGGACTACCCCCGCTGGTGGCCCCAGGTCCGGGAGGTGACCCGGCTCGACGACGTCACCGGCGTCATCACGATCCGCTCGCTCCTGCCGTACGCCATGACCTTCACCGCGCGCGAGGTGCGGCGCGATGCCGGGGCCGGGGTGCTGGAGGTCGCGCTGTCCGGGGACATCGAGGGCTGGGCGCGCTGGACGGTCACCGCGGCCGGGTCCGGCACACTCGCCCGCTACGACCAGGTCGTCCACGTGAACAAGCCACCGCTCAGGCGGTTCGCCGTGCCGGGGCGGCCGGTCTTCCGCGCCAACCACCGGCTGATGATGCGCGCCGGACGACGAGGGCTCGCGGCGTACCTGCAAGCGGTTTGAAGGAAGCCCGCGGGGACCTGTATTGTTCAGTGCGTTCCCGGGCGATTAGCTCAGTGGGAGAGCGCTTCGTTCACACCGAAGAGGTCACTGGTTCGAACCCAGTATCGCCCACCGGGAAAGGCCGGTCCGCACCACGCGGGCCGGCCTTCTTCATGCCGCCGACCCCCTGTCCGCCGCCGTCGGCAGCGCCGGGCGCAGCGGCCACGACGTGTCCACGACCTCCGGCGAGCCACTGCGCGCGAACCACGCCTGAAGCCCGCGCGCCTGCGCCGCGTGCCAGGACGTCTGCAACGAGTGCAGTTCGGCGGGGGAGAGACGCTCCAGCCGGGCCGCGAACCGCCGGCCCAGGGCCCGTACGACCTCCAGCGCGGCCACCGCGTCCGCGGCCGCGTCGTGCGCGTCGGCCAGCGGCACGTCGTAGTGCGCGCACAGGTCGGTGAGCGTGCGGCGCCCCTTGCGGTAGCGGTCCAGGTGCTTGTCCAGCACCCGTGGGTCCAGCACCCGCAGCGGCGCCGGCTCCAGCCAGTGGGCCAGTGAGGAGGCGCGGTGCCGGCGCAGCTCGCGGTCGAGCAGCGTCAGGTCGAACGGCGCGTTCATCACCACCAACGCCCGTCCCGCCGCCGCCTGTTCGGCGAGCAGCTCGGCTATCTCGTACATCACCGGCGCCGGCCAGCGGCCGTTGCGGTGCAGATGTTCCTCCGTCAGCCCGTGCACCGCCGTCGCCTCGGCGGGCACCGGCACGCCCGGATTCACCAGCCAGCGGCTCACCCGCGGCCGGACGCCCGGCGCGTCCTGGACGACGAGCGCGGCCGACACGATCCGGTCGGTCTCGACGTCCACTCCTGTCGTCTCCGTGTCGAACGCCGCCAAAGGGCCCTCGTACCAGCACGCCATAGCTCACAACCCCTCGTCCACCCATGGCAGCTGACGCCCCGTCTTCTGCCTGTTTGGTGATACCCGGGCTGTTTGCGCCGTACGCCGGGAGGACACAACAGGAGTACGGGTCTTTGCAGTTCAGGGGCTCGACGCGGAACTCACTCGGCCCCCGGTGCGGGGATCCTCTTTGCTTGGAAGGCTGTTGGTCATGGCGATAGCGCAGCCCGAGCGGGGCGGGCTGCTGCCCGAGCGTGCGGACCCCCGCCGCGGCACACTCGCCACCACCGCCTGTATGGAGACACTGCAGGTCGGTTACCTCCACGCGGTCGCGGCGGCCGCCGGCTGCTCGCTGTCCCAGCCCTTTCCGGACAACGGCATCGACTGGCACGTCAGCCACAGCGCGCCCGGGCACACCGTCGACGACGAGGTGACCATCAAGGTGCAGCTGAAGGCGACCTACCAGATCCCGCCGAACCCGCCCGGCCGGTCCTTCTCCTTCACGCTCGACAACGAACACCTGAGGAAACTCGCCCGCACCCCGGTGTCGGTGCACAAGATCCTCGTCGTGATGATCGTCCCCCGGTCCCGGGACCAGTGGCTGCGGGCCGGCCACGACCGGCTCGACCTCCGGCACTGCTGCTACTGGGTCAACCTGGCCGGCCACCCGATCACCGGTCGGACCCGGACCACCGTGCGGATACCGACCTCACGCGTCTTCGACGACCGGGCCCTGTGCGAGATCATGACGCGGGTCGGTACGGGAGGCAGACCATGACGCACCGCCCCCTCGACGAACCCCTGCGGCCGGTACGGCCCCACCCCGCCGGGACCGCCTGGGACCGTCCCCCCGACCCGGGGGAGGTCGACCCGGCAGTCCTCGGCGCCCTCCTGCGCCGGCACGGCTGGCAGCGGCGCGGCGGCGCCGCCGGACGCTACGGCCGCTGGACCCCGCCCGGTCCCGGCGGCAGCGGCACCAGCCTGCTCGTGCCCGAGAGCCGTGCCTTCCCCGACAGCGACGACCTGCTCGGCGAAGCCCTCCAGGCGCTGGCCCGCAGCCAGACCCCGGCCGCGCGCGAGGTGCTGGTCGGCCTCGCCGTGCCCAGCGACGAGATCCGCTGGTGGCGGGACACCCCGACCGGCCCGGCCGAGACCGCCGGGGCCGCCGGGGCCGCCTCCTGGGCCGTCGAGGAACAACTGCGCGGCGCCGCCCGGCAGATGCTCCTCGCCGGCGCGCTCGCCACCCGCGCGCGTGCCGGCTACTACGGCGCCCGGCACCGGCGCACGGCCGGCGCGATGCTGGAGACCGTCCTCGTCGGCTCCGCGGCCGGCGGCCGCCACCTGACCGCGTTCACCCCCGTCGCCACCGCCCGCCCCCTCGCCGTACGCCTCCACCAGGCGCTGTACGCCGTCCGCGAGGCCGTCGACTACCAGCGGGCCACCGGCGGCATGGACGCCTTCGACGGCGCGGTGGAGGCCGGCGCCAGCCGCGAGCTGACCGAGGCGCTGATCGCCCTCGTCCGGGGCACCGAGGGCGCCCGCGTCGCCGTCGAGTGGGCGCCCGCGGCGGGGGTCCCCGAGGACTGCGCCGCCGACGACGAACCCGTGGAGTTCTCGCCCGGCGACCTGCCCGCGCTGCGCGAGGCCGGCGCCCGCTACCTCCGCGCGGAACCCTCCGTGCCCGTGCGGATCACCGGCACGGTGGTGCGGATGCGCAGGTCGGGGCCGCGCGGCGAGGGCAGCGTACGGCTGCGGGTGCTCGCCGGGGCCGAGATCCCGCACGTCCGGCTCACCCTCGACGAGGAGGACTACCGCATCGCCGGCCAGGCCCACCTGGTGGGAGTGCCGGTGCGGGTGCGGGGGCGGCTGGAGAGCGGGGGCGGGTTCCGCAGGATCACCGGCGCCTGCGAGGTCGTACCCGTACAGGTGGACGAGGCCGAGCGGGACCGGCTGATGAAGTCGCTCCAGGAGAATCTGGACTTCTTCGAGGAGGCCTGCGGAGGGGACTGAGGCGCGGGCGGGCCGGACGGCGCGCGGGGGTGAGGTCATCCGTTTCGCGGTCGGGGCGCCCGGGTCGGTACGATCCGGTATTGCGCGCGCTCCCGGTATGGCGCCGCACCCGCCTTCAGTCAGGAGAGACCGGTGTCAGACGTCCGTGTGATCATCCAACGCGATTCCGAGCGGGAAGAGCGAACGGTGACGACGGGCACCACGGCCGCCGACCTCTTCGCCGGCGAGCGCTCGGTCATCGCCGCACGCGTGGGCGGTGAGCTGAGGGACCTCACCTACGCGCTCCAGGACGGCGAGACCGTCGAGGGCGTGGAGATCTCCTCCGAGGACGGTCTCAACATCCTGCGCCACTCCACCGCGCACGTCATGGCCCAGGCCGTGCAGGAGCTCTTCCCCGAGGCCAAGCTGGGCATCGGCCCGCCCGTCAAGGACGGCTTCTACTACGACTTCGACGTCGAGAAGCCGTTCACGCCCGAGGATCTCAAGGCCATCGAGAAGAAGATGCAGGAGATCCAGAAGCGCGGGCAGCGCTTCGCGCGCCGTGTGGTGACCGACGAGGCAGCCCGTGAGGAACTCGCGGACGAGCCGTACAAGCTGGAGCTGATCGGCCTCAAGGGCTCGGCCTCCTCCGACGACGGCGCGGACGTCGAGGTCGGCGCCGGCGAGCTGACGATCTACGACAACCTGGACGCCAGGACCGGCGACCTGTGCTGGAAGGACCTCTGCCGCGGTCCCCACCTGCCCACCACCCGGAACATCCCGGCGTTCAAGCTGATGCGCAACGCCGCCGCCTACTGGCGCGGCAGCGAGAAGAACCCCATGCTCCAGCGCATCTACGGCACCGCCTGGCCGTCCAAGGACGAGCTGAAGGCGCACCTGGACTTCCTCGCCGAGGCCGAGAAGCGCGACCACCGCAAGCTGGGCAGCGAACTCGACCTGTTCTCCATCCCGGAGCAGATCGGCTCCGGCCTCGCGGTCTTCCACCCCAAGGGCGGCATCATCCGCCGGGTCATGGAGGACTACTCGCGGCGCCGCCACGAGGAGGCGGGCTACGAGTTCGTCTACACCCCGCACGCGACGAAGGGGAAGCTCTTCGAGACCTCGGGCCACCTGGACTGGTACGCCGAGGGCATGTACCCGCCCATGCAGCTCGACGAGGGCGTGGACTACTACCTCAAGCCCATGAACTGCCCGATGCACAACCTGATCTTCGACGCGCGCGGCCGGTCGTACCGTGAACTGCCGCTGCGCCTCTTCGAGTTCGGGACCGTGTACCGGTACGAGAAGTCGGGCGTCGTGCACGGCCTGACCCGGGCGCGCGGCTTCACCCAGGACGACGCGCACATCTACTGCACGCGCGAGCAGATGTCCGACGAGCTCGACAAGCTGCTCACCTTCGTCCTCGACCTGCTGCGCGACTACGGTCTGACCGACTTCTACCTGGAGCTGTCCACCAAGGACCCGGAGAAGTTCGTCGGCTCGGACGAGGTCTGGGAGGAGGCGACCGAGACGCTGCGCCAGGTCGCCGAGAAGCAGGGCCTGCCGCTGGTGCCGGACCCGGGCGGCGCCGCCTTCTACGGCCCGAAGATCTCCGTGCAGGCCAAGGACGCCATCGGCCGCACCTGGCAGATGTCGACCATCCAGCTCGACTTCAACCTGCCGGAGCGCTTCGACCTGGAGTACACCGGCGCGGACGGCACGAAGCAGCGGCCGGTCATGATCCACCGGGCCCTGTTCGGTTCGATCGAGCGGTTCTTCGCGGTGCTCCTCGAGCACTACGCGGGCGCGTTCCCGGCGTGGCTGGCGCCGGTGCAGGCGATCGGGATCCCGATCGGCGACGGGCACGTGGAGTACCTGGAGCGGTTCGCCGCGGCCGCCAAGAAGCAGGGGCTGCGGGTGGAGGTCGACTCCTCCTCCGACCGCATGCAGAAGAAGATCCGCAACGCCCAGAAGCAGAAGGTTCCCTTCATGGTCATCGCGGGCGACGAGGACATGTCCAACGGCTCGGTCTCCTTCCGCTACCGCGACGGTTCGCAGGAGAACGGCATCCCCTTCGACGAGGCCCTCGCGAAGATCGCGAAGGTGGTCGAGGAGCGGGCGCAGGTCTGACACGGCGACCGCCGGGGCCCTCGGGGATCAGCTCCCCGGGGGCCCCGCGTCGTCTCCCCGGGAGAACACCTGCAGCAGCCAGGACGAGAACGACCCGGTGACCGCGCCCAGCAGCGCCAGACCGCAGGCCATCAGGCCCACCGCGACCAGCCGTCCCAGGGGCGTCACCGGGGCGACGTCGCCGTACCCGACGGTCGCCAGCGTGGCGCAGGCCCACCACGCCGAGTCGCCGAAGGTCCGGATCGTGGCGTGCGGCGCGGCGTGCTCCTGGTGGTACACGGCCAGCGCCCCCGCGAAGCCGAGCAGACCCACCGACAGACCGGCGTACACGATCACCCTGAGGTGCAGCGCGAGCCGCGGGTGGCCGTGCCGGCGCTGCACGGCCTCGTACGTCTTGACGATCCGCACCGGCCGCAGCAGCGGCAGCACCACGACCACGGTGTCCAGCCAGTGCCGGTGCACGAAGCCCGGACCCTGCCCGCTCAGCCGCCAGCGCACGAGGTAGTCGACGACGAACATGCCCCAGACCACGCAGGTCACCGCCAGACACAGATCGCGCCAGGCGGCGGGCAGACCGTGCCCGAGGACCCTGACCGCGTACGAGCCGAGGTAGAGCAGCGATCCCACGGCGAGCGGGATCCCGGTGCGCTCTTCCCACCTGGTCAGCCTGCTGTCGTCGTCCACCGGCCCAGCTTGGCCCGCGGGGCTTTTCCCGCAACCCCGGCGACACGCCGCGAACGGGCGAAGCCATATGCTGCCTTGCATGACGAGTGAGCCGGAGCAGCAGATCGGAGTGGGGACGCAGGACGCGTTCCAGCGCCTGTGGACGCCCCACCGGATGGCCTACATCCAGGGCGAGAACAAGCCGACCGGTCCGGGGGCCGACGACGGCTGCCCCTTCTGCTCGATCCCGGCGAAGTCCGACGAGGACGGGCTGATCGTCCGGCGCGGTGAGCACGTGTACGCCGTGCTGAACCTGTACCCGTACAACGGCGGCCACCTCATGACCGTCCCCTACCGGCATGTCGCCGACTACACCGACCTGACCGGGCCGGAGACGGCGGAGCTCGGCGAGCTGACCAAGCAGGCGATGACGGCGCTGCGCACCGCGTCCGGTGCGCAGGGCTTCAACATCGGCATGAACCAGGGCTCCGTGGCGGGCGCCGGCATCGCCGCGCACCTGCACCAGCACATCGTGCCGCGGTGGGGCGGCGACACGAACTTCATGCCGGTCGTGGGGCACACGCGCGTGCTGCCGCAGCTGCTGGCGGACACGCGGAAGATGCTGGCGGAGGCGTGGTCGGCGGGGTGATGCCTCCCGGCGCCGGACGACGGTGCCGGCGTCGCCGTGCGACACGATCAGGCGCCTCACGGCGCCAGGCCGGGAGAACCAGCACGTCCGGCGTGTGAGGCAGAGGCCCGTTCAGGGGCCCGGAGCGGCGGCCTGGGGGCGGCAGCCCCCTGGGTCCGGCACACCTCATCACCCGCGCGAAGAACGAGAGCACGGGGCGCCGCCGCCTCCGCCGGCAAGGCCGGCCCGGACGCGGCCTTGAAGAAGGGCCTCACCGTCGGGACGACAGTCCGCGCCACCGCCGGAGACTCACGCGTCGTAGGTGTCGGCCTTGCGCGGTGACAGGTCCTGGATCGCTCCGCTGAGCACCGACGACCGCGAGCTGAACTTCTCGGTGTCCACGTCGTGCTCCTTGAGCACCCGCAGCGCGGCCGTGTGCACCACCCGCAGCACCGGCGCCGCCGCGCGCAGCGCGTCGTCGGCCATGAAGCGGTGCCGCCACGGCTGGTCGGCCCAGGCGTGCCGCAGGCCGAACGGCTCGGGCAGGCCTATGGAACCGCCGAGCCAGTTCAGCAGCGGCGGATACCAGCTCAGCGTGGCGCGCGCGGCCAGCCGGACCACCTCGTCGGCGGTGACCAGCGGCAGACTGATCTTGCGGGTCTCCCAGAAGCGGACGGTCTTCGCGACCTCCTTGGTCGGCGCCTCGGGCTTGGTGGTGAACAGGCCGTTCACGGGACCGAGCGCGTGACCGGTGACCTCGATGCGCAGCGTCTCGTGCAGCACCGTCACGGTGATCATCATGGTGATGATCAACTGGCCGTCCCAGAGCGGCCACTGGACCCCGAGGTAGTGCCGGTCGCCGGCGCCGAACTGCTGCTGGTCGCAGATCTGCTCGATCGCCTTCGGCTTGACCTGGTACGCCTCCACGTCCGTGCCCTCGGGCCTGGCCACCGCCGCGGCGTTCTCGCCGACGGGCGTGACGACCCAGTGGCGTACGGACGGGGGCGGGAAGCCGCCGGTCTTCAGGCTCTGCCGGTTCAGCAGGGTCAGCTGGTCGTGGATGGCGCGCACCACCGTCCAGCTGCGGAACTCGTGGACGCCCTTGTTGGGGTCGACCGGGACCAGTTCCTCCGCGAGGTGCCAGGCGCCCCAGCGCGTGCCCATGCCGAGGATGCCCTTGGGGCCGGCGTAGAAGACGGAGTTGGACTGCTGCTCGGCGCTGAGGCGGGCCAGGGACTGGCGCAGCTGCTCGGCCGCGGTCTGGTTGGGGCTGGTCGGCACCGCCTCGGGGACCTTGGCGCCGACGCTGCTGCCGGCGAGCAGGCTGTCCCAGCGCTCGCGCAGGTCCTTCGCCGTGCTCTCGCAGATCCGCTTGGCGAGGAACCAGCCGGCCACGGGGGCGATCACCGCACCGCGCGCGTACCACCCCCAGAAGCCCGTGAACGGCATACGGAGGATGAAGATCACGGCGAGGGCGCCGACGGCGATCAGCAGGCCGGTGGCGAGCCCGGAGACCCGCCTGTCGGTCAGCTTCCCCATCGTGGCCCGGAGCTGGAAGACCAGCAGCCACACCAGGAGGCCGGGGAGGAAGAGCAGACCGCACAGGACCATGACGCCGGTGAGCTTCTTGTCGCGCTCGCGGCGGATCCGGTTGGCGGCGAGACAGTGCTCGACGACCACCTGCGGCTCACTGCCGAACGACTGGATGAGCGGCTTGCGGCCGACGCCCAGCATCCGGTCGATCACCGCCTGGGAGAACGCCTCGCCGAGGTTCGGCCGGAAGATCCTGGCCCAGCTGCGGCCGGGGTTGACCGTCGACTGGTGCCACTCGTTGTCGGCCTTCTTGATGTCCTCGACGGGGTTGTCCCGGTAGGCGGCCGAGGCCAGCGCGAAGGTCGGTGTCTGCCCTCCGCCGCCCGTCTGGGGCACCTGTGGTCCGAAGATGTCCGCGTAACCACTGCCAACGGTCATTCCCGCCCCCCAACGCCGCCACTCTCGCTCCTGCGGCCTTCCCGACTTCCGTGCTCCGCACACCTGTTGATCAGGTCATCAGCGTATCCGCAGGCACCGACGTCCGTCGGCGGACGGCCGAAGCCGCCCGCCGAATCGGAGGAACACGTTCCCCACGGGCCACTTGAGGTCACCAAAGGCGACTCGGGGTCACCCGGCGCGACTTGCGGCGGCCCGCGGCCAACTCCTACCCGTCCTGCGCCTGTTGACGGATCCGCTCGGCCACCTGGGCCGGCATCGGCTCGTGCCGGGCGTAGGCGCGGTGGAAGCGGGCCGTGCCGTGCGAGAGGGAACGCAGGTCGACCGCGTACCGGCCGATCTCGATCTCGGGCACCTCGGCACGCACCAGGGTGCGTCCGCCGCCGGTCTGCTCGGTGCCCAGCACCCGGCCGCGCCGGCCGGACAGGTCGCTCATCACGGCGCCCACGTACTCGTCGCCGACCAGCACGCTCACCTCGGCCACCGGCTCCAGCAGATGGATCCTCGCGTCGGCCGCGGCCTCCCGCAGCGCGAGCGCGCCGGCCGTCTGGAAGGCGGCGTCCGAGGAGTCCACCGAGTGCGCCTTGCCGTCGAGGAGCGTGATCCGCACGTCGACCAGCGGATGCCCGGCCGCGACACCCCTGGCCGCCTGGGCGCGTACGCCCTTCTCGACGGACGGGATGAACTGGCGCGGCACCGCGCCGCCGACGACCTTGTCCACGAACTCGATGCCCGAGCCGCCCGGCAGCGGCTCCACCTCGATCTCGCAGATGGCGTACTGCCCGTGCCCACCGGACTGCTTGACGTGCCGCCCGCGCCCGGCGGCCTTCTCCGCGAACGTCTCCCGCAGGGAGACCTTGTGCGGCACGACGTCGACCTGGACGCCGTAGCGGCTGCGCAGACGTTCCAGGGCGACGTCCGCGTGGGCCTCGCCCAGGCACCACAGGACCACCTGATGGGTCTGCTGGTTCTGTTCGAGCCGCATCGTCGGATCCTCGGCGACCAGCCGGGCGAGGCCCTGCGAGAGCTTGTCCTCGTCGGGCTTGCTGTGCGCCTGGATGGCCAGCGGCAGCAGCGGGTCGGGCATCTGCCACGGCTCCATCAGGAGCGGGTCGTCCTTGGCGGAGAGGGTGTCGCCGGTCTCCGCGCGGCTCAGCTTCGCCACGCACGCGAGGTCGCCCGCGATGCAGTGCGTCAGCGCGCGCTGCTGCTTGCCGAAGGGCGCGGACAGGGCGCCGATGCGTTCGTCGACGTCGTGGTCCTCGTGGCCGCGGTCGGTCAGCCCGTGCCCGGAGACGTGGACGGTCTCGTCCGGGCGCAGGGTGCCCGAGAAGACACGGACGAGCGAGACGCGGCCGACGTAGGGGTCGGAGGACGTCTTCACGACCTCCGCGACCAGCGGCCCGTCCGGATCGCACGGCTTCAGCTGGCGCGGCTCGCCGTCGATGGTGGTGACACTGGGCGCCTCGCGTTCCAGGGGCGTCGGGAAGCCCCGGGTGACCAGTTCCAGCAGCTCGACCGTGCCGATGCCCTGCCGGGCGCCGTCGGCGGCCGGGGCGGCCGCGAGCACCGGGAAGAACGTGCCGCGGGCGACGGCCCGCTCCAGGTCCTCGATCAAGGTCTTGACGTCGATCTGCTCGCCCCCGAGGTAGCGGTCCATGAGGGTCTCGTCCTCGCTCTCGGCGATGATCCCCTCGATCAGTCGGTTGCGGGCCTCCTCGATCAGCGGCAACTCGTCCTCGCCCGGCTCGGACTCCTTGCGCTCCCCGGTCGAGTAGTCGAACAGCTTCTGCGACAGCAGCCCGATCAGCCCGGTCACCGGCGCGTGCCCGTCCGGTGCCTGCGGGCCGTGCAGCGGCAGGTACAGCGGCAGCACGGCGTCGGGGTCGTCGCCGCCGAAGGCCTCCGCGCAGATCCGGGTCATCTCCTCGAAGTCCGCGCGGGCGGCCTCCAGGTGCGTGACCACGATCGCGCGGGGCATGCCGACGGCCGCGCACTCCTCCCACACCATGCGGGTCGAGCCGTCCACGCCGTCCGAGGCCGAGACGACGAAGAGGGCCGCGTCCGCCGCGCGCAGACCGGCCCTGAGCTCCCCGACGAAATCGGCGTATCCGGGGGTGTCGAGGAGGTTGATCTTGATGCCGTCCCATTCGACCGGCACCAGGGAGAGCTGTACCGAGCGCTGCTGGCGGTGCTCGATGTCGTCGTAGTCGGAGACGGTGCCGCCGTCCTCCACGCGGCCCGCCCGGTTCACCGCTCCCGCGGTCAGCGCGAGAGCCTCCACCAGAGTCGTCTTGCCCGATCCGCTGTGGCCGACCAGCACCACATTCCGTACGGACGCGGGGTGGTCGGCCGCCGTAGCCCTGCCGGCGGCTCCGGGGTGGGTGTTCGCCTTGTCGCCCATTTCTTGCCTCCCGTGCACGGTGAGGTCATCGGGGGCGCGGACACGGCGGCTCCGCGTGCGGTGGCGGCTCCGGCGACGCCCGCGGTCCTTCGAGCTTTCCACTCCCGTCACGGTGCGTCCATACGAAGGACGCGACGACGCCCCACCGCCGCCGCGGGCGGGGCGGGACCGGGCCGCGATCCGGCCGCCGTCAGGCCGTGACACGGAGGGGTCGGGTGCCCGACGGTCGCACACGCGCGCGCGTGGCTACGATGGGCCAGCCGGCGGCCAGCAGGGGCCGCGGCGACACCGACCCTCGGGAAGGCCATGCTGAACAAGTACGCGCGTGCATTCTTCACGCGTGTCCTCACACCGTTCGCCGCGTTTCTCATCCGGCGGGGCGTCAGCCCCGACACGGTCACGCTGATCGGCACCGCCGGCGTGGTCGCGGGCGCGTTGGTCTTCTACCCCAGGGGCGAGTTCTTCTGGGGCACGGTGGTGATCACCCTCTTCGTCTTCTCCGACCTCGTCGACGGCAACATGGCCCGTCAGCTCGGCCGCTCCAGCCGCTGGGGCGCCTTCCTGGACTCCACGCTCGATCGGGTCGCCGACGGCGCGATCTTCGGCGGCTTCGCGCTCTGGTACGCGGGCGGCGGCGACGACAACGTCCTGTGCGCCGTCTCGATCTTCTGCCTGGCCAGCGGCCAGGTCGTGTCGTACACCAAGGCGCGCGGCGAGTCGATCGGGCTGCCGGTCGCCGTCAACGGGCTCGTCGAGCGGGCCGAGCGGCTGGTGGTCTCGCTGGTCGCGGCCGGGCTCGCGGGTCTGCACGCGTTCGGCGTGCCCGGCGTCCAGTACCTGCTGCCGGTGGCCCTGTGGATCGTCGCCGTGGGCAGCCTGGTCACGCTGATCCAGCGGGTCGTCACCGTCCGGCGCGAGTCGGCGGAGGCCGAAGCGGAGGCCCGGCCGGACACCGAGGGGCGTGAGGCGACCAAGTGAACGCCCGGGACCAGGTCACCGACGCGCTGTACGGTCTCGGCTGGAGCACCGTCAAGAGGCTCCCCGAGCCCGTGGCGGTACGCCTCGGCCACACCCTCGCCGACCTCGCCTGGAAGCGGCGCGGCAAGGGGGTGCTGCGCCTGGAGAGCAACTACGCGCGCGTGGTGCCCGACGCGAGCCCCGAGCGCCTGGCCGAGCTCTCGCGCGCGGGCATGCGCTCCTACCTGCGGTACTGGATGGAGTCCTTCCGGCTCCCGGTCTGGAGCCCCGAGCGCATCGCGAGCGGCTTCGACCCGAAGGACCTGCACCACCTGACCGACGGGCTCGCCGCCGGGAAGGGCGTCGTCATCGCGCTGCCGCACCTGGCCAACTGGGACCTGGCCGGCGCCTGGGCCACCACGAAGCTCGGGATCCCGTTCACCACGGTCGCCGAGCGGCTCAAGCCCGAGACCCTGTACGACCGCTTCGTCGCCTACCGCGAGGGCCTCGGCATGGAGGTCCTGCCGCACAGCGGCGGCTCCGCCTTCGGCACCCTGGCCCGGCGGCTGCGCGACGGCGGCCTCGTCTGCCTGGTCGCCGACCGCGACCTGTCCGCGTCCGGCGTCGAGGTCGACTTCTTCGGCGACACGGCCCGGATGCCCGCGGGGCCGGCCCTGCTCGCCCAGCAGACCGGCGCGCTGCTGCTCCCGGTCACGCTCTGGTACGACGAGTCACCCGTCATGCGGGGCCGCCTCCATCCCCCGATCGAGGTGCCCGAGTCAGGTACGCGGGCCGAGAAGACGTCTGTCATGACACAGGCGCTGGCGGACGCCTTCGCCACCGGCATCGCCGACCACCCGGAGGACTGGCACATGCTCCAGCGGCTTTGGCTCGCGGACCTCGATCCCACGCGTTCCCCCGGAGGAGCCGCGTGAGAATCGGCATCGTCTGCCCGTACTCGTGGGACGTGCCGGGCGGCGTCCAGTTCCACATCCGCGACCTCGCCGAGTACTTCCTCCGGCTCGGCCACGAGGTGTCCGTCCTCGCGCCCGCCGACGACGACACCCCGCTGCCGCCGTACGTCGTCTCGGCCGGCCGCGCGGTCCCGGTGCCGTACAACGGCTCGGTGGCCCGGCTGAACTTCGGCTTCCTGAGCGCGGCGCGCGTGCGGCGCTGGCTGCACGACGGCAAGTTCGACGTGGTCCACATCCACGAGCCGACCTCCCCCTCACTGGGCCTGCTGACCTGCTGGGCGGCGCAGGGCCCCATCGTGGCGACCTTCCACACGTCCAACCCGCGCTCGCGCGCGATGATCGCCGCGTACTCGATCCTCCAGGCCGCCCTCGAGAAGATCAGCGCCCGGATCGCCGTGAGCGAGTACGCCCGCCGGACGCTGGTGGAACACCTCGGCGGGGACGCGGTCGTGATCCCCAACGGCGTCGACGTCGACTTCTTCGCCAGGGCCGAGCCCAAGCCGGAGTGGCAGGGCGACACGATCGGCTTCGTGGGCCGCATCGACGAGCCCCGCAAGGGCCTGCCCGTCCTGATGCGGGCCCTGCCGCAGATCTTCGCCGAGCGGCCGAACGCGCGCCTGCTGGTCGCCGGCCGCGGCGACGAGGAGGAGGCCGTCGAGAACCTTCCGAAGGAGCTGCACGCGCGCGTGGAGTTCCTCGGCATGGTCAGCGACGAGGACAAGGCCCGCTTCCTGCGCAGCGTCGACCTGTACGTCGCCCCCAACACCGGCGGTGAGAGCTTCGGCATCATCCTGGTCGAGGCCATGTCCGCGGGCGCCCCGGTCCTCGCCTCCGACCTGGACGCCTTCGCCCAGGTACTGGACCAGGGCGCGGCGGGCGAACTCTTCGCCAACGAGGACGCCGACGCGCTGGCCCGGGCGGCGGTACGGCTCCTCGGGGACCCCGGGCGCCGGGCCGAGCTGCGGGAACGCGGCAGCGCCCACGTCCGGCGCTTCGACTGGTCCACCGTCGGCGCGGACATCCTGTCGGTGTACGAGACGGTGACGGCCGGCGCGGCGGCGGTGGCGGCGGACGACCGGGGATCGCCGGGGCTGATGGCCCGCTTCGGGCTGGCACGGGACTGACGGCGGTGGCGCCGTTCGCGGGCCTCGAAGCGCCGGCTCCGGCCAGTCGACCCGTCCGGCGGTCGAGGACGAGGCCCGCTCTGCGAGGGAGCGGGGTCTGGGGTGCGGCTACTTCGGCTCGGCCAGGTCGGGCTGGGGGCGGTGGCTCCGGTTCGGTCGCGTTGGGACGGGGTCGGCGGGCCTGGCTCGGTCGCGGTGGGCTTGGGGTCGCCATCGGCTGACCACCGGCGAGGGCAGGCTGTGCGGCATCGACCACGGCGTCACCTTCCACGTCGACGACAAGCTGCGCACGCTCCTGTCGGGCTGGGCGGGGGAGCCCCTCACCGGAGAGGCCGCCGAGGCCCCTCAAGGGCCTGAAGAGCGCCCTGAAACCGGGCGGTGAGCCGGCGGCCACCCTGGCCGCACTCCTCACGCCCACCGATCTCGACGCCACCCGCGCGCGGGTCATGCCCGCCGATCTCGACGCCACCCGCACACGGGTCGACGCGCTGCTGGAGTCCGGCCGACATCCGGATCCGGAGCCCGGCGGCGAGTGGCCCCGGCTCGGTCACGTCGGGCTGGGGTGGTGCCCCTGGTTCGGTCCCGTCGGGCTGGGGTGGTGCTCCCGGTTCGGTCACGTCGGGCTGAGGGGCGGCGGCCCCGGTTCCGTCACGTCGGGCTGGGGTGGTGCCCCCGGTTCCGTCACGTCGGGCTGAGGGGCGGCGGCCCCGGCTCGGTCACGTCGGGCCGGGTTGGACCGCTCCCGGTTCGGCCACACCAGGCTGGAAGCGGCAGCCCGGTTCCGGCCACGCCAGGCTGGAGGGCCGCAGCCCCCGGCTCGGCCACGCCAAGCTGGAGGCCACAGCCCCCGCTCGGCCACGCCAACGCGTCGCACGCCGCCCTGCCGGCCCGGGGGAGCGCCCCGGTAGCCTTGCCGCCCGTGACCGCAACACTCATCTGGATCCTCGTCGTCCTCGCCGCGATCGGCCTGTACCTGAGCTGGACCGCGGGGCGCCTGGACCGGCTGCACGCCCGCATCGACGCCGCGCGCGCCGCGCTGGACGCGCAACTGCTGCGCAGGGCGTCCGTGGCCCAGGAACTGGCCACCTCCGGGGTGCTCGACCCGGCCGCGTCGATCGTGCTGTACGAGGCGGCGCACGCCGCCCGGCAGGCCGAGGAGGAGCAGCGGGAGGTCGCCGAGAGCGAGCTCAGCCAGGCCCTGCGGGCGGTCTTCGCGGACGTACGGCAGCTGGAGGTCGTCCGCGAGGCGCCCGGCGGAGAGGCCGCGGCCGGCGAACTGGCGGAGGCCGTCCGCCGCGTTCCCATGGCCCGCCGCTTCCACAACGACGCCGTGGGCGCGGCCCGCCGACTGCGCGAACACCGCAAGGTGCGCTGGTTCCGGCTGGCCGGCCACGCCCCGTTCCCGATGGCCTTCGAAATGGACGACGAGCCGCCCGCGGCGCTGACCGACCGCGCGGCGTGAGCCCGGCCGGACCGTCCCGCGAACCGAAAAGGATCCACCGCCTTCCCATTGGCCCTTGCTGTGGACTGGTCCACTCGCGTTTCCTCGGTGCTTGCAGAAACCCCTTTTCCACTCCAGTGAGGTCAACCCGTGTCCATCACCGAGAACCAGGCCCCCGCGACCGGCACCGCGCGCGTGAAGCGTGGCATGGCCGAGCAGCTCAAGGGCGGCGTGATCATGGACGTCGTGACGCCGGAGCAGGCGAAGATCGCCGAGGACGCGGGCGCCGTCGCCGTCATGGCCCTGGAGCGGGTCCCGGCCGACATCCGCAAGGACGGCGGCGTGGCCCGGATGTCCGACCCGGACATGATCGAGGGCATCATCGAGGCCGTCTCGATCCCTGTCATGGCCAAGTCCCGCATCGGCCACTTCGTCGAGGCCCAGGTCCTGCAGTCCCTCGGCGTCGACTACATCGACGAGTCCGAGGTCCTCACCCCGGCCGACGAGGTCAACCACTCCGACAAGTGGGCCTTCACCACCCCGTTCGTCTGTGGCGCCACCAACCTGGGTGAGGCCCTGCGCCGTATCGCCGAGGGCGCCGCGATGATCCGCTCCAAGGGCGAGGCCGGCACCGGCAACGTCGTCGAGGCCGTCCGCCACCTGCGCCAGATCAAGAACGAGATCGCCAGGCTGCGCGGCTACGACAACAACGAGCTGTACGCCGCCGCCAAGGAGCTGCGCGCCCCGTACGAGCTGGTCAAGGAGGTCGCCGAGCTGGGCAAGCTGCCGGTGGTCCTCTTCTCCGCCGGTGGCGTCGCCACCCCGGCCGACGCCGCCCTGATGCGTCAGCTCGGCGCCGAGGGCGTCTTCGTCGGCTCCGGCATCTTCAAGTCGGGCGACCCGGCCAAGCGCGCCGCCGCCATCGTCAAGGCGACCACCTTCTACGACGACCCGAAGATCATCGCGGACGCGTCCCGCAACCTCGGCGAGGCCATGGTCGGCATCAACTGCGACACCCTGCCCGAGACCGAGCGCTACGCCAACCGCGGCTGGTAACCAGCCTGGTAAGGACCCGGACCACTCCATGAACACCCCTGTCACAGGCGTCCTGGCCCTCCAGGGCGACGTACGGGAGCACCTCATCGCCCTGGCCGCGGCCGACGCCGTGGCCAGGCCGGTGCGGCGCCCCGAGGAACTCGCCGAGGTCGACGGCCTGGTCATCCCCGGCGGAGAGTCCACGACCATCTCCAAGCTGGCCGTCCTGTTCGGCGTGATGGAGCCGCTCCGCGCGCGCGTGCGCGACGGAATGCCCGTCTACGGCACCTGCGCGGGCATGATCATGCTCGCCGACAAGATCCTCGACCCGCGCTCGGGCCAGGAGACCGTCGGCGGCATCGACATGATCGTGCGCCGCAACGCCTTCGGACGGCAGAACGAGTCCTTCGAGGCGGCGGTCGACGTCAAGGGCGTCGACGGGGCCCCTGTGGAGGGCGTCTTCATCCGCGCCCCCTGGGTCGAGTCCGTGGGCGCCGGGGCCGAGGTGCTCGCCGAGCACGACGGCCACATCGTGGCCGTCCGCCAGGGCAACGCGCTCGCCACGTCGTTCCACCCGGAGCTGACCGGTGACCACCGTGTGCACTCCCTGTTCGTCGACATGGTGCGCGCCAACCGGGCGGCGGAGTCCTTGTAGGATCTCTGGCGTTCGTATCTGGATGGGTTACGCGAAGGAGACAGGCAGATGTCCGGCCACTCTAAATGGGCCACGACGAAGCACAAGAAGGCCGTGATCGACGCCAAGCGCGGCAAGCTCTTCGCGAAGCTCATCAAGAACATCGAGGTCGCGGCGCGTATGGGCGGTGTCGACCTCGAGGGCAACCCGACGCTCTACGACGCCGTCCAGAAGGCCAAGAAGTCGTCGGTTCCCAACAAGAACATCGACTCCGCGATCAAGCGCGGTGGCGGTCTCGAGGCCGGTGGCGCCGACTACGAGACGATCATGTACGAGGGCTACGGCCCGAACGGCGTCGCGGTGCTCATCGAGTGCCTCACCGACAACCGCAACCGCGCCGCCTCCGAGGTCCGCGTCGCCATGACCCGCAACGGCGGCTCCATGGCCGACCCCGGTTCGGTGTCGTACCTCTTCAACCGCAAGGGCGTCGTGATCGTCCCCAAGGGCGAGCTGTCCGAGGACGACGTCCTCGGCGCCGTGCTGGACGCGGGTGCCGAAGAGGTCAACGACCTCGGTGAGAACTTCGAGGTCATCAGCGAGGCCACCGACCTGGTCGCGGTCCGCACGGCCCTGCAGGACGCCGGCATCGACTACGACTCCGCCGAGGCCAACTTCGTCCCGACCATGCAGGTCGAGCTGGACGAGGAGGGCGCCAAGAAGATCTTCAAGCTGATCGACGCCCTGGAGGACAGCGACGACGTGCAGAACGTCTTCGCCAACTTCGACGTCAGCGACGAGGTCATGGAGAAGGTCGACGCGTAGCGCCGCCGCGGGCTCAACCGGCTCAACGGGCCGACGGGACACACCCGTCGGCCCGTCGCTGTGCCGGGCGGTGCCGCGGCCGTTTGTCAGCGGCACCCGATAGCCTGCACAAACTGGGGGTACCGCCCAGCGAAGCCGGGGGAGATCGAAGGGAGGGCGCGTGCGCGTACTCGGGGTGGACCCCGGTCTGACGCGGTGCGGTGTCGGGGTCGTCGAGGGAGTCGCCGGGCGCCCGCTCACCATGCTCGGTGTCGGCGTCGTCCGCACGCCCGCCGACGCCGAGTTGGGACAGCGACTCGTCGCCGTCGAGCAGGGCATCGAGCAGTGGCTGGACGAGCACCGGCCCGAATACGTCGCCGTGGAGCGCGTGTTCAGCCAGCACAACGTCCGTACGGTGATGGGCACCGCCCAGGCCAGCGCCGTCGCCATGCTCTGCGCCGCCCGCCGCGGCATCCCCGTCGCCCTGCACACCCCCAGCGAGGTCAAGGCCGCCGTCACCGGCAGCGGCCGCGCCGACAAGGCCCAGGTGGGCGCCATGGTCACACGCCTGCTGCGGCTCGGCGCGCCCCCCAAGCCCGCCGACGCCGCCGACGCCCTCGCCCTGGCCATCTGTCACATCTGGCGCGCCCCCGCGCAGAACCGACTCCAGCAGGCCGTCGCCCTGCACACCGCCACAGCACAGCACACGTCGAAAGGCCGTACGGCATGATCGCCTTCGTGAGCGGCACCGTCGCCGCACTCGCTCCCGACGCCGCGGTGGTCGAGGTGGGCGGGGTCGGCATGGCCGTGCAGTGCACGCCGAACACCCTGTCCACGCTCCGGCTCGGCCGGCCCGCCAAGCTCGCCACCTCCCTCGTCGTACGGGAGGACTCCCTGACCCTGTACGGCTTCGCGGACGACGACGAGCGGCAGGTCTTCCAGCTGCTCCAGACGGCCAGCGGTGTCGGCCCGCGCCTGGCCCAGGCCATGCTCGCCGTGCACACCCCGGACGCCCTGCGCAGAGCCGTCGCCACCGCGGACGAGAAGGCACTCACCGCCGTTCCCGGCATCGGCAAGAAGGGTGCCCAGAAGCTGCTGCTCGAGCTGAAGGACCGCCTGGGCGAGCCGGTCGGCGCCCCCGCGACCGGCGCGCCGGTCACCCAGGGGTGGCGGGACCAGCTGCACGCCGCCCTGATCGGCCTGGGATACGCCACCCGCGAGGCCGACGAGGCCGTGTCCGCCGTAGCGCCCCGGGCAGAGGCAGCCGGGGGCACGCCCCAGGTGGGCCAGTTGCTGAAGGCGGCCCTGCAGACCCTGAACCGCGCCCGCTGACCGACCAGACCCCGAGGCACATCACATGAACTGGGACGAGACGACCGACAGCCCCGCCCCCGAGCGGCTCGTCGACCCCGCCGCGGAGCGGCTGGTGGGCTCTGTCGCCGACCGTGAGGACCAGGCCGTCGAGGCGGCCCTGCGCCCCAAGGACCTGGGCGAGTTCATCGGTCAGGAGAAGGTCCGCGAGCAGCTGGACCTCGTCCTGCGCGCCGCACGCGCGCGTGGGGCGACCGCCGACCACGTGCTGCTCTCCGGCGCCCCCGGGCTCGGCAAGACCACCCTCTCGATGATCATCGCCGCCGAGATGGGCGCCCCGATCCGCATCACGTCCGGCCCCGCCATCCAGCACGCCGGCGACCTCGCCGCGATCCTCTCCTCCCTCCAGGAGGGGGAGGTCCTCTTCCTCGACGAGATCCACCGGATGTCGCGGCCCGCCGAGGAGATGCTCTACATGGCGATGGAGGACTTCCGCGTCGACGTCATCGTCGGCAAGGGTCCCGGCGCCACCGCGATCCCGCTGGAACTGCCCCCGTTCACGCTGGTCGGCGCCACCACGCGCGCGGGCCTGCTGCCGCCCCCGCTGCGCGACCGCTTCGGCTTCACCGCCCACATGGAGTTCTACGAGCCGGCCGAACTCGAGCGCGTCATCCACCGCTCGGCGAACCTCCTCGACGTCGAGATCGACACCGACGGCGCCGCCGAGATCGCCGGCCGCTCCCGCGGCACGCCCCGCATCGCCAACCGCCTCCTGCGCCGCGTCCGCGACTACGCGCAGGTCAAGGCCGACGGCGTCATCACGCGCGAGATCGCCGCGGCGGCCCTCGCCGTCTACGAGGTCGACGCCCGTGGTCTGGACCGCCTCGACCGCGCGGTCCTGGAGGCCCTGCTGAAGCTGTTCGGAGGCGGGCCGGTCGGCCTGTCCACGCTCGCCGTCGCGGTGGGGGAGGAGCGGGAGACCGTCGAAGAGGTCGCCGAACCCTTTCTGGTCCGCGAGGGTCTGCTCGCCCGCACCCCGCGCGGCCGCGTCGCCACCCCCGCCGCCTGGACCCACCTGGGCCTCACCCCACCCGGCTCCACCACGTCGGGGAACGGACAACAGGGCCTGTTCGGGGCGTGACGACCGGTGCCGGCGCGGCGATCCGTGCCGGAACGTCACGGAATACGACGAAACGCGACAGGGTTGTTCGGAGGCCCGCACCGGTCAGGCATCGCGAGGACATCGGCGAGGCATCGGCGAGGGCGCCCAGCAGGACATCGGCGAGGGCAATGGCCGGGGCAGGAACCCAGGTGCCATGCTGAACGTTGTTCCCTGCGCGCGGACTCGCTTAGACTCCGCCGATGCCGCCGTTGTCGGCAGCACACATACACCCCCAACCATCAGGCCGCTCACCATCGCGGTCGCGTGAAGGAAGTACCGACCCGTGAGTCTCGTGACCCTCCTCCCGTTCATCGTGCTCATCGGGGCCATGTTCCTGATGACCCGGTCGGCGAAGAAGAAGCAGCAGCAGGCCGTGGACATGCGCAACGCAATGCAGCCCGGCAGCGGTATCCGCACCATCGGGGGCATGTACGCGACGGTCAAGGAGGTCAACGAGGACACCGTCCTCGTCGACGCCGGCCCGGGGGTGGAGCTGCTCTTCGCGAAGAACGCCATCGGCGCCGTCCTGACCGACGACGAGTACAACCGCATCGTCCACGGCATCGAGCACGACCTGAAGTCCGACTCCGACGTCGTCCCGGACGACGCCTCCTCCCTCACCGAGACCGACGAGTCCGCCGACGCTGCCGCCGCCTCCGACGACAAGCCCGTCGACCTCGGCAAGAAGGACGAGACCGAGGAGCAGGCCGCCGACGTCGAGGCAGAAGCAGAGCCGAAGAAGACCGACGGCGACTCCGACGCGAAGAAGTAGCCACGCCCCCGGGGGGCCGCGGGCGTGACCCGCGCACCCCGGGACGCGCGCATCTCGCACATAGGGGATCCCGACACCATGTCATGGCCGCCGCCGCGCTGACCCGGCGCGGGGCGGCCCGAGAGGGAGTACGAGAAGGTGGCAGCACCTAAAAAGGGCCGGAGCGCGAGTGCCCAGAGCAAGCCGGGGCGCTCGCTGGCCCTGATCCTGATCGCCATCGTGGCGCTCACCGGGGGAATGTTCCTCTCAGGGCACACCACCCCCCGTCTCGGCATCGACCTTGCCGGCGGTACGAGCATCACGCTCGAGGCGAAGGCCGACCAAGGGTCCGCGATCAACAAGGCCAACATGGACACCGCGGTGGAGATCATGAACCGCCGTGTCAACGGGCTGGGCGTCTCCGAGGCGGAGGTGCAGACCCAGGGCGACAGCAACATCATCGTGAACATCCCCAAGGGCACCAACTCCAAGGAAGCCCGGGAACAGGTCGGCACCACCGCCAAGCTGTACTTCCGTCCGGTCCTGGCCAGCGAGCCCACCGGCTCGGCCGCGGGCGCCTCGCCGAGCCCGTCCGCCAGCGGCTCGTCCACCGCCTCGCCGACCCCCTCCACGAGCGCCTCCCCCGGTGAGAAGGCCTCCTCCTCCGCGTCCCCCTCGGCCTCCGCGACCTCTCAGGGCCGCGCCGTCACCGACGCGCTGAAGGCCGACCCCACCCCGTCGGCGTCCGCGAGCGCCAGTGCCTCCGCCAGCCCGTCGGCCTCCGCGAGCGGCGGTGCCACCGACGAGGCCGCGGTCCAGGCGACGTACGCCTCCCTGGACTGCTCGAAGGAGTCCGTCCGCGTCGAGGCCGGCGAGGGCGCCAAGCCCGGCGACACGACCGTGGGCTGCGGCGAGATCCAGGGCGTCTGGTACAAGTACCTGCTCGGCCCGGCCGCCGTCGACGGCACCGAGGTCGAGAAGGCCCAGGCCGTCTTCGACACGCAGACCGCCGCCGGCTGGCAGGTCACCATGGACTTCAAGCCCAAGGGCGCGAAGAAGTTCGCGGACATCACGGCCCAGCTGGCGCAGAACCAGGACCCGCAGAACCAGTTCGGCATCGTCCTCGACGGCGAGGTCGTCTCCAGCCCGTACGTCAGCTCCTCCATCACCGGTGGCCAGGCGCAGATCTCCGGCAGCTTCACGCAGGAGGAGGCCCAGAACCTCGCGAACATGCTGTCGTACGGCGCGCTCCCGCTCTCCTTCCAGGAGCAGAGCGTCACCACGGTGACCGCCGCGCTCGGCGGTGACCAGCTGCACGCGGGTCTGCTCGCCGGCGCCATCGGCCTCGCCCTGGTCGTCATCTACCTGGTGGCCTACTACCGCGGCCTGTCCCTCATCGCGATCGCCTCGCTGCTGGTCTCCGCGGCCCTCACCTACGTGCTCATGGCGCTGCTCGGCCCGGCCATCGGCTTCGCGCTGAACCTGCCGGCCGTCTGCGGTGCCATCGTCGCCATCGGTATCACCGCGGACTCGTTCATCGTGTACTTCGAACGCGTCCGGGACGAGATCCGCGAGGGCCGCTCCCTGCGCCCCGCCGTCGAGCGGGCCTGGCCGCGCGCCCGGCGCACCATCCTGGTCTCCGACTTCGTGTCGTTCCTCGCCGCCGCGGTGCTGTTCGTCGTCACCGTCGGCAAGGTCCAGGGCTTCGCGTTCACGCTCGGTCTGACCACCGTCCTCGACGTCGTGGTGGTCTTCTTCTTCACCAAGCCGCTGATGACGCTGGCCGCGCGCCGCAAGTTCTTCGCGAGCGGCCACAAGTGGTCCGGCCTCGACCCCAAGAGCCTGGGCGCCAAGCCGCCCCTGCGCCGCACCCGCCGTCCCGCCGGTATGGCCGCCGGCCCCGTCGAGACGAAGGAGGCGTGAGCGTGTCGAAACTCGGCAACCTCGGCGCCCGACTGCACCGTGGCGAGATCAGCTACGACTTCATCGGTCACCGCAAGATCTGGTACGGCATCTCGATCCTGATCACCATCACGGCCATCGTCGGCCTGGCGGTCCGCGGCCTGAACATGGGCATCGACTTCCAGGGCGGTGCCGTCTTCACCACCGCGAAGAACACCAGCGTCTCCGTCTCGCAGGCGCAGAGCGCCGCGGAGGAGGCGGCCGGCCACGAGGCGGTCGTGCAGAAGCTCGGCGACGGCTCGCTGCGCATCCAGATCGCCGGCATGGACACCCAGCAGTCCAACGAGGTCAAGGAGACCCTCGCCGA
Source organism: Streptomyces sp. NPDC014995 (assembly GCF_043080745.1). Classification (NCBI taxonomy): domain Bacteria; kingdom Bacillati; phylum Actinomycetota; class Actinomycetes; order Kitasatosporales; family Streptomycetaceae; genus Streptomyces; species Streptomyces sp. NPDC014995. The sequence goes on from NZ_JBIBVX010000003.1 coordinate 330,029, forward strand.
GGACTTCAAGGTCGACCCGGAGACGATCGCGGCCGACCTGGTCGGTCCCAGCTGGGGTGACCAGATCGCCGACAAGGCCTGGCAGGGTCTGGCGATCTTCATGGTCCTCGTCGTGATCTACCTGGCGATCGCCTTCGAGTTGCGCATGGCCATCGCCGCGCTCGTCGCCCTGATCCACGACATCACCATCACCGTCGGCATCTACGCCCTCGTGGGCTTCGAGGTCACGCCGGGCACGGTCATCGGTCTGCTGACCATCCTCGGTTACTCGCTGTACGACACGGTCGTCGTCTTCGACTCCCTCAAGGAGCAGACGAAGGACCTCACCAAGCAGACCCGCTGGACCTACAGCGACGTCGCCAACCGTTCGATCAACAGCACCCTGGTCCGCTCGATCAACACCACGGTCGTCGCGCTGCTGCCGGTGGCGGGCCTGCTGTTCATCGGTGGCGGCGTCCTCGGCGCGGGCACGCTCAACGACATCTCGCTGTCGCTGTTCGTCGGCCTCGCGGCCGGTGCCTACTCCTCGATCTTCATCGCCACGCCGCTCGTCGCCGACCTCAAGGAGCGCGAGCCGCAGATGAAGGCCCTGAAGAAGCGCGTCTTCGCCAAGCGCGCCCAGGGCACCGCCGACGACGAGGAGTTCACGGACTCCCGCGGCGCCGACCTGCACGACGACGAGCCGGAGAGCGCGGCGGCCGCGGTCGTCGGCCCGCGCGCCCAGACCGCCTCCCGCAGCCGGGGCCGCGGCCGACCTTCGGGGAAGCGCCGGTGACCGACATCAAGGAGCTGCTGCTCAGCCGCATCCGTGACGTGGCCGACTACCCGGAGCCGGGCGTGATGTTCAAGGACATCACCCCGCTGCTCGCGGACCCGGCGGCGTTCACCGCCCTCACCGACGCGTTCGCCGAGACCGCCGAGCGCACCGGCGCCACCAAGGTCGTCGGCCTGGAGGCCCGGGGCTTCATCCTCGGCGCCCCCGTCGCCGTCCGCGCCGGCCTCGGCTTCGTCCCCGTACGCAAGGCGGGCAAGCTCCCCGGAGCCACCCTCGCCCAGGCCTACGACCTGGAGTACGGCTCCGCCGAGATCGAGATCCACGCCGAGGACCTCACCCCCGACGACCGCGTCCTGATCGTCGACGACGTCCTCGCCACCGGAGGTACCGCCGAGGCGTCGATCCAGCTCATCCAGCGCGCGGGCGCCGGCGTCGCGGGCGTCGCCGTCCTGATGGAACTCGGCTTCCTGAGCGGCCGGCCCCGCCTGGAGGCGGTCCTGGCCGGAGCGCCGCTGGAGGCGCTGCTCACGGTCTGAGCACCGCCGTACGGCTGTCGCAGCGCGAGGGGCGGGCCCGGAGGAATCCGGCGCCCGCCCCTTGCGTTTCTCGGGTAGACGGCCCTCACATCGGCCTGAAGGCGATCCTGGAGCCCAGGCTCGCTACGATGGGTGCTCCGGAGCCTGACCGGGGGACCCGGATCGCGCACGAGGAGTCCTCTTGCCAGACGAGGCCCAGCACCTGACCGCCGCCAAGCCCGAGTCCACCTCGGCGCCGGCGGCCACGCCCGCGTCGCAAGCGCAGAACGACGCCCGCGGGCCGGTCGAGCACGACCGTTCCGCGCCCGTCGACAAGCCGGCCGAGCAGCCCCGCCCCAAGCCGGCCCCGACCGAGCGCCCCGCGGCCACGCCCGCCGCCCGTCCGGCCGCCGCACAGCCGTCCGCCCGCTCCGGCTCCTCCAACCGCGTCCGCGCCCGCCTCGCCCGCCTCGGCGTCCAGCGCGCGAACCCCTACAACCCGGTCCTGGAACCCCTGCTGCGGATAGTGCGCAGCAACGACCCCAAGATCGAGACGTCGACGCTGCGCCAGATCGAGCGCGCCTACCAGGTCGCCGAACGCTGGCACCGCGGCCAGAAGCGCAAGAGCGGCGACCCGTACATCACGCACCCGCTCGCGGTGACGACGATCCTCGCCGAACTGGGCATGGACCCGGCCACCCTCATGGCGGGCCTGCTGCACGACACGGTCGAGGACACCGAGTACGGCCTGGACGACCTGCGCCGCGACTTCGGCGACGTGGTCGCCCTGCTCGTCGACGGCGTCACCAAGCTGGACAAGGTCAAGTTCGGCGAGGCCGCGCAGGCCGAGACCGTGCGCAAGATGGTCGTCGCCATGGCCAAGGACCCGCGCGTCCTGGTCATCAAGCTCGCCGACCGCCTGCACAACATGCGCACCATGCGCTACCTCAAGCGCGAGAAGCAGGAGAAGAAGGCGCGCGAGACCCTCGAGATCTACGCGCCGCTCGCCCACCGCCTGGGCATGAACACCATCAAGTGGGAGCTGGAGGACCTCGCCTTCGCGATCCTCTACCCCAAGATGTACGACGAGATCGTCCGCCTGGTCGCCGAGCGCGCTCCCAAGCGCGACGAGTACCTGGCCATAGTGACCGACGAGGTCCAGGCCGACCTGCGCGCGGCCCGCATCAAGGCGACCGTCACCGGCCGCCCGAAGCACTACTACAGCGTCTACCAGAAGATGATCGTCCGCGGCCGCGACTTCGCGGAGATCTACGACCTGGTGGGCATCCGCGTCCTCGTGGACACCGTCCGCGACTGCTACGCGGCCCTCGGCACGGTGCACGCGCGATGGAACCCGGTCCCCGGCCGGTTCAAGGACTACATCGCGATGCCCAAGTTCAACATGTACCAGTCGCTGCACACGACGGTCATCGGCCCCAACGGCAAGCCGGTCGAACTCCAGATCCGCACGTTCGACATGCACCGCCGCGCCGAGTACGGCATCGCCGCGCACTGGAAGTACAAGCAGGAAGCCGTCGCCGGCGCCTCCAAGGTCCGTACGGACGCGCCCAAGTCGTCCGGCAAGGACAAGGACGCCATCAACGACATGGCGTGGCTGCGGCAGCTGCTGGACTGGCAGAAGGAGACCGAGGACCCCAGCGAGTTCCTGGAGTCGCTGCGCTTCGACCTCTCCCGCAACGAGGTCTTCGTCTTCACCCCGAAGGGCGACGTCATCGCGCTCCCGGCCGGGGCCACGCCGGTGGACTTCGCGTACGCCGTCCATACCGAGGTCGGCCACCGCACCATAGGAGCACGGGTCAACGGCAGGCTCGTACCGCTCGAATCCACCCTGGACAACGGCGACCTGGTGGAGGTCTTCACCTCCAAGGCGCCCGGCGCCGGCCCGTCCCGCGACTGGCTCGGCTTCGTCAAGTCGCCGCGCGCCCGCAACAAGATCCGCGCCTGGTTCTCCAAGGAGCGCCGCGACGAGGCGATCGAGCAGGGCAAGGACGCCATCGCGCGGGCGATGCGCAAGCAGAACCTGCCGATCCAGCGCATCCTCACCGGCGACTCGCTGGTCACGCTGGCGCACGAGATGCGCTACCCGGACATCTCCTCGCTGTACGCGGCGATCGGCGAGGGTCATGTGGCCGCGCAGAACGTCGTGCAGAAACTGGTGCAGGCCCTCGGCGGCGAGGAGGCGGCCAGCGAGGAGATCGACGAGACGGTCCCGCCGTCCCGCACCCGCGGCCGCAAGCGGCGCACCAGCACCGACCCCGGTGTCGTGGTCAAGGGCGTCGACGACGTCTGGGTGAAGCTGGCCCGCTGCTGTACGCCCGTCCCCGGCGATCCGATCATCGGATTCGTCACGCGCGGTAGCGGTGTATCGGTTCACCGCAGCGACTGCGTCAACGTGGATTCACTGTCCCGCGAGCCGGAACGCATCCTCGACGTCGAGTGGGCGCCCACCCAGTCCTCGGTCTTCCTGGTCGCCATCCAGGTCGAGGCCCTGGACCGCTCCCGGCTCCTCTCGGACGTCACCCGCGTCCTGTCCGACCAGCACGTCAACATCCTCTCCGCGGCCGTCCAGACCTCCCGCGACCGCGTCGCCACCTCCCGCTTCACCTTCGAGATGGGCGACCCCAAGCACCTGGGCCACGTCCTGAAGGCCGTGCGCGGAGTGGAGGGCGTCTACGACGTCTACCGGGTGACGTCGGCCCGGAGACCGTAACCTACGGGGTGACCTGAGCGGAGGAGACGGGGGACGGGGCATGGGCGGGCCGGGACACGAGGGATCCACGAGCGCTGCGCCACCCTCCGTACCCGTCCTGGTCGCCGACCGCTACCGGCCCGTCCGCTTCCTCGGACGCGGCGGCATGGGCGTCGTCTACGAGGCGGAGGACACCCGGCTCGACCGCCGCGTCGCCGTCAAGATGCTCACCGCCGTCGACGGCCTGACCGGCGACAGCGAGGCCTGGGACCGCTTCCGGCGCGAGGCCCGCGCCCTGGCCCGGATCGACCACCCCGGCGTCGTCACGCTGTACGACAGCGGTGTCCACGACGGCACGCCGTACCTCGTGATGCAGGTGCTCGACGGCACGAGCCTGGCCGACCTGGTCTCGCAGTGGGCTCCCTTACCGACCCCGGTGGTGTGCACGGTGGCGTTCGGCATCGCGGAGGCCCTCGAAGCCGCCCACACGGCCGGCGTCCTGCACCGCGACGTCAAGCCCACCAACGTCGGCATCACCCGCAGCGGGCGCGTCGTCCTCCAGGACTTCGGACTGGCCCGGCTGGCGGGCGAGGCCGCGATCACCCGCACCGGTGCCATCGTCGGCACCCCGCAGTTCATGGCGCCCGAGGCCATGCGCGGCGCACTGCCCGAGCGCGCGGCGGACTGGTACGGCCTCGGCGCCTGTCTGTACCTGATGGTCACGGGCGACCTGCCGTTCGGCCCGACCGTCGACTACGGCGCCATCATTCAACGCGCCCTCGGCGACGGCGTCCCCCAGCTGTCCGGGCGCCGTTGGGACTGCCCCGAGGACCTGTGCCAACTGGTCGACGACCTGTGCCGGCAGGACCCCGCCCAACGCCGCCAGAACGCCGAGACGATCCGCGAGACCCTCCTGCCCCTGACCTACGGCGGTACGGAACTCCTGGCGGACCTCGTGCAGGGGCGGGTGCGCGAGGACGCCGTACGCGCCGCGCACGTGGTTCCCCGCGTCCCCCACCCGGTGTCCCGGGTCGAGGAGGTGCCCGAGTACCTCTGGGACGAGGAGGCCGCCCTGCCGGCCCAGCGCGAGACGCCCCCGGACCCCTTCCGGCCCGCCACCCTCAGCGACGCCACCCGTCGGATCGTCCTCGGCAGCATGACCCCGCAGAGCGCGCTGTCCCGGCAGCGCGAGGCGGTCAACCTGGTGCTGCGCGGCCGGCTCCAGGAGGCCGCGCAGATGCTGTCGGTCGTGGTCCCCGTCTGCCTCTCCACCCTCGGACCCGACCATCCGACCACCCTGACCAGCCAGTACTGGCACGCCGTGTGCCTGGCCAGGCTGGACGCCCGGCACGACGCGCTGAAGCTGTTCTCCAGCGTCAACAGACGCGTGACACGACGAACGGACGGACACGATGACTGACCCCGGTGCGCAGCTCTCGGCCTGTCTGGACCCCACGGGGACCGAGGACGACCTGCGCTCCCTGCTGCACTGGCTGCGCGAGGACGACGGCGTCGACCTGCCCGTCCGCCCCGGCAGCGCCGGCCCGCCCCCGCCCGGCGGCATGGGCACCGGCTTCGACGTCCTCCAGTTCGCGGTCTCCGGCGGCCTGTCCGCGGCCTCCCTCGTCGTCTCCGTCCTGCAGTGGCAGACCTCCCGCCGACGCGCCCCGGCCGTCACCCTGCGCCGCGGCGACGTGGAGGTCCTGCTCACCGCCCGGGCGGCCCGCGACGAGGAGACCGTACGCCGTCTCGTGACGCTCCTCGACGGGGACACCCGGCCCGCCACCGTGCCCGGCGCGCGCACCGAGGGAAGCGGAGGCGATGACGGCACTGCCTGACCCGGCGCGCTCGCGGGCCGTCCTCATCGGCACCGCCTCCTACCGCCACCTGCCCCAGCTCCCCGCCGTCGAGGCGGGCGTCATCGACCTCGCCGCCGAACTGTGCGACGCCACCGTCTGGGGGCTGCCCGTACAGCACTGCACGGTCGTCACCGACCCGCTCAGCCCCCAGACGATCCTCGACCCCGTCTACCAGGCGAGCGAGGAGGCCACCGACACCCTCCTCGTCTACTTCGCGGGACACGGCATGCGCGACGCCGAGTCCGCCGACCTCTACCTCGCCCTCGGCGACACCCGCGAACACCTCGGCTACACGGCCGTCGCCTACCAGCACCTGCGCTCCGCCCTGCGCTCCGCCCGCGCCCGCCGCAAGATCGTCGTCCTCGACTGCTGCTTCAGCGGCCGCGCCGCCCGCGCCCTGGCCGGCGGGGACGTCCTCGCAGCCGAGGCCGCCGTCGACGGCGCCTACGTGCTGACCGCCTCACCCCGCGACCGGATCGCCCTGGCCCCCGACGGCGAGCGCTACACCGCCTTCACCGGGGAACTCCTCGGCGTCCTGCGCCACGGCGTCGAGGACGGCCCCGAGCTGATCGACCTCGACACGCTCTACCGCGTCCTCCTGGAACGCCTGCGCGCCAAGAACCGCCCGCTGCCCCAGCACTCCCAGGAGAACGGCGTCGGACGCCTCGCGCTGGCCCGCAACAAGGCCCGCGCCGGCCACCACGCCCCCGCCGGACCGGTCCTGCCCGCCGACCTGCGCGCCGCCATGGTCTCCACCGGCCTCGCCGTCGCCCGCCTGCTGCGCGCCGAGGGCAACACCCGCGACGCCCTGCCCGTGCTGCGGCTCGCCCTTCAGGAACAGCAGACCGCCCGCGCCGAGGGCGACCTGCTCGCCGTCCAGCTCGAACTCTCCGAGCTGCTCTCCGAGACCGGCCAGGTCAAGGAGGCCATCGAAGTCCTGGAACACGCCTTCCAGCAGGTCCACAAGGTGTACGGCCCCGAGGCCGTCCTGGTCTGCCGACGGCTGGCCGACCTGCTTCAGGAGTCCGGCAACCACCTCCAGGCCTGCGAGGTGCTCAAGCACGCCCTGGACATCAGCGAGCGGGGCGGGCCGGGCTGAGGCCGGAACGCGCGACGGCCCGGCCGTGGTCTCCCACAGCCGGGCCGCGACGACCGCGACGGGCCGGCTCGCTCAGCCGCCGAACTCCTGCAGACCCTTCAGCGCCTGGTCCAGCAGCGCCTGACGGCCCTCCAGCTCCCGCTCCAGCTTGTCGGCCCGGGCGGTGTTGCCCTGGGCGCGCGCCTGCTCGATCTGGGACTTCAGCTTGTCCACCGCCGCCTGGAGCTGACCGGTCAGACCCTCGGCACGCGCGCGTGCCTCCGGGTTCGTCCGGCGCCACTCCGCCTCCTCGGCCTCCTGGATCGCCCGCTCCACGGCGTGCATCCGGCCCTCGACCTTCGGCCGGGCGTCCCGCGGCACATGGCCGATGGCCTCCCAGCGTTCGTTGATCGAGCGGAACGCGGCCCGGGCCGCCTTCAGGTCCTCGATCGGCAGGAGCTTCTCGGCCTCCTCGGCCAGCCCCTCCTTCAGCTTCAGGTTCTCCCCCTGCTCGGCGTCCCGCTCGGCGAAGACCGAGCTGCGGGCGGCGAAGAAGACGTCCTGGGCGCCGCGGAAGCGGTTCCACAGGTCGTCCTCGTGCTCGCGCTGGGCCCGGCCCGCGGCCTTCCACTCGGCCATCAGCTCGCGGTAGCGCGCGGCCGTCGGACCCCAGTCCGTCGAACCCGACAGCGCCTCGGCCTCGGCGACCAGCCGCTCCTTGGTCCGGCGGGCCTCCTCGCGCTGCGCGTCCAGCTGCGCGAAGTGCGCCTTGCGACGCTTGGAGAACGCCGAGCGCGCGTGGGAGAACCGGTGCCACAGCTCGTCGTCCGACTTGCGGTCCAGGCGCGGCAGACCCTTCCAGATGTCCACCAGGGCCCGCAGCCGCTCACCGGCCGCCCGCCACTGGTCGGACTGGGCGAGCTGCTCCGCCTCCGTGACCAGGTCCTCCTTGGCCCGGCGGGCCTGGTCGGACTGCTTGGCGCGCTGCTGCTTGCGCTCCTCGCGGCGCGCCTCGACCGTCGCCACCAGCTTGTCCAGCCGGACCCGCAGCGCGTCCAGGTCGCCGACCGCGTGGTGTGCGTCCACCTGCTCGCGCAGGTGGTCGATGGCGGCCTGGGCGTCCTTCGCCGACAGGTCGGTGGTCTGGACTCGCTTCTCGAGGAGGCCGATCTCGACAACCAGGCCCTCGTACTTGCGCTCGAAGTAGGCCAGCGCCTCCTCGGGGGAGCCTGCCTGCCAGGAACCGACGACCTGCTCGCCGTCGGCCGTACGCACGTACACGGTCCCCGTCTCGTCGACGCGGCCCCACGGGTCGCTGCTCACAGCGCCTCCTCCACATGATGCCTGCGTGGGGCTTCGGCGCCCCCGGCATCGTCCACAGTTTCGTCACGGCCAACATAGGCGACCGGCGGGTCGCCTGTCCGCATCCCGCACGACCGAAATTGCGCAGTTGACCGCCTTGCGGTCAGGACTTCGTGACCGTCGCCTTGTCAATCACGACCGTCGCGTTCGGAGCACCGTCACCGGCGCCCGTGTTCTCGCCCGCGGCGGCGATCTTCTTCAGGACCTTCATGCCCTCGGCCGACACCGTACCGAACGGTGTGTAGCTGGGCGGCAGCGAACTGTCCTGGTAGACGAGGAAGAACTGGCTGCCGCCGGTGTGCGCCTGACCGGTGTTGGCCATCGCGACCGTGCCCGCCGGGTACACGTTGTCCTTGAGGCTCGCGTCCTTCAGGTTCTCGTCCGGGATCGTGTAGCCCGGTCCGCCGCTGCCGCTGCCCGTCGGGTCGCCGCACTGGAGCACGTAGATGCCGTTGGTGGTGAGCCGGTGGCACTTGGTGTGGTCGAAGTAGCCCTTCGACGCGAGGAAGTTGAACGAGTTCACCGTGTGCGGGGCCGCCGACGCCTTCAGCGCGACGTCTATCTCACCGCACGTCGTCGCGAGCTTCATCGTGTACTTCGCCGACTTGTCGATCGACATCGCCGGCTCCTTCTTCCAGCTCTGCGACGTGACCGAGCCCGCGGCGGGCTTCTCGCAGGGGTCCTCGACCGCGCTGGGAGTGGCGGACGGGGTGGCCTCCGAGCTCGCGTTCGTCTTGTCGTCGTCCTTCAGGACGCCCGTCGTGTACAGCGCCAGGCTGCCCACCAGGACCACGCCGAGCACCGACGCGATCACCGAGTTGCGCACGCGCGCCTTGCGCCGCGCGGCCGTGCGGCGCTGCTGCTGCCGCAAGAACTTCTCCCGGGCGAGCTGACGCTTGCGCTGTTCCTGGGTGACCACCGGGTTCTCTCCTCATGGGTCTCGTAGGTCGACCGGTACGCGTGCGTCCTTGAGAGCCGACCGCCTGCGTGTGCCCCGTACCGTATATGGGTTCGCTGAGGAATCGGCAGCGCCGGTAGGCTCTGACGACGGGCGTAGCCGCTCGCAAGCCCTCCCGTACCGACACAACGAAGGACGATCGTGCTCATTGCCGGGTTCCCCGCCGGGGCCTGGGGGACGAACTGTTATCTCGTCGCCCCCGCCGCCGGTGAGGAGTGCGTGATCATCGACCCGGGCCACCAGGCGGCCCCCGGAGTCGAGGAAGCGATCAGGAAGCATCGGCTCAAGCCCGTCGCCGTCGTCCTCACCCACGGCCACATCGACCACGTGGCCTCGGTCGTCCCGGTCTGCGGCGCGCACGACGTACCGGCCTGGATCCACCCCGAGGACCGGTACATGATGAGCGACCCCGAGAAGTCGCTCGGCCGGTCCATCGGGATGCCGCTGATGGGCGAGCTGACGGTGGGGGAGCCGGACGACGTCCGGGAGCTGACCGACGGCGCGCGACTGGACCTGGCGGGGCTGGAGTTCTCCGTCGCGCACGCGCCGGGCCATACCAAGGGGTCGGTGACCTTCCGGATGCCCGAGGCGGCGGAGATACCGTCCGTGTTCTTCTCGGGCGACCTGCTGTTCGCCGGCTCCATCGGACGCACCGACCTGCCCGGCGGTGACATGGCCGAGATGCTCGACTCGCTGGCCCGCGTGTGCCTGCCGCTCGACGACTCGACCGTGGTGCTGTCCGGCCACGGCCCCCAGACGACCATCGGCCAGGAGCGCGCCACCAACCCGTATCTGCGGCAGGTGGCCGCCGGCCAGGGAGCATCGCAGGCTCCCCGACGAGGAATGTGACGAGAGACCTCCCGTGAGCACCTTCAAGGCCCCCAAGGGCACGTACGACCTGATCCCGCCGGACAGCGCCCAGTACCTGGCCGTCCGTGAGGCGATCGCCGCGCCGCTGCGCAACTCCGGGTACGGCTACATCGAGACGCCCGGCTTCGAGAACGTCGAGCTGTTCGCGCGCGGTGTCGGTGAGTCCACGGACATCGTGACCAAGGAGATGTACGCCTTCGAGACCAAGGGCGGCGACCGGCTCGCCCTGCGGCCGGAGGGCACCGCGTCCGTCCTGCGTGCCGCCCTGGAGGCCAACCTCCACAAGGCGGGCAACCTGCCGGTCAAGCTCTGGTACTCCGGCTCGTACTACCGCTACGAGCGCCCCCAGAAGGGCCGCTACCGCCACTTCTCCCAGGTCGGCGCCGAGGCGATCGGCGCCGAGGACCCGGCGCTGGACGCCGAGTTGATCATCCTGGCCGACCAGGCGTACCGCTCGCTGGGGCTCAGGAACTTCCGCATCCTGCTCAACAGCCTGGGCGACAAGGAGTGCCGCCCCGTCTACCGGGCCGCCCTGCAGGACTTCCTGCGCGGCCTGGACCTGGACGAGGACACCCTGCGCCGTGCGGAGATCAACCCGTTGCGCGTCCTGGACGACAAGCGCGAGTCGGTGCAGAAGCAGCTGACGGGCGCCCCCCTCCTGCGCGACTACCTCTGCGACGCCTGCAAGGCGTACCACGAGGAGGTCCGCGAGCTGATCACGGCCGCCGGTGTCGCCTTCGAGGACGACCCCAAGCTGGTCCGCGGCCTGGACTACTACACCCGGACGACCTTCGAGTTCGTCCACGACGGTCTCGGCTCGCAGTCCGCGGTGGGCGGCGGCGGCCGCTACGACGGCCTGTCGGAGATGATCGGCGGCCCCGCGCTGCCGTCGGTCGGCTGGGCCCTCGGCGTCGACCGCACGGTCCTGGCGCTGGAGGCGGAGGGCGTCGAGCTGGAACTCCCCGCGTCCACCAGCGTGTTCGCCGTCCCGCTCGGCGAGGAGGCCCGCCGCGTCCTCTTCGCCAAGGTCACCGAACTGCGCAAGCTCGGCGTCGCCGCCGACTTCTCCTACGGCGCCAAGGGCCTCAAGGGCGCCATGAAGAACGCCAACCGCAGCGGCGCCCGCTACACGATCGTCGCCGGCGAGCGCGACCTCGCCGAGGGTGTCGTCCAGCTCAAGGACATGGACTCCGGCGAGCAGACGGCGGTCGGCGTCAACGAGATCGTCGCGGAACTGGAGTCGCGGCTCGGCTAGATCGTGTCTTTCGGATCACCCCCGAGTCGGGCTGATCCGACAGAGACGGCCTGGTTCGCGCACGGGCGCCGGATGCCTCGAGGGGCGTCCGGCGCCTTCGTCGTACCCGGCGCGTGGCCGGAACCGAGCACCCGCCGGGCGTCAGACGTTCACCCTTATGTGAAGCGAACGGTGTGTACACGCGCGGGTGCGGCACAATGGCCCTTGCCCGAAGAAGGTCCAAGTCTCAAGTGACGGAATCGGCGTGATGAGCAAGACGACAGTCAAGGACGTCTCCACGGAACCCGAGCCGGAGCGCGCCGAGGTGGCCGCGCCGGGGACTGCGGGTGGCAGCCGGGCGCTGGCCCTGCTGCTGGTGATCACCGGCGCGGCCGGTCTGCTCGCCGCGTGGGTCATCACGATCGACAAGTTCAAGCTGCTCGAGGCGAAGGTCGAGGGCAAGACGTTCACTCCCGGCTGCAGCCTGAACCCCATCGTCTCCTGCGGCAGCGTCATGGAGAGCGAGCAGGCCGCCGCCTTCGGCTTCCCCAACCCGATGCTCGGCCTCGTCGCCTACGGCATCGTCGTCTGCGTCGGCATGAGCCTGCTGGCAGGCGCCCGCTTCCCGCGGTGGTACTGGCTCACCTTCAACGCCGGCACGCTCTTCGGGGTCGGCTTCTGCGCGTGGCTGATGTTCCAGTCCCTGTACCGGATCAACGCCCTGTGCCTGTGGTGCTGCCTGGCCTGGGTCGCCACGATCGTCATGTTCTGGTACGTGACCTCGTTCAACGTCCGCAAGGGCTTCCTGCCCGCGCCGGGCTGGCTGAAGAGCTTCTTCGGCGAGTTCACCTGGGTCCTGCCGGTGCTGCACATCGGCATCATCGGCATGCTGATCCTGACCCGCTGGTGGGAGTTCTGGACCAGCTGACCCCGGATCCCGGGCCGCCGGCCGCCCCGGCCGGATTGTCGGTGCGGTGATTTAGGGTTTCAGCGTGGAGCCCGACCTGTTCACCGCCGCAGCAGAAGAACGCCAGGAGAAGGACCCCGCCGGCAGCCCGCTGGCGGTCCGGATGCGTCCGCGCACCCTCGACGAGGTCGTCGGCCAGCAGCACCTGCTGAAGCCGGGCTCACCCCTGCGCCGCCTGGTCGGCGAGGGCGCCAAGGGGCCGGCCGGTCCCTCCTCGGTGATCCTCTGGGGCCCGCCCGGCACCGGCAAGACCACCCTCGCCTACGTCGTCTCCAAGGCCACCAACAAGCGCTTCGTCGAGCTGTCCGCGATCACCGCCGGAGTCAAGGAGGTCCGCGCGGTCATCGACGGCGCCCGCCGCGCCACCGGTGGCTTCGGCAAGGAGACCGTCCTCTTCCTCGACGAGATCCACCGCTTCAGCAAGGCCCAGCAGGACTCCCTCCTCCCGGCCGTCGAGAACCGCTGGGTGACCCTGATCGCGGCGACGACCGAGAACCCGTACTTCTCGGTGATCTCGCCGCTGCTGTCCCGCTCGCTGCTGCTCACCCTCGAACCGCTCACCGACGACGACCTGCGCGGCCTGATCCGGCGCGCCCTCGCCGACGACCGCGGCCTCAGGGGCGCCGTCACCCTCCCCGAGGACACCGAGGCCCATCTCCTGCGCATCGCCGGCGGCGACGCCCGCCGCGCCCTGACCGCCCTGGAGGCGGCCGCCGGGGCCGCGCTCGACAAGGACGAGACCGACATCGCCCTCTCGACACTGGAGGAGACGGTCGACCGCGCCGCCGTGAAGTACGACCGCGACGGCGACCAGCACTACGACGTCGCCAGCGCGCTCATCAAGTCCATCCGCGGCTCCGACGTCGACGCCGCCCTGCACTACCTGGCCCGCATGATCGAGGCCGGCGAGGACCCCCGCTTCATCGCCCGCCGCCTGATGATCTCCGCCAGCGAGGACATCGGCCTCGCCGATCCGCACGCCCTGCCCATCGCGGTCGCCGCCGCCCAGGCCGTCGCCATGATCGGCTTCCCCGAGGCCGCCCTCACCCTCAGCCACGCCACCATCGCCCTCGCCCTCGCCCCCAAGTCCAACTCCGCGACGACGGCGATCGGCGCCGCCCTGGACGACGTACGCAAGGGACTGGCCGGGCCCGTGCCGCCGCATCTGCGGGACGGGCACTACAAGGGCGCGGCCAAGCTGGGGCACGCGCAGGGGTACGTGTATCCGCACGACCTGCCCGAGGGGATCGCCGCGCAGCAGTACGCCCCGGACACCGTCAAGGAGCGCGAGTACTACACGCCCACCCGGCACGGCGCCGAGGCGCGGTACGCGGACGCCGTGGAGTGGACCAGGAAACACCTCGGTCGCAAGCGGTCCTGAGCACCCTGTAGAATCGGCCGAAGTGCTGCGTCCCGTGTCCGGGCCCTTGTGAAAGAGGGGCCGGCTCACCAGAGCGGGACATCCAGCCGGAGACCTGGTCCGCCAGGAACTCCAGGAGCGTCGCGCACCGTCGAACGGTGTCGCGGGCAGCCCACCACCACTCGGATCTCCGGGACGGTCGGTGGGCCACTCGCGTGCTGCACGTATGTGCCCAGACCAGGGAGCGGCTGCCCGGCCCGTCCATCAGGACAGGCGGGGTTTCCCAGGCTGCGGATGCGACCTCCCCTAACCCTGGTGAAGCCGTATTCGCATAAGAGACACGAGGTGTTTGGTTCATGGCGAACCAGTCCCGCCCCAAGGTCAAGAAGTCGCGTGCCCTCGGTATCGCGCTGACCCCGAAGGCCGTCAAGTACTTCGAGGCCCGCCCCTACCCGCCGGGTGAGCACGGCCGTGGCCGCAAGCAGAACTCGGACTACAAGGTCCGTCTGCTCGAGAAGCAGCGTCTGCGCGCGCAGTACGACGTGTCCGAGCGCCAGCTCGTCCGCGCCTACGAGCGTGCCTCCAAGGTTCAGGGCAAGACCGGTGAGGCCCTGATCATCGAGCTGGAGCGTCGCCTCGACGCCCTGGTGCTGCGTTCGGGCATCGCCCGCACGATCTACCAGGCCCGCCAGATGGTCGTCCACGGCCACATCGAGGTCAACGGCCAGAAGGTCGACAAGCCGTCCTTCCGCGTCAAGCCCGACGACGTCGTGATGGTCCGCGAGCGCAGCCGCGAGAAGACCCTCTTCTCGATCGCCCGTGAGGGTGGCTTCGCCCCCGACGGTGAGATCCCGCGCTACCTCCAGGTGAACCTCAAGGCCCTGGCGTTCCGCCTGGACCGTGAGCCGAACCGCAAGGAGATCCCGGTGATCTGCGACGAGCAGCTCGTCGTCGAGTACTACGCCCGCTGATCCCTCGGCGGTCGTAGGACTTCTGCGCCCGAACCCGTCGTCCCTCCGCCCTTCCGGGCGGGCGGGGCGGCGGGTTCGCGCTTTGTGCGCGCATGGGTGGGAGCGCCGTGGCTACCCGGCGGTCCGCACCGGCAAAATCCGGTTCGGAGCGCCGCCTGCGGCGCGATAGGCTCGGTGCACGACTTTTTCGATGCAGAGGCACGTATCAGGGAGCGGGTGCGCAGTGTCCGGTGGAGAGGTGGCCGGCATCCTGGTGGCCGTGTTCTGGGCGATCCTGGTCTCCTTCCTCGCCGTCGCGCTGGCGAGGCTGGCCCAGACGCTCAGGGCGACCACCAAGCTGGTCGCGGACGTGACCGACCAGGCCGTTCCGTTGCTGGCAGACGCGTCCGCCGCGGTGCGCTCGGCGCAGACCCAGATCGACCGGGTCGACGCGATCGCCTCGGACGTCCAGGAGGTCACCTCGAACGCCTCCGCGCTGTCCACCACGGTCGCCTCCACCTTCGGCGGGCCCCTGGTGAAGGTCGCCGCCTTCGGCTACGGCGTCCGCCGGGCCCTCGGCGGCCGCAAGGACGACGTGCCCACCCAAAAGCCCCGGCGTACCGTGATCGTGGGCCGCACCGTCCCGGCCTCGCGGCGGGCGAAGCGGAAGAAGGACTGACGCAGCAATGTTCCGCCGTACGTTCTGGTTCAGCACAGGCGTCGCCGCCGGTGTGTGGGCCACCACCAAGGTCAATCGCAAGCTGAAGCAGCTGACCCCCGAGAGCCTCGCCGCGACCGCGGCCAACAAGGCCCTCGAGACGGGAGCACGCCTCAAGGACCGAGCGGTGGGCTTCGCGCTCGACGTCCGCGACAACATGGCCCGGCGGGAGGCCGAGCTGGAGGAGGCACTCGGGATCCACACGGACCCCGAACTCCCGGCGCCCCGGCGGTACGCCGCCATCGAGAACCGCAGCACACCGAAGAACGCCCAGTACATCGAGAACACGACGTACTCGCAGACGAAGCACTCGTACAACCGGAATGAGGACCACTGATGGAGTCGGCTGAGATCCGCCGCCGCTGGCTGAGCTTCTTCGAGGAGCGCGGGCACACCGTCGTCCCTTCGGCGTCGCTCATCGCGGACGACCCGACTCTGCTCCTCGTCCCGGCCGGCATGGTGCCCTTCAAGCCCTACTTCCTGGGTGAGGTCAAGCCGCCCTTCGCGCGCGCCACCAGCGTGCAGAAGTGCGTGCGCACGCCCGACATCGAAGAGGTCGGCAAGACCACGCGGCACGGCACGTTCTTCCAGATGTGCGGCAACTTCTCCTTCGGCGACTACTTCAAGGAAGGCGCCATCAAGCTCGCCTGGGAGCTGCTCACCAGCACCCAGGACAAGGGCGGTTACGGCCTCGACCCCGAGCGCCTGTGGATCACCGTCTACAAGGACGACGACGAGGCCGAGCGCATCTGGCACGACGTCGTCGGCGTGCCCAAGGAGCGCATCCAGCGCCTGGGCATGAAGGACAACTACTGGTCGATGGGCGTCCCCGGCCCCTGCGGCCCGTGCTCCGAGATCAACTACGACCGCGGCCCCGAGTTCGGCGTCGAGGGCGGCCCCGCCGTCAACGACGAGCGGTACGTGGAGATCTGGAACCTCGTCTTCATGCAGTACGAGCGGGGCGAGGGCACCGGCAAGGAGAGCTTCGAGATCCTCGGCGACCTGCCGAGCAAGAACATCGACACGGGCCTCGGCCTGGAGCGCCTCGCCATGATTCTGCAGGGCGTGCAGAACATGTACGAGATCGACACCTCCATGGCCGTCATCGACAAGGCCACCGAGCTGACCGGGGTGGCCTACGGTGACGCCCACGACTCGGACGTCTCCCTGCGCGTCGTCACCGACCACATGCGCACCGCCACCATGCTCATCGGCGACGGCGTCACCCCGGGCAACGAGGGCCGTGGATACGTCCTGCGCCGCATCATGCGCCGCGCCATCCGCAACATGCGGCTGCTCGGTGCCACCGGTCCGGTCGTCCAGGACCTGATCGACGTGGTGATCGGGATGATGGGCCAGCAGTACCCCGAGCTGGTCACCGACCGCGAGCGGATCGAGAAGGTCGCCCTGGCCGAGGAGAACGCCTTCCTCAAGACGCTGAAGGCCGGCACCAACATCCTCGACACCGCCGTCACCGAGACCAAGCAGGCCGGCGGCACCGTCCTCTCCGGCGACAAGGCCTTCCTGCTCCACGACACGTGGGGCTTCCCGATCGACCTCACCCTGGAGATGGCCGCCGAGCAGGGCCTCTCCGTGGACGAGGACGGTTTCCGCCGCCTGATGAAGGAGCAGCGGGAGCGCGCCAAGGCCGACGCCCAGGCCAAGAAGACCGGCCACGCCGATCTCGGCGCCTACCGCGAGATCGCCGACTCCTCCGGCGAGACCGAGTTCATCGGCTACTCCGACACCCAGGGCGAGTCCACCATCGTCGGCATCCTCGTCGACGGCGTGTCCTCCCCGGCCGCCACCGAGGGCGACGAGGTCGAGGTCGTCCTCGACCGCACCCCGTTCTACGCCGAGGGCGGCGGCCAGATCGGCGACACCGGCCGCATCAAGGTGGACTCCGGCGCCGTCGTCGAGGTGCGCGACTGCCAGAAGCCGGTCCCGGGCGTGTACGTCCACAAGGGCGTCGTCCAGGTCGGCGAGATCACCGTCGGCGCCAAGGCCCACGCCTCGATCGACGCCAAGCGCCGCACGGCCATCGCCCGCGCCCACTCGGCCACGCACCTGACCCACCAGGCGCTGCGTGACGCCCTCGGTCCGACGGCCGCCCAGGCCGGTTCCGAGAACCAGCCCGGCCGTTTCCGCTTCGACTTCGGCTCCCCGTCCGCCGTGCCGCAGACGGTCATGACCGACGTCGAGCAGAAGATCAACGAGGTGCTCGCCCGCGACCTCGACGTGCGCGCCGACGTCATGGGCATCGACGAGGCCAAGAAGCAGGGCGCCATCGCCGAGTTCGGCGAGAAGTACGGCGAGCGCGTCCGCGTGGTGACCATCGGCGACTTCTCCAAGGAGCTGTGCGGCGGCACGCACGTGCACAACACCGCCCAGCTGGGCCTGGTGAAGCTGCTCGGCGAGTCGTCCATCGGCTCGGGTGTCCGCCGTATCGAGGCCCTCGTCGGTGTCGACGCCTACAACTTCCTCGCCCGCGAGCACACCGTCGTCGCCCAGCTCCAGGAGCTGATCAAGGGCCGTCCGGAGGAGCTCCCGGAGAAGGTCTCCGCGATGCTCGGCAAGCTGAAGGACGCCGAGAAGGAGATCGAGAAGTTCCGCGCCGAGAAGGTGCTGCAGGCCGCCGCCGGTCTCGCCGAGTCCGCCAAGGACGTGCGCGGCGTCGCTCTCGTGACCGGTCAGGTCCCGGACGGCACGACCGCCGACGACCTGCGCAAGCTCGTCCTCGACGTGCGGGGCCGCATCCAGGGCGGACGGGCCGCCGTGGTCGCCCTGTTCGCCGTGGCGAACGGCAAGCCGCTCACGGTCATCGCCACCAACGAGGCCGCCCGCGAGCGCGGTCTCAGGGCCGGTGACCTGGTCCGTACGGCCGCCAAGACCCTCGGCGGCGGCGGTGGCGGCAAGCCGGACGTCGCCCAGGGCGGGGGCCAGAACCCGGCCGCCGTCGGCGAGGCCGTCGACGCCGTCGAGCGCCTCGTGGCGGAAACGGCCAAGTGAGCGCCGACCGGCAGACGGGCGGGGACGGCCCGGTGATGCGCCGCGGTCGTCGCCTCGCGATCGACGTCGGGGACGCCCGGATCGGGGTCGCCTCGTGCGACCCCGACGGGATCCTCGCCACTCCGGTGGAGACCGTCCCCGGCCGTGACGTCCCGGCGGCTCACCGCCGGCTGAAGCAGCTGGTCGAGGAGTACGAACCGATCGAGGTCGTCGTCGGCCTCCCTCGCTCCCTCAAGGGGGGCGAGGGCCCGGCGGCCGTGAAGGTCCGCGGCTTCGCCCAGGAGCTGGCCAGGGGCATCGCACCGGTTCCGGTCCGGCTCGTCGACGAGCGGATGACCACCGTGACGGCCAGTCAGGGACTGCGCGCCTCGGGTGTGAAGTCCAAGAAGGGACGTTCCTTCATCGACCAGGCAGCCGCTGTGATCATCCTTCAGCAGGCGCTCGAATCCGAACGGGTGTCAGGTACAGCACCGGGCGAGGGCGTCGAAGTGGTCATCTGATCGCGATACGGTAACGTTCCGCGCGATGCGGCCGTGTTCGAACAGCTGCCGCACAAAGAGAGGCGGAACGGTAGCCGGGCCCACAAGCCGCGCGACTGCCGCCTCGCGGCTCTAGGGGATCGATGACTGAGTATGGCCGGGGCCAAGGCTCCGAACCGTGGCATCCGGAGGACCCGTTGTACGGGGACGGCGGATGGGAAGGGCAGCAGGCCCAGATCGGCCATCAGCCTGCCTACGGCGGCCAGCAGCAGCACCATCCGCAGCAGTCGCAGCAGCAGGAGTACGGCGACTGGGGCCAAGGACAGGCGCAACAGTACGACCAGCACCAGTACGGCCGGCAACAGTACGACCAGCAGCAGTACGACCAGCAGCAGTACGACCAGCAGCAGTACCCACAGCCGTATCAGCAGTCCTACGACGAGCAGCAGTACCGGCAGCAGTACGACCAGCACGGCCACCAGGACCACCAGGGCCAGCAGCAGGCGTACCAGGAGGGCGGGTGGGACGGCACCGGCACCCACGCGCACGTTCCCTACGCCGCCGACCCCGGTGACCCGTACGGCCAGCAGGCCGCCGCCTACGGTGCCGAGCAGCCCGACTTCTACGGCACCCCGGACGCCTATCCGCCGCCGGAGCCGCCCGCCCGGCGACGGACCGAGCCGGAGCCGGAACCCCAGGTCGAAGAGCAGCAGCCCGACTGGGACCCGGGTCCGGACCAGGGCGAGCACGCCTTCTTCGCGGGGGGCGGGGCCGACGAGGACGACGACGAGTCGGAGGGCCGGGACCGTCGGGGCCGGGGCGGAAAGGGCAGCAAGGGCGCCAAGGGCAAGAAGCGCCGCAACGGGTGCGCCTGCCTGGTCGTCGTCCTCGTGTTCGGCGGCGGTATCGGCGGCGTCGGCTACTTCGGCTACCAGTTCTACCAGAATCGTTACGGCGCGGCCCCGGACTACGCGGGCGACGGCAGCAGCCAGACCGTGAGCGTCGAGGTGCCCAAGGGCGCGGGCGGCGCGGAGATCGGCCGTAGGCTGAAGGAGGCGGGCGTCGTCAAGAGCGTCGACGCCTTCGTGTCCGCCTTCACGAGCAATCCCGACGGGGACCAGATCCAGGCGGGCGCGTACATCCTGAAGAAGCAGATGTCCGCGGCGAGTGCCGTCGAAATGATGCTGGACCCGAAGAGCCAGGCGAATGTGATGGTCACGCCCGGCCAGCGCAACATTCAGGTCTACAAGACGATCGACGCGAAACTCGGCCTTTCCGCCGGCACCACCAGGGGCGTCGCCGAAAAGGACTTCAAGACCCTCGGGCTGCCCAGCTGGGCGAACAACAACAGCGACATCAAGGACCCGCTGGAGGGATTCCTCCACCCGGGCACCTATCCCGCGGCCAAGGGCATGAAGCCCGCGACGGTGCTCAAGGAGATGGTGCAGCGGGCCAACGAGGCCTACGGCAAGTACGACCTGGAGGCCAAGGCCGAGGCGCTCGGCCTGGAGGACCCGTTGCAGGTCATCACGGTCGCCAGCCTTGTCCAGGCCGAGGGCAAGACGGACGATGACTTCCGCAGGATGGCGGAGGTCGTCTACAACCGCCTCAAGCCGACGAACACCGAGACCAACCAGTTGCTCCAGTTCGACTCGACGTTCAACTACCTGAAGAACGAGAGCAACATCCACATCAGCGAGTCCGAGATCAACAGCAACCAGGACCCGTACAACACCTACACCCAGAAGGGTCTTCCGCCGGGACCGATCGGAAACCCGGGTGCCAACGCCCTCACGGCGACGATGAATCCGACGAGCGACGGTTGGATCTACTTCGTCGCGACCGACGGCGAGAACAAGACGGAATTCGCGAAGACGTACGCGCAATTCCAGCAACTCAAGCAAAAGTTCAACGAGAGCGCCGGTAACTGAGCACATGAGCGACACCGCCAGGGCCGAGCACGTCCACCGTCATCGGGCGGCGGTGCTCGGCAGCCCCATCACCCACTCCCTCTCCCCGGTGCTGCACAGCGCCGCGTACCAGGCGATGGAGCTCACGGACTGGACGTACGACCGCTTCGACGTCGACGAGGCGGCCCTGCCGGGGTTCCTCGACGGGCTAGGCCCCGAGTGGGCGGGGCTGTCGCTGACCATGCCGCTCAAGCGGGCGGTGATCCCGCTGCTCGACGGGATCAGCGAGACGGCGGCCGCGGTCGAGGCAGTCAACACCCTGGTGTTCACCGAGGACGGCCGCCGTGTCGGCGACAACACCGACATCCCCGGCATCGTGGCCGCCCTGCGCGAGCACGGTGTCGAACAGGTCGACTCGGCCGCGATCCTCGGCGCCGGCGCCACCGCCTCCTCGGCGCTGGCCGCCCTGGCCCGGATCTGCACCGGCGAGGTCGTCGCCTACGTGCGCAGCGAGGCCCGCGCCGCCGAGATGCAGGGGTGGGGCGAGCGCCTCGACGTCGAGGTCCGTACGGCGGACTGGGCGGACGCGGCCGAGGCGCTCCGTTTCCCGCTGGTCGTGGCGACCACCCCCGCAGGGGCGACGGACGCCCTCGCCACCTCGGTGCCGGGGCGGCCCGCCACCCTCTTCGACGTGCTCTACGAGCCCTGGCCGACCGAACTGGCGGCCCGCTGGTCCATGTTCGGCGGTGCCGTCGTCAGCGGGCTCGACCTGCTGGTGCACCAGGCGGTGCTCCAGGTGGAGCAGATGACCGGGCAGGCCCCGGCCCCCGTGGACGCCATGCGAAAAGCGGGCGAACACGCACTCGCCTCCCGCTAGGATCCGCGGAGTTCCGCAGGGGGCGGAGCGCAGCGTGGGGGGAGTCAGGTACATGTCCAATGTGGTCGCCGGGGTGCCGCTGGCGTCGGTCAAGGGCGAGATCTTCGAGGCCGCCCTGTGGTTCCTGCCCGAGTGGGCGCAGCTCACGGTGCTCGCGCTGATCGTGCTCGCCGTCGTCGCCTCGTGGCTCCTGAAGCTGAAGCGCAGGATCGCCCACCGGCGTGCCGTACAGGCCGGTGTCGCCGTGCAGGCGGCCGCGCAGTACGGGCAGGGCCGCGGCGCGGACTACCTGGGTGCGTACGCTCCGCAGCGGAACCCGCAGAACCCACAGAACCCGCAGCACCCGCAGAACGAGAACCGGACGTCGCCGCCCCCGGCGGCGACCGGCCCCAGCGGTGCCGACTTCCTCGGCGCCTACGCCCCGCGGCGGAGGCCGGACGACGCGCGCTGAGGCCACCCCCGGTCCTCCACCGTCCGCCTGATGGACCGGCGGCCGGTTCCCGGTCGCGGACGTGGGAGGATCGTAGGTGGCGGGCCTGGGTCGCGCACCCGGTCGCGCCGTTGCCGTACGCGAGGACGCGCGTACGCAGGGCAGTACCAGGCGCGAGCACTGAGGAGCACCGTTGAGCAGGTTGCGCTGGCTGACCGCGGGGGAGTCCCACGGTCCCGCACTCGTGGCGACGCTGGAGGGCCTTCCCGCCGGCGTGCCGATCACCACGGAGATGGTCGCGGACCATCTGGCGAGGCGCCGGCTCGGCTATGGGCGCGGTGCGCGGATGAAGTTCGAGCGGGACGAGGTCACCTTCCTCGGCGGCGTCCGGCACGGCCTCACGCTCGGCTCCCCGGTCGCGATCATGGTGGGCAACACCGAGTGGCCGAAGTGGGAGCAGGTCATGGCGGCCGACCCGGTCGACCCCGACGTGCTCGCCGGGCTCGCGCGCAACGCGCCGCTGACCCGTCCGCGCCCCGGCCACGCCGACCTCGCCGGCATGCAGAAGTACGGTTTCGACGAGGCTCGCCCGATCCTGGAGCGCGCCTCCGCGCGCGAGACGGCCGCCCGCGTCGCGCTCGGCGCCGTCGCCCGGTCGTACCTGAAGGAGACGGCCGGCATCGAGATCGTCTCCCACGTCGTGGAACTGGCCGCCGCCAAGGCGCCCTACGGCGTCCACCCCACCCCCGCCGACGTCGAGAAGCTGGACGCCGACCCGGTGCGCTGCCTGGACGCGGACGCCTCGAAGGCGATGGTCGCGGAGATCGACCAGGCCCACAAGGACGGCGACACCCTCGGCGGCGTCGTCGAGGTGCTGGCGTACGGCGTTCCGGTGGGCCTGGGCTCGCACGTGCACTGGGACCGCAAGCTGGACGCCCGGCTGGCCGGCGCCCTCATGGGCATCCAGGCGATCAAGGGCGTGGAGATCGGCGACGGCTTCGAGCTCGCCCGGGTGCCCGGTTCGAAGGCGCACGACGAGATCGTCAACACCCCCGAGGGCATCCGGCGGGCCTCGGGCCGCTCCGGTGGCACCGAGGGCGGTCTGACCACCGGCGAGCTGCTGCGGGTCCGTGCGGCCATGAAGCCGATCGCGACCGTGCCGCGCGCGCTGCAGACCGTGGACGTCGCCACCGGCGAGGCCACGCAGGCCCACCACCAGCGCTCCGACGTGTGCGCGGTGCCGGCGGCCGGCATCGTCGCCGAGGCCATGGTCGCCCTGGTCGTCGCGGACGCGGTGGCGGAGAAGTTCGGCGGCGACAGCGTGGCCGAGACGCGCCGCAACGTGCGGTCGTACCTCGACAACCTCCCGATCCGATGAGCGGGCCGCTGGTCGTCCTGGTCGGGCCGATGGGCGTCGGCAAGTCGACCGTCGGGCAGCAGCTGGCCGAACGGCTCCGGGTCGCCTACCGGGACACCGACGACGACATCGTCGCCGAGCAGGGCCGTGCCATCGCCGACATCTTCGTCGAGGAGGGCGAGCTCGCCTTCCGGGCCATCGAGAAGCAGGCCGTGCACCGGGCGCTCACCGAGCACGACGGCGTCCTGGCGCTCGGCGGCGGCTCGATCCTGGACGCCGACACGCGCGCCCTGCTGTCCGGGCTGCGGGTGGTCTACCTGTCCATGGACGTCGAGGAAGCCGTGAAGCGCACCGGCCTCAACGCGGCCCGCCCGCTGCTCGCGGTCAACCCGCGCAAGCAGTGGCGCGAGCTGATGGAGGCGCGGCGGCACCTCTACGAGGAGGTCGCCACGGCCGTCGTACCGACGGACGGCCGCACGCCCGAAGAGGTCACCCGAGCAGCCCTGGACGCCCTGGAGTTGAAGGAAGCATGAGTGAGGCAGTGACGCGGATCAGGGTCGGCGGCAGCGCGGGCTCCGAGCCGTACGAGGTGCTGGTCGGCCGTCAGCTCCTCGGTGAACTCGGCGGACTGATCGGCGACCGGGTCAAGCGGGTCGCCGTCATCCACCCCGAGGCGCTCGCCGAGACCGGCGACGCGCTCCGCGCCGACCTGGCCGAGCAGGGCTACGAGGCCGTCGCCATCCAGGTGCCCAACGCGGAGGAGGCCAAGACCGCCGAGGTCGCCGCCTACTGCTGGAAGGCGCTCGGCCAGTCCGGGTTCACGCGCACGGACGTCGTGGTGGGCGTCGGCGGCGGCTCGACCACCGACCTCGCCGGGTTCGTGGCCGCCACCTGGCTGCGCGGGGTGCGCTGGATCGCCGTCCCGACCACCGTGCTGGCCATGGTGGACGCGGCCGTCGGCGGCAAGACCGGCATCAACACCGCCGAGGGCAAGAACCTCGTCGGCTCCTTCCATCCGCCGGCCGGCGTGCTGTGCGACCTGGCCGCGCTGGACTCGCTCCCGGTCAACGACTACGTCTCCGGGCTCGCGGAGATCATCAAGGCCGGCTTCATCGCCGACCCGGTGATCCTCGACCTCATCGAGGCCGACCCCGAGGCCGCCCGCACCCCGGCCGGCCCGCACACCGCCGAGCTGATCGAGCGCTCCATCAAGGTCAAGGCGGACGTCGTCTCCTCCGACCTGAAGGAGTCGGGCCTCAGGGAGATCCTCAACTACGGCCACACCCTGGCCCACGCCATCGAGAAGAACGAGCGCTACAAGTGGCGGCACGGCGCCGCCGTCTCGGTCGGCATGCACTTCGCCGCCGAACTCGGCCGCCTCGCCGGACGGTTGGACGACGCCACCGCCGACCGCCACCGCACGATCCTCCAGGCGGTGGGCCTCCCGCTGCACTACCGCTACGACCAGTGGCCCAAGCTGCTGGAGACCATGAAGGTCGACAAGAAGTCGCGCGGCGACCTCCTGCGCTTCATCGTCCTCGACGGCCTGGCCAAGCCCACCGTCCTGGAGGGCCCCGACCCCGCCGTCCTGCTCGCCGCCTACGGCGAAGTGGGCGAGTAGGTCCGCGGGGTTCCCTTCCGCCCGATTCGCTTTCCACACCGGGCACTTCGGACCGCCCCCGGCCGTTCACCAAACGACGGCCGGGGGCGGTACCGTTCCGTAGCGAGGGCGGGGCCCGCCCCTGCCCGCGTCGATCGACCGCGGCGCCGAAAGGGGCTCTGGCGCCCCGGAGGTGAACCGAGCCCCAAAAGAACGAGACGGAGTGGCACCGGATGCAGCACGCAGTGGGTTCTCCGCTGCCGCCGCCCCACCAGCCGGGGCACGGACCGGCCGTCGGCTGGTCCCCGGCCGCACAACATCCCGGTGCGCACCAGCCGGGCGCCAACCCCCCGCACTCCGCCCCCGCGCCCCCGCCGCACCCGGCACCGGGCTTCACCGGAGCGCCCTCGGGCCCGGTCCCGCCCGCGCCCCAGCCGCCGGTCCCGCCCGTGCCGCACCCGCCGGCCCCGCAGCACGCCCCCGTCCCGCCGGCCACCGACACCACCGGGCACGTCCCGCTGCCGCCCGGCGGCCCGGTCGGCGTGCCCAGCCCGCCCCCCGCCGCGACCGCCCCCGATCCGACGGCCACCACCCTCGCGGTGCTGCTCATCGGCCCGGCCGGCGCCGGAAAGACCAGCGTCGCCAAGTTCTGGGCCGACCACCGCCGGGTGCCCACCGCCCACATCAGCCTCGACGACGTGCGCGAATGGGTCCGCTCCGGCTTCGCCGACCCGCAGCGCGGGTGGAACGACAACTCCGAGGCCCAGTACCGCCTGGCCCGCCGCACCTGCGGCTTCGCCGCGCGCAACTTCCTCGCCAACGGCATCTCCTGCATCCTCGACGACGCGATCTTCCCCGACCGCCCTGCCGTCGGCCTCGGTGGCTGGAAACGCCATGTCGGCCCCGGCCTGCTGCCGGTCGTCCTCCTCCCCGGCCTCGAAGTCGTCCTGGAGCGCAACGCCGAACGCTCCGGCAACCGCCGTCTCACCGACGAGGAGGTCGCCCGCATCCACGGCCGGATGGCCGGCTGGTACGGCTCCGGACTCCCGATCATCGACAACTCCCAGCTCGACGTACCGACGACGGCGAGGGTCCTGGACGACGTACTGGCCAGGGCGATCGCGAGCCCGCCGAAGTGGTAGGTCCCGTCGCTCCACCCCGCTCGGCCCGTCGCTCCACCCCGCTCGTCCGTCGGCCACCCAGCTCGGCCCACTGAGCAGCCCGCTCGGCCCACGGAGCAGCCCGCTCGGCCCACTGAGCACCCCGCTCGGCCCTCCGACCACCCCACTCGGCCCCTCCCGACCGGCACGATCCGGCCATCGCTCCTACGCTCGACTCATGTCAGAGGTGTACGCGTCCCGCCGAACCCGCCTCCGGGAACACTGCAACGCGTCCGGCAACGCGGCAGCACTCATCTCCCGCCCCGCCAACGTCAGGTACCTCGCGGGCGCGGCGCCCCGGGGTGCCGTCCTCCTGCTCGGCAGACGCGAGGACCTGCTGGTCTGCACGGGCCCGCCCGACGAACGCCCCAGCGAGGGCCGGCCCGACGAGAACCTCCGGGTGCGGTCCCTGCCCGGGGCCGGAGGCGACGCCGCCGTGGCCGCCGCAGGCATCCTCGCGGCCGAGGGCGCCGACTCCCTCGCGGTCGAGGAACACCACCTCACCGTCACCCGCCACCGTGCCCTGCGCTCGGTCGCGCCGCGCCTGCGCCTCGCCGACCTCGGCGGCGCGGTCGAACAGCTCCGGGTGGTCAAGGACGAGGAGGAGATCTCCTGTCTGCGCATCGGCGCCGAGATCGCCGACCAGGCCCTGGGGGAGCTGCTCGAATCCATCCTCGT
The DNA here is from genome assembly GCF_043080745.1 of Streptomyces sp. NPDC014995. Classification (NCBI taxonomy): domain Bacteria; kingdom Bacillati; phylum Actinomycetota; class Actinomycetes; order Kitasatosporales; family Streptomycetaceae; genus Streptomyces; species Streptomyces sp. NPDC014995. Next base: position 356,885 of record NZ_JBIBVX010000003.1, read on the forward strand.
CGGCCGCACCGAACGCCATCTCGCCCTCGAACTGGAGCGCCGCCTCGTCGACCACGGCGCCGACGGCCCCGCCTTCCCCACCTCCGTGGGCACCGGCCCCCACTCCGGCCGCCGCGGCCACCGGCCCACCGACCGGCGCGTGGAGGAGGGCGACTTCCTCTCCGTCTGCCTGGGCGCGACCTACCGGGGCTACCGCTGCGAGATCGGCCGCACCTTCGTCATCGGCACCTCGCCCGCGGACTGGCAAGTGGAGCTGTACGACCTGGTCTTCGCCGCCCAGCGCGCCGGCCGCGAGAGCCTGGCGCCCGGTGCCGCCCACCGTGACGTGGACCGGGCCGCGCGCCAGGTGCTGGACTCGGCGGGGTACGCGCAGGCGCTGCCGGCGCTGACGGGGCACGGCGTCGGACTCGAAATCGACGAGGACCCGCAGTTGGCTCCCGCGGCCATGGGTAAACTGGACGCTTGCGTGCCGGTCACCGTCGAACCGGGGGTCCACCTCCCGGGCCGGGGCGGTGTCCGGATCGATGACACGCTCGTCGTACGCCCCGAGGCGGACGGCGGACCCGAGCTACTCACCATCACGACCAAGGAGCTGCTCGCACTATAGGCAGGTGCGTGCCCCCGGGGTCGTCCACGTCAGTCCAGGAGATTCCGCAACCGTGGCTTCCACGAACGACCTCAAGAACGGCATGGTGCTCAAGCTCGAAGGCGGCCAGCTCTGGTCCGTCGTCGAGTTCCAGCACGTCAAGCCCGGCAAGGGCCCCGCCTTCGTGCGCACCAAGCTCAAGAACGTGCTCTCCGGCAAGGTCGTCGACAAGACCTTCAACGCCGGCGTCAAGGTCGAGACGGCCACTGTCGACAAGCGCGACATGCAGTTCTCGTACATGGACGGCGAGTACTTCGTCTTCATGGACATGGAGACGTACGACCAGCTGCACATCGACCGGAAGGCCGTCGGCGACGCCGCGAACTTCCTCGTCGAGGGCTTCACGGCCACCGTCGCCCAGCACGAGGGCGAGGTGCTCTTCGTCGAGCTTCCGGCCGCCGTCGAGCTGACCATCCAGCACACCGACCCGGGCGTCCAGGGCGACCGCTCCACCGGCGGCACCAAGCCCGCCACCCTGGAGACCGGCCACGAGATCCAGGTCCCGCTCTTCATCACCACCGGTGAGAAGATCAAGGTCGACACCCGCACGAGCGACTACCTCGGCCGGGTGAACAGCTAACCGTGGCCGCCCGCAACACGGCCCGCAAGCGCGCCTTCCAGATCCTCTTCGAGGGCGACCAGCGCGGCGCCGACGTCCTGACGGTCCTCGCCGACTGGATCCGGCTCTCCCGGGCCGACACCCGGCAGCCGCCGGTGAGCGAGTACACGATGCAGCTGGTCGAGGGCTACGCGAACCACGCGAAGCGCATCGACGAGCTGATCGCCCAGTACTCGGTCGGCTGGACGCTCGACCGGATGCCCGTCGTCGACCGCAACATCCTGCGGCTCGGTGCCTACGAGCTGATCTGGGTCGACGAGACCCCGGACGCCGTCGTCCTCGACGAGATGGTGCAGCTGGCGAAGGAGTTCTCCACGGACGAGTCGCCCTCGTTCGTCAACGGCCTGCTGGGCCGGCTGAAGGAACTCAAGCCCTCCCTGCGCAGAGACGAGGCGTAAGCGGTACGACCCGCATGCCGGAGGGCCCGCAGCATCCCCGCTGCGGGCCCTCCGGCATACCCGTGTCCCGGGGCCCCCACAGGCCCGCAGAACGCCGCCGGGGCGGCCCGAACCCTCAGGTTCCGGCCACCCCGGCGGCACGTTTCTGCTGAGGCGCTACGGCGCTCAGCTCTCCTCGTGGGAGACGGCGCGGCGCGCGTCCGCGTCCAGCACGCCCCAGCTGATCAGCTGCTCGGTCAGGACCGACGGCGACTGGTCGTAGATGACGGCGAGCGTGCGCAGGTCGTCCTGGCGGATCGAGAGCACCTTGCCGTTGTAGTCGCCGCGCTGCGACTGGATCGTCGCCGCGTACCGCTGCAGGGGACCCGCCTTCTCGACCGGCACGTGGGCCAGCCGCTCCAGGTCCAGGACCAGCTTCGGCGGCGGCTCGGCGGCGCCGCCCGGGGTGGTGCCGGGCAGCAGCTCCTGCACCGGGACGCCGTAGAAATCGGCCAGCTCCGCAAGGCGCTGCACGGTCACGGCGCGGTCGCCGCGCTCGTACGAACCGACCACGACCGCCTTCCAGCGTCCCTGGGACTTCTCCTCGACACCGTGGAGGGAAAGGCCCTGCTGGGTGCGGATCGCCCGGAGCTTGGCCCCGAGCTGTTTGGCGTATTCGCTGGACATATAGCTCCCCGGCACTGGGTCGACGCGACTGGCTCTGGTTCCATGCCGCGCGGCTGGTAACTCACTGTGAGGTTACGCAGCGTGATTCTTCTGCGTCAAGCCGAATGGTCCACACCGACTCTTCCGTGGTAGCGATGGCCGATTACGCCAAGGGGGTGATCAGGGGACTCGTCCCGGCCTGCTACCGTGGATGGCGCAATTCCGACGTCCTTTAAGGTCCGTCCCGTGAGGCGGAGAAGGAGGTCCGTTTCATATGGACAAGCACGACACGCGGCTCGAGCCGCAGCAGTCCGATGCGAGGCCCGTTCTCGAGGGCCCCGACATCGCGCGGGTACTGACCCGCATCGCCCACGAGATCGTCGAACGCGCCAAGGGCGCCGACGACGTGGTGCTCCTCGGCATCCCGACCCGGGGCGTCTTCCTCGCCCAGCGGCTCGCCGCCAAGCTCGAGCAGATCACCGACCGCTCCATCCCGGTCGGCTCCCTCGACATCACCATGTACCGCGACGACCTGCGCATGCACCCGCCGCGTGCGCTGGCCCGCACCGACATCCCCGGTGACGGCCTCGACGGCAAGCTGGTCGTCCTCGTCGACGACGTGCTCTTCTCCGGCCGCACCATCCGCGCCGCCCTCGACGCCCTGAACGACATCGGGCGCCCGCGCGCGGTGCAGCTCGCGGTCCTCGTCGACCGCGGCCACCGCGAACTGCCCATCCGCGCCGACTACGTCGGCAAGAACCTCCCCACGTCGCTGCGGGAGACGGTCAAGGTCCAGCTCGCCGAGGAGGACGGTCGCGACACCGTGCTGCTCGGTGTGAAGCAGACCGCACCGGGCGAGTAACAGTCCGGCGTACGCCCACGCGTGCGCGTTCTCATGCGCCCGCATGCCCGAAAACTCCCCCTTGTCCTACGGAGCCTGACAGATGCAGCGTCATCTCATCTCGGCCGCCGACCTCACCCGCGACGACGCCGTCCATGTCCTCGACACCGCCGAGGAGATGGCCCGGGTCGCCGACCGGCCCATCAAGAAGCTGCCGACCCTGCGCGGCCGCACCATCGTGAACCTCTTCTTCGAGGACTCCACCCGCACCCGCATCTCCTTCGAGGCCGCCGAGAAGCGCCTGTCCGCGGATGTCATCAACTTCTCCGCCAAGGGCTCCAGCGTCTCCAAGGGCGAGTCCCTCAAGGACACCGCCCAGACCCTGGAGGCGATGGGGGTCGACGCCGTCGTCATCCGGCACGGCGCCTCCGGAGCCCCCTACCGCCTGGCCAACTCCGGCTGGATCGACGCCGCCGTCATCAACGCCGGCGACGGCACCCACCAGCACCCCACGCAGGCCCTGCTCGACGCCTTCACCATGCGCCGCCGGCTCGTCGGCCGGGACGCGGGGATCGGCCAGGACCTGTCCGGCAAGCGCATCACCATCGTCGGGGACGTCCTGCACAGCCGGGTCGCCCGCTCCAACGTCGACCTGCTGCACACCCTCGGCGCCGAGGTCACCCTCGTCGCCCCGCCCACCCTGGTGCCGGTCGGCGTCGAGACCTGGCCCTGCGAGGTGTCGTACGACCTCGACAGCACGCTTCCCAAGTCCGACGCGGTGATGATGCTGCGCGTCCAGCGCGAGCGGATGAACGCCGCGTTCTTCCCGACCGAGCGTGAGTACTCGCGCCGCTACGGCCTCGACGGCGACCGGATGGCGCGGATGCCCGAGCACGCCATCGTGATGCACCCCGGCCCGATGGTCCGCGGCATGGAGATCACCGCCGAGGTTGCCGACTCCGACCGCTGCACCGTCGTCGAGCAGGTCGCCAACGGCGTGTCCATCCGCATGGCCGTCCTGTACCTGCTGCTGGGCGGGAACGAACCCGCTGTCCGCCACGCCCGTACCCCCGGCACCACCGGCACCCCCGAGGAGAAGTAAGCGACCATGAGCAAGATTCTGATCCGGGGCGCGAAGGTGCTCGGCGGCGAGCCGCAGGACGTCCTGATCGACGGCGAGATGATCGAGGCCGTCGGCGACGGGCTGTCCGCCGAGGGCGCCGAGGTCGTCGAGGCGGCCGGCAAGGTGCTGCTGCCGGGCCTGGTCGACCTGCACACCCATCTGCGCGAGCCGGGCCGCGAGGACTCCGAGACGGTCCTGACGGGAACCCGCGCGGCCGCCTCCGGTGGTTACACGGCCGTGTTCGCCATGGCCAACACCTTCCCCGTCGCCGACACCGCCGGCGTCGTGGAGCAGGTGTACCGGCTCGGGCAGGAGCACGGCTACTGCGACGTGCAGCCGATCGGCGCCGTCACCGTCGGCCTGGAGGGCAGGAAGCTCGCCGAACTCGGCGCCATGCACGAGTCGGCGGCCGGTGTCACCGTCTTCTCCGACGACGGCAAGTGCGTCGACGACGCCGTGATCATGCGGCGGGCGCTGGAGTACGTGAAGGCCTTCGGCGGGGTCGTCGCCCAGCACGCGCAGGAGCCGCGGCTGACCGAGGGCGCCCAGATGAACGAGGGCATCGTCTCCGCCGAGCTGGGACTCGGCGGCTGGCCGGCGGTGGCCGAGGAGTCGATCATCGCCCGGGACGTCCTGCTCGCCGAGCACGTCGGCTCCCGCGTCCACATCTGTCACCTCTCGACCGCCGGCTCGGTCGAGATCGTCCGCTGGGCCAAGTCCCGCGGCATCCAGGTCACCGCCGAGGTCACCCCGCACCACCTGCTCCTCACCGACGAGCTGGTGCGCACCTACAACCCGGTCTACAAGGTCAACCCGCCGCTGCGCACCGAGCGCGACGTGCTCGCCCTGCGCGAGGCGCTCGCCGACGGCACCATCGACATCGTCGCCACCGACCACGCCCCGCACCCGCACGAGGACAAGGACTGCGAGTGGGCCGCGGCCGCCATGGGGATGGTCGGGCTGGAGACCGCGTTGTCAGTGGTCCAGGAGACGATGGTGGAGACCGGGCTCCTCGACTGGGCCGGGGTCGCCGACCGCATGTCCTTCCAGCCAGCCCGGATCGGGCGGGCCAGGGGCCACGGGCGACCCGTCTCGGCAGGTGAGCCCGCCAACCTCACGCTCGTCGACACGGCATACCGTGGGTCGGTGGACCCCGCGGGCTTCGCCTCGCGCAGCCGGAACACCCCGTACGAGGGGCGTGAGCTGCCGGGCCGTGTGACGCACACGTGGCTCCGGGGCAAGGCCACGCTCGTCGACGGGAAACTCACGTGACACCTGTAATCCTGCTCGCGGCCGAGAAGGAATCGGCCGAAGTGACCGACTGGGCCGCCCGCATCGGCTGGGTCGTCGGCCTCGCCCTGTTCGTCGCGCTCGTCTACTGGCTGATGCGCGAGGGCTGGAAGTGGCGCGGCACGCTCCAGGGCGACCTGCCCGAGCTGCCCACCCGCCCGTCGCCCACCACCCTCGACGCAGGCGGCGAGCCGCCGCTGCCGGGAATGCCGGACGAGTCCGGTGAGGCGAAACTGACGATGAGCGGCCGCTACCACGGCTCGACCACCGCCGGGCAGTGGCTCGACCGCATCGTGGCGCACGGCCTGGGCACCCGCAGCCGGGTCGAGCTCACTCTGACGGACGCGGGACTGGACGTCGTACGCCCCGGCGCGGCCGACTTCTTCGTCCCCGTCGCCGCGCTGCGCGAGGCCCGGCTCGACAAGGGCATCGCCGGCAAGGTGCTCACCGAGGGCGGACTGCTCGTGGTGACCTGGGCGCACGGCGACAGGCTGATCGACTCCGGGTTCCGCTCGGACCGCGCGGCCGAGCACGGCGAGTGGGTCGACGTCATCAACTCCCTGATCAACAAGACGGAAACTCAGACGGAAACGGAAGGCGCACGATGACGACCTCCACCAGGGGAGCCACCAAGGCTTCCGCCGTACTCGTCCTGGAGGACGGCCGGAGCTTCCGCGGCCGCGCCTACGGGGCCGTGGGGGAGACCTTCGGCGAAGCGGTGTTCTCCACGGGCATGACCGGCTACCAGGAGACCCTGACCGACCCGTCGTACGACCGCCAGATCGTCGTCGCGACCGCCCCGCAGATCGGCAACACCGGCTGGAACGACGAGGACGACGAGTCCAGGCGCATCTGGGTCTCCGGTTACGTCGTCCGCGACCCCGCGCGCGTGCCCTCCAACTGGCGGGCCAAGCGCTCCCTCGACGACGAGCTGGTCGCCCAGGGCGTCGTCGGGATCTCCGGCATCGACACCCGCGCCCTCACCCGCCATCTGCGCGAGCGCGGCTCCATGCGCGCCGGCATCTTCTCCGGCGAGGCGATCGCCCCCGAGGCGGAGCTCCTCGCGCGTGTGCGGGCCCAGCCGCAGATGAAGGGCGCGAGCCTCTACGAGGAGGTCGCCACCCAGGAGTCCTACGTCGTCCCGGCGGTCGGCGAGAAGCGCTTCACGGTCGCCGCGATCGACCTCGGCATCAAGGGCATGACGCCGCACCGCATGGCCGAGCGCGGCATCGAGGTGCACGTGCTGCCGGCCACGGCCACGGCGGACGAGGTGTACGCCGTCGAACCCGACGGTGTGTTCTTCTCCAACGGCCCGGGCGACCCGGCCACCGCCGACGGCCCCGTGGCGCTGATGACCGAGGTGCTGGAGCGCAGGACGCCCCTGTTCGGCATCTGCTTCGGCAACCAGATCCTCGGCCGCGCCCTCGGCTTCGGCACCTACAAGCTGAAGTACGGCCACCGCGGCATCAACCAGCCGGTCCAGGACCGTACGACCGGCAAGGTCGAGGTCACCGCCCACAACCACGGCTTCGCCGTGGACGCGCCGCTCGACAAGGTCAGCGACACCAAGTTCGGCCGCGCCGAGGTCTCCCACGTCTGCCTCAACGACAACGTCGTGGAGGGGCTGCAGCTGCTCGACCAGCCGGCCTTCTCCGTCCAGTACCACCCCGAAGCGGCCGCCGGCCCGCACGACGCCGCCTACCTGTTCGACCGCTTCGTATCCCTGATGGAGGGCCAGCGTGCCTAAGCGCACCGATATCCAGTCCGTCCTGGTCATCGGCTCCGGCCCGATCGTCATCGGCCAGGCCGCCGAGTTCGACTACTCCGGCACCCAGGCGTGCCGGGTCCTGAGGTCCGAGGGCCTGCGGGTCGTGTTGGTGAACTCCAACCCGGCGACGATCATGACCGACCCGGAGATCGCCGACGCCACCTACGTCGAGCCGATCACCCCGGAGTTCGTCGAGAAGATCATCGCTAAGGAGCGGCCCGACGCCCTGCTGCCCACCCTGGGCGGCCAGACGGCCCTCAACACCGCCATCTCGCTGCACGAGAACGGCGTGCTGGAGAAGTACGGCGTCGAGCTGATCGGCGCCAATGTGGCCGCCATCCACAAGGGTGAGGACCGCGACCAGTTCAAGGATGTCGTGGAGGAGGTCCGCAAGAAGATCGGGCACGGCGAGTCCGCCCGCTCGGTGATCTGCCACACCATGGACGAGGTCCTCGCCGGCGTCGAGGAGCTCGGCGGCTACCCGGTCGTCGTCCGCCCCTCCTTCACCATGGGCGGCGCCGGCTCCGGCTTCGCGCACGACGAGGAGGAACTGCGCCGCATCGCCGGCCAGGGCCTCACGCTCTCCCCGACCACCGAGGTGCTCCTGGAGGAGTCCATCCTCGGCTGGAAGGAGTACGAGCTGGAGCTGATGCGCGACAAGCATGACAACGTCGTGGTCGTCTGCTCCATCGAGAACTTCGACCCGATGGGCGTCCACACCGGCGACTCGATCACCGTCGCGCCCGCGATGACGCTGACCGACCGCGAGTACCAGATCCTGCGCGACATCGGCATCGCCGTCATCCGCGAGGTCGGCGTCGACACCGGCGGCTGCAACATCCAGTTCGCGGTGAACCCCGAGGACGGGCGGGTCATCGTCATCGAGATGAACCCGCGCGTGTCGCGTTCGTCGGCCCTGGCCTCCAAGGCGACCGGCTTCCCGATCGCCAAGATCGCGGCCAAGCTCGCCGTCGGCTACACCCTCGACGAGATCCCGAACGACATCACCCAGGAGACGCCGGCCTCCTTCGAGCCGACCCTCGACTACGTGGTCGTGAAGGCACCCCGGTTCGCCTTCGAGAAGTTCCCCTCGGCGGACTCGACCCTCACGACCACCATGAAGTCGGTCGGCGAGGCCATGGCCATCGGCCGCAACTTCACCGAGGCCTTCCAGAAGGCGCTGCGCTCGCTGGAGAAGAAGGGCAGCCAGTTCACGTTCGTCGGCGACCCCGGCGACAAGGACGAGCTGCTGCGCGAGGCCGTCCGTCCCACCGACGGCCGGATCAACACCGTCATGCAGGCCATCCGCGCGGGTGCCACGCCCGAGGAGGTCTTCGAGTACACGAAGATCGACCCCTGGTTCGTCGACCAGCTCTTCCTGATCAAGGAGATCGCGGACGAGTTGGCCGCCGGGGACCGCCTGGACGTCGACCTGCTCGCCGAGGCCAAGCGGCACGGCTTCTCCGACCAGCAGATCGCCGAGATCCGCGGGCTGCGCGAGGACGTCGTGCGCGAGGTGCGGCACGCGCTGGGCATCCGCCCGGTCTACAAGACGGTCGACACCTGCGCCGCCGAGTTCGCCGCCAAGACGCCGTACTTCTACTCCTCCTACGACGAGGAGAGCGAGGTCGCGCCGCGCGAGAAGCCGGCCGTCATCATCCTGGGCTCCGGCCCGAACCGCATCGGCCAGGGCATCGAGTTCGACTACTCCTGCGTCCACGCCTCCTTCGCGCTGTCCGACGCCGGGTACGAGACCGTGATGGTCAACTGCAACCCGGAGACCGTCTCCACGGACTACGACACCTCCGACCGGCTGTACTTCGAGCCGCTGACGCTGGAGGACGTGCTGGAGGTCGTCCACGCGGAGGCGCAGGCCGGTCCGATCGCCGGTGTCGTCGTCCAGCTCGGCGGCCAGACCCCGCTGGGCCTGGCGCAGGCGCTGAAGGACAACGGCGTGCCGATCGTCGGCACGCCCCCCGAGGCGATCCACGCGGCCGAGGACCGGGGCGCCTTCGGACGCGTGCTCGCCGAGGCGGGCCTGCCGGCGCCGAAGCACGGCACGGCCACCACCTTCGCCGAGGCGAAGTCCATCGCGGACGAGATCGGCTACCCGGTCCTCGTCCGGCCGTCGTACGTCCTCGGCGGCCGGGGCATGGAGATCGTCTACGACGAGACGCGGCTGTCCTCCTACATCGCCGAGTCGACCGAGATCAGCCCGACCCGGCCGGTCCTCGTGGACCGCTTCCTCGACGACGCCATCGAGATCGACGTCGACGCGCTCTACGACGGCGAGGAGCTGTACCTCGGCGGCGTCATGGAGCACATCGAGGAGGCCGGCATCCACTCCGGCGACTCGGCGTGCGCCCTGCCCCCGATCACGCTCGGCGGCTTCGACATCAAGCGCCTGCGGGCCTCCACGGAGGCCATCGCCAAGGGCGTCGGCGTCCGCGGCCTGATCAACATCCAGTTCGCGATGGCCGGCGACATCCTCTACGTGCTGGAGGCCAACCCGCGCGCCTCCCGCACGGTCCCCTTCACCTCGAAGGCGACCGCCGTACCCCTGGCCAAGGCCGCCGCCCGGATCTCCCTGGGCGCGACCATCGCCGAGCTGCGGGCCGAGGGGCTGCTCCCGGCGACCGGCGACGGCGGTGAGCTGCCGCTGGACGCGCCGATCTCCGTCAAGGAGGCCGTGATGCCCTGGACCCGCTTCCGGGACACCTCCGGACGCGGCGTCGACACCATCCTCGGCCCGGAGATGCGCTCCACCGGCGAGGTCATGGGCATCGACACCGTCTTCGGCACGGCGTACGCCAAGTCGCAGGCGGGCGCCTACGGGCCGCTGCCGACCAAGGGCCGCGCGTTCATCTCGGTCGCCAACCGCGACAAGCGCTCGATGATCTTCCCGGCACGGGAGCTGGTCGGCCACGGCTTCGAGCTGCTCGCCACCTCCGGCACCGCCGAGGTCCTCAAGCGCAACGGCATCAACGCCACGGTCGTGCGCAAGCAGTCGGAGGGCATCGGCCCCAACGGCGAGAAGACCATCGTCCAGCTCATCCACGAGGGCGAGGTCGACCTCATCGTCAACACCCCGTACGGCACCGGCGGCCGCCTCGACGGCTACGACATCCGTACGGCGGCCGTGGCGCGGTCCGTGCCGTGCCTGACGACGGTCCAGGCGCTCGCCGCCGCCGTCCAGGGCATCGACGCGCTCAACCACGGTGACGTGGGCGTCCGTTCGCTCCAGGAGCACGCGGAACACCTGACCGCGGCCCGCGACTAGCAGCCGACGAGGGGGACACCGGAAACGGTGTCCCCCTCTTCATGAGGACCCCCGTCCTCATGAGGACCCCTGAGGACTCACGAGATGTACAAGATCTTCTTCCGTCTGGTCTTCCAGCGGATGGACCCCGAGAAGGCCCACCACCTCGCCTTCCGCTGGATCCGCCTCGCCGTCCGCGTCCCCGTGCTGCGCACCTTCGTCGCGGCCGCCCTCGCGCCCCGCTACAAGGAGCTGCGCACCGAGGCCTTCGGGCTGCGCATGCACGGCCCCTTCGGGCTCGCCGCCGGCTTCGACAAGAACGCGGTCGCCATCGACGGGATGTCGATGCTGGGCTTCGACCACGTCGAGGTCGGCACGGTCACCGGGGAGGCGCAGCCCGGCAACCCCGGGAAGCGGCTGTTCCGGCTGGTGGCCGACCGGGCGCTGATCAACCGCATGGGCTTCAACAACGAGGGCTCGCTGGCCGTGGCCGCCCGCCTGGCCTCCCGCGAGCCCGTCTTCAAGACGGTCGTGGGCGTCAACATCGGCAAGACCAAAGCCGTACCGGAGGAGAAGGCCGTCCTCGACTACGTGAAGTCGGCCGAGCGCCTGGCGCCGTACGCCGACTACCTGGTCGTGAACGTCTCCTCGCCGAACACCCCCGGCCTGCGCGATCTCCAGGCGACGGAGGCGCTGCGCCCGCTGCTGACCGCCGTACGCGAGGCCGCCGACCGCACGGTGACCAACCGCCGCGTCCCGCTGCTGGTGAAGATCGCGCCGGACCTGGCCGACGAGGACGTGGACGCGGTCGCCGACCTGGCCGTGGAGCTCGGCCTGGACGGGATCATCGCCACGAACACCACCATCGCGCGCGACGGCCTGGGTCTGGCATCCGACCCCTCCCTGGTCGGCGAGACCGGCGGACTGTCCGGCGCGCCGCTGAAGGCACGCTCCCTGGAGGTGCTGCGCCGCCTCTACGCGCGCGTGGGCGACCGCATCACCCTCGTGGGCGTCGGCGGCATCGAGAACGCCGAGGACGCCTGGCAGCGCATCCTCGCGGGCGCCACCCTCGTCCAGGGCTACAGCGCCTTCGTCTACGAGGGGCCCTTCTGGGGCCGCGCGATCCACAAGGGGCTCGCGGCCCGGCTGCGCACGAGCCCGTACGCCACCCTGGCCGACGCCGTCGGCGCCGACGTGAGGAGCACGGCATGACCCTGGAGCCCTTCGGCGCGCGCCTGCGCCGGGCCATGGACGAGCGCGGCCCGCTCTGCGTCGGGATCGACCCGCACGCCTCCCTGCTCGCCGAGTGGGGCCTGGACGACGACGTCGCCGGGCTGGAGCGGTTCAGCCGGACGGTCGTCGAGGCGACGGCCGACCGGATCGCCGTCCTGAAGCCGCAGAGCGCCTTCTTCGAGCGGTTCGGCTCGCGCGGCATCGCCGTCCTGGAGAAGTCGGTCGCGCAGGCGCGGGCGGCAGGCGCCCTGGTGGTGATGGACGCCAAGCGCGGCGACATCGGGTCGACCATGGCCGCGTACGCCGAGTCCTTCCTCCGCGAGGACGCCCCGCTGTTCTCGGACGCCCTCACCGTGTCGCCGTACCTCGGCTACGGCTCGCTGAGCCCGGCCGTCGCGCTGGCGCGGGAGAGCGGCGCCGGGCTGTTCGTGCTGGCGCTGACCTCCAACCCGGAGGGCGGCGAGGTGCAGCACGCGGTGCGCGTCGAGGACCCGGCCGGGCGGAACGTGGGCGCGACGATGCTGGCGCACCTGGCCGCCGAGAACGCGGGAGAGGAGCCGCTGGGCTCCTTCGGCGCGGTCGTCGGCGCCACGCTGGGCGACCTGTCGTCGTACGACCTCGACATCAACGGTCCGCTCCTCGCGCCCGGCATCGGGGCCCAGGGGGCGACTCCGGCGGACCTGCCCCGGGTGTTCGGGGCGGCGGTGCGCAACGTCGTGCCGAACGTGAGCCGGGGAGTGTTGCGCCACGGTCCCGACGTGGTCGCTCTGCGTGACGCCGCGGACCGGTTCGCGGACGAGGTCAGGTCCGCGGTCGGGGCCGCCTGAACGCCGTCGGCCGCCCGACCGGGGGCTCCGGCGGGCGGCCGTGGGCCGACTTGAGCCTGGATACATCCTCAAATCCAGGGCATTATGTCCTAAATATCCGTCCTGGCGGAGGCTGACCAGGACTTTTCCTCTGTTCTCGCTGACTCTGGCGGAGTTGGCCGCTAGTCTCCGACGGAGAGTGAACGGGCAAGCGTGTTGCTCGTAGCTCCCCAGGTGTGGGGCGATTAGGTTCCTCACCGGTCCGTATCCGACAGTTCGACATCCGAGGTGACGTAGGCGTGGCTCTTCCGCCCCTTACCCCCGAACAGCGCGCAGCCGCGCTCGAAAAGGCCGCCGCGGCTCGCCGGGAGCGGGCCGAGGTCAAGAATCGACTCAAGCACTCCGGCGCCTCCCTCCACGAGGTCATCAAGCAGGGTCAGGAAAACGACGTCATCGGCAAGATGAAGGTCTCCGCCCTGCTCGAGTCCCTTCCGGGCGTGGGCAAGGTCCGCGCCAAGCAGATCATGGAGCGACTCGGCATCTCCGAGAGCCGCCGGGTGCGCGGTCTCGGGTCCAACCAGATCGCCTCTCTGGAGCGCGAGTTCGGCGACACCGCCAAGTGAGTCCGAGGTGCTCCGGACCGAGCGTCCCGGGCACTGCGGGACAACTGGAATAATCGCTGCATGAGTGAACGTCCGCGGCTGACCGTGCTCTCCGGCCCCTCAGGGGTCGGCAAGAGCACGGTCGTCGCCCATATGCGCAAGGAACACCCCGAGGTCTGGCTCTCGGTGTCGGCGACGACCCGCAAGCCCCGCCCGGGCGAGCAGCACGGAGTCCACTACTTCTTCGTCACCGACGACGAGATGGACAAGCTGATCGCCAACGGCGAACTGCTGGAGTGGGCCGAGTTCGCCGGCAACCGCTACGGCACTCCGCGGGCCGCCGTGCTGGAGCGCCTGGAGGCGGGTGAGCCCGTGCTGCTGGAGATCGACCTCCAGGGCGCGCGGCAGGTCCGCGAGTCCATGCCGGAGGCCCAGCTGGTGTTCCTGGCTCCGCCCTCCTGGGAGGAGCTGGTGCGCAGACTCACCGGACGCGGCACCGAGCCGCCCGAGGTGATCGCACGCCGTCTGGACGCGGCGAAGGTCGAACTCGCGGCCGAGCCGGAGTTCGACGAGACCCTGGTCAACACCTCCGTCGAGGATGTAGCGCGCGAGCTGCTAGCCTTGATGGATGTCGTGTGATCACGATTGCCGTGGTCACCGCCCGTCTTTTCCCATCCATCGGAAGGTAGAGCGTGTCCTCTTCCATCTCCGCGCCCGAGGGCATCATCAACCCGCCGATCGACGAGCTCCTCGAGGCCACCGACTCGAAGTACAGCCTCGTGATCTACGCGGCCAAGCGGGCCCGCCAGATCAACGCGTACTACTCGCAGCTCGGCGAGGGCCTCCTCGAGTACGTCGGTCCGCTCGTGGACACCCACGTCCACGAGAAGCCGCTCTCGATCGCCCTCCGCGAGATCAACGCCGGCCTGCTGACGTCCGAGGCCATCGAGGGCCCGGCTCAGTAGTATTTTCGGTTCGCAGTTGGTTTTTCCACAGGCCCGGCAGCATCACTGCCGGGCCTGTGGTGTGTGATGGACTCGTACGCCGGGAGCCGAGGCGTGCGTATCCGAGGTTCGGGGAGAGACGGTGGACAAGCCGAGGGTCGTGCTCGGGGTCAGTGGTGGCATCGCCGCCTACAAGGCCTGCGAGCTGCTGCGCAGACTGACGGAATCCGGCCATGACGTGCGGGTCGTGCCCACCGCCTCCGCCCTGCACTTCGTCGGCGCCGCGACCTGGTCCGCCCTCTCGGGGAACCCGGTCTCCACCGAGGTCTGGGACGACGTCCACGAGGTCCCCCACGTCCGCATCGGCCAGCACGCCGACCTGGTCGTCGTCGCCCCCGCCACCGCCGACCTGCTCGCGAAGGCCGCCCACGGCCTGGCGGACGACCTGCTGACGAACACCCTGCTCACCGCCCGCTGTCCGGTCGTCTTCGCCCCGGCGATGCACACCGAGATGTGGGAGCACCCGGCCACCCAGGAGAACGTGGCGACACTGCGCCGTCGCGGCGCCGTCGTCATCGAGCCGGCCGTCGGCCGCCTCACCGGCGTCGACACCGGCAAGGGGCGGCTGCCCGACCCTGCCGAGATCTTCGAGGTCTGCCGCCGCGTTCTGGCCAGAGGCGTCCGCGAGCCCGACCTCACCGGCCGCCATGTCGTCGTCAGCGCCGGCGGCACCCGTGAGCCCCTCGACCCCGTCCGCTTCCTCGGCAACCGCTCCTCCGGCAAGCAGGGCTACGCCCTCGCCCGCACCGCCGCCGCCCGCGGCGCCCGGGTCACGCTGGTCGCGGCCAACACCGGCCTGCCCGACCCGGCGGGCGTCGACGTCGTCCAGGTCGGCACGGCCGTGCAGCTGCGCGAGGCCGTCCTCAAGGCGGCCGCGGACGCCGACGCGGTCGTCATGGCGGCCGCCGTCGCCGACTTCCGCCCGGCGGCGTACGCGGCCGGCAAGATCAAGAAAAAGGACGACCGGGATCCGGACCCCATCGTCCTCGTGCGAAATCCGGACATCCTCGCGGAGATCTCCGCCGAGCGCGCCCGCCCGGGCCAGGTGGTCGTCGGCTTCGCCGCCGAGACGGACGACGTGCTGGCCAACGGCCGGGCGAAGCTGCGGCGCAAGGGCTGCGACCTGCTCGTGGTGAACGAGGTGGGGGAACGCAAGACCTTCGGCTCCGAGGAGAACGAAGCCGTCGTCCTGGGCGCCGACGGCAGCGAGACCCCCGTACCGCACGGGCCGAAGGAAGCACTGGCCGAAACCGTGTGGGACCTGGTGACGGGACGCCTGGGCTGACTGTTTGATGCGCTTCGCCGTTCCCTACCAACCTTGCGCGATTGGGCGTGGCGCCCCTGGCCACGGCACTCGGCATTCGGCAGAATGCCCGTGCCGCAGGTCACAGCGCTCCCGAGAGGCGAGACGGGTGGGCCGGTGGTGAAGCGCGACCGATAAACTGTTCAAGGACGACGCCGGGCGCAGCCTCCGTCGCGTCCGCCAATGATCAGCCAGCAGCCGCTGCAACCCCAGGGAGCGTTGTGTCCCGTCGCCTGTTCACTTCGGAGTCCGTGACCGAGGGTCACCCCGACAAGATCGCTGACCAGATCAGCGACACCATTCTCGACGCGTTGCTCCGTGAGGACCCGACGTCCCGGGTCGCCGTCGAGACGCTGATCACGACCGGTCTGGTGCACGTGGCCGGTGAGGTCACCACCAAGGCGTACGCGCCGATCCCGCAGCTCGTCCGGGACAAGATCCTGGAGATCGGCTACGACTCCTCCAAGAAGGGCTTCGACGGCGCCTCCTGCGGTGTCTCCGTGTCGATCGGCGCGCAGTCCCCGGACATCGCCCAGGGTGTCGACGCGGCGTACGAGTCGCGGGTCGAGGGCGACGAGGACGAGCTGGACCGTCAGGGCGCCGGTGACCAGGGCCTCATGTTCGGCTACGCCTCCGACGAGACGCCGACGCTGATGCCGCTGCCGATCTTCCTGGCCCACCGTCTGTCCAAGCGCCTGTCGGACGTCCGCAAGAACGGGACCATCCCCTACCTGCGCCCCGACGGCAAGACCCAGGTCACCATCGAGTACGACGGCGACAAGGCGGTCCGCCTCGACACGGTCGTCGTCTCCTCGCAGCACGCGTCCGACATCGACCTGGACTCGCTGCTCGCTCCCGACATCCGCGAGTTCGTCGTGGAGCCGGAGCTGAAGGCGCTGCTCGACGAGGGCATCAAGCTCGACACCGAGAACTACCGTCTGCTGGTCAACCCCACCGGCCGCTTCGAGATCGGCGGTCCGATGGGCGACGCCGGCCTGACCGGCCGCAAGATCATCATCGACACGTACGGCGGCTTCGCCCGCCACGGCGGCGGCGCCTTCTCCGGCAAGGACCCGTCCAAGGTGGACCGGTCCGCGGCGTACGCGATGCGCTGGGTCGCGAAGAACGTCGTCGCCGCGCGCCTGGCCGCGCGCTGCGAGGTCCAGGTCGCCTACGCGATCGGCAAGGCCGAGCCGGTCGGCCTGTTCATCGAGACCTTCGGCACGCACCAGATCGACCCCGAGAAGATCGAGAAGGCCATCGACGAGGTCTTCGACCTCCGTCCGGCCGCGATCATCCGCGACCTCGACCTGCTGCGCCCGATCTACGCCCAGACCGCCGCGTACGGTCACTTCGGTCGTGAGCTGCCCGACTTCACGTGGGAGCGCACGGACCGGGTGGAGGCGCTGCGGAAGGCGGCGGGTCTGTAGTCCCGCACCCAGTCGTCCAGCGGGCCCGGCTCTCTTCCGCGGAGAGCCGGGCCCGTCCCCGTTGAGGGCCCCGGCGCGGGAATCGTCCCGGGCCCAGGTCCCGGTGGGGGGCTCGCTCTCACGGCGGTGCGGAGCCGTACGGACGTCCCGGTTGTCAGTGGCGTTTGGTAAGAATGCAAGCGTGAGCAGCGAGAACGGGCAGGGGGGCGGTGGCGGCGGGGAAGGGGCGCCGCCGGAGCAGCTCGCGCTGATCCGGGAGAGTGTGCGCCAGGCCAAGGTGCCGCGGGCGAAGCCGCGGACGTGGCGGGGGGCCGCGTTGGCCGAGGAGTTGCCGGTGGCGCGGGTGCTCGTCGACAAGGGCGTGCTGCATCTCGACCGGTACTTCGACTACGCGGTGCCGGCCGAGCTGGATGCCGACGCCCAGCCGGGGGTGCGGGTGCGGGTGCGGTTCGGGGCCGGGCGCGGGCGGGTGCGTGAGGGACGGCGTGAGGGCGGGGGGCTCATCGACGGGTTCCTGGTCGAGCGGCTCACCGAGTCGGACTACGCCGGTCCGCTGGCCGCCCTGGCCCAGGTGGTGTCGCCCGAGCCCGTGCTGAGTCCGGAGCTGCTCGGACTGGCCCGGGCGGTCGCCGACCGGTACGCGGGAAGCCTGGCGGACGTGCTGCAACTGGCCGTGCCGCCGCGCAGCGCGCGGGCCGAGCGGAGGCCCTCGCCCCCGCCGCTCCCACCGCCGGAGATGCCGGCGGTGGGGTCCTGGGCGCGGTACGAGCAGGGCGGCGCGTTCCTCCGGGCGCTGGCTTCGGGAGCGTCCCCGCGGGCCGTGTGGAACGCCTTGCCCGGGCCCGGGTGGAGCGAGGAGGTGGCGCGGGCCGTCGCCGCGACGCTGGCCTCCGGACGCGGGGCCCTGGTCGTCGTACCGGACGGGCGGGCCGCGGCGCGGGTGGATGCCGCGCTGACCGGTGTGCTGGGGGAGGGGCGGCACGCGCTGCTCACCGCCGACGCCGGGCCCGAGAAGCGGTACGGCGAGTGGCTGGCCGTGCGGCGGGGGGCCGTGCGGGCGGTCGTCGGGACACGGGCCGCCATGTTCGCCCCGGTGCGTGACCTCGGTCTGGTGGCCATCTGGGACGACGGGGACGACAGCCACAGCGAGCAGCACGCTCCGCAGCCGCATGCGCGCGACGTGCTGCTGCTGCGGGCGGCGCAGGACAAGTGCGCCTTCCTGATGGGTGGGTGGAGCTGCACCGTCGAGGGCGCGCAGCTCGTCGAGAGCGGGTGGGCGCGGCCGCTGGTCGCCGCGCGGGAGCAGGTGCGGGGCGCGGCTCCGCTCGTGCGGACGGTGGGGGACCAGGACCTCGCCCGTGACGAGGCCGCCCGGGCCGCCCGGTTGCCCACGCTCGCCTGGCAGGCGGTGCGGGAGGGGCTGCGGCAGGGGCCGGTGCTCGTGCAGGTGCCGCGGCGGGGATACGTGCCGCGGATGGCGTGTGCCGACTGCCGGGCGCCGGCGCGCTGCCGGCATTGTTCCGGGCCGTTGGAGGCGCGGGACGGCGGGGCGCTGTCGTGCGGGTGGTGCGGGCGGGAGGAGAGCGCCTGGCACTGCCCGGAGTGCGGGGGCTTCCGGCTGCGGGCGCAGGTCGTCGGGGCGCGGCGGACCGCCGAGGAACTGGGGCGGGCCTTTCCCGCGGTCCCGGTGCGGACGTCCGGGCGTGAGCATGTGCTGGACACCGTGCCGGGGACGCCCGCGCTCGTGGTGAGCACACCGGGCGCCGAACCGGTCGCCGAGGGCGGGTACGCGGCGGCCCTGCTGCTGGACGGCTGGGCCATGCTGGCCCGGCCCGACCTACGGGCCGGGGAGGACGCGCTGCGACGGTGGATCGCCGCCGCCGCGCTGGTACGGCCGCAGGGTGACGGGGGGACGGTGGTCGTCGTCGCCGAGCCGACCCTGCGGCCCGTGCAGGCGCTGGTGCGGTGGGATCCCGTCGGGCACGCCGTGCGCGAGCTCGCCGAGCGGGCCGAGCTGGGTTTTCCGCCGGTGTCGCGGATGGCGGCGGTGGCGGGCACGGCGGAGGCGGTGGCCGAGTTCCTCGGGACCGTGGAGTTGCCGGCGGAGGCCGAGGTGCTGGGGCCCGTTCCGCTGCCGGTCACGCCCGCGGGGCGGGCACGGCGGCCGGGGGGGCCGCCTCCCGGCGAGCAGTGGGAGCGGGCGTTGATCCGGGTGCCGCCGGGGCGGGGGGCCGCGCTGGCCTCCGCGCTCAAGGCCGCGCAGGCCGCGCGGATGGCTCGGGGTGGCAGCGGGGGTGGGGGACCGGCGGTGTGGGTGCGGATCGATCCGCCCGACATCGGGTGACGAGCCGTGGAGGCTCGGATCGGCGCGGGCTTGCGGCGGGCCGGCGGGTGGCGTTGACGCCGGATACGCGGCTGCCCTCCCGACCAGGTGCCGGGAGGACAGGTGGGGGGCGCGGTGGGCCGGGCCGCGGTGACCCGCGGCCGGAAGGGAGGATCAGCCGTTGCGCGGGCCGGGGAAGGCCGACGGTCTCGCCTCGTCGCGCAGGGACGGGCTGCCCGCCGTCGGCTGCGTCGGCATCGAGCGGGCGGCGGGGACCGCCGGGACTGTCGGGACCGCCGGGACTGCCGGGACCGCCGGGACCGCGGGGATCGCGGTGCCCACGTTGACCGTACGGTTGGCCGAGGGCTCCGTCGGCCGGTCGGGCTCCGCCGTCGCCTGGGCGGCGGCACGGCGGGAGCCGTAGCGCCGGTGGACGGCCTGCTTGGTGACGCCGAGCGCGGAGCCCACCGCGTCCCACGAGAAGCCGAGCGAGCGGTCGAAGTCCACCGCCGCGGTGACCAGGGTCTCGACGCTGTCTCGCAGCTCCTGCGCGAGGCGGACCGTGGGGGCGGGGGCGCGTCCGTAGACGACGAAGCCCGTGGAGGGACCGGAGCGGCGCGGACGGTAGACGTTGCCCAACTGGGCGGTCAGGGTGCGCAGTGCGTCCACCTGCCGGCGGACCCGCTCGATGTCCCGCACCAGCAAGTGCAGGCTGGCCCGGGCCTGGGCGTCGTGGGTTGCGTGGTCGGCCATGAACAAGCCTCTCGAACCGGCGTTGAAGAGAAAGGGTCGGGCCGCTGTGGGGAGCGGCCCGGTGTGGTCAACTCTGTCTTGACCAACGCGGGGCAGCTCCGCCGGTCACGGTGTGGGGGCGTATGGGCATATGCGTACGCCCCCTTCGCGGGGGTGTGCGCGGCCCGACGCGCGGCGTTCGCCTCCTTCGTGGGGGGTGTGCGGCCCGACGCGCGGCGTTCGCCTCCTTCGTGGGGGGTGCGCGGATCGGCCCCCGGCGTTCGCCGTCGGGTTCTCCCACCCGCGCACCGTCCGTGCCCCTTGGACGAGAGGCGGACGCCCCCCGTCGTTGGCCGTCCGCCCTCAGCGGCTTTCCCCTTCCTCCCCAATAAACTTGGGCGTTGCCCGTCGTCCCTTCCTCCGAGAGGCCCGTGCCCACCCATGAAGCTCGTCTTCGCCGGTACCCCCGAGGTCGCCGTTCCCGCCCTGGACGCCCTGATCGCCTCCGGGCGGCACGAGGTGGCCGCCGTCGTCACGCGGCCCGACGCTCCGGCGGGGCGGGGGCGGAGGCTGGTCGCGTCTCCCGTGGCCCAGCGGGCCGAGGAGGCCGGCATCGAGGTGCTGAAGCCGGCCCGGCCGCGCGAGCCGGAGTTCCTGGAGCGGCTCGGGGAGATCGCCCCGGACTGCTGTCCGGTCGTCGCCTACGGCGCCCTGCTGCCCAAGGTGGCCCTCGACATCCCGGCCCACGGCTGGGTCAACCTGCACTTCTCGCTGCTGCCCGCCTGGCGGGGTGCCGCGCCCGTGCAGCACGCCATCATGGCGGGGGACGAGATCACCGGCGCCTCCACCTTCCTCATCGAGGAGGGGCTCGACTCCGGGCCCGTCTACGGGACGGTCACGGAGGAGATCCGGCCCACCGACACCAGCGGGGACCTGCTGACGCGGCTCGCGTTCGCGGGCGCCGGGCTGCTCGCCGCCACCATGGACGGGATCGAGGACGGCTCGCTGAAGGCCGTACCGCAGCCGGCCGACGGCGTCTCCCTCGCTCCCAAGATCACGGTCGAGGACGCGCGCGTCGACTGGAGCGCCCCGGCGCTGCGTGTCGACCGGGTGGTACGCGGGTGCACGCCCGCCCCCGGCGCCTGGACCACCTTCCGGGGCGAGCGGCTGAAGCTGATCCAGGTGCAGCCGGTCCCGGGGCGCGGCGACCTCGCGCCGGGCACGCTGGGCGTCGGCAAGAACAGCGTCCACGTCGGCACCGGGTCGTACGCCGTCGAGCTGCTGTGGGTGCAGGCACAGGGCAAGAAGCCGATGCGGGCGGCGGACTGGGCCCGGGGGGTGCGGATCGCGGACGGCGAGCGCGTCGGGGCGTAACGCTCCTGCACGGGCCCCGGTCCGCCCGACGTAGGCTGGGTGGGTCTTCCTTCCTGCAATCCGGAGCACCTTTTTCGTGAGCGATCAGCCCCGCCGTTCCCGCCCCACCGGCAAGCCCTACCGCCGGCCCAAGAAGGACCCCGTCCGCATCCTCGCCTTCGAGGTGCTGCGGGCCGTGGACGAGCGGGACGCGTACGCCAACCTCGTGCTGCCGCCGCTGCTGCGCAAGGCGCGCGAGGGCGGGGATTTCGACGGACGGGACGCGGCCCTCGCCACCGAGCTGGTGTACGGGACGCTGCGGCGGCAGGGGACGTACGACGCGATCATCGCCGCGTGTGTCGACCGGCCGCTCAGGGAGGTCGATCCTCCCGTGCTCGACGTGCTCGGTCTCGGCGCGCACCAGCTGCTCGGGACGCGGATCCCGACCCACGCGGCCGTGTCCGCCTCGGTCGAGCTGGCGCGGGTGGTGCTGGGCGACGGGCGGGCCAAGTTCGTCAACGCCGTGCTGCGCAAGATCGCGCAGCACGATCTCGACGCGTGGATCGAGAAGGTCGCGCCGCCTTACGACGACGACCCCGAGGACCATCTCGCCGTCGTGCACTCGCACCCGCGATGGGTCGTCTCCGCGCTGTGGGACTCCCTCGGCGGCGGGCGGGCCGGCATCGAGGACCTGCTGGAGGCCGACAACGAGCGGCCCGAGGTGACCCTGGTCGCGCGGCCCGGGCGGGCCACGGTCGACGAGCTGCTGCGCGAGGAGGCCGCCGTGCCGGGGCGCTGGTCGCCGTACGCCGTACGGCTCACCGAGGGCGGCGAGCCCGGCGCCATCGACGCCGTACGGGAAGGGCGCGCGGGGGTGCAGGACGAGGGCAGCCAGCTCGTGGCGCTCGCGCTCGCGGGCGCGCCCCTCGACGGGCCCGACGAGAAGTGGCTGGACGGGTGTGCCGGGCCCGGTGGCAAGGCCGCGCTGCTGGCGGCCCTCGCGGCCGAGCGGGGCGCCCTGCTGCTCGCCTCGGAGAAGCAGCCGCACCGGGCCGGGCTCGTGGCCAGGGCCCTGGACGGGAACCCGGGGCCGTACCAGGTGATCGCCGCCGACGGGACGCGTCCGCCGTGGCGGCCCGGGTCCTTCGACCGCGTGCTGATGGACGTGCCCTGCACCGGGCTCGGCGCCCTGCGGCGACGGCCCGAGGCGCGGTGGCGGCGCAGGCCGGAGGATCTGGACGGGTTCGCGCCCCTCCAGCGCGGGCTGCTGCGGACCGCGCTGGAGTCCGTACGGGTCGGGGGCGTCGTCGGGTACGCCACCTGCTCGCCGCACCTCGCCGAGACCCGGGCCGTCGTGTCCGACGTCCTCAAGCAGCACGCGGGGGCCGAGCTGATCGACGCCCGGCCGCTGCTCCCCGGTGTGCCGGCCCTGGGCGACGGCCCCGACGTCCAGCTGTGGCCGCATGTGCACGGGACCGACGCGATGTACCTGGCGGTCGTACGGCGGACCGCGTGAGCTGAGCGGGGGTGGACGACCGGGCGGGACCGGCCGGCCGCGTGGTGGTGCGCAGGGCGGCCCGCACGGGCGGCGGCGCCGAGGGCACCGGCCGGTCCGCGCGGTTCACAGGGGCGGATGGGCGGCAGCGGGCGGTGGGGCGGATGGGCGGCAGCGGGCGGTCCGGGCTCGCGGGGCGCGGGGGGACCGTGCGGCCGGTCGCGGGCGGTCCGTGCCGTCGTGCGACCGCCTCCACCGGGGACCGATGCCGCCAACCCCTGGAGGGCATGGCAGGCTTGGGTCATGGCCGCGCAGATCAACCCCAGCATCCTGTCCGCCGACTTCGCCCGCCTAGCGGACGAGGCACAGGCGGTCGCGGGAGCCGACTGGCTCCATGTCGACGTCATGGACAACCATTTCGTCCCGAACCTCACGCTCGGCGTGCCGGTCGTGGAGTCGCTGGCCCGTGCGACGGACACTCCGCTGGACTGCCACCTGATGATCGAGGACCCCGATCGGTGGGCCCCGCAGTACGTCGAGGCGGGTGCCTCGTCCGTCACCTTCCATGTCGAGGCGGCCGCCGCGCCGGTCCGACTCGCCCGTGAGATCCGGGCCAAGGGCGCCCGCGCCTCCATGGCGCTCAAGCCCGCGACGCCGATCGAGCCGTTCGAGGACCTGCTGCCCGAGCTCGACATGCTGCTGATCATGACCGTCGAACCGGGCTTCGGAGGCCAGGCCTTCCTCGACATCATGCTTCCGAAGATCCGCCGCACCCGCGAGCTGATCGGCAAGCACGGCCTTCAGCTGTGGCTCCAGGTGGACGGCGGTGTCTCGGCCTCGACGATCGAGCGGTGCGCCGACGCCGGCGCCGACGTCTTCGTGGCCGGGTCGGCCGTGTACGGTGCCGAGGACCCGGCCGAGGCGGTCCGTGGCCTGCGCGCACAGGCGGAAGCGGCCACCGCCAAGGCGTCGTGGGCGTGCGACCACTGAGCCACAGCTACGTGAACGGCTCTCATCAGGGCTGATCGAGTGCGCCGGATCTGCAAGGATGAACGGCGAATCCAGAGTGTGAACAGCAGTGAGGAGATCGCCGTGTCGGGTATGTCGGCGGGCCGGTCAGCCATGCGGATGGGACCCGCTGAGCTGGTGCAGGCGGCGGCCATGGCCCGCCGCTTCTACCTCGAGGGGAAGTCCAAGATCCAGATCGCGGAGGAGTTCGGCGTCAGCCGCTTCAAGGTGGCCCGGGTCCTGGAAACCGCTCTCGAACGGGATCTCGTGCGTATCGAGATCCGCGTGCCGGCCGAACTGGACGCCGAGCGCTCCGACGCGCTCCGTGCCCGGTACGGCCTCAGGCACGCCGTCGTGGTCGAGTCCCCGGCCGATGCCGAGGAGTCGCCCGATCCCGAGAACCTGGGAGAAGTGGCCGCCGACCTGCTCGGCGAACTCGTCAACGAGGGGGACGTCCTGGGCCTGGCCTGGGGCCGCTCCACCATCCACATGGCGGCGGCGCTGGACCGGCTGCCGCCCTGCACGGTGGTCCAGCTGACGGGCGTGTACGACGCCGGGACCGCCGAGCGCGGCTCGGTCGAGGCCGTCCGCCGCGCCGCCCAGGTGTCCGGCGGAGACGCGCACCCCATCTACGCGCCGATGCTGCTGCCGGACGCGGCCACCGCGACCGCGCTGCGCCACCAGACCGGGATCGCCCGGGCCTTCGAGTACTTCGACAAGGTCACGGTCGCCTGCGTCTCCATCGGCTCCTGGGAGCCGGGCATCTCGACGGTGCACGACATGCTCAGCGACGAGGAGCGGGCTCACTACGCCTCGCTCGGCGTCGCCGCCGAGATGTCCGCGCACCTCTTCGACGCCGAGGGCCGCCGGGTCGGGCGCGACCTGGGCGAGCGGTGCATCACGGTCAAGGCGGACCAGCTCCGCCGTATCCCCGAGGTCGTCGCGATCGCGGGCGGGCAGCGGAAGGCGGCCGCGATCGACGCGGTGCTGCGGTCCGGGCTCGTCACCAGCCTGGTGACGGACACCTCGGCCGCGGACTACCTGATGACGGCCGGGCCGACGCCGAAGCCGGCGCTCAACCGGGCGGATCCGGACGGGGTCTGACGGGACGTCATGCGGGGGCGGCCGTGACGGCAGACCGTCGCGGTACGCCCCTGCGTGTCATGCGCATGTTGTTCTGGTCGGGTGCCTGTCGTCCGCCGGCGCCGGAACCGCCCGTGGCGCTCGCCCTGCGGGGCGATACGGGAGCTCGGCCGCCGGGCCGGGCGGCATCCCCTTGGACGTTCCTCCATACAGCCCCCTGACCAGCCTGGACGATCGTCCCGGGCAGGGCATCCCGGGCTTCGTGGGACACTGAAGTACGTGCTTTTCCCCCTGGCTGACCGGTCCGGGGGTCACCTCTGATCGACTGGGATGTGCAGCACGTGCGTTTCCTCAACGACATCCAGCCCGCCTACGACCTCACCTACGACGACGTCTTCATGGTGCCGAGCCGCAGCGCGGTCGGATCTCGTCAGGGCGTGGACCTCGGCTCCCCGGACGGCACGGGAACCACGATCCCGCTGGTCGTCGCCAACATGACCGCCGTCGCCGGCCGCCGTATGGCCGAGACCGTGGCCCGGCGCGGCGGTCTCGTGGTGATCCCGCAGGACATTCCGATCGACGTCGTCACCGAGGTCATCTCCTGGGTGAAGAGCCGCCACCTGGTGCTGGACACCCCCATCGTGCTCTTCCCGCACCAGACCGTCGCCGACGCGCTGGCCCTGCTGCCCAAGCGCGCGCACAACGCCGGTGTCGTCGTGGACGACGACCACCGGCCCGTCGGCGTGGTCACCGACGCGGACCTCACCGGCGTCGACCGCTTCACGCAGCTGACCGAGGTCATGTCCAAGGACCTGCTGCTCCTCGACGCGGACATCGACCCGCGCGAGGCCTTCAACAGGCTGGACACGGCCAACCGCCGCTATGCCCCCGCCGTCGACGCGGACGGCCGGCTCGCCGGCATCCTCACCCGCAAGGGCGCCCTGCGCGCCACGCTGTACACGCCGGCCACCGACGCGCGGGGCCGGCTGCGGATCGCCGCGGCCGTCGGGATCAACGGCGACTTCGCGGACAAGGCCAAGCTGCTGCTCGACGCGGGCGTCGACACGCTCGTCATCGACACGGCGCACGGCCACCAGGAGTCGATGCTCAACGCGATCAAGCTGGTCCGTGACCTCGACCCGCAGGTGCCGATCGCCGCGGGCAACATCGTCTCCGCCGAGGGCGTCAAGGACCTCGTCGACGCGGGTGCCGACATCATCAAGGTCGGCGTCGGCCCCGGCGCCATGTGCACCACCCGCATGATGACCGGGGTGGGCCGGCCGCAGTTCTCCGCCGTCCTGGAGTGCGCCGCCGAGGCGAAGAAGTACGGCAAGCACGTGTGGGCCGACGGCGGTGTCCGCCACCCGCGCGACGTCGCCATGGCCCTGGCGGCCGGCGCGTCCAACGTGATGATCGGCTCGTGGTTCGCGGGCACGTACGAGTCGCCGGGCGATCTCCACCAGGACGCGAGCGGCCGCCTCTACAAGGAGTCGTTCGGCATGGCCTCCGCGCGCGCCGTGCGCAACCGCACGGCCGAGGAGTCGGCGTACGACCGGGCCCGCAAGGCACTGTTCGAGGAGGGCATCTCCACCTCCCGGATGTTCCTCGACCCGGGCCGCCCGGGCGTCGAGGACCTGATCGACTCGATCATCGCTGGCGTCCGCTCCTCCTGCACCTACGCCGGCGCCGCCTCCCTGGAGGAGTTCGCCGAGAAGGCCATCGTCGGCGTCCAGAGCGCGGCCGGCTACGCGGAGGGCAAGCCGCTGCACGCCAGCTGGAGCTGACCCGACGCTGATCCAGCACCCCTTTGCGCACGGCCCCCGCCGACCCGGCCACCACCGGGAGAACCGGGGGCCGTTCGCCTGCCCGGCGGCCACGTCGGCCTCATGGAGATCACCGTCTGCGGCGCCGCCGACGTGGCGCTCCTCGACCGGCACATCGGCCCACCGGGAGCCACGTCCTGCCACGCCCGCCGGTTCGCACGCCAGGAGCGGGGCGAGAGCACGTACCTCGTCGCCTGGCGGGACGGGCGGCCCGTCGGGCACGCGGAAGTGCGCTGGACCGGCTGTGACGCCCCGGCCGTGCGCGCCGCGCGGCCAGGCTGCCCGGACATCGGCGGGCTCGGCGTACGGCCCGAGGAACTCCGCTCACGGGGCATCGGCACGGCCCTCGTGCACGCCGCCGAAGAACTGGCCAGGGAACGGGGCATCACCGTCGTCGGCCCCGGCGTCGCGAAGGACAACCCGCGCGCGGCCGCCCCCTACGCCCGGCTCGGGTACCGGCCCCTGATCGACTACGTCGACCGCTGGTCGTCCGAGGGCACCGACGGCACGACCCACGAGTGCGTCGACCCGTGCAGCCTCCTCGTCGGGGAATCGCGCCGGCCGGCCCCTGCGCAAAGGTCGACAGCGCCCGCGCAACAAATGCACGGCCACCCGCGAGGAACGCAATGATCTTACGGTGACGCGCAAGGTTGCTGCATTACAACGGCAACGCTCCTCCTCGTAGGGTCATGCGCTGTACGTGGCGTGGCGGGGACCCCGCTCGGTGGGTTCCTGCTCGCGCAGGGCTGCCTCCGGCCCCCGCCGCCCCGATCGGCAGCGACAAAGGAGTCAGCGCGTGCTCGACCAAGGCGCACCCCCGCAGCAGCGCAGTCAGACCGCCCCCGCGTCCCCGGGGCTCGGCGCGCGCCTCATGCGGCGCAAGCCCGTGGAACGCCTGGTCGCCGAGGGCGGCCAGGGAGAGGGAGGGTCTCTCAGGCGTTCCCTGGGGCTGTGGCAGCTCACCATGATCAGCATCGGTGCGACGCTTGGCACCGGCATCTTCGTCGTGCTCGGCGACGCCGTCCCCGAGGCCGGCCCCGCGGTCACCCTCGCCTTCGTGATCGCCGGTCTCACGGCGCTGTTCTCGGCCCTGTCCTACGCCGAGCTGGCGGGCAGCATCCCGGTCGCCGGTTCCTCGTACTCGTACGCATACGCAACCATGGGCGAACTCGTCGCCTGGGTCTGCGGCTGGTGCCTGGTGCTGGAGTACGGCGTGTCGGTGGCCGCCGTCGCCGTCGGCTGGGGCGAGTACCTGAACGAGCTGCTCGACGGGACCATCGGGGTCACCATCCCGGCCGCGCTGTCCTCGGCGCCGGGGGAGGGCGGGATCATCAACCTGCCCGCCCTGATCGTCGTCCTGCTGGCGATGGTGTTCCTGCTCGGCGGGGTGCGGGAGTCCGCGCGCGCCAACACGATCATGGTCGTGGTGAAGATCGCCGCGCTGGTGCTGTTCTGCGCGGTCGGCTTCATGGGCTTCAAGTCCGGCAACTACGCCGACTTCATGCCGCTCGGCATGGCCGGCGTCAGCGCCGCCGGTGCCACGCTGTTCTTCTCCTACATCGGGTTCGACGCCGCCTCCACCGCGGGCGAGGAGGCGAAGGACCCCAAGCGCGACCTGCCGCGGGCGATCATGCTGTCGCTGATCATCGTGACCGCGCTGTACGTGCTGGTCGCGGCGGTCGCCGTCGGCGCCTGGAACTGGAAGAAGTTCGAGGGCTCCCAGGCCTCGCTCAGCGCGATCACGAACGACGTCAGCGGCCAGAGCTTCTGGGGCACCCTGCTCGCGCTCGGCGCCGTCATCTCCATCGCGAGCGTGGTCCTCACCGTGCTCTACGGCCAGACCCGCATCCTCTTCGCGATGTCCCGCGACGGTCTGGTGCCCAGGGCGCTCGGCAAGGTCGATCCGAAGACCGGCGCCCCCCGCCTCAACACGGTCATCGTGTCCCTCTTCTGCGGCGTCCTCGCCGCCATGATCCCGCTGGGCAAGCTCGTCGACGCCACCAGCATCGGCACGCTGTTCGCCTTCGCGCTGGTCAACATCGCGGTGATCGTCCTGCGGTACAGGCGCCCGGAGCTGGAGCGCACCTTCAAGGTGCCGTTCGGCCCGGTCCTGCCGCTCCTGGGCTTCGCCTTCTGCGCGTACAACATGTTCAGCCTCGACACCGTGACCTGGGTCGTCTTCGGGTGCTGGATGGCCGCGGGTCTCGTGTTCTACTTCCTGTACGGCTATCGCCGCTCCCGTCTTGCCGCGCCAGAAGTGAAGTGAACCACCCTCCGTGCTGAACGATCTCGACGAACGCATCGTGCACGCCCTCGCCGAGGACGCCCGCCGCTCCTACGCGGACATCGGGCAGCTCGTCGGACTCTCCGCGCCCGCCGTGAAACGGCGCGTGGACCGGCTGCGCGCCACCGGAGCCATCACCGGCTTCACCGTGCGCGTCGACCCCGCGGCCCTCGGCTGGGAGACCGAGGGGTTCGTCGAGATCTACTGCCGGCGCAACACCTCTCCGGAGACGATCCAGCGGGGTCTGGAGCGCTATCAGGAAGTCGTGGCCGCCTCCACCGTCACCGGGGAGGCGGACGCGGTCGCCCAGGTCTTCGCCGCCGACATGCGCCACTTCGAGCGCGTGCTGGAGCGCATCGCGGGGGAGCCGTTCGTGGAGCGGACGAAGTCCGTGCTGGTGCTGTCCCCGCTGCTGCGCCGGTTCTCCTCCGGATCGCCCACCTGAGCCTCCTGAGCCTCGCGTGAGGGCCCGGGCCGCCCGCGTGAAAGCGGTGGTGAGCCGACCGGAGACGGGTCTACGCTCGGTGTCGTGACCTGGCGACATTGATCCACCAGCCGTGCCTCCCGAGGGCCGCCTCGGACGCCGTACCCCCGGTGTCCGAAACGTCCCTGCGGGAAGGCCTCATGACTCTCTCACCTGCGCGTGTGCCCGTCGGCGCCCATGACGTACGACGGCTCACGGCCACGCTGTACGGCTACTCGTTCCTCGACGAGTTCGTCCTGCTCTACCCGGTGTACGCGCTGCTGTTCGCGGACACCGGTCTGTCCGTCTGGCAGATGTCGTCGCTGTTCGTCCTGTGGTCGGCGACCGGCGTCCTGCTGGAGGTTCCGTCCGGCGCCTGGGCGGATGCCGTCTCACGGCGGTCGCTGCTGTGGCTCGGCCCGCTGCTGGGCGCCGTCGGCTTCGCCCTGTGGGTGCTCGTCCCGTCGTACTGGGCCTTCGCCGCCGGCTTCGTCCTGTGGGGCGCCCGGGGCGCGCTGGGATCCGGTGCGCTGGAGGCGCTCGTCTACGAGGAGTTGGAGCGGCTCGGCGCGGCGGACCGCTACGCCCGGGTCATGGGCCGCGCGCACGCCGCCGGGCAGGTCGCCACGACGGCCGCCATGACCCTGGCCGGACCGGTGTTCGCGGCGTACGGGTACCCGGTGGTCGGCGCGGCCAGCGTGCTGGCCTGCCTGCTGACCGCGGCCGTCGCCACCCGCTTCCCGGAGCACCGGGCCGCCGCCACCGGGAGCGAGCACTGGGCCGCCGCCCTGCGGTCCGGCCTCGCCGAAGCCCGCCGCGACCGCTCCGTCCGCGGCGCCCTGCTGCTCGTCCCCGCCGTCGCCGCGGTCTTCGGCGCCCTCGACGAGTACACCCCGCTGCTGGCCCGGGACACCGGCGTACCGGACGTGGCCGTGCCCTACCTGCTCGTGCTGATCTGGGCCGGCGTCACGGCCGGAAGCCTGCTGGCCGGCCCGGCCGAACGCCTCGGCCGCAAGGGAGTCGCCGCGGTGCTGTCGGTCTGCGCCCTCGCCCTCGCCGTCGGCGCGACCACCCGCACACCGGCCGGCATCGTCCTCGTGGCCGTCGCCTTCGGCGGCTTCCAGCTGGCGACCGTGCTGGCCGACGCCCGGTTGCAGCAGCGCATCGAGGGCACCGGGCGGGCCACCCTCACCTCGGTCGCCGGACTGGGCACCGAGCTGGCCACCATCGCCGTCTACGGCTCCTACGCGGTCCTCGCCTCGACGGGCACCCACGGCACCGCCTTCGCGCTGTTCGCCGTGCCGTACCTGGTGACGGCGCTGGTGCTGTACCTGCGCCGCGAGTGAGGAGCGCGCACGCCCGTGAGGGGCCTGCCCGCACCGTCCATGAAGGGCATGCACCGCCCATGAGGGGCGCGCAACGAATCGCCGTCGGGCGCCCCGCCGACGCAACGAACCGCTCACCAGCGCGCAACGGCTCCTTCTTGTCCGCCCTGGTCAGCCGCCCGTACCGTCTACGTGGCCCCCCGAACCCCCTCGTCCAGGTGAGGAACACGCATGCGCACCGCCCTGCTCCAGAGCTCCGGCCGCCCCGGCTCGGTCGTCGAGAACCTCAAGGTGCTCGACGAGGCCGCGGGCCGGGCCGCCGCCGCGGGCGCCGGGCTGCTCGTCGCGCCGGAGATGTTCCTCACCGGGTACGCGATCGGCGACGACATCGCCCGCCTCGCCGACCCGGCCGACGGGGCCTGTGCGGACGCGGTCGCGGAGACCGCCTCCCGGCACGGGCTGGCGATCGCCTACGGCTACCCGGAGCGCGACGGCGGGACGGTGTACAACTCCGCCCAGCTGATCTCCGGCGACGGCACCCGCCTCGCGAACTACCGCAAGACCCATCTCTTCGGCTGCTTCGAGCGCGACCACTTCACGCCCGGCGGGCAGACGGTCGTCCAGGCCGAGCTGAACGGCCTGACCGTCGGCCTGCTGATCTGCTACGACGTCGAGTTCCCGGAGAACGTCCGCGCCCACGCCCTGGCCGGCACGGACCTCCTGGTGGTGCCGACGGCGCAGATGCACCCCTTCCAGTTCGTCGCCGAGTCGATGATCCCGGTGCGCGCCTTCGAGAACCAGATGTACGTCGCCTACGTCAACCGGGCCGGCGCGGAAGGGGAGTTCGAGTTCGTCGGGCTCTCCACGCTGGCCGGCCCGGACGGGGTCGCCCGCGCCCGCGCCGGGCGCGGCGAGGAGCTGGTGTTCGCCGACGCCGACCCCGTCCTCCTGGCCGCCTCCCGCGAGGCGAACCCGTATCTGCACGACCGCCGCCCCGGCCTCTACGGGTCCCTCGTCTGAGCCCTCGCCACCCTCCCCCCAGTTCTTTCGCGCAAGGAGTCCGTACCCCATGACGTCCACGGTGCCCAACGCCGTCGAGCACGCAGACGAGCAGCAGCCGCCGATCACCATGTTCGGCCCGGACTTCCCGTACGCGTACGACGACTTCCTCGCCCACCCGGCGGGCCTCGGACAGATCCCGGCGACCGAGCACGGCACCGAGGTCGCCGTCATCGGCGGCGGCCTGTCCGGCATCGTGGCCGCGTACGAGCTGATGAAGATGGGCCTCAAGCCCGTCGTCTACGAGGCCGACCGGATCGGTGGCCGGCTGCGGACCGTCGGCTTCGAGGGCTGCGACCCGTCGCTGACCGCCGAGATGGGCGCGATGCGCTTCCCGCCGTCCTCCACGGCGCTCCAGCACTACATCGACCTGGTGGGGCTCGAAACCCGGCCCTTCCCCAACCCCCTCGCCGAGGCGACCCCGTCGACCGTCGTCGACCTCAAGGGCGAGTCGCACTACGCGGAGACGATCGACGACCTGCCGCAGGTCTACCGGGACGTCGCCGAGGCGTGGAACAAGTGCCTCGAAGAGGGCGCCGACTTCTCCGACATGAACCGCGCGATGCGCGAGCGGGACGTGCCGCGCATCCGGGAGATCTGGGCCAAGCTCGTCGAGAAGCTCGACAACCAGACCTTCTACGGCTTCCTCTGCGACTCCGAGGCCTTCAGGTCCTTCCGGCACCGCGAGATCTTCGGCCAGGTCGGCTTCGGCACGGGCGGCTGGGACACCGACTTCCCGAACTCCATCCTGGAGATCCTCCGGGTCGTCTACACCGAGGCCGACGACCACCACCGCGGCATCGTCGGCGGCTCCCAGCAGCTGCCGCTGCGCCTGTGGGAACGCGAGCCGGAGAAGATCGTCCACTGGCCCCACGGCACCTCGCTGGCGAGCCTGCACGAGGGCGGCGAGCCCCGCCCGGCCGTGACCCGGCTGCACCGCACCGCCGGCAACCGGATCACGGTGACGGACGCGAACGGCGACATCCGCACCTACCAGGCGGCGATCTTCACCGCCCAGTCCTGGATGCTGCTGTCGAAGATCGCCTGCGACGACTCGCTCTTCCCGATCGACCACTGGACGGCGATCGAGCGCACCCACTACATGGAGTCCAGCAAGCTCTTCGTGCCCGTGGACCGGCCCTTCTGGCTGGACAAGGCCGTCGACGACAGGGGAAACCCCACCGGCCGGGACGTCATGTCGATGACGCTCACCGACCGTATGACCCGCGGGACGTACCTTCTCGACGACGGCCCCGACAAGCCGGCCGTGATCTGCCTGTCGTACACCTGGTGCGACGACAGCCTGAAGTGGCTGCCGCTGTCCGCGAACGAGCGGATGGAGGTCATGCTGAAGTCGCTCGGCGAGATCTATCCGAACGTCGACATCAAAAAGCACATCATCGGCAACCCGGTCACGGTCTCCTGGGAGAACGAGCCCTACTTCATGGGCGCGTTCAAGGCCAACCTGCCCGGCCACTACCGCTACCAGCGGCGCCTGTTCACCCACTTCATGCAGGACCGCCTGCCCGAGGACAAGCGGGGGATCTTCCTCGCCGGCGACGACATCTCCTGGACGGCCGGCTGGGCCGAGGGCGCCGTCCAGACCGCGCTGAACGCGGTCTGGGGGGTCATGCACCACTTCGGCGGCGCGACGGACGCGGCCAACCCGGGCCCGGGTGACGTGTACGACGAGATCGCCCCGGTGGAACTGCCGGAGGACTGACCGGTGGCACTGCCGGAGGACTGACGGCGGTCACCCCGGCAGCGGCGTCAGCAGCATGCGGCCCGCGAGGCCGACCGCCGCGTCCAGCCGGGTGGTGAACTCCTCGGCGAGGTCGGGAAGCCCGCGCAGCGCCCACAGCGCGCGGGCGGCGGACCAGGTGGCGTCGCGGGCGCGCTCCAGGCTCCAGGAGCCGAGGAGATGGGTGAGCGGATCGGCGATCTGGAGCAGGTCGGGGCCCGGCATCAGGTCCTCGCGGATGCGTTCCTCCAGCGTGACGAGGAGATCGCCCACGCGGTCGAACTCGTCCTCCAGATCGGCCGGTTCGCAGCCGAGGGTACGGCAGGCGTCCACGACGGCGAGCGCGAGGTCGTGCCCGATGTGCGCGTTGATGCCCGCGAGCGCGAACTGCAGTGGTCGTACGCCGGGATGGCGGCGGAACTGGAACAGCGGGCGCCAGCAGGCCGGCGGGCGGCGGTCGGACGCCGCCGCGTCGACCGCGGCGAGGTAGCGCTCCGCGAACCGCACGTCCAGCGTGATCGCGGCCCGGGCGTCCGGGAACCGGCCGGCGCCGATGCGCCGGCCGACCTCCTCCGTGACGGTGAGGTAGACGCGGTTGAAAACCGCGACCCCGTCCCGGGGCGGCAGGGCCGCGTCGAGGGTGCGCAGACGGCGGAGCACTCCGTCGAGGGGGACGCCGGGAGGGTCCCGGGGAGGGGCGGACGGTTCCAGGTGCGGCATGGGGCAAGGCGGCATGGGGGAAGGGTCGCAGCCCCGGACCGGCCGGCGGGTCGGCGAGCCCGGGGCTTCCCCGGAACGGGGTAACGCAGCCGTCGCGCGGGGAGGGGCGAAGAGCGGTCGCGACCCGGACGGCCGTAGATCGGCCGCGGGTGCCTTCAGCCCGTCGTACGCCTACGAACTCGACCG
The DNA here is from genome assembly GCF_043080745.1 of Streptomyces sp. NPDC014995. NCBI lineage: Bacteria > Bacillati > Actinomycetota > Actinomycetes > Kitasatosporales > Streptomycetaceae > Streptomyces > Streptomyces sp. NPDC014995. The sequence continues at coordinate 391,447 of NZ_JBIBVX010000003.1, forward strand.
CTGATCCGTCCGCTGCTCTGTCCGGTGTTCCGTCCGGCGTTCCGTCCGGTCGTCCTCCGTGTCGTACGACGACGTGCCCTCGTCCAGCAGGGGTCGCTGCGTCTTGAGGTGGGCGGGGGCGAAGGCGCGCAGGGCGTGGTAGCCGGTGATGACGACCAGGGTGCCGAGGGCGATGCCGCTGAGGGAGAAGGTGTCGGTGAACTCGATGGTGACGTTGCCGACGCCGATGATGATGCCCGCGGCGGCCGGCACCAGGTTCAGCGGGTTGCGCAGGTCGACCTCGGCGTTGATCCAGATCTGGGCGCCGAGCAGGCCGATCATGCCGTACAGGATGACGGTGATGCCGCCGAGGACGCCGCCCGGGATCGCGGCCACCACCGCGCCGAACTTGGGACACAGGCCGAAGAGCAGCGCGAAGCCGGCGGCGGCCCAGTAGGCGGCCGTGGAGTAGACGCGGGTCGCGGCCATCACGCCGATGTTCTCGGAGTAGGTGGTGTTGGGCGGGCCGCCCACCGCGGTGGAGAGCACCGAGCCGAGGCCGTCGGCGGAGATGGCCGTGCCGAGCCGGTCGTCCAGCGGGTCGCCGGTCATCTCGCCGACCGCCTTGACGTGCCCCGCGTTCTCCGCGACCAGCGCGATGACGACGGGCAGCGCGACGAGGATCGCGGACCACTCGAAGGACGGGCCGTGGAAGGAGGGGAGCCCGATCCAGTCGGCCTGGCCGACGGCGGAGAAGTCCAGCCGCCAGTGGTCGGTGACCTTGCCGCTCGCGTCCGCCGAGTGGATCCGGCCGAAGACCCGGTCGAACACCCACGAGATGCCGTACCCGAAGAGCAGGCCCAGGAAGATGGCGATGCGCGACCAGAAGCCGCGCAGGCAGACCACCGCCAGACCGGTGAACAGCATGACCAGCAGGGCCGTCCACTGGTCCTGCGGCCAGTAGGTGGCGGCGGTGACCGGGGCGAGGTTGAAGCCGATCAGCATCACGACCGCGCCCGTCACGATCGGGGGCATCGTGGCGTGGATGATCCGCGCGCCGAAGCGCTGCACGGCCAGCCCCACGAGGAACAGCGCCACGCCCACGACGAGGACCGCGCCGGTGACCGTGGCGCTCGTGCCGCCGTCGGCGCGGATGACCGCGGCCACGCCCACGAAGGAGAGGGAGCAGCCGAGGTAGCTGGGGATCCGGCCGCGGGTCGCGAGCAGGAAGATGACGGTCGCGACACCCGACATCATGATCGCCAGGTTGGGGTCCAGGCCCATCAGGACGGGCGCTACGAAACTCGCCCCGAACATGGCCACCACGTGCTGGGCACCGAGCCCGGCCGTGCGGGGCCAGGAGAGCCGCTCGTCGGGGCGGACCACCGCGCCGGGCGCCGGGGTGCGTCCGTCGCCGTGCGGTTTCCAGCGGACGCCAAGATCCATGGTGCGGTTTCGCTTTCGTTCGTGCGGTGCGATGTCCGGCCCATTCTCGCCCGAAAAAGAAAGGTGAGCGACCGCTTAGGATAGGGATGGTTGTCTCGTACACCTGCCCGAGAACGTCGTTTCCGCACCTCAGGAGCCCCACCCAGTGACCGCCGAAGCCCCGACCGCCCCCGCCCCGTCGTACGGCAGGCTCGTCCCCGTCACCGTCCACTTCGACGACCTGGACGCGCTCGGGCTGTTGCACAACGCCCGTTACCCGCTGATGGTCGAGCGCGCCTGGACCGAGCTGTGGCAGGGGCACGGGGTCCGCTTCGAGGGCGACTGGGCGACGGCCGGCGACGCCTGCAACGCCGTCAAGGAACTGCGCATCACCTACGAGGCCCCGGTCACCAAGCCGGGCGCGTACGCCGTCCACCTGTGGCTGGAGCGGCTCGGCACCACCGGTCTGACGTATGGCTTCCGGTTCTGCTCCACCGATGGCGCGATCACGTACGCGCGGGGCACCCGGGTCCTCGTCCGGCTGGACGCGGCGACCATGCGCCCCGCGCCGTGGAGCGAGACGCTCAGGTCCGCGGGCCGGGAACTGCTTCGCTCGGCCGGCTGACCTGCGGCCGGTCGCGGTCGCCCGCGCGCAGCACCCCCGCGAAGGCCACCAGCCCACAGGCCAGCAGCGTCACCAGCCAGAACGACACCGTCAGGCTGGTCGCCTGGGCCAGACCGCCGATGGCGCCCGGCGCGACCAGACCGGAGGTGTAGGTGATGGTCGCGACGCCCGCGATGGCCTGACTCGGGTTGGGGCCGCTGCGGCCCGCCGCCGCGAAGCAGAGGGGGACCACGACGGCGATGCCCAGGCCCATGAGCGCGAACCCGCCGATCGCCAGCGGCGGACGATCCGCCACGACGATGAGCAGACCGCCGAGGACGGCGAGGACGCCGCCCGCGCGGACCGTCCGGACCGACCCGTACCGGTCCACCACCTTGTCGCCGACGATCCGGGCGATCGCCATGGTGAGCGTGAAACCGGTCGTGCACGCGGCGGCGAGCCCCGCCGAGGAGTCGAGCCGGTCGCGCAGATAGACCGCCGACCAGTCCAGACTCGCGCCCTCCGCGAACACCGCGCAGAAGCCGACGGCTCCGATGAGCAGCGCCGACCTGGGCGGCAGGGCGAACCGAGGGGGCGGCTCCTCGTCCTCGGCGGGCTGCAGGTCGAGGACCCAGGCGCACGCCGCCACCCCCACCACGGTCAGCACCGCGGCCGCCAGGAGGTGGTGCAGCCGGGCGTCCGAGCCCAGGTGCGCGGCGAGTGTCCCGCCGGCCGAGCCGATCAGGGCGCCCGCGCTCCACATGCCGTGCAGACCGGACATGATCGACCGGCCGAGCCGGTTCTCCACCTCGACGCCGAGCGCGTTCATCGCCACGTCCGCCATGCCCGCCGTGGCGCCGTAGGTGAACAGAGCCAGGCAGAGCGTCGCCAGGTTGGGGGCGAGGGACGGCAGGACCAGCGACAGCGTCCACAGGGCGATCAGGCCGCGCAGGGCGTTCCGGGCGCCGAACCGGTGGCTGATGCGGCCGGCGACGGGCATCGCGACCGACGCGCCGAGGGCGGGGAAGGCGAGTGCGAGCCCCAACTGCCCGGCGCTCACCGAGGCGTGGTCCTGGATCCACGGCACCCGGGTGGCGAACGAGCCGGTGACCGCGCCGTGCACGGCGAACACGGCGGCCACGGCGTACCGGGCTCGCCGCAGTACCGACGGTGCGTAGGCCACTTCGCTCATTCTCCGTCCCTTCCCGCGAGGCGCGGTGCGCCTTCTCGTCGGCGCGCGCCGACGTAAACTATCAGGAACCCTGCCTGATAAATAGACGGCCGCTCGGAGTCACGCCCGGCGCCCCGTGGGAGGATTCCGCGCATGCCCGCATCCCCGCGCACCGCCCGGGCCATCAACGACCGGCTCGCCCTGCGGCTGCTCCAGGACGAAGGCCCGCTGACGGCAGGGCAGCTGAAGCAGCTCACCGGACTCTCCCGGCCGACGGTCGCGGACCTCGTCGAACGCCTCACGGCCTCCGGTCTGATCGAGGTCGTCGGCGAGGCCGGCGAGCAGCGCCGCGGCCCCAACGCCAAGCTGTACGGCATCGTCGCCGACCGCGCCCACCTGGCCGCCCTGGACGTGCGTACGGAGGGCGTCGCGGTGCTCGTCACCGACCTGGTCGGCCGGGTGCTCGCCGAGGCGTCCGTGCCGATCGGCGGCGACACCGGCACGGGCCCCGCCGTCGAGCAGGCGGTGACGCTGGTCGAGCGGGTGGTCAAGGAGGCCGGCGCCGACCGGTTGCACACCGTCGGGATCGGCGCCCCCGGCCTGATCGACCCCGCGAGCGGCGAACTGCGCGACTCCACCGGCCTGCCGGCCTGGCACCGCCGCCTGGCCGCCGCCCTCCAGGAACGGCTGCCCCAGGCCCGGGTCAGCGTCGAGAACGAGACCAACCTCGCCGCCCTGGCCGAACAGCGCGAGGGCGTCGCCCGGGACCGGGACACCTTCGTCCTGCTGTGGCTCGGCCACGGCACGGGCGCCGCCGTCGTCCTCGACGGCGCCCTGCGCCGCGGGGCCTCCGGCGGCACCGGCGAGATCGGCTTCCTGCCGGTGCCCGGGACGGGCGGCCTGCCCTCGGCGACGGACTGCGAGGGCGGCTTCCACTCCCTGGCCGGGTCGGCGGCGATCGTCGCGCTGGCGGCGGAGCACGGGCTCGAGGCAGGACCCGAGGGGGACGAGCCGAGGGGGGCGGCGGCGGTGCGGGGGGCTGTGCGGGCGGTGGGGGGCGACCACCGACTCGCCGACGGTGTGGGTGCGGTGGGTGCGGTGGGTGCGGTGGGTGCGGTGTCGGCGTCGGCGGTGGCAGTGGCGGGGGCCGGGGACGAGATGCCGTCCGGGCGCGAGGCGCCGCCGGGACGTGCGGCCGGGTCGGTGACGGAGTCGGCGGCGGGGTTGGTGGCGGGGTCAGGGCGCGGGACGTTGCCCGGGGATGCGGCGGGGCCTGGGGGCGGGACACCGCCCGAGTACGGGGCGCCTCCCGAGCGGGGGTCCGCGCCGGGGTCGAGGTCGGGTGTGGTGCCGGAGCCGGTGTCGGTGTCGGTGTCGGCGGGGCTTGGGGGCGGGACACTGCCCGAGTACGGGACGTCTCCCGAGCGGGGGTCGAGGTCGGGTGCGGAGCCGGAGCCGGTGTCGGCGGGGCCTGGGGGCGGGACACTGCCCGAGTACGGGACGTCTCCCGAGCGGGGGTCCGGGCCGGGGTCGAGGTCGGGTGCGGAGCCGGAGCCGGAGCCGGAGCCGGAGCCGGTGCCGGTGCCGGCGGGGCCTGGGCGCGAGCCGCCGCCTGGGCGCTGGACGCCGCCCGAGCACGAGACGCCGCCCGAGCACGAGACGCCGCCCGAGCACGAGACACCTCCCGGGTGGCCGGCGGAGTCGACGCCCGCGGCATCGGGTGAGGTGCGGCCGATGCCCGGACGGCCGGAAGCCGTACCGGACGCGGTGGGTGCCGATGCCGCCGCCCGTTTCCTCGACGCCCTCGCCGACCGGCTCGCCATCGGAGTCGCCTCCGTCGTGGCCGTCCTCGACCCCGGGTGCGTGGTGCTCGGGGGCGAGGTCGGCCGGGCCGGCGGGGAGGTGCTCGCGGCGCGGGTGGAGGAGCGGCTGCGACGGATGGCCCCCCTGCCGACAGAGGTGCGGCCCAGCAGCCTCGGCGGCGGCGCGGTGCTGCGCGGGGCGCTGCTCACCGCCCGCGGCTCCGCGCAGGCGGAGCTGTTCGGCGAGCCCTGACCGGACCGCCGGGGACGCCCGGACCGCGTTGCCCCGCGTCCGCGACGTGATCCGGACGACGGGCCCCAGGTGCGTCCCTAGCGGCGGGCCCGCCTCGCCAGGTACTCCTCGAACGTCCCCTTCCCGACCGCGAGTTGCGGCGCCAGGTGGCCCCCGGCCCGGAACGCCCGGTAGGCCGCGCCCCACAGCGGCACGTTCACCAGCGCACGCCGCTTGCCGGCCGCCCCGAGATACGCGCGGGCCAGCGACTCGAACGTACGGACCTCGGGCCCGGCCATGTCGTCCACCCGCCCCGCCGGCGCCCCGGCCGCCAGCTCCGCGAGCCGCGCCGCGACCTCCGCCACCTCCACGGGCTGGTCGCTCACCCCCGCCGGCAGCAACATCACGGGCACCTTCGACAACGCCTCGAGCACCTGGAACAGCAGGTCGTGGAACTGGGTCGCGCGCAGCACGGTCCAGCCCAGTCCCGACTCCTCCACGAGCCGCTCGACGGCCAGCTTGGACCGGTAGTAGCCGAACGGCACCCGGTCCACCCCGACGATCGAGATGTAGACCAGGTGCCCGACCCCCGCCTTCCGCGCCGCCCCGATCAGATGCTCGGCCGCCCGCTCGTCACCCCCGCGCGGCGTACTGGCGCAGTGCACGATCGTGTCCACGCCCGCGACGGCCGCGTCCAGCCCCGGCCCGCCCTCGCGCAGATCGACGGCGTACGGCTGCGCGTGCCGGCTCAGCACCCGCACCTCGTGCCCGTCCGCGCGCAGCAGTTCGGTGACGTGCCGGCCGAGGGTTCCGGTACCGCCGGTCACCAGAATCGTGGTCATGCTGGTCAGCTCCTTCGCCTGCGGGGCGCTCCCGGCCGGAGCACCCTCCGACGGGGAGACCGGGCAGCCCGCGAAAATGTGACAGCCTTCTGCACCCGGCTTCCCACCCGGCTTCGGACCCGGCTCTACGCCCGGCCGAGCTGACGCCGTACGAAGTCCAGTTTGTGCGGGTTCATCACGGTCCGCACGCCCGTGATCTCGCCGTCGCCGTACTCGAACCCGACCGCACCCGCCAGGGTGCCGCCCTCCCAGGCGAAGAACCCCGGCGCGCCGTTGACCTCGGCGACCGTGAACGTGAACCCGGCCGCGAAGCCCTGGAACGCGCCCGCCAGGAACCGCAGCACCTTCTCGCGCCCCTCGATCGGCCGCAGGGCCGCGGTGACCCTGCCGCCGCCGTCGCTCCACCAGGTCACGTCGGCCGCGAGTATCCGCTCCAGCCCGGCGAGGTCACCGTCCCGGGCGGCCGTGAGGAACGAGGCGAGGAGTTCCTCCTGCCGCCGGGGAGGAGCCTTGAAGCGTCCCTTCGCAGAGGCCAGCCGCTGTTCCGCCCGCCGGTACAGCTGACGGCAGTTGGCCTCGCTCAGATCCAGCACCTCGGCGATCTCCCGGTGGCTGTACGCGAACGCCTCGCGCAGGACGTACACCGCCCGCTCGGTGGGCGTCAGCCGCTCCAGCAGCACCAGCATCGCGAGCGACACGGCCTCGCGCTGCTCCGCCGACTCCAGGGGGCCGAGGGTGCCGTCGGAGGTGACGACGGGCTCCGGCAGCCAGGTCCCGACGTACTGCTCGCGCCGCGCCCGGGCCGAGGTCAGCCGGTTCAGACAGAGGTTGGTGACGGTCTTCGCGAGCCAGGCCGCCGGGTGCGTGATCTGGGCGCGGTCGGCGCCGCTGAATCGGAGGTACGCGTCCTGGACGGTGTCCTCGGCCTCGTCGGCGGAGCCCAGCATCCGATAGGCAAGGCCGAACAGCCGGGGGCGGTGGGCCTCGAACTCGTCGGCGGTCGCGCTCGTCGTCATGGGGCCACCCTGCCAGAACCGTGAGGTGGGAGGCCCGGCGGCGGGCAAGGGCCGTCGTCACCGCCGCCGGGCCGGTCGTACGGGGTCGGCAGGAGCCGGGGTCCTGCCGCGCCCCCCGTTCACCCGTGGTGCCGGGCTCCTCGCCCCCGTCCACCACGTGGCCTTCCAGGAGTGCCGCTCATGCCACGAGACCACGCTGCCGCCGGTGTACTCCACGGGCGGAGTCCCGCCAGGCCGCGGCCGCGCACTGCCCCCTTGAAGAGGGCGGAGAGGGCGAGGGGGTTCCCGAAGGAGTGCCCGGAGCGGTGGTCGCCCTTCAATCCGCTGGTGTCGCTCCCCGTGGGGTCGACGCGGATCACCGAGGTCCCACGGCTCCACCGGTCCGCGGCGTTGCCGGCCGCCGCGGGTGTCGCCCGGCGTCGCGAAAGGGGCAGCACGGTCGGTTCCTCTCCACGGAGTTGGGCAGACCCTAGAGAGGACTAGACCAGTGAGTCAATAGGTATGGACCAATCTCAAGGGTGCCTCGACGGTGGGGAGTTGGGGCGGCGGCGGCCCCTCCGAGAAGTCCATCCCTACGGTCTGTGAGCCACCCCACACTGATCGCCCGTATGGACGACGATCGGCCGTGGCACACTGGCCCTGTACCTAAAGCAGCGCACTCCGGGGTCGGTGAAAGTCCGAACCGGCGGTTACAGTCCGCGACCCGGTCGCTTCCAGCGACCGGTTGACCAGGTGAAATTCCTGGACCGACGGTTAAAGTCCGGATGGGAGGCAGTGCGCGGCGGGCGGGCATTCGTGCGCGCCGCCGTATACGTACTCGTCCCTGGACGAGTCTGTCCGGCGTCGCCCCGGTGTCCTCGCCCGTACTTTCTGTCGTCATCGACAGGCCCCGGAGTCCGTGCCCGAACGAGGCAGGAGGACCCGGGAAGTGTTCACCGGAATCGTCGAAGAACTGGGTGAGGTCACCGCCGTCGAGGACCTCGGCGACGCCTCCCGCTTCCGGCTGCGCGGCCCCGTCGTCACCGAGGGCGCGAAGCACGGCGACTCCATCGCCGTGAACGGGGTCTGTCTCACCGTCGTCGACCACGAGGGCGACGAGTTCACCGCCGACGTCATGGCGGAGACCCTGAACCGCTCCAGCCTCGGCTCCCTCTCCGTCGGCTCACGCGTCAACCTCGAACGGCCCACGGCCGTCGGCGCCCGCCTCGGCGGTCACATCGTCCAGGGCCACGTCGACGGCACCGGCCAGGTGCTGGAACGCAAGCCGTCCGAGCACTGGGAGATCGTCAGGATCTCGCTCCCCGCCGACCTCGCCCGGTACGTCGTCGAGAAGGGCTCCATCACCGTCGACGGCATCAGCCTCACCGTCGTCGACGCCGGCCTCGACCACTTCACGGTCAGCCTCATCCCCACCACCCTCGCGCTGACCACCCTCGGCCTCAAGCAGCCCGGTGACCCGGTCAACCTCGAGGTGGACATCGTCGCCAAGTACGTCGAGCGCCTCCTCGCCACGACGACCTCCCCGGGGGCCGCGCAGTGAACAGGCTGAACTCGGAGGCGTTCGTCCTGTTCGACCAGCACATCCTCTGGTCGGACATGATCGGCAACATCTTCGGCCTCGCCGCCCTCGCCCTCGGCTGGCGCCGGTCCATCTGGAGCTGGCCCGTGCAGTTCCTCTCCGGCCTCATCCTCTTCGGGGCGTTCTTCGGCCACCTGACCGGCAGCGCCGGCAAGCAGGCCGTCGTCATGGCCGTCGCCCTGTACGGCTGGTGGCAGTGGAACCGCGACAAGGACCGGTCCGAGGACGGCCACATCGTCCCGCGGTTCGCCACCTGGCCCGAGCGCGCGACGATGGTCGCCGCCGCGGCCGTCGGCACCGTCGCCGTCGCCCTCCTCTTCAAGGCCTACCCCGCCCTGTCCTGGGACCCCTGGCCGGACGCCTACATCTTCGTCGGCACCATCGTCGCCATGTACGCCCAGGCCCGCGGCATGGTCGAGTTCTGGTTCGCCTGGCTCCTCGTCGACCTCGTCGGCGTCCCCCTGAACTTCGCCAACGGCTACGCCTTCTCCGGCTTCGTCTACGTCATCTACGGCGCGCTCGTCCTGTGGGGCATGCGCGACTGGTGGCTGCGCTCCCGCAAGGGCCCGCAGCCCGCTCTGGAAGGAGCGCCGGCATGAGCACGGCATCGATCCTCTACAGCTCCGACGGCATCGAGGACTTCGCGCTCGACCCCATCGAGCAGGCCATCGCCGACATCGCGGCCGGCCGCCCGGTCGTGGTCGTCGACGACGAGGACCGCGAGAACGAGGGCGACCTCGTCATCGCCGCCGAGAAGGCCACCCCCGAGATCGTCGCCTTCATGATGAGCGAGTGCCGCGGCCTGATCTGCGCCCCCATGGAGGGCGACGAACTCGACCGGCTCCGGCTCCCGCAGATGGTCGCCGACAACACCGAGTCGATGAAGACCGCGTTCACCGTCTCCGTCGACGCCTCCGCCGCGCACGGCGTCACCACCGGCATCTCCGCCTCCGACCGCGCCACCACCCTCCAGCTCCTGGCGAGCGGCACCGCCGAGCCGACCGACCTGGTCCGCCCCGGCCACATCTTCCCGCTGCGCGCCAAGCCCGGCGGCGTGCTCGTCCGCGACGGCCACACCGAGGCCGCCGTCGACCTCGCCCGCCTCGCGGGCCTGCGCCCGGCCGGCGCGATCGTCGAGATCGCCGGCGAGGACGGCCGCATGCTGCGCCTGCCCGAACTGATCCCGTTCGCCCGCAAGCACGGCCTGACGATCATCTCCATCGAGGACCTGATCGCCTACCGCCGCACCGCCGAACCCACCGTCCGCCGCGAGGCCGAGACCCGCCTGCCCACCGTCCACGGCCCCTTCACCGCGTACGGCTACCGCTCCACCGTCGACGGCGTCGAGCACGTCGCCCTCGTCCACGGAGAGATCGGCGACGGCGAGGACGTCCTGGTCCGCGTCCACTCCGAATGCCTCACCGGTGACGTCTTCGGCTCCGCGCGCTGCGACTGCGGCCCCCAGCTCGACGCCTCCCTGGAGCGCATCCAGACCGAGGGCCGGGGCGTGGTGGTCTACCTGCGCGGACACGAGGGCCGCGGCATCGGCCTGCTGTCCAAGCTGCGGGCGTACGAACTCCAGGAGCAGGGCCACGACACGCTCGACGCCAACCTGGAGCTCGGCCTGCCCGCCGACGCCCGCGACTACGCGGCCGGCGCCCAGATCCTCGAGGACCTGGGCGTGCGCAGCGTGCGCCTGATGACCAACAACCCGGAGAAGACCGACGCGCTCACGCGCCACGGCCTCAAGGTCCGCGCACGCGAGCCGATGCCCGTACAGGCGGGCGAGCACAACATCCGCTACCTGCGCACCAAGCGGGACCGGATGGGACACGACCTGCCCTGGCTGGACGCGGCCCCCGTGTCCCCCTGCGGCAACCAGTAACCACGGCAACCAGTAACCACGGCACGACGGCACCAAGGCACGAAGGAGAGACGTGAGCGGCAAGGGCGCACCGGAACTGTCCGTACGCAATGTGGGGGACCTCAGGGTCGCCGTCATCGCGGCACAGTGGCACGAGAAGGTGATGGACGGTCTGGTCGACGGCGCCCTGCGCGCCCTGCACGACCTGGGCATCGACGAGCCGACCCTGCTCCGGGTCCCCGGCAGCTGGGAACTCCCGGTCGTCGCCAAGGTCCTCGCCGGACGCGGCTACGACGCGATCGTCGCCCTCGGCGTCGTCATCCGCGGCGGCACCCCCCACTTCGAGTACGTGTGCCAGGGCGTCACCCAGGGCCTCACCCAGGTCTCCGTCGAGACCGGTGTCCCCGTCGGCTTCGGCGTCCTCACCTGCGACACCGAGGAGCAGGCCCTGGACCGGGCCGGCATCGAGGGCTCCAGCGAGGACAAGGGCCACGAGGCGGTGACGGCGGCGGTGGCGACCGCGGCCACCCTCCGCTCAGTATCCGAACCGTGGCGCTAGGCCGGTCGGCACAACGCGTAAAGTGGGCGCCACCATGTCCAAGAAGACGTTCGAGGAGCTCTTCACCGAGCTCCAGCAGAAGGCCGCCACCGGCGACCCCGCCACTTCCCGCACCGCCGAACTGGTCGAGAAGGGCGTCCATGCCATCGGCAAGAAGGTCGTCGAAGAAGCCGCCGAGGTATGGATGGCCGCCGAGTACGAGGGCAAGGACGCGGCCGCCGAGGAGATCTCGCAGCTGCTGTACCACGTCCAGGTGATGATGGTCGCCCGCGGGATCTCCCTGGACGACGTCTACGCCCACCTCTGAGCCGCACCCGCACCGATTCCCGTACGAACGAAGGAAGCTCGCCTCATGCTGCGCATCGCCGTCCCCAACAAGGGTTCCCTGTCCGGCCCTGCGGCGGAGATGCTGCATGAGGCCGGCTACCAGCAGCGCCGCGAGTCCAAGGAGCTGCGGATCGTCGACCCGGAGAACGAGGTCGAGTTCTTCTACCTCCGCCCCCGCGACATCGCGATCTACGTCTCCTCCGGCCGCCTCGACATCGGCATCACCGGCCGCGACCTGCTCATCGACTCCGGCGCCAACGCCGAGGAGATCCTCCCGCTCGGCTTCGCCCGCTCCACCTTCCGCTACGCCACCAAGCCGGGCACGGCGAAGGGGGTCCGGGACCTCAACGGCATGACGGTCGCCACCTCCTACGAGGGCATCGTCGCCAAGCACCTCGCCGACCACGGCATCGACGCCTCCGTCGTCCACCTCGACGGCGCCGTGGAGACCGCCATCGAGCTCGGTGTCGCCGAGGTCATCGCGGACGTCGTCGAAACCGGCACCTCCCTGCGCAACGCGGGCCTGGAGGTCATCGGCGAGCCGATCATGAAGTCCGAGGCCGTCGTCATCCGCCGCACCGGCGCGGACGGCGAGGAGCCCAAGGTGCAGCAGTTCCTGCGCCGCCTCCAGGGCGTCCTCGTCGCCCGGACGTACGTGATGATGGACTACGACTGCCGGGTCGAGCAGCTCGAGAAGGCCGTCGCGCTCACTCCCGGCCTGGAGTCGCCGACCGTCTCCCCGCTGCACAACGAGGGCTGGGTCGCCGTCCGCGCCATGGTCCCCGCCAAGGAAGCCCAGCGGATCATGGACGACCTCTACGACATCGGCGCCCGCGCGATCCTGACCACGGCCATCCACGCCTGCCGTCTCTGAGACCGCAGCCGCCGTGTCCGACCGTCTCTGAGAGCCGCAGCCATGTCCGACCTTCCCACCCTGCCCGTCACGTTCCGGCCGGGACGCACCCGCGCGGTGCTGCTCACCGCCGGCGTCGCCATCTTCGTCGTCATCTCGGCCGTCGCGCTGCTCCTGGAGCAGCTCGGCCCGGGGGAGCGGCTCAGCTTCATCGTGACCGGCGGCCTCATCTTCTGGGTGCTGGCCCGGCTCGCCCGCGTCCGGGTCGTCGCCGACGACTCCGGTGTCACCGTCGTGAACATCGCCGGCAAGAGGCGCCTGGACTGGGCGGAGATCCTCCGGGTGAACCTCCGTCCGGGCGACCCGTGGGTGTTCCTCGACCTCAGCGACGGCACCAGCCAGCCCGCGCTCGGCATCCAGCCGGGCATCGCCAAGGAACGGGCCATCGCCGACGCGCGCACCCTGCGCACCCTCGTCGAGGCCCGCTCCCTCCGCGACCCCGAGCAAGATCAGGGCTGACTCGGGGGCGTCCACCCTGCCGCAGGAGCCCGTGTCTTGATTAATCTGGTGGCGGAGACGCGCCCCTTGCGTCTCCGCCCCTGTCGTGCCGTGCCCGGCGCACAGGGGTTCCTGCTACCCGAGGAGTGACCCTCTCCGGCGATGGACGGATCGTCCTGCAGTACCTGCGCCGCCCCCTGCCGACATAGCGCGGACCGAGATCTCTCGGCCCGCGGCTCTGCGGAGGCGGCGGCATCATGACCACCCCCCTGCTGCTCCTGGCAGCCGCGTTCCTGCTGATCCTCGCCAACGGCTTCTTCGTGGCCGCCGAGTTCGGCCTCGTCACCGTCGAGCGCGCGGAGGCCGAGAAGGCCGCCGCCGAGGGCGACAAACGAGCCCGTACGGTCGTCGAGTCGCTCAAGGAGCTGTCCTTCCAGCTCTCCGGCACCCAGCTGGGCATCACCATCACCTCCCTCGTCGTCGGCATGCTCGCCGAGCCCGCGCTCGCGGAGCTGCTGCACGGCCCGCTCACCGCGATCGGCATACCCGAGGGCGCCGTCTCCGGTGTCGCCGTCGCCGTGGGCATGCTGCTGGCCTCCGCCGTGCAGATGGTGATCGGCGAACTGGTGCCCAAGAACTGGGCGGTGTCCAGGCCGATGCAGGTCGCGCGCTTCGTCGCCGGCCCGCAGTACGCCTTCGCCCGCCTGTTCCGGCCGGTCATCGCCGGCCTCAACGCCGTCGCCAACCGCCTCGTGCGCGCCCTGGGCGTCGAACCCACCGAGGAGCTGGCCTCCGCCCGCACCCCCGGCGAACTCGTCTCCCTGGCCCGGCACTCCGCCCGGGCCGGCGCCCTCGAACAGGACACGGCCGACCTCTTCGTCCGGACCCTGTCCCTGGCCGAGCTGACCGCGCAGCACGTCATGACGCCGCGCGTGAAGGTCAGTTCCCTGCAGGCGTCGGCCACCGCCGAGGACGTGGTCAACCTGACCCGCGCCACCGGCCTGTCCCGCTTCCCCGTCTACCGCGAGAAGATCGACGAGATCGTCGGCATGGCCCATCTCAAGGACGCCCTCGCCGTCCCCGTCCGTGACCGGCTGCGTACCCCGGTGGGCCGTATCGCCCGCCCGGCGCTGCTCGTCCCCGAGACCCTCCCCGTCCGGCCCCTGCTGGCCCGGCTGCGCAGCGAGCAGCCCATCGCCGTCGTCGTCGACGAGTACGGCGGCACGGCCGGCGTGGTGACCCTGGAGGACATCGTCGAGGAGATCGTCGGCGAGGTCCGCGACGAGCACGACGGCCTGGACACCCCCGAACTCGCCGCCGCCCCGCCCGAGGACGGCCGGCCCGCCTGGGACGTCGACGGCAGCTGCCGCGTCGACACCCTCCAGCGGGTGGGCCTCGACGTGCCCGAGGGACCGTACGAGACGGTCGCCGGGCTCGTCGCCGACCTGCTCGGCCGCATCCCCGCCGTCGGCGACCGGGCCGAGCTGCCCGGCTGGCGCCTGTCGGTGCGCCGCGTCGGCCACTACCGGGCCGAACGGGTCCGCCTGGTGCGCACCGGCACGGTCGTGGAGGTCGCCCGGTGAGCGTCCTCCAACTCGCCTTCGCCGCCCTCCTCGTGCTCGCGAACGGCTTCTTCGTCGGCGCCGAGTTCGCCCTGGTCTCCGTCCGCCGCAGCCAGATCGAACCGCTCGGCACGGCGAGGGCCCGCCAGGTCCTCCACGGTCTGGAACACCTGCCGCAGATGATGGCCGCGGCCCAGTTCGGCATCACCGTCTGCTCCCTCACCCTGGGCGCGGTCGCCGAACCCACGGTCGCGCACCTGCTGGAGCCCGTCTTCGAGTGGATCCACCTGCCGCACGGCATGATCCACCCGCTGGGCTATGTCATCGCCCTGGCGGCCGTGGTCTTCTGCCACCTCGTCATCGGCGAGATGCTGCCGAAGAACCTCGCCATGGCGGCCCCGGAGAAGGCCGCGCTGTGGCTCAGCCCGGGCCTGGTCGCCTTCGCCCGCCTGTGCCGTCCGATCACCGTCGCCCTCGGCGCCTGCGCCCGGGGCATCCTGCGTCTGTTCCGCGTCGAGCCGAAGGACGAGGTCGAGGCCGTCTTCACCAGCGAGCAGCTCAACCGGCTGGTGGAGGACTCCGGCCAGGCCGGCCTGCTCGACCCCGAGGAGCAGGAGCGGCTGGAGGACGCGCTGGAGCTGGGCTCCCGCCCGGTGACGGACGTGCTGTTGAAGCGCGAGTCGCTGGTGACGGTCGGCCCCGCGGTCACCCCCGGGGAGATCGTCGGCCTCACCGCCCGCACCGGTTACTCCCGCTTCCCGGTCGCCGCGGAGAACGGCGCCTTCATGGGCTACCTGCATGTGAAGGACGTCCTCGACCTGGAGGACTCCGAGCGGGCGGTCCCGCAGCAGGTGTGGCGCCCGATGACGACACTCCGCTCGGAGCTGCCGCTCGACGACGCGCTGACTGTCATGCGCAGGGCGGCGACCCATCTGGCCCAGGTCGCCGACGCGTCGGGCAAGGTGCTGGGGCTGGTCGCGCTGGAGGACGTACTGGAGCTGCTGGTGGGCGAGGTACGGGATCCGGCGCACCGGGAGACGTCGAGCGCCAGGGTCGAGGTGAGGGTGACCAAGCCGCAGGTGAGCGGGGCGCCGGAAGAGGTCCTGGCGAGTTAGACCGCCCCCGCCGGTGCGGCGTCGCCCCCGCGCCGGTGGGGGCGGGTGGTTGCGCTCGCCAGCGCCGGCGGGGTGCCTCACATCGGCGACGGATCCTGCGGCCCCCGCCCCGACAGCACTTCTCCGTACGCCTGCATCAGATCCGGCAACCGCAGCGTCGACAGGTCGTCCCGCGACAGCGTCCCCGGATACGTCGACAAGCGCAGATCCCGGTAGGCGCAGCTCTTCTCGTACAGCGTCCGCAGGAACCGCCCGTTCCCCAACTCGTCGATCCACCCCTGGTCCACCACGTGCCCGGCGATCGACCGCAGCTCGTCCAACGCCTCCTCGTCCCACACGTCACCGTTCTCCGCGGCGAGCACCTCGCCGATCGAGGTGAGTTCGAGGGGCCGGTACGAGGGGAAGTCGACGCGGGTCGTGAAGCGGGACGACAGCCCGGGGTTCGCCGCGAGCAGCCGGTCCATGCCCTCCGGATAGCCGGCCAGGATCACCACCAGGTGGTCCCGGTTGTCCTCGGCCCGTTTCAGCAGCACCTGAAGGGCCTCGTCGCCGTACGCGTCGCCCTTGCCGTAGCCGGTGTTGGAGAGGGAGTACGCCTCGTCGACGAAGAGCACCCCGCCCAGCGCGGAGTCGATCAGTTCGTTGGCCTTGACGGCCGTCTGGCCGAGGTACTCGCCGACCAGGTCGGCCCGCTGGGCCTCCACGAGGTGGTCGCCGCCGAGCAGGCCGAGGGCGTAGAAGACGCGGCCGAGGATGCGGGCCACGGTGGTCTTGCCGGTGCCGGAGGGGCCGGAGAAGACGAAATGCCGTTTGGGCGGTTGGACCGGCAGGCCCTGCCCGGCCCGCAGCCGGGCCATGTTGAGCTGTGCCGACAGGGCCTTGACCTGGCGTTTCACCGGCTCCAGACCCACCATGCGCTCCAGTTCGGCGAGCGCCTCCTCCAGCAGGACGGGGTCGGTGGGCCCGGCGGGCAGCACCGAGGGCACCAGCGTCTTCTCGCGCACCGCCGGGTCGGTCACCGAGGGAAGGGGAGCGACGGGCGGCAGATCGGCGGGCTCGGTGAGTTTCAGGTCCCGCCCTTCGGTGCCGAACAGCGGGTCGAGGGCGTCCAGCCCGTCCCCGGTGTCCTGGCCGGCCCCGGCGAGTGTGATGGCGGCGAGGTCGGCGGGATCGTCGTAGCCGTCGCCCTCGGCGATCGCGGCGAGCCGGGCGGAGGTGTCCATGAAGGCGGGGTCGACGCGGTGGACGGCCCGGTAGAGGGGGAGCGCGGCCGCCGAACGGCCCGTGCCCTCGTGGGCCCGCGCCAGCCAGTACCGCAGCTCCTTGCGCTGCGGCTGCTCGCTGCGGCAGCGCATGAGCGCCGTCGACAGCAGCGGCTCGGCCTGCCCGTACATTTCCAGCCGCACCCGGGCCATGCCGCCGAACAGACCGGCCTCGATGCCGAGCAGGGGGTCGTCGAGCAGCGGGTCGGTGTGCCGGACGAGCTGTTCCCAGTCCTTGACCAGGTAGGCGCGGCAGGCGTGCAGGAAGCGGACCTGGTGGTCGGTGTCCACGGGCGGGAGCCCGGCGAGTGCCCGGTCCAGCTCGGGCACGTGCCGGCCGTCCAGCCAGTGCGAGGCGTGCGCGAGGAGCAGGTCGCGGGGGCTTTCCAGGACCGGCTGCACCCACCAGCCCAGCCAGTACCAGGAGTTCAGGGTGCGGCGGTGCCGGGTGCGCTGTTCACCGAAGCGGTCGCGGTGCCGGAACATCCTGAGCAGCGCGGTCGTCGTGTCGACGCGCAGCGCGTGCAGCCCGAGCCAGCCGTCGGCCATGCCCGGGTCGATCCGCACCGCGGTGCGGAACTCCTCCTCCGCCTGCGGATAGGCGCCCATGGTGTAGGCGTCCACGCCTCGCAGCCAGGCGAGGTCGGCCGGGGCCTCGGGGCCCCGCGTGCCGAAGTCCATCACGTCCCCCACAAACCGTGCCCCCGTCGGTATGCCGCAGGGCCGTCGCCCACCGGCTGCCTTGGTCGAACCGCTGTGCCGCGGACCGGAGTTGCAAGGTGCGCGCAGCAGCTGTCCGTAGGTCGCACCGAGGGCATCGTACCTGCGGGGGAGTCGCCCGCCGAAGGGTGCCGCACAGGCCGTTTGACGAGGTGGGAGCAGAGGGGGCGCACCGGGCGCGGTGACCCTGGGTGAGCGAATCGCGTCGCGTCGCGGTCGCAAGGAGCGCGGAAAACGGGGTGCGGGCAGAACGAAGCCCCCGATCACGGGGGAACAACCGGGGGCTTCGCGTCCTGAGGCGGCTTCGATTGCCGCACATTGAGAACGTAAGTCCTGTCCGGCTCGCGGGTCAAGCCGAGTTGAGGCACTTGGCGAAGTTCGAACGCACGGCCCTTCACAGCTTCACCACATCGCGGAGGGTCCCTCACGCTGCGTGACATCGCGGTGCGGTCCGCGCGTCCACATGGGCCCCGGCAGCACCTCATACCCCTCCGCCAACTGCCGTACCAGAGTGTCGGCGTACGGCCTCGAGGGGTCTTCGGCGAAATGACGTAGCTCGGCCCGTACCCATCCGTCCCAGAACTCCCGCTGTTCCTCCCCGTCCCGCGAGCGTCCCCGCGCCCAGGCGTCCTCGCGGGGCACGTCCATCCACAGCAGATGGGCGAGGTGCGGCCGCAGAACGCGGCGGCCGGCGCCGACGCCCTCCAGCAGGACCACGGGGGCCGGGGGCAGGGGGCGGGGCGGGCCGAAGCGGCGGGTGTGCCAGTCGTAGGGGGTGTAGTGGGCCGTCTCGCCGCGGCGGAGGGGAGCGATCACCTGGGTCAGCAGCCGTCCGGTCCAGGCGAACAGTTCCTCGTGGCTCGCGATGTCGTCGAGGTGGAGGACGGGCGGGTCGCCCAGTGCCTCGGCCAGCCGTCCCGCGAACGTGGACTTCCCCGAGCCGGCGTGCCCGTCGACGCCTATCAGACGGACGGGGCCGCAGGACGGGGGGAGGCGGCGGAGCCGGGAGGCGAGCTGGCGGATGGCGGTTCCTGGGTGTGCGGGGGCGCGCGCAAGTCTAGTCGGGTGCGTGTCGTGTTCCGCGGCGGTCGCGCCATTGGTCCACCCCCATGGTTCCCGGGCGTGGCACGGGCGGAGGTGCTGGCGGGTGCGGCCGCCTGCGTCCATAGTGGGCGCACACCGTGCACCGGACCCGCCCCGATGCGGACACCTTGGGGGTCTTCCGTCCATGAGCAGAGCCCAACAGCCGCCCCTCAGAGCCGATCAGCGCCTCGCCGGAGCCGATCAGCCCTCCCGCCGGAGCCTCCTCGCCGTCGCGGTCGCCGCCGCCGTGGCCGGGGGAACGGGGCCGGCGGCCGCCGACGCGACCGACACCGCGGGCTCCGCGGCGGCCCCGGCCCGGCCGGTCGACCACCACTCGTGGACCACCTACGCCGACTGGCGCACCGGCACCGCGCGGGGCACCCGGGCCGTCGCGGGCGCCCGCCCGGGCCTGGTCATCGGCACCCCGGCCGGCACCACCGACTACACCGACCCGCACACCGGCACCACCGCCGCCTGGGAGTACGCGACCTGGACGTCCCCGGTCCACCGGCCGACCGTCCCCTCGACCGAGGTGATCGTCTCCTGGAACGCGAGCACCCCGGCCGGCACCTGGCTCCAGATCGAGCTGCGGGGCACCTACTCCGACGGCACGGACACGCCCTGGTACGTGATGGGGCGGTGGGCGGCGAGCGACCGGGACATCCGGCGGACCTCCGTCGACGGCCAGTCCGACGGCAGGTCCACCGTCTGGACGGACACCCTCGCGATCGACGACGCCTCCACCGGCCGGCGGCTCACCTCGTACCGGATCCGCCTGACCCTGTACCGCAGGCCCGGCACGAAGCTCACGCCGACCGTGTGGCGGGTGGGCGCGATGGGCTCCGACGTCCCGGACCGCTTCACGGTCCCGGCCTCCGTGCCCGGCCTCGCCCGGGAGCTGAGCGTCCCGCGTTACTCGCAGGAGATCCACGTGGGCCAGTACCCCGAGTACGACAACGGCGGTGAGGCCTGGTGCAGCCCCACCTCCTCACAGATGATCATCGAGTACTGGGGCGGCCGCCTCACCCCCGAGCAGCTCGCCTGGGTCGACCCCGCGTACGCCGACCCGCAGGTGTGCCACGCGGCCCGCTACACGTACGACCACCAGTACGCGGGCTGCGGGAACTGGCCGTTCAACGCCGCCTACGCGGCCACCTTCGACGATCTCCAGGGTGTGGTGACCCGGCTCACCTCCCTGACCGATCTGGAGACGCTGATCGCGGCCGGCATCCCGGCCATCACGTCGCAGTCCTTCCTCAAGGGGGAGCTGACGGGCGCGGGCTACGGCACCGCCGGCCATCTGATGACCGTGATCGGGTTCACCGCGGACGGGGACGTGATCGCCAACGACCCGTACGCGGCGACCAACGAGGCGGTGCGGCGCGTCTACCCGCGGCGGGAGTTCGAGAACGTCTGGCTGCGCACCAAGCGCCACGACGCGAGCGGCAAGGTCGTCTCCGGTACCGGAGGCGTCTGCTACCTCTACTTCCCGGCGCGTCCGAGCGCGCGCGGGCGCAGGGCGCTCGCGGCGGTGGGGGTGCGCTGAGCGCACGGCGGGAGGCCCGGGCCTCCCGCCGTGTGAGCAAGGTCTCGGCCGCAAAAGCCCTGAGCGGTGGCAAGGTGGACAGACCGGATCCTGTCCACCCGACCTAGCGAGACACCATGAGCGCACACGCAGCCACCGCCGCCCGCACCCGCACCGGCGGTCCTCAGGACGACGGCCCGAAGATCCTCGAGCACGTCATGGGCTGGGTCCTCGTCGCGGTCGTCGCCATGCTCGTGACCCAGCTCGGACTGCTCTGACACCGGTGTCGTGATCGTCCCGCACGGTGAACTGATCCACCTTTCGACCTGACATACTGACGTCGTCCCGCCGACCGTTGAGACCAGGGTCGAAAGTGAATATCAGTCACCAGCGCGACGCCGTCCGCCCCCGGGCGCGCGGCACCGAGCGCTCGCTGGCGCGTCGCGCCGAACTCATCGCCATCGGGCGGAAGTTGTTCGCCGACACGTCCTATGACGCGCTCTCCATGGATGACATCGCCCGGCAGGCGCATGTCGCCAAGGGGCTGATCTACTACTACTTCCAGTCCAAGCGCGGCTACTACCTGGCGATCATCCAGGACTCCGTCGCCGACCTGGTCTCCTTCGCGGCGAGCGGCCTCGAACTGCCCCAGGTGGACCGGGCACACCGCACGATCGACAGCTACCTGCGCTTCGCCGAGCACCATCAGGCCGCCTACCGCACGATCGTCAGCGGCGGTGTCGGCTTCGACACCGAGGTGCACGCCATCCGGGACGGGGTGCGCGAGGCGATCGTGGCGACCATCGCCGAGGGCGCCTACGGCCGCAGCGACATCCCGCCGCTGCCCCGCATGGCCCTGCTCGCCTGGGTGTGCAGCGTGGAGGGCGCCACGCTCGGCTGGATCGACCGCCCCGACCTCTCCCGCGAGACGATGGGCGACCTCCTGGTGAAGACCCTGGGCGGCACGATGCGTGCCATCGAGGAGATGGATCCCGCCTTCCCGGCGCCGAAGCCGGCCCGCCGGGGCGACGACTGACACGGGACGGCCCGGACGACACGCGCGGGGGGCGGAGGCTCGTGGTCCCCCGCCCCCCTGCCCTCGTGGGTCCGGTCAGTTGATGGCCTTGATCAGCTCACCGCCCGCCGTGTCCCCGCTCAGCTCCCAGAAGAAGGTGCCGCCCAGGCCCTGCTGGTTCTTGTACGTCATCTTCGTCGCGATGGTCGCCGGGGTGTCGTAACTCCACCAGTTGGTGCCGCACTTGGCGTATGCCGTGCCGGCCACCGTCCCCGTCGCCGGGCACTTCGCCTTCAGCACCTTGTAGTCGTCGATGCCCTGCTCGTACGTCCCCGCCGCCGGGCCGGTCGCCGTGCCGCCGGGTGCCGACTGGGTGACGCCGGTCCAGCCGCGGCCGTAGAAGCCGATGCCGAGCAGCAGCTTGGCGGAGGGGATGCCGAGGCCCTTGAGCTTGGCGATGGTGGCCGAGGTGTAGTAGCCCGCCTTCGGGATGCCCGCGTAGGAGTTCAGCGGGGAGTGCGGGGCCGTCGGGCCGGTCGCGTCCCAGGCGCCGAAGAAGTCGTACGTCATCGGGTTGTACCAGTCCACGTACGGCGCCGCGCCCGCGTAGTCCGCCGCGTCGATCTTGCCCCCGGGTGTGGCGTCGGCGGTGATCGCCGCGGTGACCAGGTTGCCGGAGCCGAACTTGGCCCGCACTGCCTGCATCAGGTTCTTGAAGGCCGCCCGGCCGCTCGTGTCACAGGTCGCGCCGCACGCGTTCGGGTACTCCCAGTCGAGGTCGATGCCGTCGAAGACGTCGGCCCACCGGGAGTTCTCGACCAGGTCGTAGCAGGACTGGGCGAAGGCGGCCGGGTTCTTCGCGGCCTCACCGAAGCCGCTCGACCAGGTCCAGCCGCCGAAGGACCACAGGACCTTGAGGCCGGGATGCTTCCTCTTCAGCTCGCGCAGCTGGTTGAAGTTGCCGCGCAGCGGCTGGTCCCAGGTGTCGGCGACGCCGTCGACGGACTCGGCGGCGGTGTAGGCGCGGTCGGTGGCCGCGTAGGCGTCGCCCATCGCGCACTTGCCGCCGGTGACGTTGCCGAAGGCGTAGTTGATGTGGGTGAGCCTGGCCGCCGAGCCGGAGGTCTCGATGTTCCGGACGTAGTACTTGCGGTCGTAGGTGCCCCATTCGGTGAAGTAGCCGACGACCTTGGAACCGGGGGCGACCCGTGTGGCCTGGGCGGCCTGGGCGGCCTGGGTGGAGGGGGTCGCGGTCGCGGTGCCCGCGCCGGCCAACAGGGCCGCGCCGAGGACCGCGCAACACACGGCCGAGACGAGCGCCCGGAAACGGGAGCGGTGGGGAGGGTGCTGCATCGGGTGTCACCTCATGCAGGAGAGGGGGAGGCGCATCGGATTGGCATGAACGCGGTAAAGCGGTGTCGTGAGCGTAGGAGGACTAGACCAGTGCGGTCAATGGTTCGGACCAATGTGGCGCTCCGGCCCTCGCCGCCCCGTGCGGCCACCGCCCCCGGCGGGCATACTCACAGCGCCGAACCCCGGCCGAGCCAGGGAGGAGAGCGTCACCATGCCCGACCGTGTCCCGCCGCCGGTTGACCGCCTCCTGCCCACGGACGAGGCCCGCGACCTGCTCGCCCTCGTACGGGACATCGCCCGGCGCGAGATCGTCCCGGCGGCCGCCGAGGAGGAGGACGCCGGCCGCTTCCCGCGCGAGCTGTTCACCCTCCTGTCGGAATCGGGACTGCTGGGCCTGCCCTACGACTCCGTGTACGGCGGCGGGGACCAGCCGTACGAGGTCTACCTTCAGGTCCTCGAGGAACTCGCCGCCGCCCGCCTCACCGTCGGGCTCGGCGTCAGCGTCCACACCCTGGCCTGCTCCGCGCTCGCCGCCCACGGGACCGACGCGCAGCGGGCCGCGCACCTGCCGGGGATGCTCGGCGGCGGGCAGCTCGGCGCGTACTGCCTCTCCGAGCCCACCTCCGGCTCGGACGCCGCCTCGCTGCGCACGCGGGCGGTGCGGGACGGAGACGACTGGGTGATCACCGGCACGAAGGCCTGGATCACCCACGGCGGCATCGCCGACTTCTACACGGTCATGGCGCGCACCGGCGGCGAGGGACCGGGCGGGATCACGGCCTTCCTGGTGCCCGGTGACGCTGAGGGCGTCAGCGCCGCGCCACCGGAGCGGAAGATGGGGCTGAAGGGCTCGCCGACCGCCCAGGTCCACTTCGACGGCGTGCGGATCCCGGACGCGCGGCGCATCGGCGACGAGGGGGAGGGGTTCGCGATCGCTCTGGCCTCGCTGGACTCCGGGCGGCTCGGGATCGCGGCCTGCGCGATCGGGGTCGCCCAGGCTGCCCTGGACGAGGCGGTCGCGTACGCGAGGCAGCGGCGGCAGTTCGGGCGGCCGATCGCCGACTTCCAGGGGCTGCGCTTCCTGCTCGCCGACATGGCGACCCGGATCGAGGCGGGCCGGGCCCTGTACCTGGCCGCGGCGCGGCTGCGGGACGCCGGCCGGCCGTTCGCGCCGCAGGCGGCCATGGCCAAGGTGACCTGCACCGACGCCGCGATGCAGGTCACCACCGACGCCGTCCAGGTCCTCGGCGGCTACGGCTACACCGCCGACTTCCCCGTCGAGCGCTACCTGCGCGAGGCCAAGGTCCTGCAGATCGTCGAGGGCACGAACCAGATCCAGCGGATGGTCATCGCCCGTCACCTAGTGGGTCCGGAGACCCGCTGAACTGCCCCGGCCGCACCAGCGGGGCCACCAGCCGCACCCACTCCGGGTCGTGCCGGCCCGGCAGAGTGCGGCCCCGGTCGGCCCAGGTCCGCATCATGTCGCGGTAGATCGGCGGGTCCTGCGTGCGCGCCGGAGCCGGCGGAACCGATTCTGCGGACACCGGGACGAAGAGCTGGCGGTGACGCCCGGGCGCTGTCGAGTACGTGGGAGCCATACCGGGCCAACGCCGACGCGCGAGTCCAGGTCACCGGCTCGCGCGGTAGGGCGTGAGTTCGGAAGGTGCCCCCGTCTCCGTGCGGGCGGGCGTCCGACCACCTAGGATGCCGTCTGACGTACCGTCAAATTCCCTCCAGGCAGGTGCGCTCACGGCCGACGACCGTCCCGTGCCGCTCGACGACTACCCCGTCCACCAGGTGCTGCTGTCGATGAAGCCACGGCGCGCGGCTCGCGCGGGACCATCCGGCCGGGGGCTTCCACGGGATCCGGTGCCTGGTCCGCCTCGACAACCGCTTCCTGATGGTGATCACCCAGGAAGCCGCCGACGGCCACTGCTCCCTGAACGACGCCACCCTCGTCCGCTCCGGCCGACGCGACCTGGGCCGGCCCAAGGCACCTACCGCCCCGGCACCCGCCACCCGGGGCGTGCCCCGATCCACCTCGGCGCCCTCCGCAGACCCCTGAAGCTGGAGGTGGCGACCCTCACCTTCTCCCCGCTCGCGATCGGCGTCGGCTGTCCGCCGGTCGACGACCGGCACCACGGCACCGGGCGCGGCCCCGGTCGGACCGACCGCCGCCGTGACGAGCTGACGCGGCAGCATCCCTCGCCGTCCACGGCGTCACCGACCACGCGGCCCGCTTCAGGGCTCGACGGCCAGGTCGGTCACGGCATCTCCGAGAACGGCTCGTTCGGCCGCCACGACCCAGCGGCTTCACCGGCTTCGCCTCGCTCGCGCCGCAGGGGAGTTGACGCCACGGCACCGGCCCGCGGCCGTCCTCGACCGGGGAGGGTGCCATGGCCCCCGCGCGTGGTGGACCTCGCCCGGACCGGCTACCCGCACCGCTTCTTGCACGGCCTCGCCGTCTCCTCCGGCGCGCCCCGACCGCCCGCGCCTGTCCGGGCACACCGAACCCGCACCACGGCAGCCTGCTGGCCATGGTGCAGGGCAGGGCGGGCGGCTACGGAAGACGAACCGGCTCCGGTCGAGCGGAGACGCTCAGGCGGCGTGGCGGCGCATCGTCGGCACGCGCATCGGGCGCGAGCCCGGGCCGCCGACGTGCGAGAAGGGCTGCGTACGCCAGTCGAGACCCTGAGGGAGCGTCAGCAGGAGTGCGGTGTCCTGCTCCTGGGGCTCGAAGGACTCGTCCGCGGGGCGCGCCTCGGACGCCGCGCGTCCCGTACCGGCGCAGACCGTGAGCCCGAACGGGTTCCACGGCGAGGCGCACAGCGCGTGCTCCGGCAGGACCTCCTCGTCCGCCAGCAGCGCGATGGGCTGCGCGCAGTCCGGGCAGATCACCCGGTACATCTCGAAGGTGTCGTACGCGTCGAACTCGTCGGCACCGTCGGTGTAGTCGGCGTCGGGGCCGTCGGGTTCGACGCCCTCCGGCTCGGGCTCGACGACGACCGGCTGGAACCGCTTGGGCACGGTACGACCAGGGCGCTTAAGACTCTGCATGGGATTCTCCCCCTCGGGCTGGGCCGTGAAGGCACTGCGGCCTCGACCACAGCAAGCACTTCCCAACCCGTCTCGGCGGTAATCACGAGAACATCACGAAGCCCGGACGCGGTCTGTGGCATTCGTCACATGCCACCCGCAGGTGCCCGCCCGCGCGCCCCTGGCCTCGGAATCACCCGGACGATTGACAGGCCGTCCGGCACCACATCACGAACCGGTATGACCTGGGCTGCATAGGTATACGAAGAGATCGGGCGCCCTGTAAGTTCTTGCGCCATGGAGGAGCTGGACCGACAAATCGTGCAGCTGCTCGTCAAGGACGGGCGGATGAGTTACACCGATCTGGGCAAGGCCACGGGCCTGTCCACGTCGGCCGTGCACCAGCGGGTGCGCCGGCTGGAACAGCGCGGCGTCATCCGGGGATACGCGGCCGTCGTCGACGCCGAGGCCGTCGGGCTGCCCCTGACCGCCTTCATCTCGGTGAAACCGTTCGACCCCAGCGCACCCGACGACATCGCCGACCGCCTCGCCGGGGTGCCCGAGATCGAGGCCTGCCACAGCGTGGCCGGCGACGAGAACTACATCCTCAAGGTGCGCGTGGCCACCCCGCACGAACTGGAGGAACTGCTGGGGCGGCTCCGGGCGCTCGCGGGCGTCTCGACGCGGACGACGGTCGTGCTGTCCACCCCCTACGAGGCCAGACCGCCCCGAATCTGAGGGGGCCGTGCCGGACGGCTCCGGCAAGGCGCGAGACTGTTCCCCATGAGTGAGCGCACCCCCGAGCCGAAGACCGTCCTGCTCCGCCGTGGAGAGGTCCACAGCCCCGCCGACCCGTTCGCGACCGCGATGGTCGTCGAGCGCGGCCAGGTCGCCTGGGTCGGCTCCGAGGGCGCCGCCGACGCCTTCGCCGACGGGGTCGACGAGGTGGTCGACCTGGACGGCGCCCTGGTCACGCCCGCGTTCACCGACGCCCACGTCCACACCACGTCCACGGGCCTCGCGCTGACCGGCCTCGACCTGTCGACCGCCCCCACCCTGGAGGTGGCCCTCGCCTGGGTGCGGGACTTCGCCGCCGCCCGTCCGCGGGACAAGGTGCTGCTGGGGCACGGCTGGGACGCCTCCCGCTGGCCCGGCGGACGCCCGCCGACCCGCGCGGAACTGGACGAGGCCACGGGCGGC
Source organism: Streptomyces sp. NPDC014995 (assembly GCF_043080745.1). Taxonomy (NCBI): domain Bacteria; kingdom Bacillati; phylum Actinomycetota; class Actinomycetes; order Kitasatosporales; family Streptomycetaceae; genus Streptomyces; species Streptomyces sp. NPDC014995. Next base: position 418,069 of record NZ_JBIBVX010000003.1, read on the forward strand.
CGACCCCTGTATCTCTCCCGCATCGACGTCCACTCCGCGGTGGTCACCACGGCCCTGCTGGACCTGACGCCCGGCCTCGGCGCGGCGGACGGTCCGCCGGAGGGCCCGCTCACCGCCGACGCCCACCACGCCGTACGGGCCGCCGCGTTCGCGGCTGTGACGGACCGGCAGCGCACCGAGGCCCAGCGCGCCGCCCTCGCGCACGCCGCCTCCCTCGGCATCGGCTCGGTCCACGAGTGCGCCGGCCCGGAGATCTCCTCCGAGGACGACTTCACCGGCCTGCTGAGGCTCGCCACCGAGCAGCCCGGACCCCGGGTCGTCGGCTACTGGGCCGAGCGGGATGTCGAGAAGGCGCGGGAACTGGGTGCCCTCGGCGCGGCCGGCGACCTCTTCGTCGACGGCGCCCTCGGCTCCCACACCGCCTGCCTGCACGACCCGTACACCGACGCGGACCACACCGGCACCGCCTACCTGGACGCCGCCGAGGTCGCCGCACATGTCGTCGCCTGCACCGAGGCCGGACTCCAGGCGGGCTTCCACGCCATCGGCGACGCCGCCGTGACCGCCGTCGTCGACGGCATGCGCGCCGCCGCGGACAAGGTCGGCCTGGCCCGCGTCCGCGCCGCCCGCCACCGCGTCGAGCACGCCGAGATGCTCACCCCGGAGACGATCGCCGCCTTCGCCGAACTCGGCCTGACCGCCTCCGTCCAGCCCGCCTTCGACGCCCTGTGGGGCGGCGGGGACGGCATGTACGCCCAGCGCCTGGGCGCCGAACGGGCCCGCACCCTGAACCCCTTCGCGGCGCTGCTGCGGGCCGGTGTGCCGCTCGCCTTCGGCTCCGACAGCCCCGTCACGCCCCTCGACCCGTGGGGCACGGTCCGTGCCGCCGCCTTCCACCGCACCCCCGAGCACCGCGTCTCCGTACGCGCCGCGTTCACCGCCCACACCCGGGGCGGCTGGCGGGCCGTCGGACGGGACGACGCGGGCGTCCTGGTGCCGGGCGCGCCGGCGGACTACGCGGTGTGGCGCACGGACGAGCTGGTCGTCCAGGCCCCGGACGACCGGGTGGCCCGCTGGTCCACCGACCCCCGCTCCGGCACCCCCGGCCTGCCCGACCTGACACCCGGCGCCGACCTGCCCGTATGCCTGCGCACGGTGGTCGGCGGGCGGACGGTGTTCGTACGGCCGGGCGAGTGATCTCCCGGGTCGGCGGGCGGAGGATCACCCGTCCGCCCGCCGTCGCACGACCGCCCCGCTGACCAGCGCATTGACCGGATACCCGCAGGTGGAACGGCTGTTGACAGCCGACGGCGGGGGGCGGGTAGGTTCGGCCGAGTCCACCACCGGACGCCCCGCCGGGGAACGTCCGCGCACTCGCCGAGGCGCCGCTGGGTCAGGGACGGTCCGTCGCACCGGCGCACCGCCACTGGGAGCCAGGCGCAGCGCTCGCGCCCAGCGAGCGAACGTTCCGGCCGGTCGGGGGAGGTGTGACTCGGGTGGGGCCCGGCCGCTCAGTAGACAACGGCTCTGGGTCGATCCGCAGCCAGCGGGTCCCAGGTCGGCCCGAAGGGCGCCGGGCCCCCATCCGCAGGGCCTGGGCGGAGACCGCTTCGGCACCCCCGTACGCAGTAGCCTCGTACAGACAAGCCGAAAAGCGCATCCTTACCCCGCTTTTCTGCGAACGACACCCACCATACGAACGTCCCGTCACGTCAGCGCAGGCGACGGCCACTATGGTGGTCCCCTGCGTACGGACTTGAAGGGGCAGCAGTGAACGACGGCGACGCGACCCTCGCGGCACAGGACCGCGGGAGGCAGTTCGGTCCGCTCGGCAAGGCCTTGGTGATCATTCCGACCTACAACGAGGCGGAGAACATCAAGGCCATCGTCGGCCGGGTGCGCAAGGCTGTCCCCGAGGCCCACGTCCTCGTGGCCGACGACAACAGCCCCGACGGCACCGGAAAGCTCGCCGACGAGCTGGCCGCCGAGGACGACCATGTCCAGGTGCTGCACCGCAAGGGCAAGGAAGGGCTCGGCGCCGCCTACCTCGCGGGCTTCCGCTGGGGCCTGGAGAACGGCTACGGCGTGCTGATCGAGATGGACGCCGACGGCTCCCACCAGCCCGAGGAGCTGCCCCGTCTGCTGACCGCCCTCAAGGGCGCGGACCTCGTCCTGGGGTCCCGCTGGGTGCCGGGCGGCCGCGTGGTGAACTGGCCCAAGTCCCGCGAGGTCATCTCGCGTGGCGGCAGCCTGTACTCCCGCTTCGCCCTGGACCTGCCGCTGCGGGACATCACCGGCGGCTACCGCGCCTTCCGCCGCGAGACCCTCGAGGGCCTCGGTCTCGACGAGGTCGCCTCACAGGGCTACTGCTTCCAGGTCGACCTCGCCCGCCGCGCGGTCAAGGCCGGTTTCCATGTCGTCGAGGTGCCCATCACCTTCGTCGAGCGCGAACTCGGTGACTCCAAGATGAGCCGCGACATCCTCGTCGAGGCGTTGTGGCGGGTCACGGCGTGGGGCGTGGGGGAGCGGGTCGGCAAGATCGCGGGCAAGGGTGCCGTTCGGCAGGAGCCGGCGCAGCCCCCGGCCTCGGCTCCGGCGAAGCCGCAGCAGTCGGCGCAGCCACCGGCCTCCGCTCCGGCGACGCCGCAGCAGCCGCAGGGGAACGGCTGATCGGCCCCTTATCCCGCTCTGAGCCGGGTCCGGGCACACTGGGAGCATGACGACTGGCGCTCCGACCCCCACCCACCCCGCCCGGCCCCGGCGCTCCCGCCTGCGGAGGTTCCTGCCGCTGGGCCTCGCCGGGTGGCTGGTGCTGGAGATCTGGCTGCTGACCGTGGTCGCCGGCGAGGCGGGCGGGCTCACCGTCCTGCTGCTGCTGCTCGCCGGACTGGTCCTCGGCTCGGTGGTCATCAAGCGCGCCGGCCGACGCGCCTTCCAGAACCTCAACGAGGCGATCCAGCGCGGCACTCCGCCCTCCCGGGGCGGCGGCAACGGGCTGATGATGCTCGGTGGCCTGCTGCTGATGATCCCGGGCCTGATCTCCGACGCACTGGGCCTGCTCCTCCTCGTCCCGCCGGTCCAGAAGGCGGTCGCCCGCTCCGCGGAACGCACCATGGACCGCAAGCTGCGCGAGGCGATGCCGGGCTCCCTGGGCGACGCCTTCCAGCAGGCGCGGATGCACCGCCCCGACGGCAAGGTGGTGCAGGGCGAGGTGATCAAGGACGGCGAACAGACCGGCGACGTGAGCCAGGGGCCACGCCCGCCGCTGACCCGCTGATCCTGCGCCCCGGTAGCCGCTCGCACCCCGGTGGCCGGCCGCTCACCGCACCAGCCGCTCACGCACACGACCGCGGGCGCCGTACGTCATTCACGTACGGCGCCCGCGGTCGTTCGTTCACGTGCGCTGGAACCGGCCCTGCCTCCGCAGGACTACGCGGACTTGCGGCTGTCCCGGGGATGCACCGCAAGGTTCATCGCCCCGGACCGCAGAACCGCCAGCCGCTCCTCGAGGACCTCTTCGAGTTCCTCACGGGTCCGCCGCTCCATCAGCATGTCCCAGTGCGTACGCGCGGGCTTGGCCTTCTTCTCCTCAGGGCCGTCGCCGTCCACGAGGAGTGCCTGGGCCCCGCAGACCTTGCACTCCCACTCCGGCGGGATCTCCGCCTCGACCGAGAAGGGCATCTCGAAGCGGTGCCCCTTCTCGCATGCGTACTCCACGGCCTGGCGCGGGGCCAGGTCGATGCCGCGGTCCGTCTCGTAGCTGGTCACCACGAGGCGCGTGCCGCGAAGAGCTCGCTCACTCATGAATCGTGCCTCCCGGGCTTGTCGCCCACAGGACAGGTGTGTCGCTGTCGTCGTCATCCGGTCAACGTCCGGTCGGCGGTAAAGATTCCCGTTCCGAGTCCCGTTCCGGGTCATGCGTCGCCGTCGTAGCCGCAGCCTTGTCAACCAGTGCAGTACCCACCGGCGCCCGGTTTGTCACATCTGAAAGGAGATGTCACCCAGCGTTTCGGCATCTTTGACGCGCAGTAACGGTACGCCTGGCAGGCCAAACGCGTACACTACCGCCCTTTCGCCTTGAGTGCTAAATCCTTTCCGGCACCGGATTTCCCGCGTCGGCGATCGCCCGCCGCACCGGCACCCGTGCGAGCAGCGCGAACCCCAGGACGAAGAAGGCCACCAGGGAGATGATCGCGGCACGGTAACTTCCGGTCAGCTGGTAGGTGAGGCCGAACAACAGCGGCCCCAGCCAGCTCATCCCGCGGTCGCTCACCTCGTACGCGGAGAAGTACTCGGCCTCCTTGCCTGGCGGGACGAGATGGGAGAAGAGCGAGCGCGACAGGGCCTGGCTGCCGCCGAGCACCAGACCGATCGCGGCCGCCAGCAGGAAGAAGCCGACCGGCGCCCCGGCCGGCAGGAAGTACCCGGCGCCCAGGGTGAGCGTCCACGCCACCAGTGAGCCGAGGATCGTGCGCTTCGCGCCGTACCTGCGGGCCAGGCGGCCCATCGTCAGCGCGCCCGCGACGGCCAGCACCTGGACCAGCAGGACGGCGCCGATGAGGGTGGACTGGCCGAGGCCGAGTTCCTCGGAGCCGTAGATCGAGGCCTGGGAGATCACCGTCTGGATGCCGTCGTTGTAGACGAGGTAGGCCAGGAGGAAGGCGAGGGTCAGGGGATGGCGGCGCATGTCGCGGATCGTCGCGGCGAGCTGGCGCAGGCCGGGGGTGGCCGCCGCGCGGTCGCCCCGCGGGCGGTCGCGCAGTCTGAGCAGCGGGACGAGGGCGAAGCCGCCCCACCACAGGCCGGCCGAGGCCAGACAGATCCGGACGGCCGTGGACTCGGAGACGCCGAGGGAGTCGTGGCCCAGGTACAGGCCGAGGTTTACGACCAGGACCAGCGAACCGGCCGCGTATCCGAAGGCCCAGCCGCGCGAGGAGACCGCGTCGCGTTCCTCGGGCGGGGCGATCTGGGGCAGATAGGAGTTGTAGAGCATCATCGCCACGGACTGGGCCGCGTTCGCCACGACCAGCAGCAGCCCGCCCAGCAGGTAGCGGTCGCCGGAGAGGAAGAACATTCCCGTCGTGGCCGCGGCGCCCACGTACGCGGCGGTCCCCAGGAGGGGCTTCTTGCGGCCCGTGCGGTCGGCCGCCGCACCCACCAGCGGCATCACCAGCACGGCCACGATCACCGACAGCGACACCGAGTACGCGAAGAAGGAGCCCGCCCGGACCGGGAGGCCCAGGGGGTGCACATACCCGTCGGCGTCCGCCGCCCGCTCGGCGACCGACGTCAGATACGGCCCGAGGAACACGGTGAGCACGCTCGTCGAGTAGACGGAGCACGCCCAGTCGTAGAAGTACCAGCCGCGTTGTTCACGCCGCCGCCCCGCGGCGTCGTCGGACGCCGCCGTCCGCACGGTATCGGTGCCCACCCGTGCCCTCGCTTCCCCGCCGTGTCGCCGCGCGCGGTCCGGGGACGGCAGGCCGGGGGTGATCGGTGTCAGACCCAGACGCCCCGGTCCTCCATGACCTTGCGCAACGTGTCGATGTGGTCGGTCATGATGCCATCGACCCCCAGGTCCAGGAGCCGGTGCATCCGATCCGGTTCGTTGATCGTCCACACGTGCACCTGCAACCCGCGCGCGTGGGCGGCGCGGACGAAGCGGTGGTCCACGACCTGGATGCCGGACTGGACCTCGGGCACCTGCGCGGCGACCGCCGACCGGCGCAGCGCCGCGGGCACACCCCAGGACCGCAGTCGCAGGTTGAGCACGCCCCGGGTGCCGTACGACGTCGCCAGCCGCGGCCCGGCGAGGCGCTGGGCGCGCATCACGCGGGCCTCGGAGAAGGAGCCGACGCAGACGCGGTCCCAGGCGCCGGCGCGCGCGATCAGGTTGAGCAGGGGGTGCAGGGCCGGCTCGGCCTTGAGGTCCACGTTCCAGCGCACCTCGGGGAAGGTCTCCAGGAGCTCCTCGAAGAGCGGGACCGGTTCACTGCCGCCCACGCGCGCGTGCCGCACGTCCGCCCACGGCAGGTCGGCGATACGGCCCGCGCCGTCGGTCACCCGGTCCAGCGTCGCGTCGTGGAACGCGACGAGCTTGCCGTCCCGCGTGGCGTGCACGTCGGTCTCGATGTAGCGGTACCCCAGGCCGACCGCGCGCCGGAACTGCGCCACGGTGTTCTCCAGACCGTCCGCGGCCCCGCCGCGGTGCGCGAACGGAATGGGCCCCGGATGGTCGAGATACGGGTGGCGTATGGGGGTGGTCACGGACGCAGTATCGCTCCCCGGGGTGGCCCGGTGGCAACGACCGTGCTGCCGCCGGATGCCGGGGGAACGGCGAACACCCGCAGGAAGAGCTGGGCGAGCGGACCGATCGCCACCGCGTACAGCAGCGTGCCGAGGCCGATGGTGCCGCCGAGGACGAACCCGGTGACCACGACCGCCACCTCGACGGTCGTCCGCATCAGGCGGATCGAGCGGCCGGTGCGCCGGTGCAGCCCCGTCATCAGCCCGTCGCGCGGCCCCGGCCCGAACCTGGCCGCTATGTAGAGGCCGGTGGCCGCGCCGTTGAGGACGATGCCGGCCGCCAGCAGCGGCACGCGTACGGCCAGGGAATGCGCCTCGGGGACCAGCGCGAGCGTGCCGTCCATGGCGAGGCCCACCACGAAGACGTTGGAGACCGTGCCGAGGCCCGGGCGCTGGCGCAGCGGGATCCACAGCAGGAGCACGCCGGCGCCCACCACGATCGACACGACGCCGATCGACAGACCGGTCAGCTCGGCGAGGCCCTGGTGCAGCACGTTCCACGGCTCGAGGCCCAGGCCGGCCCGTACGAGGAGGGCGGAACTGGCGCCGTAGAGCGCGAGGCCGGCGTAGAGCTGGACCAGGCGGCGGGGGAGGCCGCCTCCGGGTGGGCCGCCGTTCGGTGAGCTGTCTTGGGCTGGGCTGTCTTGGGCTGGGCTGTCCATGGGCGGCGTCGCGGACAAGGAGTCCCCCCGGTGGTGGTAGTGGCCTGACGCGTGACACTCTGTGGCTTGGAAGGAAACGCCATCCATGGCCAATTCAGGGAAGGTGGACTGGTAATCATGGCGCAGTGGACCTCCGCGGTGGGGGCCGCGCAGCTCGCGCGGCTGCTCACGTCGCAGCAGGACCGCCCGGCGGGCCCCGGGACGCGCCGCCCGCCCGCCTACCGTGCGCTCGCCGACGGCATCCGGCTGCTCGTCCTGGAGGGCCGTGTCCCCGTGGCCGCCCGGCTGCCCGCCGAGCGGGAGCTCGCGCTGTCCCTGTCCGTGAGCCGTACGACCGTCGCGGCCGCGTACGAGGCGCTGCGCGCGGAGGGCTTCCTGGAGTCCCGGCGGGGTGCCGGCAGCTGGACGGCCGTCCCGGCGGGCAACCCCGTCCCCGCGCGCGGCCTGGAGCCCCTGCCGCCCGAGGCCCTCGGCTCGATGATCGACCTCGGCTGCGCGGCCCTGCCCGCGCCCGAACCCTGGCTCACCCGCGCCGTGCAGGGCGCGCTGGAGGAGCTGCCGCCGTACGCCCACACCCACGGCGACTACCCGGCGGGCCTGCCCGCCCTGCGCGCGATGATCGCCGAGCGCTACACCGCGCGCGGGATCCCGACGATGCCCGAGCAGATCATGGTGACGACGGGCGCGATGGGCGCGATCGACGCCATCTGTCATCTCTTCGGCGGGCGCGGTGAACGCATCGCCGTCGAGTCGCCGTCCTACGCCAACATCCTCCAGCTCATGCGGGAGGCGGGCGCCCGGCTGGTGCCCGTCGCCATGGCCGAAGGGCTCGCCGGATGGGACATGGACCGCTGGCGGCAGGTCCTGCGCGAGGCCGCGCCGCGGATCGCCTATGTCGTCGCCGACTTCCACAACCCGACCGGCGCGCTCGCCGACGAGGACCAGCGGCGCCGGCTCGTCGAGGCGGCCCGGTCGGCCGGGACCGTGCTCGTCGCCGACGAGACGATGAGCGAGCTGTGGCTCGACGAGGACGTCGAGGGTGCCGCGATGCCGCGTCCCGTGTGCGGCTTCGACCCCGCCGGGTCGACGGTGGTCACCGTCGGGTCGGCCAGCAAGGCCTTCTGGGCCGGGATGCGTATCGGCTGGGTCCGGGCGGCTCCGGACGTCATCCGCAGCCTGGTCGCCGCGCGCGCCTACGCCGACCTGGGCACACCGGTGCTGGAGCAGCTGGCGGTGAACTGGCTGTTCAGCACGGGCGGCTGGGAGCAGGCCGTGGAGCTGCGGCGCGCCCAGGCCCGGGAGAACCGGGACGCGCTGGTCGCCGCGGTGCGGCGGGAGCTGCCCGACTGGGAGTTCGCCGTGCCGAAGGGCGGGCTGACGCTGTGGGCGCGGGCCGGCGGCCTGTCGGGGTCGAGGCTCGCCGAGGCGGGGGAACGGGTGGGCGTGCGGGTGCCCTCCGGGCCGCGGTTCGGCGTCGACGGCGCCTTCGAGGGGTATGTGCGGCTGCCGTTCACCGTGGGGGGCGCGGTCGCCGAGGAGGCGGCGATGCGGTTGGCCGCGGCGGCGCGGATCGTGCGGAGCGGGGGGACCGTGGGGGCGGAGGGACCGCGGACGTTCGTCGCGTAGGAGGGCGGGCGGGTGAGGTCACCCGCCCGCGTTCGTGCGTCAGGAGCCTTCCACGGCCATGGCCTCGGCCGGCACCGGCAGTGACTCCCCGTCCGCCGGGGTCGTCCGCGGCGGCAGCAGGTCCAGCACCGCCTGCCGGTGCGCGTCGCTCGTCGCGTCGTCGTACGGATCCGGGGTCGCCGGCACCTGGAGCCGGTGCACCGGTCCGGCGCCCAGCCGGGCGTAGCCGCGCCCCGGCGGGACGTGGTCGAGGGGGGTGGTGTGCGGGCGAGCGCCCAGGACCGCCTCCAGCTGGGCGGCCGGCGCGGTGCCGAGGACGACACGCGCGCGTGTGTGCTGCCGTACGGCGTCGCTCAGGGCGTCGAGGCTGTCGAACTGTTCGGCCACGACCACCGTGACATGTGCCGCGCGGCCGTGCCGGAGAGGGATCTGGAGGAAGGACTGCGGGTCCTTGCGGCCGTCGGCCTCGGCGAGGTGGGTGAACGCGGTGGGACGGTCCAGGAGGATCCACAGGGGGCGCTTGGTGTCGTCCGGTGCAGGGTGGCCCGCCTGGCGGGCCTGGTTCGCGGCGACGAGCCGGCGCTCGGTCTCCTGCGCCGCCCACTCCAGGCTGGCCAGCGCCCCGGCCAGTCCGACCTCGACGCCCAGGACGCCGTCCCGGCCGGTCAGGCAGGCGTACTCGCCGGTGCCGCCGCCCTCGACGACGAGGACGTCGCCGTACCGGAGGGCCTGGAGGGCGATGGAGCGGAGCAGCGTCGAGGCGCCGCTGCCGGGCTGGCCGACCACCAGCAGGTGCGGTTCGGTGGAGCGGATGCCGGTGCGCCAGACGACCGGCGGGACGTCCCGCTGTTCCGCACCGAAGCCGAGGGGGAGCGTGCGCGGGACCTGGGAGGGGTCGGTGAAGCCCAGGACCGTCTCGCCGGGCGCGGTCACGAAGCGCTGGGCGGCGATGTCGGCGGGGAGCGGGGCGAGGACGGTCACGGTCAGGGTGTTGCCCTCCTCGTTCCAGCCGAAGTGGTACTCGCGGCCCCGGCCGCACTTGGCGGTCAGCAGATGCTCGATGCGCGCGCGTGCCGCGGCCTCGCCGTCCGGGAAGTACGCCGGGTACGTGATGTCGAGGTGGGCGATCCGGCCCGAGCCGTCGAACTCGTAGGACGGGAAGGCCTTCTCCCACTCGCCGCCGTGCGCGTAGAGGGGAGAAGGGTCCTCCGCCGTGGAGAAGTACGGGACCAGTGCCTCGTACAACGCCTGGAGCCGCTGGGTCTGCGACTCGTCGGGGCCTTCGGGAGCCGGTGGGGTGCGGTCCCGGCCCTGCCAGGCGGCCGCCGCCATTACCGTGATGACGGCGAGCAGGGGGCCGTACGGCACGAGGCCCACGACCAGGATCACCGAGGCCGCCAGGAAGAGCAGTGGCCCGCGCCTGTCCTGGGGCGTCTCCGCCCACCTGCGCCACCCGGCCGCGGCGAGCCGGCGCAGACCGCGGGTGATCGTGATCAGTGGGTGGAGGACGTCGGTGGCGCTGTCGGCCGCCGTCCGGGCCAGCTCCCGGCTCCGGGCGATCTGCGCGCTGCCTGTGCTCAGGATGCGGGGGAGGGGGCGCCGGGCCACTGCTGTCTCCTGACGGTGCGTACGGGCGATGGGTCCCCCGGGACGGAGGCTGTCGGAGTCCTGGGGGAGGGCGGCGGGATCGGCGGCGTCAGAACTTGATGCCGCCGAGGAGGCTCGCCAGGCTCTCGCCGCCCGCCTTGATGCTCGGGGCGATGGCCGTACTCGCCAGGTAGAAGCCGAACAGGGCCGAGACCAGGGCATGGGACGCCTTGAGCCCGTCCTTCCGGAAGAACAGGAAGACGATGATGCCGAGCAGGACCACGCCTGAGATGGACAGGATCATGTGAGTTCTCCTGGTTCGCGGGGACAGTCACCATGAGTACTTCCAGGATCACAGGATGTATCCATATGATTAAAGGTGCAAATGGGTGATATTCGGTTGATTTCCCTCTGGTGGCGGAAGCGCTCACGGGCCGCCTGAGCAGGAGAGTTGCGTCGAACGGGTCTGGTGGTGATCTTTGCCTTCGACGGTTCCCGTCATGTGCCCGTCGAGCCAGTACCCTGGCGATTCACCTGAACGGCTGCAACGAGAGGCGGTCCCGCCGATGAGCGAAGCCCCCGACCCCGAGGTCGTGGAGCTGGCGACCAAGATCTTCGATCTGGCCCGCCGGGGACGGACCGACGAGCTCGTGGCGTACGTCGACGCGGGCGTTCCGGCCAACCTCACCAACGACCGCGGCGACTCGCTCGTGATGCTCGCCGCCTACCACGGTCACGCCGACGCCGTCCGGGCGCTGCTCGCCCGCGGCGCCGATGCCGACCGCATCAACGACCGGGGCCAGACGCCGCTCGCCGGGGCCGCCTTCAAGGGCGAGACGGAGGTCGTCAAGGCCCTCCTGGAGGCCGGCGCCGACCCGGCCGCGGGCACCCCCTCGGCCGTCGACACGGCCCGGATGTTCGACCGGACGGAACTGCTCCGGTTGTTCGGCGCGCAGTGACAGCGACCGCCGGGAGCCGGTAAAAACAAAGGTTCTGAGCAGGTAAATCGACGACCACGGGGGAGGCGGTACGGGGCCGCCGGAAATTTCGGTCGCGGCAGGCTGAACTGCCGAGTCATCATGACGTCGTGATTCACGGACGCGATGGCCGGGCAGGTGTTGCCGCACCGCGCGGGCCGTGAAGCGGTCCGCATGGGCCACCGACGAGAGGCAGAGGAAGATGGGCTACAGCAAGCAGGAAACGGCGGGCACCCCGACGTGTTGGCACGCGGCCAGGTAATGCACGTCCCCGGTTGCGTCGACGCTTGATGTGAGGCTGTTTCCCATGTTCGATCCGGTCATAGCGCCCAGCGGCACGCTGCTCGGCCTGCTCCAGCGGGGCCGCGGCGACGGCACACTGCACGCGCTCACCGCTCCCCGCCCCGAGGCACTCGCGGCACTGAACCACTGTGTGCTGCGCGACCCCCGCCACGACTGGCAGGTGGAGAACCGCTCCCTCTACTACGCCCGTCTCTACCTCGACCTCAACGGCGAGCTGGACGAGATCGAGGCGCACCTCTTCGACGTCGAGGACGTCTTCGACACCGACGAGTCCCGCACGGGCCTCGCCCTGGCCGTCCTGGGCCACCTCGCCTCCTACGGCAGGCGGGACGCCCTGGAACTGCTGCGCAGGTACGCGGCCTCGGGGTCCAACTGGGCCTGGGCCCTGGACGAGCTGGCCCTGCGCGACGACGACGCCGGCCTGCGCGCCCTGGCCGCGCCCGTGCTGGCCCGGTTCGGTACCGACGCCGAGGGTGAGGCCGAGCTGGCCGCCGCCGTGCGGGACGCCTTCGAACCCCGGCCATGGCGACTGTGGGCGGAGGATCCCCGCGAGTACATCTCCACGCGCGTGCGTGCCGCCCACGAGACCGGCTGTTTCGACCGCTGGCAACGGCAGATGAGTCCCACCGGGCCCCGCCCCGGCTGGAGCGTGCAGGCCGTCTTCGAATGGGCCCAGCAGGGCGTCGAACGGGGCGCCGCACTCCATGTCCCCGCCGCCCGCTGCCTCACCGCCGTGGCCGGGCCCGAGGACCGGCCGGAGATCGTGCGGGCGGCCAAGGACGGCACCGAGGGAGCCCGGTGCACCGCCCTGCGCTACCTCGCCGACAGCCATGATCCCGACGCCCTCGAGCTGATCGAACGGGCCGTGGCCACCGGCTCGGCGCCCGTCGTCGAGGCAGCCGTCGACGCCTTCGAACGCATGCGCAGCGTCGCCGCCATCGACCGCGCCCGCGGCTGGGCCCACCGGCCCGACGCCCTCGGCGCCGCCGCCGGCCGCATGCTCGCCTGCCGGGGCGGCACCCGGGACAGCGACCTCGTGCTGGGCGCCCTGCGCGAGGCCGTACGCGGCGAGGGCTGCGACGCGCCGACCCTGTGGACCCTGGTCGACGGCGCCGGACGCCTCGGCATCGTCTGCGCGGCCCCCGTCCTGCGCCACATCTACCGTGAGACCGCCTCGTCCCATCTGCGCGGACGCTGCGCCCGCGCACTCGCCGCCACCGACCCGTCCTTCGCCACCGGCTTCGCCGTCGAGTGCCTGTGGGACTGCGAGGAGGCCACCCGCGAGATCGCCGCCCGGCATGCCGAGACCGGCGACGCCCGGGTCGTGGAACGCCTGCGCCGGCTCGCCGCCGACCCGGCCGAGGAGGCGGAGGTCCAGACGGCCGTACGCAGCCGGATCGGGACCGGCGGTGCCGGTGACGCGTCGGACGCGGCCACCATGTGACACGGTGGCGAGGCGGGCGCCGTGGGAGGCCGCGGCGTCGGGGCCACGGCGACGAGGCCGCGGAGCTCGCGGGCGCGGTGGTCGAGCAGGGCGGGAACCCGGCTCCCCGGGCAGTGGGCTGCCCGCCGGGTGAACACGGGATGGCCTGCGGGTCAGGCGGGCATGGACGCCGTCCGACCTGCCCGGGTGCGCAGCGCAACGCTCATGGGACGTTTGTCGCCCGGAAAGATCCACGTTGACGCGCCCACGTCCAGCACGGCGACAACACCGGTATGCGTGTCGTCATCGTGACCGAATCCTTTCCCCCCGATGTGAACGGCGTGGCCCACTGCGCGCTCCAGACCGCCCGGCACCTCGCAGATCGCGGTCACCTCCCGCTCGTCGTCGCGCCGGCCGCCGCGGCCGGTACCGGGCCCGGGGCCGACGCCCTGGCGCCGTACCCCGTCGTCCGGGTCCCCTCCCTTCCGCTCCCGGGCTACCCCCAGGTCCGCGTCGCTCTCCCCAGCCGACGCGTCGCCGCCGCCATCGCCGACCACCGCCCCGACATGGTGCACCTGGCCAGCCCCTTCGTGCTCGGCGTCCGCGGCATGGCGGCCGCCGCCCGGCTCGGCATCCCGGCCGTCGCCGTCTACCAGACCGACCTGGCCGGGTACGCCCGCACCTACATGGGCGCCGGCGAGGCCGCGGCCTGGCGGCGGATGCGGTCCGTGCACGCCGCCGCCGACCTCACCCTCGCCCCCTCCACCGCCGCCCTGCACGATCTGGAGACGCACGGAGTGCCCCGGGTCAAGTTGTGGGCGCGGGGCGTGGACACCGTCCGCTTCCGCCCCGGACACCGCGACGAGGCACTGCGCCGCGCACTCGCCCCCGACGGCGAGGTGATCGTCGGCTACGTCGGCCGGCTCGCCCCCGAGAAACAGGTCGAGCTGCTGGCCGGGGCGTGCGGACTGGAGGGCGTACGGGTCGTGATCGTGGGCGACGGGCCCAGCCGTACGGGGCTGGCCGAGGCGCTGCCCGGCGCGGTCTTCCTGGGGCGGCGCACCGGCGACGACCTCGCCCGCGTCTTCGCCTCGCTGGACGTCTTCGTGCACACCGGTCCCTTCGAGACGTTCTGCCAGACCGTGCAGGAGGCCATGGCCAGCGGGGTTCCGGTGGTCGCGCCCGCCGCGGGCGGACCGCTGGACCTGGTCGCCCAGGGCCGCACCGGGGTGCTCGTGCCGCCGCGTGACGCCGCCGCCGTGCGCGACGCGGTGCGCTCCCTCGTGGCCGACCCCGCGCGGCGGACGGCCTACGGGGCCGCCGGGCGGGCCATGGTGCAGGGGCGCACCTGGGCCGCCGTCGGCGACCAGCTGATCGGCCACTACACGGACGTGCTCGCCGCGCGCCGCCCGGTGGTGGCGGCATGAGCGCCGGGGCCGGCGGCGGCTCCGGCGGGCCGCTGCGGATCGTCCGGCTCGCCAACTTCGTCGCGCCCGCCTCGGGCGGGCTGCGCACGGCGCTGCGCGAGCTGGGCAAGGGCTATCGCGCCGCCGGCCACGACCCGGTCCTGATCGTGCCCGGCGAGCGGGCGGGCGACCGCGAGACCGGACAGGGCCGGGTGATCACCCTGCCCGGGCTCCTGCTGCCCGGCACCGGCGGCTACCGCGTCCTCACCGACAGGCGACGCGTCGCCCGCCTGCTGGAGGAGCTCGCGCCCGACCGTCTGGAGGTCTCGGACCGGACGACGCTGCGGTGGACCGGCCGGTGGGCGCGGCGGGCCCGGGTGCCCGCCGTGATGGTCTCCCACGAGACCGCCGACGGCGTGCTGCGCACCTGGGGCCTGCCGGAAGGGGTGGCGCGGCGGGCCGCCGACGCGCTCAACATCCGTACGGCGCACACCTACGCGCGCGTGGTGTGCACCACCGAGTTCGCCGAGCGGGAGTTCGTGCGGCTCGGGGTGCGGAACGTGGTGCGGGCGCCGCTCGGCGTCGACCTGGTCGAACGGCACCCCGCGCTGCGTGACGCCGGGGTGCGGGCCCGCTACGCGCGCGCGGACGAGGCGCTGCTGGTCACGTGCACCCGGTTGTCCGTCGAGAAACGGCCCGGTACGGCCCTGGAGGCCCTGGAGGCCCTCGTGCGGCGCGGCAGGCGCGCGGTGCTGGTCGTCGCCGGGGACGGGCCGCTGCGGGGCCGGCTGGCACAGCGGGCGCGGGAGCGCGGGCTGCCCGTCACCTTCCTGGGGCACGTCGCCGACCGGGGCGCCCTGGGTGCCCTCCAGGCGTCCGCGGACGTGTGTCTGGCGCCGGGGCCCGCGGAGACGTTCGGGCTCGCCGCGCTGGAGGCCTTGGCGTGCGGGACGCCGGTGGTGGTGAGCGCCCTCTCCGCGCTGCCCGAAGTGATCGGGGCCGCGGGCGCCGTCGCGGCCGACAGCGGGGAGTCCTTCGCCGACGCGGTGGAGATGCTCCTCGAACGGTCCGTGGGGGAGCGGCGCGAGGGGGCACGCGCGCGTGCGGAGTGCTTCGGGTGGGGAACGGCGGTGGAGGCGTTCCTCGCGGCCCACGACGCGCCGGTGCCGTCCCGTCCGGGTGCCGGTGCCGGTGCCGATGGGGTGGTGGTGCCGTCTGGTCTGGGCGCGGGCGGGGCAGCCCCGTCCGGTCTCGGTGCCGGTGGGGCGGTGCCGTCTGGTGTGGGTGCGGGTGGGGCGGTGCCGTCTGGTGTGGGTGCGGGCGGGGCAGCCGCGTCCGGTCCGGGTGCGGGTGGGGTGACGGCGGCGTCCGGCCCGGGTGCGGGCGGGGTGTCGGTGCCGCTGCGTTCCGGGGCCGGCGAGGGAACGGCGCCGTCCTGTCCCCTCGGGGACGACGCGACGGGCCCGTCCCCCCGTTCTGCCGAGGCTGAGGCGACGGCGGCGTCCGGGCCCTTCGTGTCCGGAGGGCCCGGATGAGACCCGTCCGCTTCGTGGCCCTCGGGGACTCGCTCACCGAGGGCGTCGGGGACCGCGTGGGCGACGCGTGGCGCGGCTGGGCGGCGTTGCTCGCCGGCGGACTCTCCGGGGAGGCCCAGGGAGCCGTCGACTTCACCAACCTCGCGGTCGGCGGGTCGCAGACGCGGGACGTCCTGGAGCGACAGCTCCCGGCCGGGCTCGCGCTGCGGCCCGACATCGTCTCCGTCGTGGTCGGCGTCAACGACACCCTGCGCCGCACCTTCGACATCCACGCCGTCGCCGCCCGGCTCGACACGGTGTACGGCTCCCTCACCGAGCGGGGCGCGGTCCTGCTCACCGCGTGCCTGCCCGACCCGGGGGCGATGCTCGGCCTGCCCGGTGCCCTGGCCGGACCGCTCGCTAGGCGTCAGCACGCGATCAACACCGTCGTCCACGCGCTCTCCGAGCGGTACGGAGCGGTCCACCTCCACGCGTCCGAGGGCGCGTGGCTGACGGACCGCGCCCTGTGGAGCGCGGACCGGCTGCACCCCGGCGAGCGGGGCCACCGGCAGTTGGCGGTGCGCTTCCACGCGCTGCTGGCTCAGGCGGGCCTCGCGACCGGGCCCCCGCCCTCGCCCGAGCCGGAGTTCCCCGCACCCTCGAAGGCGGCCGGCCTGTGGTGGCTGGCGACCGCGGGCACCGGCTGGGTGGCCCGGCGGTGCACCGACCTGCTGCCGCAACTGCTCGCGCTGGCCGCCGACGAGATGCGGCACCGCGCGCGCGGCACGAGCGCCCGGCTCGACCTGCGTGCCGCCGCGGGGGTGTCGGCGGCACTGGCGGCGGTGTCGGTGGCGGAGCGACAGCCCGACGTGGCGCAGGGCGGCGGGCGGCCGCCGCGGGCGGCTACCACGTCGGCGTACGGGCCCACCGCCGGCGGCACGTACGCGGCTCAGCGTCGGCGTACGGCCGTGAAGCGGACCGGCGTTCCCGGCACCGCCTGCGCGGCGGCCGGGAGGTCGGCCGGACGGACCACGCCGATCACCGGGTAGCCCCCGGTGGTCGGGTGGTCGGCCAGGAAGACGACCGGCCGGCCGTCCGGGGGGACCTGCACCGCGCCCAGCACCATGCCCTCGCTGGGGAGTTCGCCGGGGCGGGCCCGCTCCAGCGCGGGGCCCTCCGTGCGCAGGCCGATGCGGTTGCTCATGGGTGACACGCGGTACGCGCGCGAGGTGAACGTGCGGATCGCCGCCGGTGTGAACCAGTCGTCGCGTGGGCCCGGGGTCACGCGCAGGACGAGTTCCGAAGGGGGCGCCGGCTGCGGCGCGACGTCCACGCGCGGGTGCGGGGCGAGGACGTGCCCCAGGGGCAGGACCGTGCCGTCCGCGAGGGGCGCCGGGCCGAGGCCGGAGAGCAGGTCCGTGGAGCGGCTGCCGAGGACGGGTTCGACGGCGATGCCGCCGGACACGGCCACATAGCTGCGTACGCCGCGGAGCGCCGGCCCCACCTCCAGCAGCGCGCCCGCGGGCACCGGGACGGGCGCGCCCCAGGCGGCCGGCCGGCCGTCGACCGAGACCGGGCAGGGTGCGCCCCCGACGGCCACGGTGACGGCCGAACGGGGGCGCAGAGTACAGCCGTTGAGCGTCGTCTCCAGAACGGCCGCGTCGGCCGGGTTGCCGACCAGCCGGTTGACGAGCGCCGCCGCGGGCGCGTCCAGGGCACCGGAGCGGGGCACGCCGAGGTGGGCGTGGCCGGGTCGGCCGCGGTCCTGCACGGTGGTGAGCGCCCCGGCGCGGACGACGGCGAGTGCGCGGTCGCTCATGCGGCGCGCTCCGGGACGAACCGCACGCGCGCGCCCGGCGCCAGCAGCGCGGCCGGCACGCGCGCGTGGTCCCACAGCACGGCGTCCGTGCTGCCGATCAGCTGCCAGCCGCCCGGGGACGAGCGCGGGTAGACACCCGTGTACGGGCCCGCCAGCGCCACCGAACCGGGCGGAACGGCCGTGCGGGGAGTGGCCCGGCGCGGGACGTCGTAGTGCGGCGGCAGGCCCGTGAGGTAGCCGAAGCCGGGGGCGAAGCCGCAGAAGGCGACACGGAACTCGGTGGCCGCGTGGATACGGGCCACCTCCCGCTCCGGGACGCCCCAGTGGGCGGCCACGTCCGCGAGGTCGGGGCCGTCGTAGCGCACCGGCAGCTCGATCACCTCGTGGGTGGGCGGGGAAGCGGGCGGAAGGGCGGCGGTGGTGAGTTCGGCGACCCAACGGTCCGGATCGGCCAGGCCGTCGAGGAGGACCGTGCGGGCCGCCGGGACGATCTCGCGGACGGTCAGCGAGCCGTCCGCGCGGCGCCGCAGCAGCTCCGCGTGCAGGGCCTGGGCCTCCTCACCCGAGTCCACCTCGACGAGCAGGGCGTCCTCGCCGACGGGCAGCACCCTCATACGAAGGCCTCCACCCGCACACCCGACTCCTCCAGCCGCCGGCGGACCCGGCGGGCCAGCTCCACCGCGCCGGGCGTGTCGCCGTGCAGGCACAGGGACCGCGCGCGGACCTCGATGCGCGCGCCCGTGTGGGAGACGACCGCGCCCGACCGGGCCAGGCTCACCGACCGCTCGACGACGGCGTCCGGGTCGGTGACGACGGCGCCGGGCTGCGCGCGCGGGACGAGCGTGCCCCCGTCGGTGTAAGCGCGGTCCGCGAACGCCTCCGTGACGGCCGGCAGGCCCGCCTCCGCCGCCAGCTCCAGCAGTCGGGAACCGGGCAGCCCGAGCACGGGCAGCGTGGCGTCGGCCAGGAGCACGCCCTCGACCACCGCGCCGGCCTGCTCCTCGTCCCGCACGACCCGGTTGTAGAGCGCGCCGTGCGGCTTGACGTACGCCACGCGCGCGCCCGCCGCCCGCGCGAAGACCTCCAGGGCGCCGATCTGGTACGCCACCTCGGCGGCCAGTTCGGCGGGCGGCACGTCCATCGCGCGCCGCCCGAACCCGGCGAGGTCGCGGTAGGAGACCTGTGCGCCGATCGTCACGCCCCGCTCGGCCGCCAGCTCGCACACCCGCCGCATGGTGGCCGCGTCCCCGGCGTGGAAGCCGCAGGCCACGTTGGCGCTGGTGACGACGGACAGCAGTTGCTCGTCGTCGGTCAGCCGCCAGCGGCCGAAGCCCTCGCCCAGGTCGGCGTTGAGATCGATCGCGGTCATGGCTCCTTCGTGTCTCCTCGTCAGGCCACGCGGTACTGCTCGTCGCGGGCGTCGGTCAGGAACATCTGTCCCGGGGCGTGGGTGAGGGCGAACGGCGGGCGCGAGGCCATCACCGCGGCCTGCGGGGTCACACCGCAGGCCCAGAACACCGGGATGTCGTCCGGTTCGGCGTCCACCGGATCGCCGAAGCCGGGGCGGCCGAGGTCCTCGATGCCCAGCCCAGAGGGGTCGCCGCAGTGTACGGGGCTGCCGTGCACCGCCGGGAGCAGACTGCTCTCCCGGATCGCCGCCGCCAGGTGCTCCGGCGGCACCGGACGCATGGACACCACCATCGGGCCGTGCAGCCGTCCCGCCGGGCGGCACTGACGGCTCGTCACGTACATCGGGACGTTGCGTCCCTGCTCGACGTGGCGGATCGGGACGCCCGCCTCGGCCAGCGCCCACTCGAAGGTGAAGCTGCACCCGATCAGGAACGTCACCAGGTCCTCGCGCCAGTACGCGCGCACGTCCTTCGGCTCGTCCACCAGCTCGCCGTCCCGCCACACCCGGTAGCGCGGCAGGTCGGTCCGCAGGTCGGCGCCCTCGGCCAGCACGGTCGTCCACGAACCGGCGTCGGTGACGTCGAGCACCGGGCAGGGCTTCGGGTTGCGCTGGCAGAACAGGAGCATGTCGTACGCCCAGTCCGCGGGGACCGAGATCAGGTTGGCCTGGGTGTGGCCCGCCGCGACGCCGGCCGTGGGGCCCGTCAGCCCGTCCCGGAAGCGGGAGCGGGCGGTTCTCGGGCTCCATGCGTGCGCGTGCTCGTCGACGAGGGTGAGGGGACGGTCTTCCGTGGGCGTCGGACGGTTCACCGCAGTTCCTTCCCGCGCGTCTCCGGCAGCCCCAGCAGCGCCAGGGCCGCGAGGCCGTAGCCGACCGCCCCGAAGACCAGCGCGCCGCCCACGCCCCAGCTGTCGGCCAGGAAGCCGACCGTGGTGGGGAAGACGGCGCCGACGGCGCGGCCGGTGTTGTACGTGAAGCCCTGTCCGGTGCCGCGCACGGCCGTCGGGTAGAGCTCGCTCAGGAAGGACCCGAAGCCGCTGAAGATCGCCGACATGCAGAACCCGAGCGGGAAGCCGAGCACGAGGAGCAGGGTGTCGGCGCCGCTCGGGATGTTCGCGTACGCCACGATGCAGACCGCCGACAGCAGGGCGAACAGCCAGATGTTGCGGCGCCGTCCCAGTCGGTCGGTGAGATGACCGCCGGTCAGGTAGCCGAGGAAGGCGCCGGAGATCAGGAACGTCAGATAGCCGCCCGTGTTGACCACCGACAGGCCGCGCTCCGTCTTGAGGTACGTCGGCACCCACGTCGCCAGCGTGTAGTAGCCGCCCTGTACGCCGGTCGAGAGCAGGCCCGCGAAGATCGTCGTCCGCAGCAGGCGGCCCCGGAAGATCGCCCGGAACGATCCCCTGTCGGCGCTGTGCTCGCGCGCCGCGACCGCCGTCGGCGCGTCCTGCACGCGGCGCCGCATCCACACCACGAGCAGCGCGGGCAGCGCGCCGGTCCAGAACATCACGCGCCAGGCCACGTCGTCGCCGAAGACGGAGAACACCAGCGTGTACATGATCGCCGCCAGACCCCAGCCGACGGCCCACGAGCTCTGGATCGCGCCCAGGGTGCGTCCCCGGTGCCTGGCGCTCGCGTACTCGGCGACCAGGATCGCGCCGACCGCCCACTCGCCGCCGAAGCCGAGGCCCTGAAGCGCGCGGAAGAGCAGCAGGGTCTCGTAGGTCGGCGCGAAGCCGCAGGCGACGGTGAAGACGGCGTACGTCACCACCGTGATCATCAGGGCCCTGACCCGGCCGATCCGGTCGGCCAGCACGCCGGCGACGGCGCCGCCGATCGCGGAGGCGGCCAGCGTGACGGTGGTGAACAGGCCGGTCTGGCCGCTGTCCAGGCCGAAGTAGGCCGCCAGCGCGACCATGCTCAGCGGCAGGGTGAAGTAGTCGTAGGAGTCGAGGGCGTAGCCGCCGAACGCGCCCGCGAAGGCGCGGCGGCCGCGCGGGCCGAGGGCGCGCAGCCAGCCGAGTGCGCCGTCGTCGTCGGTGTGTTCGGCGGCCCGGGTCCGGGCGTCGGTGGACGGGGCCTGCGGTGGAGGGGTCGTGCTCAAGGGGCACCTCGCAGAGGGATGACGGAGGGTGCGGGGAACTGAGCCGTGCCGTGCGGAAGCGGTGACGCCGCGGTGGGGACGGGGCGACGCCGTGCTGAGCAAGGTAGAGGATTGTTGAACGATCCCTCAATACCCCTGTTGTTTCGTTCTCGTGTCTGCGGTTGAATTCCGGGCATGGCAGAGCAGCTGGCGGGACTGGCCGACGACCGCGCCCTCCTGGGCCGCACCAGCACGGCCGAGCGGGTCTCCGACATCCTCAGGAGCCGTATCGCCGAGGGCTATTTCCCGCCAGGGACACGGCTGTCGGAGGACAGCATCGGCGGAGCTCTCGGCGTCTCCCGCAACACCCTGCGCGAGGCGTTCCGGCTGCTCACCCACGAGCGCCTGCTCGTCCACGAGCTCAACAGGGGAGTGTTCGTACGGGTCCTGACCGTCGAGGACGTCGAGGACATCTACCGCACGCGCACCCTCGTCGAGTGCGCCGTCGTACGCGGGCTGGGGGAGCCGCCGTACGCGCTCGACGGCCTTCAGGCGGCCGTCACGGAAGGACAGCTGGCGGCCGTCGAGAATGACTGGAAAGCGCTGGGCACCGCCAACATCCACTTCCACCGCGAACTGGTGGGCCTGGCCGGCAGCGACCGCACCGACGAGCTGATGCGCAGTGTCTTCGCCGAGCTGCGCCTCGCCTTCCACGTCGTCGACGACCCGCGACGGCTGCACGAGCCGTACCTCGCGCGCAACCGCCAGATCCTCCAGGCGTTGCAGGCCGGCGACAAGGCCGAGGCGGAGCGGCTGCTCATGACCTACCTGCGGGACTCGCTGGAGCGGATCGTCGAGGTGTACCGGCGGCGGGTGGGGGACGAGGGGCGGACCGCCGGCTGAGGCCGGGGGCCGCGTCCGGCCCGGTCCGCTGCGAACACGACCCCCTCGGCCGGGTCGCGTCCCCCGAGGTCGTCTCGCGTCTTCGTGACGGCGGTCGCTCTGCGCCGTTTGGGTCGTTGTCAGACCGAGGACCTAGTCTGTGCACCGTGACTTCGCCTGCATCGACGGACCGTGTTCCGCCCCAGCTCAGCGCGGGGCCGCGCCCCGCTCCGGGCCCGGCCGCCGACGAGGGACTGGCGCGGCGGCTGCGCGCGCTCGCCTGCACCGCGCCGATCCACGACCTCGACGCACGCAAGGCCAACCTCGCCGGTGAGTACTCGGTGTACGGCATGGCGGAGATCGCCCTCGCCGCCATCGACCTCGTCACCCTGAACATGGACTTCGACACCGGCGCCGACCACGACCAGATAGTGGCCCGCCTCGTCCCGCGCATCGCCGCGCAGGCCCCGCGGCGGCCCGCCGAGGAACACGAGCGCGTGGCCCGCTGGGTCCTGGAGAACCTGATCAACGTCGGCAGCGTCGACCGCGGCTTCCGCGCCGTCTACGGCACCTTCGCCCCGGACGGCACCTACGTGCGCCGCGACTACGACTTCAAGCTGCTCGAGGAGGTCCCCGGGTACGGCGGCGCGGTCTACCTCCGCACGACGGACGAGGCCGTCAACGTCCTCGTCGGAGCCCTCGACACCGATGTCACCAGCGCGCAGATCGCCGCCGAGGTCAAGCTCGAGGTCCTCATCCGCCGCGGCCGCCTCGCCGACGCCCAGCTCGCCGCGGAACAGGCCCGCTACCGCACCGTGCAGTACTCGGAGACGCTGCGCCGCGCCCTGGACGCGACCCGGCGCAACGTCCGCGCGGTCGACTGGCTCAACACCGTGCCCGACATGATCGCCGAGGCCCTCGACCACGTGGCCGACCGCTACCGCCACGAGAACGCCATCCTCACCAACATCCGCAAGGCGCGCGACGAGTCCGAGGACCCCGAGCACAAGCGGCGGGCCGCGGAACTCGTCGACATCGTCAAGGACTGCATCCGGCGGCACACGCAGTTGCAGTCCCGGCTGCTGGAGGCCGGCCCGCTCTTCCGCGCCGAGCAGGACCGGCAGGCCTTCGCCACACCCATGACGACCTCGGGGATCGACCTCTACGGGCACCTCGTCGCACCGGTGCTGCCGCTGCCGCTGGAGCAGGCGGTCAAGGTCACCGACGCGTTCTTCGCACGTGGGACCGGGCTGCGCACACCGGCGTCCGTCCGGGTCGGCGACCTGGTCGACCTGCTGCTGACGCCGCCCGTGGAGCGGGAGCACCTCGGGGCCGAGATGCCGGAGCCCGACCTCATCGCGACGCCGGACGACAGCCGGTTCAGCGAGGACCAGCTGGCGGCGGCCATGGAGCTGCTGGACCTGCCGGCGGACGCGCCCCGGAGGCTGTCGGGACTGCTGGCGCAAGCGCGCCGGGCGGATCCCGAGCTGCCGTACCTGGTCGCACTGCTGGCGGTGCACGCGGCCAGCCCCGCGGTGGGGACCGCCTACCGGCAGGGCGAGGAGAAACTGCTGTTCGCCGTCGACGACGGGACGGAGCTGGACGATCCGGAGTTCGGCGGAGCCGACCTCATCGTCGGTACGGCCCTGCTGGACGCGGCCGGGATGGCCGCCGACCGGACGGAAGCAGCATGAGCCGGGCCGAGAACCGAACGTACGAGCACCAGCGCACCAAGGAGCCCCAACCGTGACCGAGCACGTCGAGTGGAGCGAGACGGAGGCTCCCGCCCCGTCGGCGAACGCCGCCGTCACCCCTGCCGACGCCGCCGACGCGGCGCGGCTCGTCGCCTTCGGGCTCCAGCCCAGACTGCAGCCCGCGCGGGACCAGGAGTACACCGAGCTGCTGCGGCGCTACCGCGAGGACCCGGCGTTCGCACGGCTCGCCGACGCCGTCGCGGCCGGGCTCGGGCTCGTCGTCCTGGAGGTGTCCCCGCGCGCGGGGATGGCCGTGACGGCGGCCGAGGACTCCGTGTTCGCCGTGCGCATGGGCGACTACGCGCGTAGGACGTCCGCCGACGGCGGGGACCGGTTCCTGCACGGCCTCGCGCATCTCGCCGTCGCCGCGATGGCGTTCCCACGGCCCGAGGACCTGGCCGACGACGCCTACATCGGACGCGTCAGCGTCAACGGAGTCGACGCCTTCGTGCGCCAGGCCTGCCGCCGGCTGGAGGAGCGGGCGGAGGAGCAGGGCGAGAACACCGACCCGGCCAGCGACGCGCCCGGTCTGGAGGCCGCCTGGCGGATCTGGGCCCGGCGCAGCGCCACCGGCGCCACCAAGGACGCGCGCAGACTCGCCGGTTCGACGACCGGCATCGTCGGCAAGGCCGTCGCGTTCCTCACCGAATCCGGATTCCTCCAGCGCACCGGCGACGACAACGGCGGCACCTACCGGACGACGGCCCGCTACCAGCTCCAGGTGCGGGACATGGCGGGGAGCGCCGCTATGGCCGAGCTGCTCGACCTGGGCGTCGTCCCGGTCACCGACGGCACGCCGACGCTGCTGCCCGCCGACGACGCGGACGAGCTCGTGACCGACGCCGGGCTGCCGTTCCACTCCTGAGGATCCCCCAGATCCTCAACCAGATCCTCAACCCCCCCGATCTGCCGAAGACTTACGAGAGTCCGCCATGTACGAGCTGTCCCGGGTCCGCCTCTACTCCATCGGGCCTGCCGGTGCGCGCTACGCCGACACCGTGCTTGACCTGCGGGGCGTGGGCGACGTCGTGCCCGACCCCGCGCCCACCCAGGCGGAGTTCTTCGAGGAGGAGCCGGTCGGCCCGCCACGCCGGCCCGCGCCCGCCGGCGTGCTCTTCCTGGAGAACGGCGGCGGCAAGTCCGTCCTGCTCAAGCTGATCTTCTCCGTGATGCTGCCCGGGCACCGCAACACCCTCGGCGGCGCCAGCTCCGGTGTGCTGCGCAAGTTCCTGCTCGCCGACGACTGCGGGCATGTCGCGCTGGAGTGGCAGCACGTGCTCACCGGCGAGTGCGTGGTCGTCGGCAAGGTGAGCGAGTGGCGCGGGCGGCAGGTCTCCAACGACCCGCGGAAGTTCGCGGAGGCCTGGTACTCCTTCCGGCCCGGGCCCGGACTGACCCTGGACAACCTGCCCGTCGCCGAGTCCACCGCCGTACGGCCGCCCGTCGAGGGACAGTCGGGGGCACAGGGACGGCGGCGGACCATGAAGGGGTTCCGCGACGCGCTCACCGAGGCGGGCAAGGCGTATCCGCACCTGGAGGTGCACTGGGAGGAGATCCACGACCGCTGGATCGAGCACCTCGGCGAGCTGGGCCTCGACCCCGAACTGTTCCGCTACCAGCGGGAGATGAACGCCGACGAGGGCGAGGCCGCCGGCCTCTTCGCGGTCAAGAAGGACTCCGACTTCACCGACCTGCTGCTGCGCGCGGTGACGGACACCCGGGACACCGACGGACTCGCCGACCTCGTCAGCGGCTTCGGCAACAAGCTGGGCCGGCGCGCCGAGCTGATCGCCGAACGGGACTTCACGGCCGGGTCGGTGGACCTGCTCGGGCGGATCGTGGAGGCCGCCGACGCACGGGCACGCGCGCGTGACGTCCACACCGGGGCCGAGCGGCGCACCCGCACCCTGGCGCGGCGGCTGTCCGCGCGGGGCGTGCGGGAGCGGGCCCGGGCCGCGGACCTCGCCCAGCGCGTCACCGCGGCCGCCTACACCGTCACCCACTCCGAGGGAGCACGCGAACGCAGCGCGCTGATCGCCGCCGAACTCGCCTTCCGGCACGCCTCGCTGGCGCTCGCGGCCGCCGAGAAGTCGGCGGCCGCGCAGAAACGCGAGCTGGCCGACGCCCGCACCCTGCACGCCGCCTGGCAGGCCGCCGAGGCCGTACTGCGCCACCGCGCCGCCGCCGACCGGGTCGCGCGCGTGTCCGCCGCGATCCAGGAGGCCGAGCGGGACGCCGCCCCGGCCCTCGCCGCCCGCGCCAAGGCCGCCGTCGACCTGGTCCGGGCCCTGCACACGGCCGCCGAGAGCGCCGAGACCCTCGCCAACGAGGAGGAGGAGCGCTCCGCCGCCCTCCAGGAGGCCGGCGAGGCCGCGTACCGGGACTCCACCTCCGCCGCCACCGAGGCGCAGCGTGCCCGCAGCGAGGCCGGACACCTGCGCCAGCGCCTCACCGAGGTCGAGCAGGAGACCGCCGAGGCCGTGCGCGCCGGCTGGCTCGACGACAGCGCACCCGACGCCGACCCGGCCCGCGCCGCCCTCGCCGCCAGCGACGCCGAGAAGACCGCCGTCGCCGCCTGGGACACCGCGCGTGAGGCGTCCCGCAGGGCCACCGAGCACGCGCGCGAGGCGGCCTCCGCCGAGTCCCGCGCCGAGCTGACCGCCGCCCGCGCGGCGGACGCGGCGACGGCCGCGCAACGGTCGTACGAGGCCGAACGGCGGATCGCCGAAGCGCTGGCCGGGGAGGAGCGGCTGGCCGAGCTGCTGGGCCTGACCGGCGGCACCCCCCGCCGGATCATCCCGCAGCCCCGCCAGGACGGCGAGCCGGCCGACACCGGCCTCACCCCCGAGGACCTGGACCGCTACGCCGACGAACTGCGCGAACTCCTCGACGACGCCGTCTCCGCCGCCGAACGGCAGCTCTTCGAACTGCGCACCGCCGCCGCCGACGACTCCCGCATCCTCGGCGCGCTCGGCGACGGCGGCCTGCTGCCGCCCGGTCCGGACGTGCTGGCCACCGTCGAGTTCCTCGGCGAGCACGGCATCCCCGCGCTGCCCGGCTGGCGCTACCTCGCCCAGGCCGTCGACCCCGCCGACCACGCGCGCGTGCTCGCCGCCCGGCCGGAGCTGGTCGACGGCGTGATCATCACCGACCCCGACTCGCACGCACGCGCCCGTGAGGCGCTGAGCGACGCCGCCCTGCTGCCCCGGTCCGCCGTCGCGGTCGGCACGGCCGCCGCCCTGCTCGCCCCGACCCCGCCGCCCGACGCCGACACCGGTGACGTCTTCCTCGTACCGCCGAACCCGGCCATGCACGACGAGCACGCCGCCGACGAGGAGCGGCAGGCGTTGCGCGCGCGGGCCACGGAGCGGGACGAGGAGATCCGGCGGCTCGCCGCCCGGCTCGGCAAGGACCGGGAACTGGCGGCCCGGCTCGCCTCCTGGCGGACGGGCTGTCCGGCGGGACGGCTGGTCGAGCTGGCCGAGGCCGCCCGGGAGGCGGTTTCCTTCGCCGAGGAGTCCGAGGCCGAGCTGGCCGAGGCGCGGACCGTGCGCGCGGAGGCCGACGAGACCGCCGCCGAGGCCGCGCGGGTGCGGGACGAGCGGCAGGAGGCCGCCCAGAAGGCCCGGCGCGCCGCCGACGCCCTCGCCGGGCTCGCCTTCCGGCTGCGCGAGCGCGCCGGCTGGCAGGTCAAACTGCGCGAACTCGCCGACGAGGCCACCGAGTCCGAGGCCCGCGCGCAAGCCTGCCTGGAGCGCGCCCGCGCCGCCGACGAGGACCGTCGCGCCGCCCAGCGCGCCGCCGACGACGCCCGCCGCACCGCGCGTGCGCTGCGCGCCGAGCGCTCCGAGATCGCCGGCGCCCCCGACGACGTACCGGAGGACGAGGCGGACGCGCCCAAGGCGTCCCTGCCCGCTCTGCGCGAGGCCTACCGGGCCGCCTCCCAGGTGTACGAGAAGGTCGGCGTCGGCGCCGACCTGCGGGCCGAGCAGGCGCGGGCGGAGAGCGACGAGAGCGCCGCACGGGCCGAGCTGGACCGGCTCAGCAACAAGGTCCGCACGCGCGCGGAGCAGCTGCTCCAGTCGCCCGACGGCTCCGACGGGCCGTCCCGGCAGGCCGCCGCCGCGCGCGCGGAGGAGCTGGTGCAGCTCCTGGAGACCCGGACGACCAGCGCGAGCGAGCAGCTCGGCCGGCTGCGCGGCGAGGCCGAGCGGCACGCACCCGAGGACGGCGAGACCCACACCGAACTGCCCGAGGAGCTCGTCCCGCGCGACGCCGAGCACGCCCAGGCGCTGCTGCGCACCACCACGGCCGAACTGGCCGCCCGCACCGAGGCGTTGAGCCAGGCCCGCGAGGCACACGCCGAACTGCTGGAGGCGCACCGGGCCGCCGAGGACGCGGCCGGCGGCTTCGACGAGATCGCCGCCATGCTGCGCGACCTGCTGCGCGAGCACACCCCCGAGGACGACCCGGAGCCGCCGGAGCCCTACCCCGGCACCCTGGAGGAGGCACGCCAGTCCGCCGCCGAGGCCCGCCGTTCACTGCGCGGCTGCGCCGCCGACCTGTCCGCCGCCGAGGCCGCCGTCCGCGAGGCGAGCGACGTGCTCGTCCGGCACGCGAACTCCACCCGCTACGAGCAGGTCCGCACCCCCGCCCGGCAGCAGATCCGCGAGCTGCCCGCCTCCGCGCTGCCCGAGCACGCCCAGAAATGGGCGGACGCCTTCGCGCCCCGGCTCCGGGTGCTCACCGACGAGCTGGCGCAGCTGGAGCGCAACCGCGACTCGATCGTGGACCGCCTCAGAGGGCTCGTGGAGTCGGCGCTCGCGACCCTGCGGTCCGCCCAGCGGCTGTCCCGCCTGCCCGAGGGGCTCGGCGAGTGGTCCGGGCAGGAGTTCCTGCGCATCCGCTTCGAGGAGCCCGACCAGGCCACCCTCACCGAGCGGCTCGGAGAGGTCGTCGACGAGGCGACCCGGGCGGCGGTGAAGAAGAACTCCGACCTGCGGCGCGACGGCATGTCCCTGCTGCTGCGGGGCGTGGCGGCCGCGCTCCAGCCCAAGGGCGTCGCCGTGGAGATCCTCAAGCCGGACGCCGTCCTGCGCGCGGAGCGGGTGCCCGTCGGGCAGATGGGCGACGTCTTCTCCGGCGGCCAGCTGCTCACCGCGGCCATCGCCCTGTACTGCACCATGGCCGCGCTGCGTTCGAACGACCGGGGACGGGACAAGCACCGCCATGCCGGCACGCTGTTCCTCGACAACCCCATCGGGCGCGCCAACGCCACCTACCTGCTGGAGCTCCAGCGGGCCGTGTCCGACGCGCTGGGCGTCCAGCTCCTCTACACCACCGGCCTGTTCGACACCACGGCTCTCGCGGAGTTCCCGCTGGTCATCCGGCTGCGCAATGACGCCGACCTGCGGGCGGGCCTGAAGTACATCAGCGTGGAGGAACACCTCCGCCCGGGACTGCCGCAACAGCCCCAGGCGGGGGAGGCGGGGCACAGCGAGATCACGGCCACGAGGATGTACAAGCGCCCGCAGTAGCGCCCCCGAGGGGCGCGGGGAGCCGCGCGACCAGCAGCAACGGACCCGCGGCGCCCCACCGCCTCCGCCACGGACTCCTCAGGCGTCGGCCTTCAGGAGATCCGCGCACTTCTCGCCGATCATCATCGTCGTGATGCACGGATTGACGGCCACGATGTCCGGCATCACCGACCCGTCGGCGACCCTGAGCCCCTCGATCCCCTTGACCCGCAGCCGCGCGTCGAGTGGGGCCGAGGGGTCGTCGTCCGCGCCCATCTTCACGGTGCAGGACGGGTGGTAGACGGTGTTGTGGGTCTTGTGGATGTAGTCGAGCAGCTCGTCGTCGCCGCGCACATCCGGCCCGGGGGCCAGCTCCGCGCCCGCCCACCCGCTCAGCGCCGGCTGCGAGGCGATACGACGGGCCAGCCGCAGACCGTACGTCATCACCCGCACGTCGTGCTCGTGGGTGAAGTACCGCGGATCCACCTTCGGCTTGTCCCGGTAGTCCCGGGTCCGCAGCCGCACCGTCCCCCGCGACTTCGCCTTCGTCACGTTGGGCGTGAGGCAGAAGGCGTTCTCGGAGGTGGGGTAGCCGTGCCGCGCGGTGTTCATGTCGAACGGCACCGACCCGTAGTGGAACATCAGGTCCGGCCGGTCCAGGCCCGGCTCGGTGTCGTAGAAGATGCCCGCCTCCCACCACTGTGAGGAGGTGGCCGGCATCGGCTGCCGGGCCTCCCACATGATCACGCCCTCGGGGTGGTCCTGGAGGTTCTCGCCGACGCCGGCCGCGTCCACGACCACTTCGACGCCGACCTCGCGCAGGTGCCCGGCCGGTCCGATGCCCGACAGCATCAGCAGTCTGGGCGTGTCGATCGAGCCGCACGAGACGATCACCTCGCGCCGGGCCCGGACCGTCCGGGTGTGGATCAGGTCGGGGTCCAGGTACTCGGCGCCGACACAGCGCCGCCCCTCCAGCACCAGCTTCTTCGCCCGTACGCCCGTGCGGACGTCCAGGTTGGGCCGCTTGCCCATGACCGGGTGGAGGTAGGCCACCGAGGAGGACTGGCGGATGTTGTTCTCGTCGGAGTTGATCTGGAACCAGTTGGCGCCCCGCACCACCGTGCTCCCCGCGTTGAAGGCGACCGTGGGGATCCCGGCCTGCGCGCACGCCTCCAACAGGGCGGTGCCGCAGGGGTCCTCGCCCTTCAGCGTGCGCAGCTTCACCGGGCCGGTACGGCCGTGGTGGTCGCCGGGGGCGTCGTTCGACTCCAGCCGCCGGTACAGCGGGAACAGGTCGGCCGCGCTCCAGCCCGTACAGCCCGCCGCCGCCCAGTCGTCCAGGTCCTCGGCCGGCGCCCGGAACGCGATACAGGAGTTGTGGGACGAACAGCCGCCCAGCACTTTCGCGCGCGCGTGCCGCAGGAAGCTGTTCCCGCTGGCCTGGGGCTCTACCACGTAGTCCCAGTCGTAACCGGACTCCAGCAGGCCCATCCAGCGTTCCAGCCTGAGGACGTCGTCGTCGCCGACGTCGCTCGGGCCCGCCTCCAGCACGCACACCGTGACGTCGGGGTCCTCGGAGAGCCGGGCCGCGACCACGTTGCCCGCCGTGCCGCCGCCGACCACGACGTAGTCGAACTCGTCGATGTTCATGAGCTGACCTCCTTGTCGGCCACCGGGGTGGCGAGGGAAACGGTCGGGGTGGCCGGGCCGGCAGGGCGTGTTCGGCGAGGACGCCGGTGCGGTGGCGCTGGACGAACCAGTAGTAGGCGAAGCCGCCGCCCGCGATCACGGCGACGAAGAGGACGGCGCCCCACCGCAGGTACCAGTGGAAGGGCGCGGTCGCGTTGTAGACCTCGGCACGCGGCCAGATCAGGTTGATCGTCATCGCCGTGCCCCACACCACCGCGACGATGTTGACGGGCAGCCCCCAGCGGCCGAGCGAGAACCTTCCCTCGGTCGCCGGCTCCCACTTCCCGCGCAGCCGCGCCACCAGCATCGGCCCGGTCACACCGAGGTAGGCGAGGTGGATCATGATGATGCCGATGCTGGTGACGACCGTGAAGATCTGCGGCTGGCGGATGTTCACCACGAGGATCGCCAGCGCCAGGATCCCGATGATCACGGCCGGCAGCACCGGTGTCCGGAAGCGCGGGCTGCACCGGGCCAGCAGCGAGGACGCGGGCAGGTTGTTGTCGCGGGCCATCGCGAACGCCAGCCGGATCGCCGCCGTGTGGACGGCCAGGGCGCACACGGTGACCGCGATCAGCACACACCACAGCATCGCCTTGCCGGCCGTCGGACCGAGCACGTCCAGGACGATGAACTGCAGCCCCTCCGTGGACAGCTTGCCGCCCTTCAGGCTGGAGACGCTCATCAGCGCGAGCAGCAGGATCAGGCCGCCCAGGACGAACGAGGCGACGATCGCCCGGATGATCGCGCGGGGCGCGTTGCGGGACGGGTCCAGCGACTCCTCGCCGAGCGAGGCCGCCGTGTCGAAGCCGTACATGACGTACGCGGAGGCCAGCGACGCCACCAGGAAGGCGCCGAGGTAGCCGGCCCCGTGACCCGTGCCCGTCCCCTGGGTGTCCAGGACGACCTGCGGACCCCGCGTGATGTGGACCGCGAACAGGACGATCAGCACGACCGTGGCGATCAGCTCGATGAACACGCCCGCCGTGTTGATCGTGGCCATCAACTTGACGCCGAAGGCGTTCACCAGCGTGATGAACAGGATCAGCACCGCGGCCAGGACGACCGCGTTGGTCGCCACGTCGTACGTGCCGGTGCCGTCGCCCACGAACTGGAAGAACGAGGAGATCTGCGGAAGCGTCAGCTGGTAGGCGAGGGCGACGGCCGAGATCGACACGATCGAGGCGATGAGCATCATCCAGCCGGCCAGCCACCCCAGATGCCGGTTGCCCATCTTCTTCGACCAGTTGTAGACCGACCCGGCGACGGGATAGCGGGCGGCCAGCTCCGCGAAGCACAGGGCGACCATGAACTGGCCGGCGAAGACCATCGGCCACGACCACCAGTAGGCGGGGCCGCCGCTGCCGTAGCCGAAGTAGAAGAGCTGGAAGGTGCCGGTCAGGATGGAGATGTAGCTGATGCCGGCGGCGAAGGTGTGGAAGGTGCCGAGGGTGCGCTTGAGTTCGGGCCGGTAACCGAACTCGGCGAGTTCGGCGTCGTCCTGGCCGGGTGGACCGGACGAACCGGGTTGTCCTGACGAACCGGGTTGTCCTGACGGGCGGGCTGTCGTCGTCATGAGCGGACTCCTCGTGGGCCTGGGGAGGGGAGGGAGTGCCTCCGCGGGTGCCGGGGTCTGCGCGGGCGGGGTACCGGGCCGGTCCTCTCGGCTCATTCCGGGGTCGCGAGCCGGGCTGATCCGAAAGAACCGGCCTAGGCGAACCAGCCTTGGGGCGTCGGCGCGGTGTTGCGCCAGATGTGCTTCGTCTCGCGGTACTCGGCGAGCCCCGAGGGCCCGAGTTCACGGCCGAAGCCGGACTGCTTGAAGCCACCCCACTCGGCCTGCGGGACGTAGGGGTGGTAGTCGTTGATCCAGACCGTGCCGAGGCGCAGCCGGGCCGCGACGCGCGCCGCCTTCGGCTCGTCGGTCGTCCATACGGCGCCGGCGAGCCCGTAGACCGTGTCGTTGGCGAGCCGGACCGCCTCCGCCTCGTCGGTGAAGCGCTCGACGGTCAGCACCGGACCGAAGGACTCCTCCCGGACCACCGACATCGCGGCCGTGCACGCGTCGAGCAAGGTGGGCCGGTAGTAGAAGCCCTCCTCGAAACCCGGTCCGGACGGGCGCTCGCCGCCGCACCGCAGGACGGCACCCTCCGCCAGCCCCCGGGCGACGTACGCCTCGACCTTCGCCCGGTGCGCCGCCGAGATCAGCGGGCCGCTCTGCGCCCGTTCGTCGAAGGGCCCGCCGAGACGGATCTCCTCCGCCCGCCGTACGACCTCGTCGACGAACCGGTCGTGCAGGCGGTCCTCGACCAGCAGCCGCGCGCCCGCCGAGCACACCTGCCCGGAGTGCAGGAACACCGCGGTCAGCGCCATGTCGACGGCCGTGTCGAAGTCGGCGTCCGCGAAGACGATGTTGGGGTTCTTGCCGCCGAGTTCCAGGGCGACCTTCTTCACGGAACCGGCGGCGGCCGCCATCAGCCGGCGCCCGGTCTCCAGGCCGCCCGTGAAGGAGACCAGGTCGACGTCCGGGTGGTCGCCGAGCGGAGCGCCCGCCTCCGGGCCGGCGCCGAGGACCAGGTTGCTGACGCCGGGCGGGAGTCCGGCCTCCTCCAGCAGCCGCATGAGGCGGATCGCGGTGTGCGGGGTCAGCTCGCTCGGCTTCAGCACGAAGGTGTTGCCGGCGGCGAGCGCCGGGGCGACCTTCCAAGAGGTCTGGAGGAGCGGGTAGTTCCAGGGCGTGATGAGCGCGCAGACGCCGACCGGCTCGTACACCACCCGGCTGTCGACGTGCGCCCGGCCGGTGTCGACGGCCCGGCCAGCTGGAGGGCTGCCTCGTCGAATGCCCGCTGCACGCCGCCTCGTTCGACCTGCGCACCGGCGAACCGACCTGTCTGCCGGCCCGCCGCCCCGTCCGCACCCACCGCGTCACCGTGGAAGACGGCGTCATCCACGTCCACCTGGTGGCGGAGGAAGCCACGGCGGCATGAACGTGACGCCCGCAACGGTTCCGGCGACCCACGCCCCTCTGCCGGCCGGTGTCGTCCCGTCGTGCCTCGTCCCGGTGCACCCCCTCGCACCCACCCCCAG
The DNA here is from genome assembly GCF_043080745.1 of Streptomyces sp. NPDC014995. Lineage (NCBI taxonomy): Bacteria > Bacillati > Actinomycetota > Actinomycetes > Kitasatosporales > Streptomycetaceae > Streptomyces > Streptomyces sp. NPDC014995. The sequence continues at coordinate 452,117 of NZ_JBIBVX010000003.1, forward strand.
CCTCTCCACTCCCACCCCGCCAGAGAGGACCCGCACCACATGAGGACCGTGGCCATCCTCGGCGCCTCCCTCTCCGGCCTCTACGCGGCCCGTGAACTGCGCGCCCAGGGCTTCGACGGACGTCTGGTCGTCATCGGTGACCAACCCCACGCCCCCTACGACCGCCCTCCCCTCTCCAAGGACTTCCTCACCGGCCGCGCCGAAGAGGCTCAACTCGCCCTCAGCGACGCCGAGGAGACGACCGGACTCGACGCCGAGTGGCTCCTCGGCACCCGCGCCCGCGGCCTTGACGTCCGCGGCCGCACCGTGCTCCTCGACGGTGGCCGAACCGTCACCACCGACGGCGTCGTCATCGCCACCGGCGCCTCGGCCCGACGCCTACCGGGCGCCGACCTCACCGGCGTCCACACCCTGCGCACCCTCGACGACGCCCGCGGCCTGCGCGAGGACCTCACCCGAGGCTCCCGCCAGGTCGTCGTCATCGGCGGCGGCTTCATCGGTGCCGAGACCGCGTCCTCCTGCGCCGCCCTCGGCCACACTGTGACCGTCGTCGAGGCCGCCCCGCTGCCGCTCGTCCCCCAACTCGGCCCGGAGACGGCCGCCGTGTGTGCCGCCCTGCACCGGCGTGGCGGCGTGGAGTTGATCACCGGCATCGGCGTGGCCGGCCTGCGCGGCACCGACACCGTCACCGCCGACGGCGGCCTCCTCGCCGTCTACGAACGCGAGGGCCACACGACCGCGGTGCTCTCCGTGGACCGCCCGCGCCCCTTCATGCGGGTACGACGCGAACTGGCGCGGGAGCAGCGACGGGTGGGATCGGGGGCGGCGTGACCGACCGAACGCTGGAGCCGTTCGGCTCCAGCGCGCCTCGGGAGGTGTGGGTCAGGAGTGGGACAACTGCCCGGCGCCGCCCTGACGGCGTATCCGCTCCTGGGCGCGCTCGGCAGCCCGCTCCTGCCGGCGTGCGCGTCGCCGCTCGCGTCGCAGCGCACGCGCCGTGCTGCTCGGCGTCGACACGACACCGTTCCGCTGGTTCCACACCTGCCGGGTCACCCAGACGTCCAGCACACCCCACGTGGCCACCACCGTACTGGCCACGCTGCTGATCACCATGGGGAAGGCCAGCCAGGACCCGGCCAGGGTGCACAGGAAGGCGACCATGGCCTGAAGCAGCGTCACCGCGATGATGATCACGGCGCGCACCGCCGCGGTACGGACGGGGTCGGGAAGCCGACGCCGGCGCGCGGGCTCCTCGACCCACAACGGCCGGTAGGCCACCCGCTCCTTTTCCACACCGCTGCTCGCACCACCGCTCTCGGCCGCGCCCGCCCGCCCGGTGCCCTTGGACGCGCCACCGGCGGCCCCCGCAGCCGCCGGACGGCCATGCCCGCCGTCCTCACCCCTGAGCCCGCTCGCCGGAATACCGCGATCCGATATTTCGGGTGCCTCGGGTGATTCGCGTTCCCGCAGCGCCGTACCGCGCGCCGCCGCGCCGTCTTCGGGCGCCTCGCGCCGCTCCGCCGTGCCCATCAACGTGTCACTCCCCACCGCCGGCAGACCACTTGCCTCCGGCTCAAAGAACCGGCTCCCCAGTGGCTGCCCGGCTTGCGCTCTTTTACGCCGCCCAGGCGCGGCATGCGGCTCCTGTGGCCGATTCCGCCCCCAATTCCCAATGAGTAGGACGCACAACACGCCCCGAAGATTCCCCAGTTTCGAAAAATTCTGGCCAACTCGCCCACCCTGCAGATCCGATGGGGCACGCTTCGCAAGCACGGTTCCGGGGAGGCAATCTCCCGCAATGACCGGACAACTCCCCCCGTAGCGCAGCCCATACGGACGGTCTGCTTCCGGACGCCTCTTCGAGTTAACTTTTCGTCGGTAGTAGGCTCGCGACGTTTGTTGACGCACATGCGTACCCCCTGCCGGTGGGGGTTCGAGCTGGGGGAGGCCATGCGCTTTCGCGGGAAGTCCATCCGCCGGAAGATCGTGGCGCTGCTTCTCGTGCCGCTGGTGTCCCTGACCGCCATCTGGGGCTTCGCCACGGTACTCACGGGCCGTGAGGCGAACCGCCTGTTCACCGTGTCGCACGTCGTGGAGAAGATCGGCTACCCCATAGAGGACACCGTCCGCGTCGTCCAGCAGGAACGCCGCCAGACCCTGGTCTACCTGGCCGATCCCCGTGCCTCCGACGCGCTCTCCGCGCTGGGACGCACCCGGACGGCCACGGACGAGGTCCTCGCGGAGATCCGCAAGAACGCCAAGGATCCCGACGTACGCGACGTGCTGGACCAGGACGACGGCGAGGACCTGACCGCGGTGCTCGACGCCTTCGGCGGCCTCGACTCCCTGCGCCGCAGCGTCGAGGAAGGCACCGTGACCCGGGCGCAGGCGCTGGACCTCTACAACCGGCTGATCGAGCCCTGTTACACCCTGCTGGCCAAGCTGGACGTGGTCGACAGCGTGGAGATGGACAAGCAGTACCGGGCCCTCGTCAGCGTCGCCCGCGCCCGCGAACTGCTCTCCCAGGAGGACGCCCTGCTCGGCTCCGCCCTGGTCGTGGGCCGGCTCAGCCGCGAGGAGATACGCGTCGTCTCCGACCTCGAGGCCCAGCGGGAAGTGGTCTACGACATCGGCCTCGCCCAACTGCCCGTCGCGGAGCGCGAACGCTACGAAAGCTTCTGGAAGAACGCCACCACCGCCCCCCTGCGCACGGCCGAGCAGGCCGTCGTCGCCACCACGCCCGGCGACATGCCCCGCGGCGTCACCGCACGAACCTGGGACACCACGGCCGCCAACGTCCTCGACGAACTCGGCACCCTCGACGAGCAGGCGAACGACCGCTACCAGGACCGCGTCCGTCCGGTGGCGATCGAGGTCATCGTCAAGGCGGTCGTCGCCGGTGTCCTCGGCCTGATCGCGCTGCTCGTCTCCCTCGTCCTGTCCGTGCGCATCGGCCGCGGGCTCATCCGCGATCTGCGCCAGCTTCGGCTGGAGGCCCACGAGGCGTCCGGCGTCCGGCTCCCCAGCGTGATGCGCCGCCTCTCCGCGGGCGAGCAGGTCGACGTCGAGACCGAGGTACCGCGCCTCGAGTACGACAAGAACGAGATCGGCGAGGTCGGCCAGGCCCTCAACACCCTCCAGCGCGCCGCGGTCGAGGCCGCCGTCAAACAGGCCGAGCTGCGCGCCGGCGTCTCCGAGGTCTTCGTCAACCTCGCGCGCCGCAGCCAGGTGCTGCTGCACAAGCAGCTCACCCTGCTCGACACCATGGAGCGCCGCACCGAGGACACCGAGGAACTCGCCGACCTCTTCCGGCTCGACCACCTCACCACCCGCATGCGCCGGCACGCCGAGGGCCTGGTGATCCTCTCCGGCGCCGCGCCCTCCCGGCAGTGGCGCAAGCCCATCCAGCTCATGGACATCGTGCGCGCCGCCGTCGCCGAGGTGGAGGACTACGAACGCATCGAGGTCCGTCGCCTGCCGCGCGTCGCCGTCACCGGACCGGCCGTCGCCGACCTCACCCACCTCGTCGCCGAGCTCCTGGAGAACGCCACGGTGTTCTCCCCGCCGCACACCGCCGTCCACGTCCTGGGCGAGCGGGTCGCCAACGGGTTCACCCTGGAGATCCACGACCGCGGCCTCGGCATGGCGCCCGAAGCGCTCCTCGAGGCCAACCTCCGGCTCGCCGAGACCCCGGAGTTCGAGCTGTCCGACACCGACCGGCTCGGACTGTTCGTGGTCAGCCGGCTCGCCCAGCGGCAGAACGTCCGGGTCTCCCTGCAACCGTCCCCGTACGGGGGCACGACCGCCGTCATCTTCATCCCCGACGCGCTGCTCACCGACGACGTCCCCGACACCAACGGCATCGGCTTCCGTCTCGACCGTCCCCGGCCCGCCAGGGACAGCGAGCCCGCGGAAACCCGCAGGCCGGCGCTCTCCCACACCCCGGTGCAACTCCCCGGAGTGCCCGCCGCACTGCTGGACGGCCCGGTCGAGCTGGAAGCCCCCGTCGACCTGGACGCCCTCGACGACTTCCCGGTCCCGCTGGACGACCAGGACGACGACCGAGGCGGTCTGTTCCGCCCACGCCGCTCCCTCACCCGTGCGGAGGAGGAGCCGGCCGCCCACACTCTCGAACCGCACCGCCGGCTTCCCGACCCCCGCGGCGAACCGGACCGGACCGCCCCCGGCGACCCGATGGCCCCCGTACCCCTGCCGAGCCGCCGGACGCCCAAACTGGTCAGCTCCCACGGCCGACCGGTGACCGATCAGCGGACCCGTCACGCCGAGGCGGGCGAGGACTCCCCGTCGCGCCCCGGGGCACGTCGGGCGGAGGACACCCCGGCGCCCCTGCCGTCCCGCCGACGCGGCGCGACGGCCCACATACCGCGGAACGCCGGCGCGGGCGAGTACCCCGGCCGTGGCACGGACGAGCCGTCCCAGCCACCCGCCCTTCCCCGACGGACCCGGCAGGCCGATGCCCTGCCGACCGGCCCGGACGACCCGGGCCGGCGCCCGGACGGCACGCCCCACCGCCCCGCGGACGCGGCGCCCGGCAGCCCCCAGGGCTCCGCCGGGAAACCCGGCCCCGCACCTCATGACACGGGCTCCGGCACGGGCCCCCTGCCCCGGCGCGTACGGCAGGCGAACCTGGCCCCGCAGCTGCGGCAAGGCCCGGAACCGCGCACCGAGGACCGCACGGACCCCGCCGACCGGGACGCCGACGAAGTACGCAGTCGCATGGCCTCGCTCCAGCGCGGCTGGCAGCGCGGCCGCGCCGAGAACGCCGCGGGCGAAGACGCCCACCGCGGCACAGCACCACAAGGAACGAACAAGGGGGACGGTCGATGACCGCACCGAAGGCGACCGGCCACACCACGACCAGCAACGGCCAACTGAACTGGCTCCTCGACGAACTCGTCGACCGCGTCGCCAGCATCCGCAAGGCCGTCGTACTCTCCGGCGACGGCCTGCCGACGGGGGTCTCCAAGGACCTGACCCGGGAGGACGGCGAACACCTGGCCGCCGTCGCCTCCGGCTTCCACAGCCTCGCCAAGGGCGTCGGCCGCCACTTCGAGGCCGGCAGCGTCCGGCAGACCGTCGTCGAACTCGACGAGGCCTTCCTGTTCGTCACCGCCGCCGGCGACGGCAGCTGCCTCGCCGTCCTCGCGGACGCCGACTCGGACGTCGGACAGGTGGCGTACGAGATGACGCTCCTCGTGAAGCGGGTCGGCGCACATCTGGCCACCGCGCCGCGCACCGATCTGCCCTCGGGCGGGTAGTGGGATGGCATGAGCACAGAGGGTCAGGCAAGCAGCCACTGGTTCGACGACGAGGCCGGACCGGTCGTCCGTCCGTACGCCATGACACGTGGCCGCACCACCAGTGCGGTCCAGCACCGTCTCGACCTGATCGCGGTGGTCGTCGCCGAGCCCCACGCGGAGGACCCCGAAGCGGACGCCTCGCTGTCCCCGGAACACGTGGACATCGTGGATCTGTGCAGTGACGCGCCACAGTCGGTCGCCGAGCTGGCCGCGGAACTCGATCTGCCCATCGGCGTGGTCCGGGTCCTCGTCGGGGACCTCGTGGACGCGCGATTCGTCCATGTGAACCGGCCGGTACCCCCGGCCGAACTGCCGGACGAGAGTATTCTGCGCGACGTGATCAACGGCCTCCGAGCGCTGTGAGCGCGGAAGCGGGGTGATGACGTGACCGGCTGGCAGTTCTGGGTGGACCGGGGCGGCACCTTCACCGACATCGTCGCGCGCCGCCCCGACGGTCGGCTGCTGACCCACAAGCTGCTGTCCGACAACCCGGCGCGGTACGCCGACGCGGCCGTGGCCGGCGTCCACGCCCTGCTGGGGGACGCGCAGGACCCCGTCGACTCCGTCCGCATGGGCACGACCGTGGCCACGAACGCCCTGCTGGAGCGCAAGGGCGAGCGCACCCTGCTCGTCGTCACCCGGGGCTTCCGCGACGCCCTGCGCATCGCCTACCAGAACCGCCCCCAGATCTTCGCCCGCCGTATCGACCTCCCCGAGCTGCTGTACGAGCGGGTCGTGGAGGTCGACGAGCGCATCGCCGCCGACGGCACCGTCCTGCGCGCCCCCGACCTGGCAGGTCTCAGCGGGCCGTTGCAGGAGGCGTACGACGACGGCATCCGTGCCGTGGCCGTCGTCTGCCTGCACAGCCACCTCCACCCCGCCCACGAGCAGCGGGTGGGCCGGCTGGCCGCCCGCATCGGCTTCCCGCAGATCTCGCTGTCCAGCGAGGTCAGCCCCCTCATGAAACTCGTCCCGCGCGGCGACACCGCCGTCGTCGACGCCTACCTGTCGCCCGTACTGCGCCGTTACGTCCGGCAGGTCGCCGACGAGCTCCACGGCGTACGGCTGATGTTCATGCAGTCCAACGGGGGACTCGCCGAGGCGAACCAGTTCCGCGGCAAGGACGCCATCCTGTCCGGTCCCGCCGGCGGCATCGTCGGCATGGCCCGCATGTCCCAGCTCGCCGGCTTCGACCGCGTCATCGGCTTCGACATGGGCGGCACCTCCACCGACGTCTCCCACTTCGCGGGCGAGTACGAACGCGTCTTCACCACCCGGATCGCGGGCGTCCGGCTGCGCGCCCCCATGCTGGACATCCACACCGTCGCCGCGGGCGGCGGCTCCGTCCTCCACTTCGACGGCTCCCGTTACCGCGTAGGACCCGACTCGGCCGGCGCGGACCCGGGACCGGCCTGCTACCGCGGCGGCGGCCCGCTCGCCGTCACCGACGCCAACGTGATGCTCGGCCGCATCCCACCCGCCCACTTCCCGCAGGTGTTCGGCCCGCACGGCGACCAACCCCTCGACGACGCGCTCGTCCGTGACCGCTTCGCGGCCCTCGCGCGCGAGATCCGCGAGAGGACCGGCGACGACCGCACGCCGGAGCAGGTCGCCGAGGGATTCCTCCAGATCGCCGTGGCCAACATCGCCAACGCCGTGAAGCGGATCTCCGTCCAGAAGGGCCACGACGTCACCCGCTACGCCCTCACCACCTTCGGTGGCGCCGGCGGTCAGCACGCGTGCATGGTCGCCGACTCGCTCGGCATCCGCACCGTCCTCGTACCCCCCATGGCCGGCGTCCTGTCCGCGCTCGGCATCGGCCTCGCCGACACCACGGCCATGCGCGAACAGTCCGTCGAGGCTGCCCTGGAGGCCGCCACGATGCCCGGGATCCGCAAGACGGCAGACGACCTCGAGACAGCGGCCCGCGCCGAACTCCTCGCCGAGGACGTCCCCGACGACCACATCCAGGTCACCCGCCGCGCCCAGCTCCGCTACGACGGCACCGACACCACCCTCACCGTCGAGCTGACCGAGCCCACCGCGATGAGACAGGCCTTCGAAGAACGTCATCGCGCCACGTACTCCTTCGTCCTCGACCGCCCGATCGTCGTCGAAGCACTCTCCGTCGAAGCCACCGGCATCACCGACCCCCCCGATCTCTCCGCCCTCGCCCCTTACGAAGGCCGCACCGCCGCCGCCCGGACAGTCCGCCTCCACACCGGCGGCACCTGGCGCGACGTACCCCTCCACCGCCGCGAGGACCTGCCTCCCGGCGAAACCGTCACCGGCCCGGCGATCATCACCGAGTCCGGCGCGACGACCGTCGTCGACGACGGCTGGCGGGCCGCGACGACCCACGACGGGCATCTGCTCATGGAACGCGCGACGGTTACGCAGAGTTCCGATCTCGGCACGAAAGCGGACCCCGTTCTTCTCGAGGTCTTCAACAACCTCTTCATGTCCATCGCCGAACAGATGGGCGCCCGCCTGGAGTCGACGGCCCAGTCGGTCAACATCAAGGAACGCCTCGACTTCTCCTGCGCCCTCTTCGACCCCGACGGAAACCTGGTGGCCAACGCGCCGCACATCCCCGTCCACCTGGGCTCCATGGGAACCAGCGTCAAGGAGGTCATCCGCCGCCGCGGCTCCCGGATGCGCCCCGGCGACACGTACGCGGTCAACGACCCGTACCACGGCGGCACCCACCTGCCCGACGTCACCGTGATCACCCCGGTCTTCGACACCCCGGGCTCGACGGACACGAAGAGTGACCGTGACGTCCTCTTCTACGTCGCCTCCCGAGGCCACCACGCGGAGATCGGAGGCATCGCCCCCGGCTCCATGCCCGCGAACAGCCGCACCATCGACGAGGAGGGCGTCCTTTTCGACAACTGGCTCCTCGCGGAGAACGGCCGCTTCCGCGAGGAGGAGACCCTCCGCCTGCTCACCGGGGCACCCCACCCCTCGCGCAACCCGCGGACCAACCTCGCCGACCTGCGCGCCCAGATCGCCGCCAACCAGAAGGGCGTCGACGAAGTCGCCCGGATGATCGAGAACTTCGGGCTCGACGTCGTACAGGCGTACATGAGGCACGTCCAGGACAACGCCGAGGAGGCCGTGCGCCGCGTCATCGACGCCCTCGACGACGGCGAGTACGCCTATGAGACCGACGCGGGCGCCGTGATCCACGTACGCGTGCGCGTGGACCGCGAAAGCCGCTCCGCGACCGTCGACTTCACCGGCACCTCGCCCCAACTGGCGACGAACTTCAACGCCCCCTACGCGGTCGTCAACGCGGCCGTCCTGTACGTCTTCCGCACCCTGGTCGCCGACGACATCCCGCTCAACGACGGCTGCCTGCGCCCGCTGCGGATCATCGTTCCGCGCGGCTCCCTGCTCGCCCCCGAACCACCCGCGGCCGTCGTCGCCGGCAACGTCGAGACCTCCCAGGCGATCACCGGCGCCCTCTACGCGGCACTCGGCGTCCAGGCCGAGGGGTCCGGCACCATGAACAACGTCACCTTCGGCAACGAACGCCACCAGTACTACGAAACCGTCGCCTCCGGATCCGGTGCCGGCGACGGCTTCCCCGGCGCGAGCGTCGTGCAGACCCACATGACCAACTCCCGTCTGACCGACCCCGAGGTCCTGGAGTGGCGGCTGCCCGTGCGGCTGGAGGAGTTCGCCGTCCGGCACGGCAGCGGCGGCCCCGGACGGTGGCGCGGCGGCGACGGCGCGGTGCGCCGCATCCGGTTCCTGGAGCCCATGACCGTCTCCACGCTGTCCCAGCACCGCAGAGTGCCCCCGTACGGCATGGCCGGCGGCGCACCCGGCGCGCTGGGCGCCAACCGGGTGGAACGCGCGGACGGCACCGTCGTCGGACTCGGCGGCAGCGACTCCGTGGACGTCGGCCCCGGCGACGTCCTCGTCATCGAAACCCCCGGCGGCGGAGGCTACGGCCCACCGCCCCACGAGCCCCCATCAAGCAGGAGAAGTGATCGATGATCTTCGGGCGTTCTGAGCGCGGCAAGCCCCCGGTCGAGCCCGTCACGCTCAAGATCCTGGTGGCCGGCGGCTTCGGTGTGGGCAAGACCACCCTCGTCGGCGCCGTCAGCGAGATCAGGCCGCTGCGTACCGAGGAGTTCCTCACCGAGGCGGGCCGCCCGGTCGACGACACCACGGGCGTCGAACGCAAGCACACCACCACCGTCGCCATGGACTTCGGGCGCATCACCCTGCGCGAGGACCTGGTGCTGTACCTGTTCGGGACGCCCGGCCAGGAGCGGTTCTGGTTCATGTGGGACGAGCTCTCCGAGGGCGCGCTGGGCGCCGTCGTGCTCGCCGACACACGGCGCCTGGAGGACTGCTTCGCCGCCATCGACTACTTCGAGCGCCGCTCCATACCCTTCCTCGTCGGCGTCAACTGCTTCGAGGGCGCAGCCCGTTACCCGGCCGAGGACGTCCGCCGGGCGCTCGACCTCGACGACGACGTACCCGTGCTGCTGTGCGACGCCCGCGACCGTGGCTCGGTCAAGGACGTCCTGGTGGGCGTCGTCGAGCACGCCATGGAGTACGGCGCCGACCGCCGCCGGACCGTCACCTCCTGAGGCTGGGGCACGGCCCGTACCCCCGCCGACAGGGGTACGGGCCGCGGCTCACCGAGGACGCACGCGCGTGCGTCCTCGGCCGTGTCTCTCGGGTCATCCCGGGGCCGCGGGGCACCGGCGTCAGCCAGGCACCGCAGCCCCGAGTCGGGCTGGTCCGCAAGACCCGTCCTAGCCCTCGCCGTCCTCCACCCACCCGAGGCTCTTCTCCACGGCCCTGCGCCAGTTGCGGTACTCGCGGTCCCGCACCGACGCCTCCATCGACGGTGTCCACTCGGCGTCCTTGCGCCAGTGCGCCTTCAGCTCGTCGAGGTCGTTCCACACGCCGGTGGCCAGCCCGGCCGCGTACGCCGCGCCCAGGCAGGTCGTCTCCGAGACCCGGGGCCGGATCACGGGCACCCCCAGCACATCGGCCTGGTGCTGCATGAGGAGGTTGTTCTTCGTCATGCCGCCATCCACCTTCAGGGTCGTGATGCGCACCCCGGAGTCCTGGTACATGGCGTCCACGACCTCCCGCGTCTGCCAGCTCGTCGCCTCCAGCACCGCGCGCGCGAGATGCGCCTTGGTGACGTACCGGGTGAGCCCGGTGACGACACCGCGCGCGTCGGACCGCCAGTACGGCGCGAACAGCCCGGAGAAGGCGGGCACGATGTACGCGCCGCCGTTGTCCTCGACGCCGGCCGCCAGGGTCTCGATCTCGTCAGCCGTACGGATGATGCCGAGCTGGTCCCGGAACCACTGCACGAGCGCGCCCGTTATGGCGATCGAACCCTCCAGGCAGTAGACGGGCGCCTCCCCGCCGATCTTGTAGCCCATCGTCGTCAGCAGTCCGTTCTTCGACGGCACCGGCCGGTTGCCGGTGTTCAGCAGCAGGAAACTGCCCGTCCCGTACGTGTTCTTCGCCGCCCCCACGTCGTAGCAGGCCTGCCCGAACACCGCGGCCTGCTGGTCACCCAGCGCCGAGGCGACGGGTACTCCGGAGAGCTGGCCCACCGCGGTGCCGTACACCTCCGCGGAGGACCTGATCTCCGGCAGCACGGCCTCGGGTACGTTCATCGCGGACAGGATGGACGCGTCCCACTGGAGGGTCTCCAGGTTCATCAGCATGGTGCGCCCGGCGTTGGTCACGTCGGTCACGTGCCGGCCGCCGTCGACGCCGCCCGTCAGGTTCCAGATGAGCCAGGAGTCGATGGTGCCGAAGGCGATCTCGCCGCGCTCGGCGCGGACCCTGAGCCCGGGCACGTGGTCGAGCAGCCAGGCCGCCTTCGGCCCGGAGAAGTAGCTGGCCAACGGCAGTCCGGTCTGCTCCCGGAAGCGGTCCTGCCCGTCGGTGCCGCCCAGTTCGCCGCAGAGCGCGGCGGTGCGGGTGTCCTGCCACACGATCGCGTTGTGGACGGGTTTGCCCGTGGCGCGGTCCCACAGCACCGTCGTCTCGCGCTGGTTGGTGATGCCCAGCGCGCTGATCTGGTCCGCGCGCAGCCCGGCCTTGGCGATCGCCCCGGCGACCACCGCCTGCACCTTGGACCAGATCTCTGTGGCGTCGTGCTCCACCCAGCCGGGCTTGGGGAAGATCTGGCGGTGCTCACGCTGGTCGACGGCGACGATCGCGCCGCCCCGGTCGAAGATGATGCAGCGGCTCGAGGTGGTGCCCTGGTCGATCGCGGCGACGTACTTCTCGGAGTTGTCCGTCATGGCTACCCCTTGGGCTGGGTTCAGAAGGCTGCTCGGATGCTGCGCTGCTGCGCTGCTCGGATGCTGCTCAGAAGGCCGCGTTGTAGAGGAGGCCCGCGAGCACTCCGCCGATCAGCGGGCCGACGACCGGGATCCAGGCGTAACCCCAGTCGGAGGTGCCCTTGTTCGGGATCGGCAGGAAGGTGTGGACGATGCGTGGCCCGAGGTCGCGCGCCGGGTTGATGGCGTAGCCGGTGGGGCCGCCGAGGGAGAGACCGATGCCGACGACGAGCAGCGACACGATCAGCACGAGCGTGCCGGACTGCCCGAGCCCCTTCGTCAGCCCGAAGGCGAGGACGGGCAGGACGAGCGCGACGGTCGCGATGATCTCCGTGACCAGGTTGGCGACCGGGTTCCGGATCTCGGGGATGGTGGAGAAGATGCCGAGCGTCGGCGTCGGTTCCTCGGCCGTGCCCTCGGTGGTGCCCGTCTCACGCACGTTCGCCCGGAACTGTGCGAGATACACCAGGTATGCGAGGACGGCGCCGAGCATCGCGCCGATGATCTGGCCCAGCAGATAGATCCCGACCTTGCCCCATTCGCCCGTGTCGACGGCGATCCCGAGGGTGACCGCCGGATTGAGATGCCCACCGGACAGCGGTGCGGCGGTGTACGCCCCGGCCAGCACCCCGAACCCCCACCCGAAGGCGATCACGATCCATCCCGAGGCCCGGGCCTTGGAGTGTCTGAGGGTGACGGCGGCGCAGACACCCGCGCCGAACAGGATGAGGATCGCGGTTCCGATGACCTCGCCGACGAATATGTCTCCGTTGCTCATGGCGGCTCCTAGGCCGGCCCGGGGCGATCGGCCCCGGTGCTCCGTGCAGGGTGCGGTTCCCGTGGCTGCTTCGGCCAAGGCGGGGAGGTTCCGCGCCCCGCCCGGCATCCGTGACGAGCGTGCCGTCGTAGCCGAATCGCCCGTGGGGGAGTGGGCCTTGGACCGGGGAGCCCCTGTGGCGCAGTGCCTGGTACGCCGTGAATGTACGGCGATGTCGGCTGACACCGGGAAGTGTTCACCGGCGTCCAGGGAGCGTCAAGGAGGATGACGGCAACCGTTGGGGAAGGCGGGGCGCGCCGACGGGTGGTCGATGTCCGCACAGGATGATCGCCGAGACCGGTCCGCGGTCCCTCATCCGACCCCCGGCTCCACCCCCACCTCCCTGGACCCCGCAGCCCCCACCGGCAGCGATCCCCGCCGTACCTCGTGCCCGGGCAAACCCGTCCGCCCCAGCACCCAACTCGCCCCGTACAGCGCCTTCGCGGCCTTCTTCAGCGGCGCCAGGCAGGCCGCCGCCCGGCGATGGTCCGTCACGCTGCCCGGCGGGCACAGGATCGTCGCCAGCGACAGCGTGACCGGGCACCCGCCCGCCGACCACGGCGCGTCCAGCACCGAGGCGGCCAGTCGGTCCAGGTCCTCCGGATCGGCCAGGACCAGGAAGTCGTCCCCGCCGATGTGCCCCACGCGCGTACTCCCTGACGCCGCGTCCAGCAACGCGCGCCCCACCGAGCGGATCAACTCGTCCCCGGCCGCGAAGCCGGCCCCGTCGTTGACCCGTTTGAAGCGGTCGACGTCCAGCCAGCTCAGCGCGAACGTCCGCCCGTCCGCGGTCCGCCGGTCCACCTCCCCGGTGATCGCGTCCGAACCGGGCAGCCGCGTCAGCGGATTGAGCCCCGCCGCCTCCTCGACCCGTGTCTCGGCCAGCGCCCGCACCAGGTCCGCGAGCCGGACGACGCCCACGCACCGCCCGTGGTGGTCGACGACGGCCACGTCGTCGGAGGTACGGTCCCGGCCGCCGACGGCGACCACGTCCAGCACCTCCCACGCCGTCGCGTCCATGCCCACCGTGCGTGGCGGATCACCGAGCTTGGTCGCCGGCCGGTCGGCGTACAGGGCGTGTCCGTAACGCCCCGACATCGCCAGCAGGAACCGCGCGCGGTGCACCGACCGGACCGGCACTCCCGCCCTGTCGGTACGTGCGCGTACGGCGGGACGACGTCGACCGTCACCTCCCACGGCAGCCGCCCCGTCTCCCGCACGGCGTCGTGCAGCGGGGTGAGACCGCCGAGGTCGGCCAGCGTCCCGGCGAACACGTTCACATGCAGGGGCAGCAGCGTCTCCTTGCGCGCCGCGGCCCGCACCGCCGACACGGCCAGCCGGGCGTCGAGTCCGGCGTCCCTCCGGGCCCCCGCCAGCACGTCACCGGTCTCCGGTCGGGCGAGTATCTCCAGTGCTGCCACTCCTCCGGTGGCCAGGTTGACCACCGGCTGGAAGGCGAAGCGGAGAGTGTCCGTCCAGGAGTGCACGGGAGCATGATGGCGCCGCGTGCGCGCGCCCAGGCGCGGTTCATGAGACGTTCACTCAGGATTCCTGACCGCTCACGGAGCGTCAGAACGCACGCCCGAGCACGCGCCCGGCCGAGAGCGTCGTCCCCGCGTGGCGCCCCCGCGTGGCGCCCCGGATCCTCCGGTGGCCCGTCTCTCCGGCCTCACCGCACGGCGACCACCGCCGATCCGTGTCCGAAGAGCCCCTGGTTCGCCGTGAGACCCACGCGCGCGCCACTGACCTGGCGATCACCCGCCTGCCCCCTCAACTGCCAGGTCACCTCGCAGACCTGGGCGATCGCCTGCGCCGGCACCGCCTCCCCGAACGAGGCCAGGCCACCGCTCGTGTTCACCGGTATGCGACCGCCCGGCGCCGTCACGCCGTCCCGCAGCAACTTGGCTCCCTCGCCCTCTCCGCACAGCGCGAGGTCCTCGTACCACTGCAACTCCAGTGCCGTGGACAGGTCGTAGACCTCGGCCAGGGACAGGTCCTCGGGACCGACGCCCGCCTCCTCGTAGGCGGCCGCGGCGATCGACGCCCTGAACGCCTCGCCCGTCGGCGCAACCACCGCCGCCGAGTCGGTCGCGATGTCCGGCAGGTCCAGCACCGTGCTGGGGTAACGGGGCGTGACGGTGGCCACCGCCCGGATCCGCACCGGGTCCGCCGACCCGTGGCGCCGTGCGAACTCCATGCTGGACAGCACCACCGCCGCCCCGCCGTCCGAGGTGGCGCAGATGTCCAGCAGCCGCAGTGGGTCGGCCACCACCGCGGACGCGGCGACCTCCTCGGCGGTGACCCGCGCGCGGTAGCGTGCGTGCGGATTCAGCGCCCCCATCAAGGCGTTCTTCACCTTGACCTGGGCGAAGTCGGCGGGCGTGTCCCCGTGCACTGCCATGCGCCGACGCGCGAACAGCCCGAAGTACGCCGGATTGGTCGCGCCGAGCACCCGGAACCGCAGCCAGTCGGGGTCGTCCGGCCGGTCCCCGCCGGCGGGGCGGAAGAAGCCCTTGGGCGCGGCGTCCGCCCCCACCACGAGCACCACCTCCGCCAGGCCCGCGAGGATCTGCGCCCGCGCCGCGTTGATCGCCTGGGCCCCCGAGGCGCACGCCGCGTACACACTCGTCACCCTGGCCCCCTGCCAGCCCAGCGCCTTCGCGAAGGTCGCCCCGGCCACATACCCCGGATAGCCGCCACGCACCGTGTCCGCGCCGACGACCGAACCGACCTCCCGCCAGTCCAGGCCGGCGTCCGCCAGCGCCGCGCGCGCCGCGACCACGCCGTACTCGACGAAGCCGCGCCCCCACTTGCCCCAGGGGTGCATCCCCACGCCGAGCACCGCCACATCCGCCGTCATCCCCTCACCCCCGTCGGCCGCCAGTGCCAGGTCGTCCAGGTCGTCTCCGCGTCCTCGTGGAGCACTCCGGGGACGACCTCCACCTCCGTGCCCACCGTCAGATCGGCGACGGTGACCCCGGGAACCGCCTGTCCCAGTACCACCATCCGCTCGGACTCCAGCTCCACAGCGATCAACGCGTACGGCTCCCACGGAAGTTCCGGATCGGTCACATAGGGTGACGGAGGTCGATATCGGCTGTCGGTGTACGACCACACGCGCCCCCGCCGTGACAGCGGGACCTCCTCCAGCTCGCCACCTCCGCAGTCCGGATTGCGGCAGCGCGTGTCCTCGCGGGGGAAGAAGACCGAGCCGCAGGCCGAGCAGCGCGTCCCGAGCAGCCTGAAATCGTCCCCGTCCCCGGTGAACCACCCGGCGACCACGGGTGTTCGTGTACCTGACATACAGCCCTCCCGGCGAAGGATCTGACGGAACGTCAGAAGTGTGGCACGCATACGGCCGAGGGGGCAGGCATCCCGCATCGGGGCCGGACTGCATGCGATCGCTTCCCCACCGGAACCCCGCTCTGATAGACGCAGGAGACATGACACGCCTCTCCAGCGCTGTACGCGGTGTCGTCACCGCGCTCGCCGCCCTGCTGACCGTGACCGCCGCGCCCGCCACCGCCCGCACCCACACCGAACCCGAGGCCCCCGCGGACTTCGTCGCCCTGAGCACCGTCGACCCGACGATCCTCCAGGAGATGCGCTACGTCACCCGGCACAACTTCCTCGGCGCCCGCGTCGACGGCTACCGCCGGTCGCTGTGCATCCTCACGCGCCCGGCCGCCGAAGCCCTCCACAAGGCCCAGACGAAGCTCCTGTGCCAGGGATACACACTCAAGGTGTACGACTGCTACCGGCCGCAGCGCGCCGTGGACCACTTCGTCCGCTGGGCGCAGGACCTCGACGACGAGGCGATGAAGGGCGAGTTCTACCCGAACGTCGACAAGACCCGTCTGTTCGAGGACGGTTACATCGCCGAGAAGTCCGGCCACAGCCGCGGCTCCACCCTGGACCTCACGCTCGTGAAGCTCCCGGCGCGACCGACCAGGCCCTACGTCCCCGGTGAACCCCTCGTACCGTGTTACGCGCCGCAGCAGGAGCGCTTCCCGGACAACTCCGTCGACATGGGCACCGGTTTCGACTGCTTCGACACCCTCAGCCACACCCTCGACCCGCGCGTCCAGGGTGAGCAGCGCGCCCACCGGCTGCTCCTCAAGGGCACCCTCGAAGAGCTCGGCTTCGTCAACCTCGCCGAGGAGTGGTGGCACTACACCTTCAAGCCCGAGCCGTACCCGGACACCTACTTCGACTTCCCCGTCTCCGCCAAGTCGCTCACCACGGCGTCCAGGACGCCCGCGCGCGACGCCCACTCATGATCGGATACAGTCCGCGCGTGTCCGAAACTCAGCACTCCGCTTCCAACTCGCCCCGCAACTCCCACTGTTCAAGCTGCGGAGCACCCTACGGGGAGGGCGTCACCGGCTGGCCCCGCACCTGCCCGGCCTGTGCCACCGTGGCCTACCGCAACCCGCTGCCGGTCGCGATCGCACTCCAGCCCGTGTACGACACGAAGGGCACCGCTTTGGTCGTCATCACCCGGACCATCGCCCCCGCGCGCGGGGGCATCGCCCTGCCCGGCGGGTACATCGACGACCGTGAGGACTGGCGGCAGGCCGTCGTCCGTGAGCTCAAGGAGGAGACGGGCATCGACGCCGCGAGCCGCGACGTACGCCTCGTCGACGCCATGAGCTCCCCCGACGGCCACCTCCTCCTCTTCGGCCTCCTGCCGGAATGCCCGGCGGACCGCCTGCCGACGTCCGCCACCACCGACGAGACGGAGGGCTGGCACCTCCTGCGCAGGCCGGAGGAGCTGGCCTTCCCGCTGCACACACTCGCCGTGCGGGCGTTCTTCGAAGGACGCTACGTCTGAGAGGACCCACCGAGCCCGCGTACGCGCACAGGGTGGGACGGCTCGCGCACGCCGTCCTCACCCTCCCGCTCGACGACGACCGTCCGGCCACCCTGCCGGCGGGAGACGTACCGCTCGATCTCCGGCTCGTCCCAGCCGTCACCGCTGTCCCGCACCACCAGACCGCCCCCCGTCCGTCCGTGGGCCGGCGCCCACACCTCCAGCTCCAGCCCGCCGTCCTCCCCACGCACCGGTATGACGGCACCCGCGCGCGCGAGCACCGGAATACGCGCCGGCGGAGCATCGACGAGTACCTGCCCCGGCCCCTCGTAGGCCTTCCCCGACGCCGTGTCGTACCAAAGCCCCCGCGGCAGCTGCACCGCCCGCCGGTCCGCGCCCGGGTCGAGCACCGGCGCCACCAGAAGACAGTCACCCAGAAGGAAAGCGTCCTCGCAGTCCCGCAGCGCCCGGTCCTCGGGCGCTCCCCACCACAGCGGACGCACATAAGGAGCCCCCGTACGCCTGGCCAGATGCGCCAGCGTCATGAAGTACGGCAGCAGCCGCCGGCGTTCGACGAGCGCCGCACGCGCGTGCTCCAGCACCTCGGCCCCGAACTCCCACGGCTCCCTGCGCCCCGCCCGCAGACTCGCGTGCGTACGGAACAGCGGCAGATACGCACCCAGCTGGAACCACCGCAGATACAGCTCCGGAGAAGGACTGCCGTCGAAACCGCCCACGTCCGGTCCCGAGTACGGCACTCCGCACAACCCGAGCCCCAGGACCAGCGACAGGGATGACCGCAGCCCGGGCCAGCCCGTGGCGACGTCGCCGGACCAGGTGCCGCCGTAGCGCTGCAGACCGGCCCACCCGGAGCGGGAGAAGACGAACGGACGCTCCTCGGGCAGCAGGTCCCGCAACCCCTCGTAGCCCGCCTGCGCCATGCACAGCCCGTAGACGTTGTGCGCCTCGCGGTGATCACCGCCCCGCCCGTCCAGGGCGTGCCGCGCCGACCGGGGGAGGGTCGACTCCCCGAAGGCGGTGAACGACGTCGGCTCGTTCATGTCGTGCCAGAAACCGGAGAACCCCTGCGCGATCCGCTCCGCGTACAGACCTCCCCACCACCTCCGCACGCGCGCGTGCGTGAAGTCCGGATAGACCGACTCGCCGGCCCACACCACGCCCTCGACGACGCGCCCCGACGCGTCCCGCACGAACGCGTCCTCGGCGAGCCCACTGTCGTGGACGGCGTTGCCCGGCGTGGCCTTCACCGCCGGATCGACGATCGACACCAGACGGATCCCGTCCCTCCGCAGTTCCTCGGCGAGGACCGGAAGCTTGGGAAAGCGCTCCTGGTCGACGGTGAAGACCTGGTGGCCGTCGAGGTGGTCGATGTCCAGATGGACCGCGTCGAGCGGCAGACCGCGCTCCTGGTAGCCCGCCACGATGCGCCGCACCTCCTGCTCGCTCCCGAAGCCCCAGCGCGCATGATGGTGACCGAGCGCCCACGCGGGCGGCAGCGCCGGCGCCCCGGTGAGCGAGGCCCAGGTGAGCAGCACGCGCGCGGGGGTGCCCACCATCACCCAGCAGCGCAGAGGGCCGCCGTCCATCCGCAGCGCGGACGTCCCGGCCCGGTCGTGCCCGGAGCCGGCCCCCTCCTCACCCTCCCGCAGGGTCACCGTGCCGTCCCATGATGTGTCGTGGAACGCCAGGTGCGTGGTCGCGTCGGCCACCACCAACTGCACCGGCATGGTCAGGTACAGCGGGTCGTCCCCACGGCCGAACGGACGCCCGGGGTCGGTGTTCCACAGCCGGTACGTCCCGTCACGCAGACGCGGGCCCGACGCCCGCCCACCGAGCCCGAAGAAACGCGCGTCCGCCGCCACCTCCGACCGCTGCATCCAGCGCCCCGGACCGCCGCCCTGCGGTTCCCACCACCGGGGCGGCAGCTCACGCCGCACCGTCACACCTCCCGGCGTGCGCACCTCGATCGCCCCGTGCCGCGAGACCACCACCGTCACCCGCTCGGCGACGACCCGCCACCCGCCGTCCTTGTCCGGCTCCAGCACCGCCCGGGGATCCGCCTCCGGGCAGCGCCCCGCCAGCGCGTACGACGGCTCCGGACCGGACCCGTCCCACCCCCAGAACACCGCCCCGTTCACGGCGACGTGAATCCGCAGCTCCGAGCGGCTGAACCGGACCGTCCCACCCCCGGGGCCGGGCTCCACCTCCTGCATCTGTCCCGGCACCCGCGCGCGCTCGCCGCCCCGCGCCGGCAACCCGGTGGCGTCGGCGCGCCGCCTGCGCCACGCGGCCCGTACGGTGCGCAACCCCTGGGCCGCCCCCGCAGAACCAACCACCCTTATCGAACGCACCAGGTCACGACCGTCCATGCTGCTCACCCTGCCACTGACCGCCTCACACGCGTGTGCCGTTCAACTGCCGTTCACCCGTGGCCGGACCACATCTTCACGACACGGACTGTGTGGGGCTCGCCCTGGTGTGGAAGTCGATCACATGGCATCGTCCGTGTCAGCCGCGTCACGCGCACACCCCAGCACGTGCGCGGACGACGCACACGACGCGCACAGTCCGGGAGCCGCCCCATGTCGACCGTGAACCCCGAGCCGCTCTGGCGGCCCGACCCCCAGCGCATCGCCCAGGCCCAGGTCACCAGGTTCCACGCCTGGGCGGCCGAACACCACGGAGCCCCGTCCGAAGGCGGCTATCCGGCCCTGCACCGCTGGTCCGTGGACGAGCTGGAGACGTTCTGGAAAGCCGTGACCGAGTGGTTCGACGTACGGTTTTCCACGCCCTACGCGCGCGTGCTGGGCGACCGCTCCATGCCCGGCGCCCAGTGGTTCCCCGGGGCGACGCTGAACTACGCCGAGCACGCCCTGCGCGCGGCCGCCACCCGCGCGGACGAACCGGCCCTCCTGCACGTCGACGAGACCCACGACCCGCGTCCGGTGACCTGGTCCGAGCTGCGCCGTCAGGTCGGCTCCCTCGCCGCCGAGCTGCGCGGTCTCGGCGTCCGCCCCGGAGACCGGATCAGCGGCTACCTCCCGAACATCCCGCAGGCCGTCGTCGCCCTCCTGGCCACGGCGGCCGTCGGCGGCGTCTGGACCTCCTGCGCCCCCGACTTCGGCGCCCGCAGCGTCCTCGACCGGTTCCAGCAGGTCGAGCCCGTCGTCCTGTTCACCGTCGACGGCTACCGCTACGGCGGCAAGCAGCACGACCGCCGCGACGTCGTCACCGAGCTCCGCCGGGAACTGCCCACCCTGCGTGCCGTGGTCCACATTCCCCTCCTGGGCACCGAGGCGCCCGAAGGAGCCCTGGAGTGGTCGGCCCTGACGGCCGCGGACGAGGACCCCGTCTTCGAACAGGTCCCCTTCGACCACCCCCTGTGGGTGCTCTACTCCTCCGGCACGACCGGCCTGCCCAAGGCCATCGTCCAGTCCCAGGGCGGCATCCTGGTCGAACACCTCAAGCAGCTGGGCCTGCACTGCGACCTGGGCCCCGAGGACCGCTTCTTCTGGTACACCTCGACCGGCTGGATGATGTGGAACTTCCTCGTCTCCGGCCTCCTGACCGGCACCACGGTCGTCCTCTACGACGGCAGCCCCGGCTACCCCGACACGGCCGCACAGTGGCGCGTCGCCGAACGCACGGGAGCCACCCTCTACGGCACCTCCGCGGCCTACGTCATGGCCTGCCGGAAGGCCGACGTCCATCCGTCCCGCGACTTCGACCTCTCCACGGTGCGGTGCGTCGCCACCACCGGCTCCCCGCTTCCGCCCGACGGATTCCGCTGGCTGCACGACGAGGTCCGCGACGACCTGTGGATCGCCTCCGTCAGCGGCGGCACGGACGTGTGCTCCTGCTTCGCCGGAGCCGTCCCGACCCTCCCGGTCCACACCGGCGAGCTCCAGGCACCCGGCCTCGGCACCGATCTGCAGTCCTGGGACCCGGCCGGTCGTCCCGTCATCGACGAAGTCGGCGAACTGGTCGTCACCAACCCCATGCCGTCCATGCCGGTCTACTTCTGGAACGACCCCGACGGCAGCCGCTACCACGACAGCTACTTCGACACCTACCCCGGCGTCTGGCGCCACGGCGACTGGATCACCGTCACCTCGCGCGGCTCCGTCGTCATCCACGGCCGCTCCGACTCCACGCTCAACCGCCAGGGCGTGCG
This sequence comes from Streptomyces sp. NPDC014995, assembly GCF_043080745.1. NCBI lineage: Bacteria > Bacillati > Actinomycetota > Actinomycetes > Kitasatosporales > Streptomycetaceae > Streptomyces > Streptomyces sp. NPDC014995. The sequence continues at coordinate 473,601 of NZ_JBIBVX010000003.1, forward strand.
GATGGGCTCGGCCGACATCTACGAAGCCGTCGAGCGCCTCCCCGAGATCAAGGAATCCCTCGTCATCGGCATCGAACAGCCCGACGGCGGCTACTGGATGCCCCTGTTCGTCCACCTGGCACCAGGAGCCGTACTCGACGAGGCACTCCTCGACCGGATCAAACAGACCATCCGCGAACAACTCTCCCCGCGCCACATCCCCGACGAGATCATCGAGGTTCCCGGAGTCCCCCACACCCTCACCGGAAAGCGCATCGAGGTCCCGGTCAAACGCCTCCTCCAGGGCACCCCACTGGAGAAGGCGGTCAACCCCGGCTCCATCGACAACCTCGACCTGCTCCACTTCTACGAGGACCTCGCGCGCAAGCGGGCCTGACGACCCACTCGCCGTCACGGCGGCGAGTGCCGTTGAACCCCCTCGGTGGACGGCCGGCGACCGGAATCACTGCTCTGACCAGTGCGTTTCGGTCACTGCCCGGTTTGTGATCGCTCCGCCCGGAACCCGCTGTCAGTGCCGTCGATTACTGTGAGTGAGCATTGATCGACTGTGCACACAGGGGGAACCATGGCACACACCGACCACCAGACCATGCGACGCGTCCTGCGCCGTGAAATCGCCGGCACCATCGGCCTGCTCACCGACGAGCACGACTTCCGTGCCATGCGGCGCTACCGCAGCTTCCCCTTCGACGACCACGCCACCTACCTCCAACAGGTCGAGGACCTCCTCAAGACCCGCGCCCTCCAGGGCATCCACACCACGGTGGCCCTCTTCGACCCGCAGGAGTACGCCGAGTTCTGCACCGCCCAGGGACTCGACCCCGACGTCCCGGCCCACCGCACCCGCTTCACCGCCCAACTCGCGACGACCGGCCCCACTCTTCCCTACGAGGGCCAGCCGCTGGCCGACCTCGTCCCCGCCCTCGTCGACGAAGCCGTCCGGCAGGCGACCTGGGAGTACGCGGCCACCCTCCTGGCCCGCCTCGGCGCCTGCGCGAGCTGTGGCGAGGACCTCGGCCGCGCCGCCTTCGCACAAGCCTCGGACCTCCTCGTCCGCATCCTCGACACCGCACCACCGGGCAACCGGCACCTCGTCTGCAGCGTCACGGGCACACCCGAAGCCCTCGTAGCCGTCCTCCACGCCGACCAGACGCCGAACGGCACCACACCCCTCGACGAGGCCGAGGCCCTCGAATTCACCACCGTTCTCGCCCTCGGCCTCGCCACCCAGAGCCCCGGCGGCCTGGTCATGCGCACCAGCGCCCCAGGCGCCCCCGACCGGATCTACGGATGGCGGCTGCGCGGCGACGGCCTCGAACCCCTGACGGCCGGCGAGGTCTTCGACGCCTACTGCACCGACGTCGAGTCCGGAGACCTCATCTCGCCCGAGTCCAACGTCGACTACTGCGTACCGCCGGACCTCGGCCAGGACGGGCGGGAAGGACCGATGCCGGGCCACCACCACTGACACGGCAAAGGGGCGCCCCACCCGAAGGCGGGGCGCCCCTGCTCACCAGCCGGACGCCGACCCGGTCCGACTACTCCTACTCGCCGGACAGCACAGCCTGTGCCGCGGTCCGTGCGTCCTCGGCGCTGTCGGTCGCGCGCGCCGCCGCGGCCGCCCGCTCGCACTGCGCCAACGTGTACTTCGCCAGCGTCGCCCGCACATAGGGAATCGACGCCGAACCCATGGACAGGGAGGTGACCCCCAGACCGGTCAGCACACATGCGAGCAGCGGGTCGGACGCGGCCTCGCCACACACACCACAGCTCTTGCCCTCGGCCTTGGCCGCCTCAGCGGACAGCGCCACGAGGTCGAGCAGCGCGGGCTGCCACGGATCCTGCAGACGGGACACCGCACCCACCTGACGGTCGGCGGCGAAGGTGTACTGCGCGAGGTCGTTCGTCCCCAGCGAGAGGAACTCGACCTCCTGCAGGATCGAACGGGCCCGCAGCGCGGCCGACGGAATCTCCACCATCGCACCGAACTTCGCCCGCAGCCCCGCCGCCCGGCACGCGTCCGCGAACGCCTTGGCATCGGCACGGTCGGCCACCATCGGGGCCATCACCTCGAGGTAGACCGGCAGGCCCTCGGCCGCCTTCGCCAGCGCCGTCAGCTGGGTGCGCAGGATCTCGGGGTGGTCGAGCAGCGTCCGCAGACCACGCACGCCCAGTGCCGGGTTGGGCTCGTCCGCCGGCGTCAGGAAGTCCAGCGGCTTGTCCGCACCCGCGTCCAGCACGCGCACGACGACCCGCCCCTCGGGGAACGCCTCGAGCACCTGCCGATAGGCCTGGACCTGCTTCTCCTCGGACGGCGCGTTCTTGCTGTCGTCGAGGAAGAGGAACTCGGTGCGGAACAGACCGACGCCCTCCGCGCCCGCCTCGACGGCGGCCGGCACGTCGGCGGGCCCGCCGACGTTCGCCAGCAACGGCACCTTGTGACCGTCGGCGGTGACACCCGGCCCGGTCGAGGCGGCGAGCGCCGCCCTGCGCTCCGCGGCCGCGGCCCGGAGCTGCGCCTTCTTGTCCTCACTCGGGTTCACGAAGATCTCGCCGGTGCTGCCGTCAACGGCGATCACCGTGCCCTCGGTGAGCTCACCGGCACCGGGCAGCGCCACGACGGCCGGCACACCCAGGGCGCGCGCCAGAATCGCACTGTGGCTCGTCGGCCCGCCTTCCTCGGTGACGAACCCGAGCACCAGCGTCGGGTCCAGCAGAGCGGTGTCGGCAGGCGCCAGGTCCCGAGCGACCAGCACGTACGGCTCGTCACTGTCCGGGACACCCGGCATCGGGACGCCCAGCAGACGGGCGACGATACGATTCCGCACATCGTCGAGGTCGGCCACGCGACCGGCGAGGTACTCCCCGGCGCCCGCAAGCAGCTCACGGTAGGCGGCGAATGCGTCGTACACGGCGCGCTCGGCCGTGCTCCCGACGGCGATGCGCCGCTCCACGTCCGCCATCAGCTCGGGGTCCTGAGCCATCATGGCCTGCGCCTCGAGCACCGCCTGGGCCTCGCCACCCGCCAGATTGCCGCGCGCAATCAGGTCGGCCGCCACAGCTTCCACGGCCTTGCGGGCGCGCCCCTGCTCGCGCTCCGCCTCCTCGGCCGGGATTTGCTTGGCGGGCGGTTCGAGCACCGCCGTTCCCATGTGCCGAACCTCGCCGATCGCCACCCCGTGGCTCACGCCGACGCCTCGCAGCGTTGTCTCCATCTCACCCGTCTCCCATAGTGCGGCGGGTCCCGCCGCCGCGGTGGTTGTCCTGCGTGCCGTCCATGACGGCTTCGGCATCAGTGCCAGGAAAAGAGAACGTCGCCAGTCTTCACGTCGCCGTCTTCACGGAGCTCGCCGAGGGCATCGGCGGTGGCCTCCAGCGCCACGATCGGGCACACCGCCGACTTGCCTGCTTCTTCCACCGCGGCCGGATTCCAGCGCACGATGCCCTGCCCACGCGTCACGGTGTCGCCCTTGTTCACGAGGAGCTCGAAGCCCTCACCGTTGAGCTGCACGGTGTCGATACCGAGGTGGGTGAGCACCCCGTGCCCATGGGCGTCGACCACGACGAAGGCGTGGGGATGGAGGGAGACGATGACTCCGTCCACGGGTGCGACGGCCTCGGAAGGCTCGCGCACCGGATCGATCGCCGTACCCGGGCCGACCATGGCCCCGGAGAAGACCGGATCCGGCACGGTGGCCAGTCCGATGGCGCGTCCTGCCAACGGGGACGTCACGGTGGTCATGGGAAGCCTCCCAGGGGTGGAGATGTATACGGGCCGTCACTGCAAGTCCAGGACGGCGCACTGTGCAGCAGGGTATGTCAGGGCGAAGTACCGGTCCCGCACGAGAGTCCGTCGTGGTCTAGACCACCAGCCTAAGGGATTTGCACCGCCTCCGCGCCCCCGTGTACAGTCGTACTCCTGCTTGAGGGTGAGTGACGCGAGCGAGCGCACTTAACCGAGCAGCATCCAACTTGTCAGATCCTATCTTTGGATCATCTTCTGCATGCCTGCGGGACGGTGGTCAGAGAGACGGAAAATCCCTGATAGAGTCGGAAACGCAAGACCGAAGGGAAGCGCCCGGAGGAAAGCCGCGAGAGAGTCTCTCGGGTGAGTACAAAGGAAGCGTCCGTTCCTT
>NZ_JBIBVX010000004.1:0-452197 GCF_043080745.1 Streptomyces sp. NPDC014995
TGCACCCCGGCGGTCTGGGTGTGGAAGCGCAGCATCAGCGACTTGGGGTTCTTCGCGCCGAACTCCTCACGCATCACCCGCGCCCAGATCCGGCGTGCGGCACGGAACTTGGCGACCTCCTCCAGGATCGTGGTGCGCGCGACGAAGAAGAACGACAGGCGCGGGGCGAAGTCGTCGACGTCCATGCCGGCCGCGACCGCCGTGCGCACGTACTCGATGCCGTCGGCGAGGGTGAAGGCGATCTCCTGCGCGGGCGAGGCACCGGCCTCGGCCATGTGGTAGCCGGAGATCGAGATGGTGTTCCACTTCGGGATCTCGGCCCGGCAGTACTTGAAGATGTCCGCGATCAGCCGCAGCGAGGGCTTGGGCGGGAAGATGTAGGTGCCGCGGGCGATGTACTCCTTGAGCACGTCGTTCTGGATCGTGCCGGTCAGCCGGTCCGCGCCGACGCCCTGCTCCTCGGCGACCAGTTGGTACAGCAGGAGCAGCAGCGCGGCGGGGGCGTTGATCGTCATCGAGGTGGAGACCTTGTCCAGCGGGATCCCGCCGAACAGCACCCGCATGTCGTCGATGGAGTCGATGGCCACCCCGACCTTGCCGACCTCGCCGTGCGCGATCGGGGCGTCGGAGTCGTGGCCCATCTGGGTGGGCAGGTCGAAGGCGACCGACAGGCCCATCGTGCCGTTGGCGATCAGCTGCTGGTAACGGGCGTTGGACTCCACCGCCGTACCGAACCCGGCGTACTGGCGCATCGTCCAGGGCCGGCCCGTGTACATCGACGGGTACACGCCCCGGGTGAAGGGATACGCGCCCGGCTCACCCAGCTTCTCCGCCGGGTCCCAGCCCTCCAGAGCGGCAGGCCCGTAGACCGGTTCGATGGGCAGTCCGGACTCCGACTCGCGCGCCATGGTGTGATGCCTCCCGCTGAGCAATTACTCGAGTTACTCGCCAGTTACTCGCCAGTACAGACCGACCCTTCGACGGACTGTAGCGGCGGGCGTGCACCCGGTGGAGGGGAGCACGCTGGGACCTTCCTCACAGAGTGGTTGCGGCCCCGGTCACAACAATGCCCGGCCGTTCGCGATGAGTCATCCGCGGGGAACATCTCGGCCATGACCACAATGCGAAGATCGCTCGCCGCCGTGGCGGGGGCGGCGGCCCTGGTGACGGCGTGCGGCTGCACGGTGCGGACCACCGGCTCGGGGGGCGAGGGGCACTCACCCGTGCCGCCCGTCCGTATCGACGTCAGCCCCACGACACCTCCCAGGGCTCCCGCGGCCTCCACGGCTCCCGTCGACGGCAAGCCCGCGAGCACCGCCCCAACCGCCCCCGAGCCGACCGAGCCACCCCCCGTTCTGTGGTCCCGCGGCGACACCGGGCGGGACGTCCGTGAGCTCCAGGCCCGGCTGCGGCAGGTCGCCTGGCTGTCCGACGGGCCGACGGGGACGTACGACGAGCTCACCGAGCAGGCGGTCAAGGGGTTCCAGAGCAAGCGGGGGCTGCCGCCGACCGGGAGGACGGACACGGTCACCTGGGAGCGGCTGCTGGGGATGACGCGCGAGCCGGGCCAGTGGGAGCTGTATGCGATGGGCGGTCAGCCGGCCGCCGCGCCGGACCCTCGGTGCCTGACCGGGCGGGTGCTGTGCATCGACAAGACGAGCCGGACGCTGCGCTGGATGATCGACGGGCGGACGGTGTCGACGATGGCGGTCCGCTTCGGCTCGCAGTACACGCCCACGCGGGAGGGTGTGTTCCACGTCTACTGGAAGTCCCGCCATCACGTGTCCACGCTCTATGACTCGCCGATGCCGTACGCGATGTTCTTCAGCGGTGGGCAGGCGGTGCACTACTCGTCGGACTTCGCGGCCCGGGGATACGCCGGGGCCTCGCACGGCTGTGTCAACGTACGGGACGAGGCGGCCATCGCGGAGCTGTTCGCGCGGGTGAGGAACGGCGACAAGGTCGTCGTCTCCTGGTGAGGTGTCTGGGGCGCGGGCGGGACCGGGGGAACGTGCCCCGCCCGCGCCAGGTGCACGAGCCGCGGGTACGGGGGGAACCCCGGCTCAGTGCGAGGGCCGATGACCAGTCGGCTCACTTCTTACTGCGTCGCGGCCTCCGAAAACGTCACACCCCTCGCCAAAAAATTTCGACGAGTTGCAGATCCGCAGGTCAGAGGGCGCTGTAGGTCGGGGTGGGCGTCGCGCCCACCCCTCCGCCCTGACGGTGGACGGTGCCGGAGGAGGCGCTGGAGGCGCCCGGACCGCCGGAGCCGCGGGACGTGCCGGAGGCACCGGACGCCGTGCCTCCGGAACCGGCCCCCTTGTCGTCCTTGGTGCCGCCCTTGCCGCCGTCGTCGCTCTTGCCGCCCTTGTTGCCCTCGGCACCCTCGGTGCCCTGGTCACCCTGGTCGCCCTGACGGTCCTGGCCGCTCGCGCCGCCGGCCGGGCCGCTCAGCGTCTCGCCGCCGCCCTCGCCCGTGCCGCCGTCGGTCAGGCCGCCGGTGTCGACACCCTGGCCGGTGGGCGCGTCGAGGACCCGCGCGCAGTACGCCGGCACCCGCGTGGAACCACCCGCCGCGCCCTCCAGGGTGCTGCGGCGCTCGGCGTCCAGCGCCTTGCCGTCGCGCAGGTCGCGGCAGGTCGAGGTGACACCGCTCGGCCGGCCGCCGCGGTCGGCGGGATCGTCGGTGCCCTTGGTCTTCCCCTCGGCGTCCGGGGCCGGGGTGCCGCTCGCGGAGCCGCCGGGCGTCGCCGCCCCCGCGCCGCCGCCCTGAGTGGCGTCGGGTGGGGGCGAGACGAGCGGATGGTTCGATCGGGGCGTCGCGGTGGCCGAGACGGAGGCCGCGGGTCCCGGTTCGGCGCTGTCGAACGGGGTCGGCAGGACCCCGGTACCGGCCGCGGCCGCGACCCCGCCGACCATGCCTACGGTCAGCGCGGCGGCCACGGCCAGGCGGGTGGGGTGACGCCGCCGGGCTCGGCCGTTCGCCGCACGCCGCCCCCCGATACGCACCAGCCCACCGTCGCCGTCACCGCGCCCGGCCAAGCTCCCGTCGGACACCCCCGCCCCGTCGGACACCTCCGCCCCGCCGGCAGGGCCCTCATCCTCGGTACGGCCCTCACCCTCGGCACGGGCCTCCCCCTGGGCACGGACCTCGCGGAACGCGACCAACACGTCCGTCTCCGCCTCAGCGCCACGGTCGGCGCCCTCGACACGGTCACCCTGCCCGACGTACTCGGCGCCGGACTCACGGAACGCCGCCGGCCCGTCCGCCTCACCCGCGAGAGCCTCGGAAGCCGCGGCGAACGTCTCCGACCCGGCACCACCGTCGGCAATCTCGACACGGTCACCCTGCCCGACGCACTCGGCGCCGGACTCACGGAACGCGGTCGGTGCCGCCGTTTCGTCGGCGGGCCCCTCGCCGAAGTCCGCCGAGGGCGTCGGCTCGGACGTGCGTTCGGCGCGGGCCTTGCGGAAGGCGGCGAGGGCGGCTGCCTCGCCGGGGAGTTCCTCGTCCGCCGGGGCGGGCACGGCGGAGAGCGCGGCGAGGGTGCCGAGGGTGCGGGCGAGCCGGTCGGCCTCGTCGCGGTGGGCGGGATCGACAGCGTTGTCGGGTGCCTCTCCCCGCAGCAGACGCTCCGCCGTCATCCGGTCCAGCCAACGACCGGAACCGCGGCCTGCGGCGGAACCGCCGGGAGATTCCCCGTCCCCCGGGAAGACACAGCGCTCGTCGGCCATCACATGTCCTTCTGCGTCCGCGCGCACGCATGCGTCACACCGGCGGACGTCACCGCGCGCGAGCGCGCTCCTCGCTGGGGCGGCAGTGCGTCGAGCACGCCGGCCGTTTCCGGATCGTCGCCGAGCAGCTCGGCGAGCTTCTTCAGTCCGCGGTGCGCGGCCGTGCGCACGGCACCGGGCCGCTTGCCGAGCGTCTCGGCGGCCGTCTTGGCGTCCAGGCCCACGACGACCCGCAGGACGACGGCCTCGGCCTGGTCCTGCGGCAGCCGGGCGATGAGGTCGAGGGTGCGGCCGGTGGCGAGCGCCTCGATGGCCTCGCCCGCGGTGTCGGACTCGGCGGCCCGGCCGGTCAGCTCCGTCTCGTCGCCGCCGATCGCGGGGCGGCGGCCGCGCATACGGATGTGGTCCAGGGCGCGGTTGCGGGCGATACGGGCGGCCCAGCCGCGGAAGCGGTCGGCGTCGCCGCTGAACCGCTCCAGGTCACGCGCTATCTGCAACCAGGCCTCGGAGGCGACGTCCTCGGCATCGAGGTCGCCGACGAGCGTGCGGACATACCCGAGGAGCCGCGGGTGCACCGAGCGGTACACAGCCCGGAACGCGGTCTCGTCTCCGTCCTGTGCCGCAAGCACCGCGGCTGTCAGCTCCGCGTCGTCCCCCACGTCGTGGTTCCTCGGTTGATGGATGCGGTTTCACCGACCGCAGATGGTCGCGGCCCGCTGAAGGTCACGGTGGTCCAGCCGCTCCGCCGTCCGGCGCGAAAGGCACGTTACGACCTGAAACCGTCGCTCGTCCATGTCCGTACAACATGCAACTAACTCGTGAGGCGGTCGACGGGTGCGGGGTGTGACAGAAAACGCCTTCACGGCGCTGTAGGAAATACGGGCCGCCGCGCGGCCCGTGCCGCGCGACGGCCGGGGCCTCTCCTGTGGGGGGTGGCGGCCCCGGCCGTTGCCTCGGCAGCCGGAGCGGGGTCCGTTCGCGCAGGTCACGGCCGCGCATGACCGTTCCCGCAGTGCCGTTCACACAGGGCTGTGGACCGGCCGGAACACCGTTCACCGGTTCCTGGCCGACACTCACTGATTCTTGCCGTTGGCCTTCGGGGTCTTCTCGGCGTTCTGCTCCTGGCCGGTCCCGCTCCCGTTCCCGCTCGCGCTCCCGTTCCCACTTCCGGGTGTCTCGGGCGCGTCGCCGGACTTGCCCTGGCCGTTCCCCGGCGACGGGGACGCGGGCGGCGACGGGGACGCGGGAGCGTGCTGGGCCGCGCAGTAGGCGGCGACGTTCTTCTCCCCGCCGGCGGCGGCGACGAGCCGCTGCCACGCCGTCGCGCCCAGCGCCTTGCCCCGGCCGTCGACCTGCTCGTAGGCACGGCACTGGGCCTCGGTGTCCTCAGCGGTCGGCGGCCGGTCCCGGTCCGCCGAGGCGGCGGAGGACGGCGTCCAGGAGGGCGCGGCCGCCGCCTTCTCCCGCGCGCTCACCGACTGCTCGGGGCGCCGTGCGCCGGCGTCGTCCCGGGAGGATCCGGCGGAGCCGATCGCGGCGACCGCGACCCCGCCCAGAGTCAGGCTCGCGACCAGCACCGACAGGGTGGCCTTCAGCGAACGCAGGGCGTGCCGCTGTCCGCGCGGCCGCCAGTCGTCCCGGCGCCGCGTGCGGGCGGCCCGGTGCGCGCCGGAGTCCCGTGCGGCCCGGAAGGCGGCGACGGCCCGCCGTTCGCCCTCGTCGGCGTCCGCGGGAGTGCCGCCGCGCAGGGCGGCCGCGAGGAGCGCCTCCACGCCCGTGTCACCGTCACCCGAGCCGTGCGGGGCGTGGCGTCCGTGGGATTCGGAGGCGCCGTGCGGTCCGGAGGCGGTGTGACCAGGGTGTGCACGCCGACGGCCGAGGTCCCCGCCGTCGCTCATCCGTTCACCCATGTCCGTGTCCGCCTGTCCGGTTCGCTCATGCTCTTGCCTTCGGAAACGTCCGCCGCCACTGATCCATACGGGCTGCGGCCGTCACCGTTCATTTCGACTCCCCAGCGTCCGGGGGCCGTCATCCGTCACACCTTCGGCGCCGAGCTGGCGCGCGAGCCGCTTCAGACCCCGGTGGGCGGCGGTCCGCACCGCACCCGGCCGCTTGCCGAGGACCCGCGCGGCGGCGGGCCCGTCCAGTCCGACCACGACCCGCAGCAGCACCGCCTCGGCCTGGTCCCGGGGCAGCTCGCGCACCAGTTCCAGGGCCCGCTCGGTGGAGAGCGTCTCGAGGGCCTGGTCGTGGGTGCTGTGCGGGCCGGGCAGGTCGAGTACGTCCTGTTCGAGCCCCGCCGACCGGGGCCGTACCCGCAGCCTGCGCAGATGGTCCAGGGCCCGGTGCCGGGCGATGGTCGCCGTCCAGCCCCGGAAGCCCGCACCGTCCCCCTTGAAGCGCCCCAGGTCCCGGGCGATCTCCAGCCAGGCGTCGGAGGCGACGTCCTCGGCGTCGTCGCCGACGATCCCGCGCAGATAGCCGAGCAGTCCCGGTTGCACGATCCGGTACGCGACCGCGAAAGCGGCCTCGTCGCCGTCCTGGGCCCGCGCCACGGCCGCGCCCAGTTCCCCGTCGTACGCGTGAACGCGCCGGGGTTCCCCTCCCTGGCCCAAGACTGTCCTCGTTCGTACGGAGTTTTCGGCGGGTGCGTGCCCGTGCGGTGCACGCGTTCCGGCCGCGTTCACGCCCCCACGATCATCAGCGCCATGCCTCACCGATGTGTCACAGGGCAGCGGCGGCGACGGCGCGGCCCACCCCCGGGGGACCGTGCCGGCGCCGCTCGTGCGCGCCGTGGTCAGGCCGCCGCCCTCCTGGTGGCCGGAGCCCGCCGGGCCCTGCCGTGCAGGGTCAGGTAGAAGGTGTGCAGGGACTCGTCGGCCCCGCCCGCCTCGAACCGGTTGACGACTTTCCCGAGGGGGTTCCAGACCCGCCCGTCCGGCATGCGTACGCCGACGGGCTGGCCGAGCCAGGCCCGCTGCCGGTCGTCGAGATCCACCCAGACCGCGCCCGCCCGGCGTACGAGCACCTCACCGACGTACGCCCCCAGTCCGCGCAGCGTGTCGTGCGCCCGCTCCCGGTCCGCGCCACCCTTGCGCAGCCCGTCGACCAGGAAGTCGACGACGCGCAGGCTGGCGACGGAGTAGTCCAGCGGCAGCCGGTTGCGCGAGGTGACCCGCGCGACGAAGGCCGCCGCGCACGCTCTCATCCCGCCCGCGTCTTCCATGGTCCGTCCCCCTCCCTCAGGTCAGGGGGAACGCCGAGCCAGTCAGTTCCCCCCGCCTGCCCCAGCGGACGGCGCGCCGGAAACATCACGGGTCACGCTTGTGTCTCCGGTCACAGCCCGGCCCGGACGGGGCCGCGCCGCGGCTCAGCGCCGGGCCGGACCCGTCGCGTCCCGGCACAGCAGCCGGAGCGAGCCGTGGCCGGTGAAGCAGCGGCGGGCCTCGTCGACCGGGTCCCACAGGCGGCCGTCGGGGGTGCGGATCCAGTGGTCGCCGCCCGTCGCCCACCACTCGGCACCGGTCTGCCGGACGATCACCTCACCGGCGTACGCCCCGAGGCCCCGCAGCATGGTCTGCACGGCGGCGTACGGTGTGTCCTCGCGCCGCAGGTCGTCGATGAGCCGGTCGACGCGCCACAGGCTCTGCGCCGAGTAGTCGAGGCGCAGCCGGGCGCCCTCGCGCAGCGTGGCCACGGCGTCCGCCGCCCACCGCACGGGTTTCGCGGCGGCCTGGGGCCGGCCTGGTGGCTGGGTGGTCTGCCGAGTCGTCGCACTGGTCACATAGGGGAAAGCGCCGTCCGTCCTGCATCCATCACCCTCGTTCCGGGGGTCCTCAGGACCGGCGCAGGACCGCCCCAGGTCCCCCGCAGCCCGGTCACAGGAGTGACACTTCCGGCCTCGCGTGCGCTCCCCCAGTGATGAGCGCGTACCTCCACCTCCGCGCCGTACCGCCCCCGGCGCTGCGCAACAGCACGACCTGGCTGCGAAGACTCTTCGACGGCGACGAGGACACCCTGCGCCACCGGATCGACCGGCACCGCGAGGAGGTCCTGGACGACCGCTACGGGGACCACCAGATCCTGTACGCCGACGCTCCGCCGGAGCGCGTCGACGCGGGCCCCGGCGCCCATGTCGTCCTCGGCGGTCACCGGGTGCACGCCACCGGGCCGAAGCAGCCGCCGTTCCTGCTGCTCACGGCAGGCCAGACGGCCCGGGTCGCCGCGTTCCTGGCGGCGGCCGACTTCGACGAACTGTGGGCTCCGGCCTGCGCCGAGCTGCTCCCCCGCTACGGCGGCTCCGCCGAGGAGCCCCGGGCCCGGGACGCCTTCGCCTGTGCCCACCGGGACCTGACGGCCTTCTACACGACGACCGCGCGGTACGGGGACGCGGTGGTGAAGTGGCTGCTCACCTGAGCCGACCGGTCACTTCCGTCCGCGGGCCCGCCGCGACACCACCGCCCGCAGGACCCGCCGCCCCTCCGTGGACACCTCCAGGGCCCGGCGCAGCCCGCCCGCGCCGTGTCCGGCGAGGACCTCGAGGACGGTGACCTGACGGCGCAGCTCGGCGGCGACGAGCGGCGGCATGCCCTCGGTGCGGCCGGCGCGGCGGGAGTCGAGCGGGGAGGGGTCGTCGGCGGGGTCGAGGAGCCGGTGGATCTGGAGCGAGGCGACCGAGCAGGCGTCGGCCCAGACCCGTATCCCGGCGGCGGACCGCTCTGCGGGGGCCGCCTCGAGCATCCGCCGGGCCAGTGCGACGGCCTCGTCGTCCCCTTCGTCGGCGGACTCCAGCTTGCCGCGCACCTGCTCCAGCAGATCGCCCCAGGCGGCCGCGTCGGAGCCGTCCGTGAGGTTCCCCCACAGCGGGCGCAGGATCTCGTCGTCGCCGCCGAGGAGGGGCACGCACCGATCCAAACAAGCCAGTCCGCTCGCGGCCAGTCCGCGTTCGTCGGCCTTGGCGATGAGGTCCACCAGGCTCATTCACGCCTCCCTGTCCGGGGCGCCATCCTTACGGAGCCCGCACTTCCCCTTACTGCGTGCGACAGCGCGGGAGTGTCACAGCAGGCGACGAGGTAGGTGTTTTCAGCCAACCGGGGACTCGGCCGGCCCGGGCCCCAGGAATGCCTTCTCGTGCTGCGTCCGGGTCAGCCGCACGACGACGAGGACGGCCGGCACGGCCGCGCCCAGTTCGAGGGCGTCCGCGAACACGTCAGGTCCGACGTGACGGGCGACCTCCCCGGGGGCGCTACCGCGAGCCGCTCACGGACCACGCCGACCGCGCCGACCGCGCCGACGTGCTCCACGGCACGATACGTCCAGCACCGGGACGCCGAGAGTGCGCGGGAGGTGCACGGGAGATCCAGGACGCCGTCGGCCGGGTGAGCCGAGGCCCGCCACGGCGGCCCGCCCGAGCCCGACGGGTGAGCGCGGCCGGGCCCGAGTCCCCCGGTGTGCGTGGTCCGCCGGCCGTCCCGCGGCGCTCGCGGCCGCCGGAACGTACGGTTCACCGAGCCCGGGCGTCCATCGCGTTCCGCCGGGGCCGGCTCAGCCCAGCCGGCCCGCCAGCGCCTTGAACTGCGGCCAGGACAGCGACGGCTGCCGCGGGTCCCACAGCTTCTGCGCGGTCGCCCGCAGCGGCATCCGGACGCCGGCCGCGACCTGGTCCTGGGTCTGGGAGTTCGCGAGGTCGCACCAGACCGCGAGGGACCCGCCGAGGATCTGGTCGTCGTACCGCGCCGGGACGGCGGTCGTGCCGCGCAGGACCCGCGGGGTCCACTGCTCGTAGATGCGCTCGCCGGTCGGGTAGACGAAGGTCTGCGGCTGGCCGAGGACGTAGTACAGGTACTCGTCGTTGTAGTTGAGCACCTTGCGGCCCTCGCTCAGGTACTCCACCGGTTTCCGCGCGCCGATCTCCTTGCCCGTCCAGTAGGCGACGACCAGGTCGTCGGCGGGCCGCACCGACGTCCCCCGGAAGAAGCCGTCGTTCCAGGCGCGCATCGTGCGGTCGTGGGCGCGGACGGTGTCGGCGCGGTCGTTGAGCCAGCCGGTGGCGAGGTCGGCGACGGTGGCGCCGGAGCCGTAGGCGTCCTGCGCGGCGGTGGCGAGCTGCGGGTAGGAGGCGGCCGGGTCGGACACCGTCAGGGCCTGGTACTCGTCGCCGCCGAGATGCCACTGACCGCCGGGGAACAGCTCGGCGAACTCGTCCAGCAGGTCGTCCAGGAGGGCCCCGGAGGCGTCCTTGGAGATGTCGATGGCCCCGCGCGCCGCGACGCCCCGGGTGTTGCGCAGCTGGAGATCGGGGTGGGCGGCGAGCACGGCGCCGAGGTGCCCCGGTGAGTCGATCTCCGGCACGACGGTGATGTGCCGGCCGGCCGCCAGCTCGACGATCCCCTTCACCTCCGCCTTGGTCAGGTGCTGCCGGGAGACGATCTCCGGGTGGGTGTCGGACTCGATCCGGAAGGCCTGGTCGTCGGAGAAGTGCAGCCCGAGCTGGTTGAACTTCAGGTCCCCGAGTTCCCGTATCCGGTCCTCGATCCAGTCGGCCGTGAAGTGCTTGCGCGCGATGTCCAGCATGAACCCGCGCTGCGGCTTGGCCGGCTCGTCCCGCACGACGCCCTCGGGCGCCGTTCCCCCGCCACGCACCTCCTGCTTGAGCGTGCGGGTCCCGTAGAACACCCCCGCGTCGGACGGCCCGCTGACGGTCACCCGCCCGCCGCGCACGGTCATGGTGTACGACTCCGGATCGGCGCCCTCGTCGTCGTTGAGCGCCAGCCTCAGGTCCCCGGCCCGTACGTCGTCCTTCTCGCCCGCGTACGTCATCCCCAGCTCACCGGCGATCAGCCGCCCCTCGTCGGCGAGATCGGTGTCGCTCACCACCACCCGGTACCCGGCGGCCGGCTGCCACCCGGGGCCACGGGCGGGGGTGTGGGCCCGGACGGCGGGGATGGTCCGCGGAGTCTGCGAGAGGGCGTACGACCGGCTGGGCGTGGGACTGGCCACCGCGCTGGTCTGCTGGGCCGCCGACCCCGCCGGCGCCCCGTCGTCCCCGGACGCCCACACCCCGACTCCCGCGCCGAGAACGACGACGAGACCGCCGGACAGCAGGGCCCGCCGCACCACCTTTCGCTGCGGGTTCCTCTCCGGCGCCCGGCGCCGGTGCCTGTGCCTGCTCACCCCGCCAACCTACGACCTGGGCGCGATCGAAGCGCGCGGAAGGGGTCCACCGCAACGTCCGAAACTCTCTCCTTCGAGTGAAATTCGGGCAACCGTCGGACACCTCATGACCACTCTCGATAACGTGTCGCCCACACCTTTCACTTTGCATCCCCTGCCACACCACACGTGACGCGAGGATTTCACGCTGCCTGCGCACCGTCTCTCCCCCCTCTCCGGCCGAGTCGCCATACCGACGCTCCCGGAGCAGACCCGGACCGCTCCGACCGGGAACCTGCTGGAGGCGTTCAACACCGCACCCGCCGACGAGGCGCACCGTGCCCTCCTCACCTGCCTCCAGAGCCCCTACTGGGCCCACCGCATCACCGCACACCGCCCCTACCCCACCCGCGACGCCCTCCTGGCCGCGTCCGACGAGGCGGCGTACGACCTGGCACCGGGCGACCTGGCAGAGGCCCTGAGCGGCGAGTCCCTCCCCGCCCTCCCCGAGGACACCTACGAGGCGGCCCACATGGCCCTGGACGCCGCCCACGCCGCCTACGAGGCCCGCTTCGGCCACGCCTTCGTCCTCTACCTGGGCGACACCCCGCCCGAGGAAACCCTCGACCACCTCCTCGAAGCCATCCGGTCACGATTGACGAACGATCCGGAGAGGGAGCGCGAGGTGGCGGCGGAGGAACTCCGGCGCCTCGCGAGAGGACGGTTGGTCGACTTCCTCCGGGGCGCGGCACCGTAATGGCCCGTGCGGCTCCCGCCGCGTGGGCGTGACCAGCCACAACGAGCCCACCGAGGGCCGATAACACAACAAACCGCCGCAGACGCCGCGGACGCTCGCCCAAACGCGTGCCACTTTGATCACACCGGGAGACCCCCGCTCAGCCGGGCGGCGGCGCGTCGCTACGATGCTGGGGGCCGGTGGACCGTACCCGGCCGGGCCCGTCCGACACCGAAGCCGGCAGGCCCCAATCCCCGCTCCCGGAGGGTTCTTCCGTGCCGGCTGGAACGCTGTACCGCGGCCGGGAAGGAATGTGGTCCTGGGTGGCTCACCGAGTCACCGGCGTCCTCATCTTCTTCTTCCTGTTCGTACACGTGCTGGACACCGCACTCGTGCGTGTCTCCCCCGAGGACTACGACAAGGTCGTAGCCACGTACAAGACCCCGATCGTCGCCGTGCTGGAGTACGGCCTCGTCGCCGCCATCCTCTTCCACGCGCTCAACGGCCTGCGGGTCATCGCCGTCGACTTCTGGTCGCAGGGCCCGCGCTACCAGAAGCAGATGTTCTGGGCCGTGGCCGGCATCTGGGTCGTGCTGATGCTCGGGGCGATCTACCCCGTACTCGGCCACGCCGCTCGTGAAGTGTTCGGGAGCTGAGACAGATGGCCACCACTGAAACCACCGCGTCCGGGATCGGCCCCGTCGAGGGCGGTTCCGTCTACAACGTCGACAACCCGGCGCCCCTGATCGAGGCCCCGCGCAAGCGCACCAAGAAGTCCCCGAAGTCGACCCGGGGCAACTTCGAGATGGCCGCCTGGCTGTTCATGCGCCTGTCCGGCATCGTGCTGGTCGTCCTGGTCATCGGCCACCTGCTGATCCAGCTCGTCCTGGACGGCGGTGTCTCCAAGATCGGCTTCGCCTTCGTGGCCGGCCGCTGGGCTTCCCCGTTCTGGCAGGTCTGGGACCTGATGATGCTGTGGCTCGCCATGCTGCACGGCGCCAACGGCCTGCGCACGGTCATCAACGACTACGCGGAGCGCGCGAACACCCGGCTCTGGCTCAAGGGCCTGCTCTACACCGCCACGGTGTTCACCATCCTGCTGGGCACGCTGGTGATCTTCACCTTCGACCCGAACATCCGCTAGGCACGGGGCTGCGAGAATCATGAAGATCCACAAGTACGACACCGTCATCGTCGGCGCCGGTGGCGCCGGTATGCGCGCGGCCATCGAGTCGACGAAGCGCAGCCGCACCGCGGTGCTGACCAAGCTCTACCCCACCCGCTCCCACACGGGCGCCGCGCAGGGCGGCATGGCCGCCGCGCTGGCCAACGTGGAGGAGGACAACTGGGAGTGGCACACCTTCGACACGGTCAAGGGCGGTGACTACCTGGTCGACCAGGACGCCGCCGAGATCCTGGCGAAGGAGGCCATCGACTCCGTCCTCGACCTGGAGAAGATGGGCCTGCCGTTCAACCGGACCCCGAACGGCACCATCGACCAGCGCCGCTTCGGCGGTCACAGCCGCAACCACGGCGAGGCCCCGGTCCGCCGCTCCTGCTACGCGGCCGACCGCACCGGCCACATGATCCTCCAGACGCTGTACCAGAACTGCGTCAAGGAGGGCGTGGAGTTCTTCAACGAGTTCTACGTCCTCGACCAGCTGATCACCGAGGTGGACGGCGTCAAGAAGTCCGCCGGTGTGGTCGCCTACGAGCTGGCCACCGGCGAGATCCACGTCTTCCAGGCGAAGGCCGTGATCTACGCGTCCGGCGGCTGCGGCAAGTTCTTCAAGGTGACGTCGAACGCGCACACGCTGACCGGTGACGGCCAGGCGGCCGTGTACCGGCGGGGCATCCCGCTGGAGGACATGGAGTTCTTCCAGTTCCACCCGACCGGCATCTGGCGCATGGGCATCCTGCTGACGGAGGGCGCCCGCGGTGAGGGCGGCATCCTCCGCAACAAGGACGGCGAGCGCTTCATGGAGAAGTACGCGCCGGTCATGAAGGACCTCGCGTCCCGTGACGTCGTCTCCCGCTCCATCTACACGGAGATCCGCGAGGGCCGCGGCTGCGGTCCCGAGGGCGACCACGTCTACCTGGACCTCACCCACCTGCCGCCGGAGCAGCTGGACGCCAAGCTCCCGGACATCACCGAGTTCGCGCGCACCTACCTGGGCATCGAGCCATACACCGACCCGATCCCGATCCAGCCCACCGCGCACTACGCGATGGGCGGCATCCCGACGAACGTCGAGGGTGAGGTGCTCGCCGACAACACCACGGTCGTGCCGGGCCTGTACGCGGCCGGCGAGGTCGCCTGTGTGTCGGTGCACGGCGCCAACCGTCTGGGCACCAACTCGCTGCTGGACATCAACGTGTTCGGCAAGCGGGCGGGCATCGCCGCGGCGGACTACTCGCAGAAGGCGGACTACGTCGAGCTGCCGGAGGACCCGGCGTCGCTCGTGGTGGAGCAGATCGAGCGGCTGCGCACCTCGACGGGGACCGAGCGGGTGTCGACGCTCCGTCGCGAGCTCCAGGAGACCATGGACGCGAACGTCATGGTGTTCCGCACCGAGCAGACGATCAAGACGGCCGTCGAGAAGATCGCCGAGCTGCGCGAGCGCTACCGGAACGTGTCGATCCAGGACAAGGGCAAGCGGTTCAACACCGACCTGCTGGAGGCCATCGAGCTGGGCAACCTGCTCGACCTGGCCGAGGTCATGGCCGTGTCCGCGCTCGCCCGCAAGGAGTCCCGCGGCGGTCACTACCGCGAGGACTACCCCAACCGCGACGACGTCAACTTCATGCGCCACACCATGGCGTACCGCGAGGTCGGCGACGACGGCACCGAGACCGTCCGCCTCGACTACAAGCCGGTCGTCCAGACCCGCTACCAGCCGATGGAGCGTAAGTACTGATGGCAACCCCCGTTCTGGACAAGGCCGAGGCGCAGTCCGCGGCCTCCCCGTACATCACGGTCACCTTCCGCGTCCGCCGGTTCAACCCGGAGGTCTCGGCGGAGGCGACCTGGGAAGACTTCCAGCTGGAGATCGACCCCAAGGAGCGCGTCCTCGACGGTCTCCACAAGATCAAGTGGGACGTCGACGGCACGCTCACCTTCCGCCGCTCCTGCGCCCACGGCATCTGCGGCTCCGACGCGATGCGGATCAACGGCAAGAACCGCCTCGCCTGCAAGACGCTGATCAAGGACATCAACCCCGAGAAGCCGATCACGGTCGAGCCCATCAAGGGCCTCACGGTCCTGAAGGACCTCGTGGTCGACATGGAGCCGTTCTTCCAGGCGTACCGCGACGTCATGCCCTTCCTCATCACGAAGGACACCAACGAGCCGACGCGTGAGCGTCTGCAGTCGGCGGAGGACCGCGAGCGCTTCGACGACACGACGAAGTGCATCCTGTGCGCCGCGTGCACGTCCTCGTGCCCGGTCTTCTGGAACGACGGCCAGTACTTCGGCCCGGCGGCCATCGTCAACGCGCACCGCTTCATCTTCGACTCGCGTGACGAGGCCGGCGAGCAGCGCCTGGAGATCCTGAACGACCGCGACGGCGTGTGGCGTTGCCGCACGACCTTCAACTGCACGGACGCCTGCCCGCGCGGTATCGAGGTCACGAAGGCGATCCAGGAGGTCAAGCGGGCGCTGATCACGCGCCGCTTCTGAGGTCTGCGGACCCGCCAACGGCGAGGGCCCCGCTCCCGGTCGGGAGTGGGGCCCTCGCCGTGTGGGCGCTACGCCGTCAGCCGCGCAGGACGCGGCCCTGCTTGTCGGTGCGGTCGTTGCTGGTGAGGAACAGGATGCCGTCGATCAGCGCCCAGACGCCGAGGCCACCGCAGGTGAGGAGCTGGGCGACACCCACGCCGACGGAACCGACGTAGAAGCGGCCGATGCCGAGGGTGCCCAGGAAGAGCTGGAGGATACCCGCGACGATCTTCGACTTGTCGGAGTAGGGACGGCCCAGCGGGTCGACGCCGTAGGGGGCCTCAGGGGTGGGGACGGTCATGTGAACTGCTCCTGAATGACTTCGAATGGGGAGTCCAGGAGGGATACGACGAGAAGCTCACGTACGCCGGCCGTGCATGGACATGCCGGAACGTCCCCCCTGTGGGCTGTGAGCCTAGAGAGGGCAGGGGGAAGAAAGGGAGTAGGGGCGAACGATCGTTCCTATTCCGTGATCAAATCCCGCCACGGCAAGGACCGTTTCGGACGAGCGTAAAGAGCTGGAGCCTGCGGCGTCTCGTGATGCAACGACAGGCCCTAATGCAGGTTGCGTACGACGGTCCAGGTGACGGCGAGGCCGAGGATCAGGGCCTGGGCCGGCCGGCCGAGCCGGGGCCGCCAGCTCCGCCCGTGCAGCCCCTCCCACATCCACCGCCCCAACAGGGCGAGCGCGAACGGCGAGGCGAGCAGCAGGGCGCGGTTGTCGAGCCAGGCCTGGGAGAAGTGACCGTGCATCAGGTCGTAGGCCATGCGGGTGCCGCCGCAGGCGGGGCAGAGCAGGCCGGTGACGAACCGGAACGGGCACTGGGGCAGCAGGTGTCCGGGCTCGTGGGGGTCGGTGACGTACAGGTAGGCGGAGCCGGCCGTGCCGGCGGCGAGCACCGCGAGGGGTGCCGCCGCCGGGTGCCGGAGCGGGGACGTCCGCTCCCCGCCCACCACGTCAGCCACGCAGGATCCGCCCCTGCGCGTCCGTCTTGTCGTTGCTCGTCAGCAGGATGATGCCGTCGATGAGCGCCCAGAACCCGAGCCCACCGCAGGTGAACAGCTGGGCCAGGCCCATCCCGACGTTGCCGATGTAGAACCGGCCGACGCCGAAGGTGCCCAGGAAGAGCTGGAGGATACCGGCGACGATCTTCGACTTGTCGGAGTAGGGACGTCCGTAGGGGTCGTAGCCGTAGGGCGCGTTGGGGTCCCCGCCGTAACCGGGGGGCGGGTAGCCGGCCTGCTGGTAACCGGGCTGCGGGTAGGCCTGCTGCTGCTGGTAGCCGTCCTGGGGATAGCCGTAGGGGCCGGCCTGGCCGCCCGCGTATGGCCCCCCTTGCCCGGCGTTCGGATACCCGTACCCCGGCTGAGGGGGCTGCTGCGGCTGCTGCGGCTGTTCGGACACGGTGACTTCTCTCCCCGAGGCCAGATGATCGGATGGGACACACACATGAGTTCAGGTCATCTTGCCCGAAGAATCCGGTGCCGGAGAAGTCAGGGGCCGGTCGGACCGGGTTCCGCCGACCGGGTGAGGGCGGGCGCGGCCGCGTTGGCCACCTCGCGGCCGCGGGGGCTGTGGCCGGGGACCCCGGTGAGGGAGGTGTCGGCCAGGGCTCAGAGGGCGCGGTGGGGCTCCGGGTCCGGCGGGAGGAGGTCGAGCAGCCGGGCGAGGCCGCGCAGGGCGGTGGCGTTGTGCGGGTCGAACAGGCGGTTGGCGTCCGGCTCGTGGGCTTCCGACCGCGGCGTACGCGTCAGCGCGCACCCGCCGGCGCAGGGCACGAGTCCCCTGCCGACGACAGTGGAGGGCGGGACCGGCAATCACGGCCGGGCGACCACCGGGCACCTATTCTGACGGTATGTCAGATGACCAGTTGTCCTACGAGCTGCTCGGGTTCGACAACGTGCTGCTGCCCGTCGGGGACCTCCGCGAGGCCGTCGGGTTCTACGAACGGGCCGGGTTCGCGGTGGCGTTCCGGTTCGACGAGGGCGGGATCGCGCTGCTGAAGGTCGGCGGCGAGACGCCCGGGATCCTGCTGCGGGAGGAGGAGGCGCTGGGGCGCCAGCCGCCGCCGTGGACGTCTCCGCGCGTCTGGCTGGAGGTGTCGGACGCGCGGGCGACGGCCCGGCGGCTGGCGGCCGCCGGCGTTCCGCCGCTCGACGAGCCGTTCTCCGTCGCCACCGGGTGGACCGTCGAGGTCGCCGACCCCTGGGGGAACGTCCTGGGGTTCACGGACTACTCCAAGCGGCCGGAGCTGGGGCGGGCGCGGGCGGCGGGCTCCGGATGCCCGGCCCGGGGTGCCGGGTGATCCGGCTCAGCGGATGACGCAGGGCGGTTGAACACGTTCAAAAACAGGTCTAGAGTCTCTCACGACAGCGTTTTTGAACGTGTTCAGAAGGGGTGGGAACATGGACCGCACGGTCATCGCCTACGTCATCTACCTGGCCGTCAGCATCGGACTGACCGTCTGGGTGGCCCGGACCCTCAGCCGCAACGGACGGGTCTTCCTCGCCGACGTGCTGCACGGGAACGAGAAGCTCGCCGACGCCGTCAACCACCTCCTGGTGGTCGGCTTCTACCTCGTCAACCTCGGCTTCGTCGCGCTGTACCTGAGCGGGGACGAGACGATCCAGGACACCCGGGGCGTCTTCGAGGCCCTGTCGGCCAAGCTGGGCGTGGTGCTGCTGGTGCTCGGCGTGATGCACCTGGGCAACGTGTACGTGCTCAACCGCATCCGGCGGCGCGGGGTCATGGAGCGGGAGCAGGTCCCGCCGGTCGCCCCGCAGGGCTGGGCCGCCCCGACGGCCGGGGCGTGAGCGTCTTGGACGTCACCCCGGGGGCCGAGGCCGCCGACGACCGGGACGCCGCCCGCGTCCCGGTCCGCCGGCTCACCGTCCTCTACGACGCCGACTGCTCCCTGTGCGCCTTCCTGCGCGACTGGCTGTGCCGCCAGCCGCAGCTGGTGCCCCTGGACCTGGTCCCGGCGGGATCCGCCGAGGCGGCCGCCCGCTTCCCCGGCCTCGACCACCGCGCCACCCTCGACGAGATCACCGTCGTCGGCGACGCCGGCCAGGTGTACCGCTCCACGGCCGCCTGGATCGTCACCCTGTGGGCCCTGCGCGAACACCGCCCCCTCGCCCACCGTCTGAGCACCCCCGCCGGCGCACCGCTCGCCAAGGGCGCCGTCCTCGCCGCCGCCAAATGGCGCGGGGCGCGGTGGCACGGAGGCCGGGGACAGGACGCGCGGTGGGGCGGAGGCACGTACCGCGGCGCCGACGGATGGTCGTACACCCCGGCGCGGGGCTGGAGCCACACCCCGCCCGCGTGTGACGGCGACGCCTGCGCCACTGGTTAGGCTCTGGTCCCGTGTCCGCGAACAACGACGGCCCCGCCGAGGCCGCTCCCCCGCCCGAGTCCCCCGGGGCCGCCGCACGGTCCAAGTCCGAGCAGACCCGGGCGCTGATCCTGGAGACGGCCATGCGGCTGTTCCAGGAGCGCGGGTACGACAGGACGACGATGCGGGCCATCGCCCAGGAGGCCGGGGTCTCCGTCGGCAACGCGTACTACTACTTCGCCGGCAAGGAGCACCTGATCCAGGGCTTCTACGACCGGCTCGCCGCCGAGCACCGGGAGGCGGTCCGGGAGGTGCTGGCGCGGGAGACGAACCTGGAGGCGCGGCTGGCGGGCGTGCTGCGGACATGGCTGGACGTGGCCACGCCGTACCACGAGTTCGCGGTGCAGTTCTTCAAGAACGCCGCCGACCCGGACAGCCCGCTCAGCCCCTTCTCCCCCGAGTCGGAGCACGCGCGCGTGGAGGCGATCGGCGTCCACCGGGAGGTGCTGGCCGGTTCCAGGGCGAAGGTCCCGGAGGAGTTGCGGGAGGTGCTGCCCGAGTTGATGTGGCTCTCCCAGATGGGGCTCGTCCTGTACTGGATCTTCGACCGTACCGAGGGCCGCGAGCGCAGCTACCGGCTCGCCGAGCGGGGCGCGCGTCTGACCGCGCGGGGGGTTGCGCTGTCCCGCTTCCGGGTGCTGCGCCCCCTCGTCCACGAGGTGCACGAGCTGTTCACGGACTTCCTGCCCGGCATGACGAGGGCCCTGCCGGACCCGGCCGGGAGGAAGCGCGCGCCGGGTCCGGCGGACCGGCCCGGGGAGGCCGCCGGAGAGGAGTCCGAGGGTGGGGATCCCGAGGGCCGGGATCGCGAGGGCCGGGATGCCGACGGCCGGGATGCCGACGGCCGGGGCTCCGCGGGCTAGTTGACCGCGTCCACCTCGTCCCCCGAGAGCTGCGTCAGCTCCACGTCGTGGACCAGCGGCTCGTCCGCGACCCGCACCTGCCGTGCGCGGGAGGCGTACGCGGGTGCCGTGGTGGCCAGCAGGTACGTGCCCGGTGCCGGGACCGAGAGGATGTAGGAGCCGTCGGCGATCGAGGTGACGCGGTCCAGCCGGCGGCCGCCCGTGGACATCAGGGTGACCGCCGCGCCCTCGACGGGGTCGCCGGACGGGTCGCGCACGAAGCCGTGGACCACCGAGGCCGGGCCGCCCCGCTCCGCCGGTGCCCCGGCCTCCTCCTTCGGCTCCACCGCCAGATGCGGCAGCCGCTTCTCCAGCCAGGCCGGCAGCCACCAGTTGGAGGTGCCGAGCAGGTGCATCGCGGCCGGGACCAGGGCCGTACGGAGGATGAAGGCGTCCAGGGCGACCGCCGCCGCCAGGCCCACGCCCGCCATCGCCGCGCCCGAGTCGCCGCTGAGGACGAACGCCAGGAAGACGCAGACCATGATCAGGGCCGCGCTGTTGATGACCCTGCTCGTCTCCGCCAGGCCCACCCGGACCGCTCGCGCGTTGTCCCGGGTGTGCACCCACTCCTCGTGCATGCGGCTGACCAGGAACACCTGGTAGTCCATCGACAGGCCGAAGAGCAGCGAGAGCATGATGACCGGCAGGAAGGCGTTGATCGGGCCCTCCCCGCCGAGGCCGAGCAGGTCCAGCCCCCAACCCCACTGGAAGATCGCGACGAGGACGCCGAAGGAGGCCGCCGCCGCGATCAGGTTCATCACGGCGGCCGTCAGCGGCACCACCAGGGAGCGGAAGGCGACCAGGAGCAGCAGGAAGCCCAGGCCGATGATCGTCCCGACGAACAGGGGCAGGCGGTCGCCGGTGACGGTCGCGAAGTCCTTGGAGACGGCGGTGACTCCGCCCACGTGCGCCTCGGCGCCGGCCTGCGGGATGACGTCCTCGCGCAGGCGGTCGATGAGGGAGTCCGTCTCCTCGGACTGGGGTGAGGTCGTGGGGATCACCTGGATGACGGTGACGCCTCGGGCGGGCGGCAGCGCGGCGACCCGGGCGACGCCCGAGGTGTCCTCGATGCCCCTGACCAGGGCCGCGGTGTCGCCGTCCGACACGACCACCTGGAGGGGACCGTTGAAGCCCGGTCCGAAGCCCTCGGCGAGCAGGTCGTAGGCCTGCCGGGTGGTCGTCGTGGTGTCGTCGTTGCCCTGGTCGGTGGCGCCGAGGCGCAGCGAGAGCACGGGCAGGGCGAGCACGGCCATGACGGCCAGGGCGAGCGCGGCGACCGTACGGGGCCGGCGCTGCACACCCGTCGACCAGCGGGCCGCCGGACCGCTCGCCCTCTCCTCCTCCGGGCCCTCGGCGGCGAGCCGGCGCCGCTGCCCGCGGCTGAGCACGCGCGGGCCCAGGAAGCCCAGCAGCGCGGGGAGCAGCGTCGTCGCGGCCAGCACGCTCAGGACGACCGTCAGGGAGGTGCCGATGACCACGCCGTCGAGGAAGCGCAGGTTCGTCACCAGCATCCCGGCGAGCGCGATGCACACCGTGCCGCCCGCGAACAGGACGGCCCGGCCGGAGGTGTCGAGGGCGGTGACCGCCGACTCCTCGGGGTCGACGCCCCGCAGGATGCCCTTGCGGTGCCGGGTGACGATGAACAGGGCGTAGTCGATGCCGACGCCGAGACCGATCAGGGAGGCCAGCAGCGGGGCCAGGTCGGGGATGTCGGTGACGTGGCTGAGGAGCTGGGTGCCGAACAGGCCCATCCCCACGCCGAAGACCGCCACGGCGATGGGCAGCAGCATCGCGAAGAGGGAGCCGAAGGCGAGGAACAGGACGATCGCGGCGGCCGCCAGGCCGACCATCTCGGCCAGGCCGGTGGGCGGCTCCTGCACCCGCTGGATCGCCTGGCCGCCCAACTCGACGTCCAGACCGTCGCGTTCGGCGCCCCGCGCGGCGTCGACGACGTCCTCGACGAGTTCCTTCGGGACGGCGTTCGCCTGGTCGGTGAAGGTGACCTGGGCGTACGCGATCCGCCCGTCGCGGCTGATCTGCGCCGCGCCCTCGGGTCCGGTGTAGGGGCCGGCGACGCCGCCGACGCCCTCCATCTCCGCCATCTCGTCGAGCGCGGGCTGGATCCGGGACCGTACGTCCTGGTCGCGGACCGAACCCTCGTCGACCTTCCACACCACGGTGTCGGTGTCTCCCGCGCGCGCGGGGAACGCCTTCTCCATCAGGTCGTACGCCTTCTTGGAGTCCGTGTTCGGGAGGGAGAAGACGTTCGCGTAGTCCGTGCCCGCCGTCGAGGACGTGAAGCCCAGGCCGAACAGCGCCCCCACCCACAGCAACAGGACCACCAGCCGGTGCCGATAACACCATCGCGCCAATGCCGCCACGCTCGAGCTCCTTCGTCGAAAGCCGGCAGTCGCCGGCGGACGTGCCGCCGGGCGACGGCCGAATCGGTCGGTCGGTCCCCCCGAGGTCCTGGGCACCAGGATCGGCGTCGGCACGCGCGCGCGGCGGCGAACGGCCATGACTCTCAAGGAACTCCAAAGCGGGAACCGGCCCCGCTGTCAGTGGTCCCGCCGATACTGGGGGCATGACGACGGCCCCCGGCACCGTGCTGGTCGTGGAGGACGAGCCGAGCATCGCGGACGTCCTCGCCATCGCCCTGCGCTTCCACCGCTTCGAGGTCATGACCGCCGGCACCGTCCGCGAGGCCCTCGCCCTGGCCGCCCGCACCCGGCCCGACGTGGCGCTGCTCGACGTGATGCTGCCGGACGGCGACGGGCGGGCGCTGGGCAGGGAACTGCGCGAGCGGCAGCCGCAGCTGGCGCTGGTCTTCCTCACCGCGCGCGACGCGCCCGCCGAGATCGTCGGCGCGCTCGCCTTCGGCGACGACTACATCACCAAGCCGTTCGACATCGAGGTGGTCGTCGCCCGCGTCACGGCGGTCCTGCGCCGTACGCGTCCGGCCGACGTCCTCCCGCAGCGGCCGCCGCTCCGATACGGCGACCTGGAGCTGGACGAGACGACGTACAGCGTGCACCGCGCGGGCCGCACGGTCGAGCTCACCCCCACCGAGTACGCGCTGCTGCGCTTCCTGGTGCGCAACGGCGGCCGGATCGTGCCCAAGGAGCAACTCCTGCGCCACGTCTGGCAGTACGAGCACACCCCGCCCGAGTCGACCGTCGTCGAGACCTACATCAGCTATCTGCGGCGCAAGCTGGACGCGCTGGGGCCGCCGTTGATCACCACGCGGCGGGGCGTGGGGTACGGGCTGGCATGAGGTCCCTCCACGGCCGGCGCGGCATCCACTCCCTGCGCGTGCAGCTGACGCTGGCGAACGTGGCGCTGCTCGCCCTCGGCATCGTCGTGGCGACCGCCGTCAGCCTCATGGGGATGGAGCACTATCTGGTCGGCCAGATGGACTCCGAGCTGACCAAGATGCGTGCCTCGCTGGGCAGTTCGCGGCTCACCATGCGCCAGATCGACTCGCTGAGCGTGCTGGGCGTCGTCCGTGACCGGATCGAACCCCAGGGCGCGGACACGCGGCCGACACCGGACTCGATCTTCACCGCCGTCGACGGCCGGGGCGAGGCCCTCACCCTCTTCGACATCCGGCCCACCGTCGCCCAGCGCGGCCTCGCGGCGGCGGTGGACGACCCGCGGGCCCTCGCCGAGGCCCCGGAGCCGCGCCAGGTCACCGTGCACGGCGCGGCGTACCGGGTGACCGCGGCCCGGCTCGCCGACGGGCCCTACATCCTGCTCGCCACCTCCACCGACGCCCTGCACCAGGGCATGGCCAAGGCCCTCCGGCTGGACCTCGCCGTCGGCACGCTGCTGCTGGCGCTGCTCGCCTGTCTGACGCTGTTCAGTGTGCGGCGGCGGATGCGGCCGCTGGAGGACATGGTGGAGACCTCGTCGGCGATCGCCGAGGGCGACCTCACCCGGCGGGTGCCCTCCAGCCACCACCCCACCCGGGAGGTCGAACAGCTGCGGCTCGCGCTGAACTCCATGCTCCACCAGGTGGAGACGGCGTACCGCACGCGCGAGCACAGCGCGGCCCAGCTGCGCCGCTTCGTCGCCGACGCCTCGCACGAGCTGCGCACCCCGCTCTCCGCGATCCGCGGCTACCTCCAGCTGTACGACCAGGGCATGCTGCGCGAGCCGGAGGAGCGGCGGCGGGCCTGGGACCGGATGAACGGCGAGGTGGACCGGATGGGCCGGCTCGTCGACGAGCTGCTCACGCTGGCCCGCCTGGACCAGCGGCCCGAACTGCGACTGCGCAACGTCGACGTGAGCCGGCTGGTGCGGGACGCGGCCGAG
The DNA here is from genome assembly GCF_043080745.1 of Streptomyces sp. NPDC014995. Classification (NCBI taxonomy): domain Bacteria; kingdom Bacillati; phylum Actinomycetota; class Actinomycetes; order Kitasatosporales; family Streptomycetaceae; genus Streptomyces; species Streptomyces sp. NPDC014995. The sequence continues at coordinate 23,950 of NZ_JBIBVX010000004.1, forward strand.
GACCTGCGGGTCCAGCAGCCCGGCCGGCCGCTCACCGTGGGCGCCGACGGTGCCGTCCTGGTGCGGGCCGACGAGTCGGGTCTGCGTCAGGTCCTCGCCAACCTCCTGGCCAACGTCCGCATCCACACGCCCGCCGACGTGCCGGTACGGCTCGGTGTGGAGCGCGCCGACGGCGTCGTGCGGCTGCTCGTGGAGGACAAGGGCCCGGGGCTGGCCCCGGAGGACGCGGCGCGCGTCTTCGACCGGTTCTTCCGGGCCGGCGGCGGCGCGGGCAGCGGTCTGGGGCTCGCGATCGTGCAGGGCGTGGTGCAGGCCCACGGCGGCGAGGTGGCGGTCCGGACGGCTCCGGGCGAGGGGCTGACGGTGACGGTGGAGCTGCCGGAGTGCGGGAAGCAGTGCGGCTAGAACGCCTCCGGCGGTCCGCCGGGCGGGTCCTGGCGCTCGGCGGGGGCGGCCACCAGGGCCCATACCGTCTTGCCGTGCCGGCCCCTGTTCCAGACGCCCCACGCGGCGGCGACGGCCTCCACCAGGTGCAGGCCACGGCCGTGTTCCTCCCACTCGGAGACGATCCGCGGCCGGGGCTCGCTCCGGCTCTCGTCGGAGACCTCGATGAGGCAGGAGCCGTCACCGAGGGCCGTGACGGCCACCTCGAAGTCGCGCTCCCGCGGGAGCCCGTGCCGTACGACGTTCGTGGCCAGCTCGGACACGAGCAGGACCGCGTCCTCCACGGCCGGGTCGTCGAGGGCGTGCCCCCAGTCGGCGAGGTGGTCCCGCACCCGGCGCCGGGCGAGGCCGACGGACGCGGGGTGCCGGGGCAGCCGGAAGGAGTTGCGTCTCAGCACGTCTACTCCTCACCGCGCGCACACCTCCACCACATGCCCCCGTCGGGTGACTTCCCGGTGACGGGCGGGCCCATGCCCGGACCCGCTCGGATCCCGTCCGGCTTCCCCGGCCGGAACACGCCGTGTCCGTCCGCCGGCACCGGCCGCCGCCGACGGGGGTGCCGGGCCGTCAGGCGCGCGTCGAGGCCAGTTCGATCACCGTGATGTCCGACGGGGCGCCCACCCGCGTGGGCGGGCCCCAGGCGCCGGCGCCCCGGGAGACGTACAGCTGTGTGTCGCCGTAGCGCTCCAGGCCCGCCAGGGTGGGGTTCACGGCGCCGGCGACGAGGTTGCCGGGCCAGAGCTGGCCGCCGTGGGTGTGGCCGGAGAGCTGGAGGTCGACGCCGTGGTCGACGGCGTCGTGGATCTGGACGGGCTGGTGGGCGAGGAGCACGCACGCGCGTGTGGTGTCCCGGTCGCCGAGCGCCCTGGTGTAGTCGGGGCCCTGGCCCTCGCTCTCGCCGGTGACGTCGTTGACGCCCGCCAGGTCGAACCAGGGCAGTTCGGTGCGCGCGTTCTCCAGGGGGCGCAGGCCGAGCCGCCGCACCTCCGCGACCCACTGCTCGGCGCCGGAGAAGTACTCGTGGTTGCCGGTGACGAAGAAGCTGCCGTGCCGCGCCTCGAGCTGCGCGAGCGGGGCCACCGCCGGGCCCAGGTCCTCCACGCTGCCGTCGACGAGGTCGCCGACGACCGCGATCAGGTCCGGCCGGGTGCCGTTGATCGTGTCGACGACCCGCTGGGCGAAGCCCCGGCCGAGGACCGGGCCCAGATGGACGTCGCTGACGACGGCGATCCGGTAGCCGTGCGCCGCGCGCGGCAGCTTGGCCAGCGGGACCGTCACCCGCTTCACCTTCGGCCCGCTCAGGACGCCGTACGTGCCGTAGCCGACCGTTCCGACGGCGGCCGCGGCCGCGGCGCCGGCGACGACGCGGGAGACGAAGAGCCGGCGGGAGGGGGCGGCGACGAGCAGCGGGGAGGGGCCGGCGTCGGCGGAGCCGGTGTCGGAAGCAGCGGCGGAGCCGGTGGGGGAACCGGCGGCGGAGCCGGTGTTCTCCGGGCCGTTGGGGCTTCCGGGTGCCGCGCCCGCCGCCACGGTTTCCTTCGACGGCACGGCCGCTCCGGGTGCCGTCCGCTCACGCGACCGGCCGGTCGGCACGGGCTCCGCCTCCTCGCGCGGCGCGTCCGCCGGCACCGGGTGCGGGCGCGGCACGGCCACCGCGGCGGGCCGGCGCCGCTCCAGGTGGCGGCGCAGCAACGGCCGTACGGCCTCACCGGCGACGACCGCCAGCAGCAGGTAGATCGACAGCGCCAGCCAGAGGAAGCCCGGCCAGGCCAGGACGCGCTGGAGCCAGAAGGGGGCGCCCGTGCGCTCGGCGACCAGGGCGCCGACGGCCAGGGCCCAGCCGCCCGCGATCAGCACCGCGCCGCCGCGCCGCGCCCAGCCCGGGGCGCGGGTGGTGTCGCGGAACAGGCGGCGCCACAGGTACCAGTTGGCCGTCACCAGCACGGCCAGGACGAGCAGCACGAAAAGGATGGCCACGGTGTCGTAATCCCCGCTGTCGGATCGGTCGTCCGGCCGAGTGGTCCGGCGCTTCGGCTATGACTTTCGGCGCAGTGCGCGCAGACCGCGCAACCCGATGACCCCGACGACCGTCCCCAATACGAAGGAGACGACAGCGAGTGTCAGGTGGACCCAGAAGTACGCGGTGGGGTCGCCGTCCTCGAAGGCGAGACCGCTGCTGTCCTTGAACAGGTTTCTGACGAAAGTGACCCAGATGACCCAGCTCCACACCCCGAAGGCGAGCAGGAACCAGGACACCGGGCGGCTGAGCTTCATGCCTTCAGTATCGCCGCCCGGTGTCCGGTTCCGTGACCGGGGTGGGGAGGGGGATGGGACTTCCCCGCGCCTGCCAGGTACTTTCTCCGTCGTGCCCGCACCCTTGAAGCAGACCGCCAGGCGATCCCTGCTGGTCACCTCCGCGACCCTCGCGTCCCTCGCGCTGACCGCGCCCGTGTCCCTGGCGGCCCCGACCCCGTCACCCTCACCGTCGGCCCCGGCCGCGTCCTCGGCCAAGCCGTCGGCTTCGCCCTCCGGTTCCGCTTCGGCTTCGGCTTCGGGTTCGGCTTCGGCGAAGCCGTCGGTCGCTCCCCCGGCGGACATGTCGACCGTCGGCGGCGCCCGTCTCGGGCAGGCGGGGACGCAGGTGGACCTCGCGGGCGGCGCGCCGGTGCTGCCGAAGGACCTGACCGCCCGGTCGTGGATCGTCGCGGACGCCGAGTCCGGCGACGTGCTCGCCGCGCACAACGCGCACTGGCGGCTCCCCCCGGCGAGCACCCTGAAGATGCTCTTCGCCGACACCCTGCTGCCGCGCTTCCCCAGGACCACGCAGTACAAGGTCGAGCCGAAGGACCTGGAGGGCATCGGTTCCGGCTCCAGCATGGTCGGGATAAAGGAGGGCGAGACCTACTCCGTCCACGACCTGTGGCTCGGTGTCTTCCTGCGCTCCGGCAACGACGCCGTGCACGTGCTGTCGTCGATGAACGGCGGCGTCGGCAAGACGGTGACGGAGATGAACGAGCACGCCGAGGAGCTCCAGGCCCTCGACACCCAGGTGGTCTCCCCCGACGGCTACGACGCCTCCGGCCAGGTCTCCTCCGCGTACGACCTGACGCTGATCGCCCGCTCCGGGCTGCAGAAGGCGGACTTCCGGGAGTACTGCTCGACGCTGACGGCGAAGTTCCCGGGCGAGACGAAGAAGAACAAGAAGGGCAAGACGGTCCGCGGAACCTTCGAGATCCAGAACACCAACCGGCTGCTGACCGGCGACTACGACATCAGCCAGTACCAGGGCATCGCGGGCGTCAAGAACGGCAACACCACCAACGCGGGTGCCACCTTCACCGGCGTCGCCGAGCGCGACGGCCGGGTGTTGCTCGTGACGGTGATGAACCCGGCGAAGACGGACCACAACGAGGTCTACAAGGAGACCGCCGCCCTGTTCGACTGGGGCTTCCAGGCCGCCGGCAAGGTGCGGCCGGTGGGTGAGCTCGTCCCGCCGAAGGGCGCCGCCCCGGCCGGCGGCCAGCCCGGTGAGAACGGCTCCGCCGAGGGGGGCGACGGGTCCGGGGAGGCGGGCGGCTCCGGGAACGTGTCCGAGAAGCCCGTGGCGAGCGCGGTGACCGGGGACGGCTCCGGCGGCATGGGCACGGCGCTGGCGATCGCCGGCGGGGCGCTGGTGCTGCTCGCGGGCGCCGCGTTCCTGGTCAACCGCCGCTGGCCGCTGCCGGATCTGGTACGCCGTCGTCGCTGACGTCCGGCTCCGGCGCGTGCGGCGCGCTGCCCGTCGCCGTCCACGCAGCGCAGAACAGGACCAGCTTCGAGGTGAAGTTGATCCACAGCAGCAGGGCGACGGGCACGCCGAACGCGCCGTACATGCTCTTCGTGGCCACGCCCTGCACATAGCCGCTGAGCAGCAGCTTCAGCAGTTCGAAGCCGACCGCGCCGGTCAGCGCGGCCACGACCAGGCGGTGGCGGGTCGGCTCGACGCCCGGCAGCAGCGTCAGGACGTAGAGGAGCAGCAGGAAGTCGGTGAGGACGGCGACGGCGAACGCCGCGATCCACAGCAGGACGCCGTCCCAGCCGGCCTGGTCGACGCCGAGCCGCCCGGTGATCCAGCCGACCATCGCGGAGGCGACGGCGGAGGCGGCGAGGGTGACGAGGAGGGCGCCGCCGAGCCCGAGGAGGATGCCTGCGTCCTTGGCCTTGCGCAGGACCGGGTTCTCCTCCTCGTCGGGCAGCTCCCACACCGCGCGCAGGCACTCGCGCATCGAGCCGGCCCAGCCGACGCCGGTGAACAGCAGGACGGCGCCGGCGATGAGGCCGACGGTGCCGGCGTTCTGCACCAGGCCGTCGATGTCCAACTGGTCGGCGATGCCGGGCACCTGGTCGACGAGCTTGTCCTCGAGGGTGTTCTGCCGCTCCTCGCTCAGGGTGGCGGCGGCGATCGCCGCCGCGAGGGTGAGCAGCGGGAAGAGCGCGACGAAACTGGTGAACGTCATCGCGGCGGCCAGCCGCGTCCACTTCACCCGGTCCAGCCGTTCGTACGACCGCCACGCGTGCGTGGCCATCAGGCGCGTGGCGTACGGCCCGATGCCGGGGAGCCTTTTCAGCCAGTCCATGATCCGACTCTGCCCTCCTCGCGGCGGATGACGCGGAAGACCAGGGTGCGGGTTCCCCAGAAGCGCAGGACCGTACCGAGCGCCATGCCGATCACGCTGCCCGAGACGGTGTCCGCGCGCTGCGAGGTGAGGCCGAGGCCGTAGTGGCTGACGGCGAGGCAGAGGAGCTGGACGAGGGCGCCGGCGAGGTTCACCCCGAGGAACACGGCGTAGGGGCGCAGTCCCCTCACGCGCGCGTGCCGGTATGTGCCCAGTGCGTTGCCCGTGTAGGCGACCGCGCAGCCCGCGAGGAAGGACAGGGCCTTGGCGGTGAGCGGGCCGACGCCGGCCGGGCCGCGCAGGCAGGTGAACACGGCGAGGTCGGCGGCGTACGCGAGGAGGCCCACGGCGGCGAAGGACAGCACCTCGTCGCGGCGGGGCGGCCACGCGCGCGTGCTCACCAGTTGGCCACCGCCAGCGCGTACATGGTCAGCCAGGCCGCGCCGATCAGGGCGAGGGCGCGGTCGCCGAGGACGACCTCCTCGGGTTCGCCGGCGGTGCCGCGGTCGGCGAAGACGGCGTAGCGCAGGACGGCCAGGATGAAGGCGACCACCGACAGCTGGCGCCAGGGCAGCACGCTCGTGTGCGGGACGCCGCCCTCCTCCAGGGCCCACAGGCAGTAGCCGAGGACGGCGACCCCCGCGGCCAGTTGCCAGACGAAGCGCAGATAGCCGGTGGTGTACTCGGTGAGCAGGGCGCGCGTGGCGCCCTTCGTGCCGGCCAGTTGCACGGCCTCGGAGTAGCGCTTGGCCGACACCATGAACAGTGCCCCGAACCCGGTGGTGATCAGGAACCAGCGTGAGAGCGGGATGCCGAGAGCGAGGCCGCCGACCATGGCCCGCATCAGGAACCCGGTCGTGACGACGGCGAGGTCGACGACCAGGACGTGCTTGAGACTGACGCAGTAGGCCAGTTGCATGACGAGGTACCCCGTCAGGAGGGCCGCGACGAGGGGGGAGGTCAGCCAGGCCGCGGCGGCGGGCGCGAGGACCGCGAGGACGCCTCCCACGGCGTAGGCGACGGGCACCGGGACCTGTCCGGCGGCGACCGGGCGGTGCCGCTTGGTGGGGTGGGCGCGGTCGGCGTCGGCGTCGCGGGCGTCGTTGATCAGGTAGACGGCGGCGGCGCAGGCGGAGAACAGCGCGAAGAGCAGGGCGAGTTCGGTGAGGATGGGCCAGGAGAAGAGCCGTCCGGCGGCCGCGGGGGCGGCTGCGACGAGGGTGTTCTTGACCCACTGTTTGGGGCGGGCGGTGCGGACGAGGCCGGTGAGGACGGCGCCTGGGCCCGTGGGCGGCGCGGGGGGTGCGGCTGCTCCGTCGCCCGGGCGGTGCTGTGCCACGTGGTGACCGAGGGTGGGTTGTTCCCGGGGGGCGTCCGTGGGGTGCTGGGTGTGGGCGAGGGGCGCTGCCTCAGTCATGCACGCCCCCTCGGACGCCTCCGTGCACGCTCCGTGCGCCCTCTCTCATCCAGCGCGCTCCCACGCGCGCCGCGAGTGCCCCCAGGGCCGCGCCCGCCGCCACGTCGGAGGGGTAGTGGACGCCGACGACCAGGCGCGAGAGGCACATCGCGGCGGCGAGCGGGGGGACGACATGCGCCCCGAGGGCGCCGTAGGCGACGGCGGCGGCCGCCGCGGAGGTCGCGTGCGAGCTGGGGAAGGAGTGCCGGCCGGCGGTGCGCACCAGGGGTTCGACATGCGCGGGACGGGGACGGCGCACGATCCGCTTCACGCCCATGCTGGCAACGTGCGCGCCCGCGGTGAGCGCCGTCGCCCGCAGCCAGGCGCCGCGCCGCGAGCCGTCCACGGCGGCCCCCACGAGCCCCGCCACGAGCCACAGGGCACCGTGTTCCCCGGCCCGGGACAGGGTGCGCGCGGCGCCCGCCACGCGAGGATCCGCACCACGCGCGCGGAGCGCCGCAAGGATGCGGTGGTCGATGTCATCCGGGATGTCATCCGTGTGGTGGTCCATGGGAACTCACTGTTCCCGCCGACCCAGCCGGAACTACGACAATATTGGGCGACATCCCATTAATCACCCATTTCGGGGAGTAACGGGATGTTTCAGAACTAATCGCTCACAAAGGGACGATACGTTCACCGACATGCCTGCCGAGACCGCTTCCGAGACCGTCTCCGAGACCGCTCCAGAGATCGTCTCCGTCACGGGATGGGGCCGCACCGCTCCCACCGCCGCCCGTCTGATCCGCCCCCGGACGTACGAGGAGGCGGTGGCCGCCGTCCGGGACTGCGGGGCGCGCGGAGGCATCCCCCGGGGCCTGGGGCGGGCGTACGGGGACGCGGCGCAGAACGCCGGCGGTGCCGTGTTCGACATGACGGGCCTGGACCGGATCCACGCCATCGACGCCGCCGGCGGGACCGTCCTGTGCGACGCGGGCGTCTCCCTGCACCGCCTCATGGAGGTGCTGCTGCCGCTGGGCTGGTTCGTGCCGGTGACGCCCGGCACCCGCTACGTGACCGTGGGCGGCGCGATCGGCGCCGACATCCACGGCAAGAACCACCACGTGTCCGGCTCCTTCTCCCGCCACGTCCTGTCGCTGGAGCTGCTCACCGCCGACGGCTCGGTCCGCGCGGTCGGCCGCGGCACCCCCCTGTTCGACGCGACCGCCGGCGGCATGGGCCTGACCGGGGTGATCCTCACGGCCACCATCCGCCTCCAGCCGGTCGAGACGACGTTCATGGTGGTCGACACCGAGCGCGCGAGCGACCTCGACGACCTGTTGGCCCGGCTGACGGCCACCGACCACCGCTACCGCTACTCGGTCGCCTGGATCGACCTCCTCGCGCGCGGAGCGGCCACCGGACGCGCCGTCCTGACCCGCGGCGACCACGCCCCCCTCGCCGCACTGCCCGCACGCGCGCGGAGGGCCCCGCTCTCCTTCCACCCCGCCCAGCTCCCACCCGCCCCCGCCTTCGTCCCCGAGAGACTCCTCAACCGCCGGACCGTGGGACTGTTCAACGACCTCTGGTACCGCAGGGCCCCCCACGCGCGGACCGGCGAACTCCAGAGGCTGTCCGCGTTCTTCCACCCCCTCGACGGCATCCCGCACTGGAACCGCGTCTACGGCCGCGGCGGCTTCGTGCAGTACCAGTTCGTCGTCGGTCACGGCGAGGAGGACACCCTGCGCCGGATCGTGCGCCGCATCAGGCGGCGCGGGTGCCCGTCCTTCCTGGCCGTCCTCAAGCGCTTCGGGGAGGCCGACCCCGGCTGGCTCTCCTTCCCCCGGCCGGGCTGGACGCTGGCCCTGGACATCCCCACCGCCATGCCCGGCCTCGTCACCCTCCTCGACAAGCTGGACGAGGACGTCGCCGGCGCCGGCGGCCGCGTCTACCTCGCCAAGGACTCCCGGCTGCGGCCGGACCTGCTCGCCTCGATGTACCCCCGGCTGGACGACTTCCGCGCCCTGCGCGCGGAGCTGGACCCGCGCGGGGTGTTCACCTCGGACCTCGCCCGCCGCCTCTCCCTCTAGGCAATCTCTAGGAGCTGTCGTGAAGGACGCCTTCGGCCTCCCCCAGTCCCTCCTCGTCCTCGGCGGCTCGTCCGAGATCGCGCTGGCCACCGCACGCCGCCTGATCACCCGCCGCACCCGCACGGTGTGGCTGGCCGGCCGCCCCTCGATCGCCCTGGAGTCGGCCGCCTGCGAGCTGCGCGACCGGGGCGCCGAGGTGCGCGTCGTCGCCTTCGACGCCCTCGACCCCGAGTCCCACGAGGCCGTGCTCGGCAAGGTGTTCGCGGAGGGTGACGTCGACCTGGTGCTGCTCGCCTTCGGTGTCCTCGGCGACCAGGCCCACGACGAGCGCGATCCGGTGGCCGCGGTCCGCGTCGCGCAGACCAACTACACGGGCGCGGTCTCCTCCGGTCTGGTCGCAGCCCGCGCCCTGCAGGCCCAGGGCCACGGCTCCCTGGTCGTCCTCTCCTCCGTCGCCGGCGAACGCGCCCGCCGCGCCAACTTCATCTACGGCTCCAGCAAGGCCGGCCTGGACGCCTTCGCCCAGGGCCTGGGCGACGCGCTGTACGGCACCGGCGTCCACGTCATGGTCGTACGCCCCGGCTTCGTCCGGTCGGAGATGACCGCCGAGCTGGATGAGCCGCCCTTCGCCACCACCCCCGAGGTGGTCGCCACGGCCATCGAGCTGGGCCTGCGGCGCCGCTCGGAGACCGTGTGGGTGCCCGGGCTGCTGCGGGTGGTGATGTCGGTGCTGCGGCACGTGCCGCGGGGGATCTTCCGCAGGCTGCCGGTGTAGCCGGCCGCTACCGCGTGGGCAGGGAGCCGCGGTCCACGTGGGCGGCCTGCGGGGGTACCACCGGGCCGCCGAAGGCGTACTCGCGCAGCTTGCGCCAGACGCCGTCGGCGCCCTGCTCGTAGAGGGCGAAGCCAGTGCAGGACCACTCGGCCTCGTAGTCGGCGAGTTCCTCGAACGCGCGGTCCATCGCCGCGTCGTCGATGCCGTGCGCCACGGTGACGTGCGGGTGGTAGGGGAACTGGAGGTCGCGCGCGACGGGCCCGGACGGGTGGCGGACCTGCTGCTGGAGCCAGGTGCAGGCCTCGGCGCCCTCGACGATCCGCACGTACACGACCGGCGACAGGGGCCGGAAGGTGCCCGTGCCGGACAGGCGCATCGGGAACGGGCGGCCCGCCGAGGCGACCTCGGTCAGGTGCGCCTCGACCGCCGGCAGTGCGCCGCGGTCGATCTCGGTCGGCGGGAGCAGGGTGACATGCGTGGGGATGCCGTGAGCCGCGGCGTCGCCGAAGCCCGTGCGCCGCTCCTGGAGCAGGCTGCCGTGGGGCTCCGGGACCGCGATCGACACGCCGATCGTTACGGTCCCCACGTCGTCTCCTGTCGTCGTGCCGAATGTGCTGCCGGGTTCGTGCTCGCCCACACTCCGCCGTACTCCCTCGGACTCAGTCGTACGGCTATCGACTGTACGGCCATGGCTGTGCTGTGGGCAGGCGCAGTGGAAGTGATGTGCAGCGCTCTGTCCGGTGGACATGTGTGCGGTGGTGCGCCTCAGTGCTTGGCGGGCAGGAAGCCCACCCTCTCGTACGCCTGGGAGAGCGTCTCCGCGGCGACGGCACGCGCCTTCTCGGCCCCCTTGGCCAGGATCGAGTCCAGCGTCTCGGGGTCGTCCAGGTACTGCTGGGTGCGGTCCCGGAACGGCGTCACGAACTCGACGACGACCTCGGCGAGATCCGTCTTGAGCGCGCCGTAGAGCTTGCCCTCGTACCGCTGCTCCAGCTCCGGGATGCTCGCGTCGGTGAGCGTCGAGTAGATGGTGAGCAGGTTGCTCACGCCCGGCTTGTTCTCGAGGTCGTAGCGGATGACCGTGTCGGTGTCGGTGACCGCGCTCCTGACCTTCTTCGCGGTGGCCTTCGGCTCGTCGAGCAGGTTGATGAGGCCCTTCGGCGTGGACGCCGACTTGCTCATCTTGATCGACGGCTCCTGGAGGTCGTAGATCTTCGCCGTCTCCTTGAGGATGTACGGCTTCGGGATCGTGAAGGTCCGGCCGAAGCGGCCGTTGAAGCGCTCGGCGAGGTCGCGGGTCAGCTCGATGTGCTGGCGCTGGTCCTCGCCGACGGGGACCTCGTGGGCCTGGTAGAGCAGGATGTCGGCGACCTGGAGGATCGGGTACGTGAACAGGCCGACGCTCGCGCGGTCGGCGCCCTGCTTGGCGGACTTGTCCTTGAACTGCGTCATGCGGGACGCCTCGCCGAAGCCGGTGAGGCAGTTCATGACCCAGGCGAGCTGCGCGTGCTCGGGGACGTGGCTCTGGACGAAGAGCGTGCAGCGGTCCGGGTCGAGCCCGGCCGCGAGGAGCTGCGCGGCGGCCAGCCGGGTGTTGGCGCTGAGCTCCTTCGGGTCCTGCGGGACCGTGATCGCGTGCAGGTCGACGACCATGTAGAACGCGTCGTGGGACTCCTGCAGGGCCACCCACTGGCGGACGGCGCCGAGGTAGTTGCCGAGGTGGAACGAGCCTGCGGTGGGCTGGATTCCGGAGAGCACGCGAGGTCGATCAGAGGCCATGCACCACATTGTCGCAGAGGGCGGGGGGTGGGGTTTTCCCGCGAGGTGGCGGCCGGTTGCGGTGCGCGCGGACCGCGGACCGTCGTGGCCGGTCGCGCCCGCGCGGCGGTTGCCGCGTGCCCCCTCGGCCCCGCGCCTGCGGTGAGGCACGGGGCCGGGGCGCGCCGGTCAGCCGAGGTCGATCTCGGGGTACAGCGGGAAGCCCGCCACCAGGTCCGTCGCCCGGCGGCCGATCTCGTCCGCGATCTTCGGGTCCAGGACGTGCGCGGCCTTGGAGGGCGCGCCCGACTTGGTGGTGCCCGGCTCGGCCGTGGTCAGGACGCGGTCGATCAGGCCCGCGACCTCGTCCATCTCCGCCGTGCCCAGGCCGCGGGTGGTCAGGGCCGGGGTGCCGATGCGGATGCCGGAGGTGTACCAGGCGCCGTTGGGGTCGGCGGGGATGGCGTTGCGGTTGGTGACGATGCCGGACTCCAGCAGGGCCGCCTCGGCCTGCCGGCCGGTGAGACCGTACGACGTGGCCACGTCGATCAGGTTGAGGTGGTTGTCCGTGCCGCCGGTCACCAGCGTGGCGCCCCGGCGCGTCAGGCCCTCGGCCAGGGCGCGCGAGTTGTCGACGATGCGCTGGGCGTAGTCCTGGAAGGAGGGCTGCCGCGCCTCGGCGAGCGCGACGGCCTTGGCGGCCATGACGTGCGGGAGCGGGCCGCCGAGGACCATCGGGCAGCCGCGGTCGACCTGGTCCTTGAGGGAGTCGTCGCACAGGACCATGCCGCCGCGCGGGCCGCGCAGCGACTTGTGGGTGGTCGTGGTGACGATCTGGGCGTGCGGGACGGGGTCGAAGTCGCCGGTCAGGACCTTGCCCGCGACCAGGCCGGCGAAGTGGGCCATGTCGACCATGAGGGTGGCGCCGACCTCGTCGGCGATCTCGCGCATCACGCGGAAGTTCACCAGGCGGGGGTAGGCGGAGTAGCCGGCGACGATGATCAGCGGTTTGAACTCGCGGGCGGCGGCGCGCAGGGCCTCGTAGTCGATGAGGCCGGTGGCCGGGTCGGTGCCGTAGGAGCGCTGGTCGAACATCTTGCCGGAGATGTTCGGGCGGAAGCCGTGGGTGAGGTGGCCGCCGGCGTCGAGGGACATGCCGAGCATGCGCTGGTTGCCGAAGGCCTGGCGCAGCTCGGCCCAGTCGGCCTCGGAGAGGTCGTTGACCTGGCGGACGCCGGCCTTCTCCAGGGCGGGCAGCTCGACGCGCTGGGCGAGGACGGACCAGAAGGCGACGAGGTTGGCGTCGATGCCGGAGTGCGGCTGGACGTAGGCGTGGCGGGCGCCGAAGAGCTCGCGGGCGTGTTCGGCGGCGAGGGCCTCGACGGTGTCGACGTTGCGGCAGCCGGCGTAGAAGCGGCGGCCGACGGTGCCCTCGGCGTACTTGTCGCTGAACCAGTTGCCCATCGCCAGCAGGGTGGCCGGGGAGGCGTAGTTCTCGGAGGCGATCAGCTTGAGCATCTCGCGCTGGTCGGCGACCTCCTGGCCGATCGCGTCGGCGACGCGCGGCTCGACCGCGCGGATCACGTCGAGGGCGGCGCGGAAGGCGGTGGACTCGGTGGAGAGGGGGTGCTGCTCTGACATGGCGTCGGCCTCCGGTGGCGTGGCGTGGGAGCGGTCACGGTTCTCGGTCTGGCCCAGGCGCACGGCACTCGTCACTCAGGCCGCTCCCCGATGGTCCGTCCCATCCCAGCGCGCCAGTCACGGCCTGCCGAAAGCCTACCGGGCGCGCCGGAGGCCGAAGGTGCCGCGTCCACCATGCGAGCGACGCTAGGAAGGGAGGGCAGCCGCACCGCGGCCGCGTCCCCGCCGCACTCCTGGAGGTCCCGTGAGCACCACGGAAGCCCTGATCGCCGCCGCCGAGCGGCACAGCGCGCACACCTATCACCCGCTGCCGGTGGTCGTCGCCACGGCGGACGGCGCCTGGATGACCGACGTGGAGGGGAGGCGGTACCTGGATCTGCTGGCGGGCTACTCGGCGCTGAACTTCGGGCACGGCAACCGGCGGCTGATCGACGCGGCGAAGGCCCAGCTGGAGCGGGTGACGCTGACGTCCCGGGCCTTCCACCACGACCGGTTCGCCGCCTTCTGCGCGGAGCTGGCCGAGCTGTGCGGGATGGAGACGGTGCTGCCGATGAACACCGGCGCGGAGGCGGTGGAGACGGCGGTGAAGACGGCCCGCAAGTGGGGGTACCGGGTGAAGGGCGTGCCCGCGGAGATGGCGAAGATCGTCGTCGCGGCCAACAACTTCCACGGCCGTACGACGACGCTCGTCAGCTTCTCCACCGACCCCGAGGCGCGGGCGGACTACGGGCCGTACACGCCGGGGTTCGAGATCGTGCCGTACGGGGATGTGACGGCGCTGCGGGCGGCGGTGAGCGAGAACACGGTGGCGGTGCTGCTGGAGCCGATCCAGGGCGAGGCGGGGGTGCTGGTGCCGCCCGCGGGGTATCTGGCGGCGGTGCGGGAGGTGACGCGGGAGCGGAACGTGCTGTTCGTCGCCGACGAGATCCAGTCGGGGCTGGGCCGGACCGGGCGGACGTTCGCGTGTGAGCACGAGGGGGTCGTGCCGGACGTGTACGTGCTGGGGAAGGCGCTGGGTGGCGGGATCGTGCCGGTGTCGGCGGTGGTGTCGAGCGCCGACGTCCTCGGTGTCTTCCGGCCCGGGGAGCACGGGTCGACGTTCGGCGGGAATCCGCTGGCGTGCGCGGTGGCGCTGGAGGTGATCGCGATGCTGCGGTCGGGCGAGTTCCAGGCGCGGGCGGCGGAGCTCGGCGAGCGTCTGCTGCGGGAGCTGCGGGAGCTGGCCGGGACCGGGCGGGTGACGGCGGTGCGGGGGCGTGGGCTGTGGGCGGGCGTCGACCTCGCGCCCGGTTACGGGACCGGGCGCGAGGTCTCCGAGCGGCTGATGGACCGCAGGGTGCTGGTGAAGGACACCCACGGGCCGACGATCCGGATCGCGCCGCCGCTGGTCATCTCGGAGGAGGACTTGGACTGGGGGCTGGACCAGCTGCGTTCCGTCCTCGGTCTCTGAGGGCCTCGGCGGCCGGGGCCGGTCGTTCGGATCGGGTCGCGGGCAATCGACGGCGTCTCGTCAGCGGCGGCGAGCGTGCCGGGCCCCGCCCCCCGGCGTGATCCGAACGGCGGGCCCTGAGGGCTGTCGTCGAACTCCCGCCTGCCCCCGGGCGACGACGGGAGGCTGACGACAGCCCCTAGAGGATCACGTGCGGCACGAAGCGGGCGTACTCGTCGGTGATCAGGCCGGCGGACTCGCGGATGCCGAGGCCGGCGGACTCGTCCTCCACGACCCAGGCGCCGAGGACGACGTGGTTGCCGTCGAAGGCGGGCAGCGGGGCCAGTTCCTGGTAGCAGCAGGGTTCCTCGCGCGGGACCGGGTCCGCGCCGGGTGCGTGGACGGTGACGCCCGCGCCCTCGCGGCCCAGGAGGGGCTTGGCGACGTAACCGGTGGTGCCGGCCAGGTCACGGGGGCCGTCGAGGTAGGCGGGCAGCAGGTGGGGGTGGCCGGGGTACAGCTCCCAGAGGACGGCCAGCAGCGCCTTGTTGCTCAGCAGCATCTTCCAGGCCGGTTCGATCCACAGGGTGGTGCCGGTGCCGCCGCCGTTGTCGAGGGTGTCGAGGACGTGGCCGGCGAAGCGGTCGGTGGTCAGCCACTCCCAGGGGTAGAGCTTGAAGCAGCTGCGGATGAAGCGCAGTCGGTGGTCGACGAAGCGCCGGGAGAGGCGGTCCCAGCCGATGTCCTCCATGGGGATCCAGGCGGTGTCCAGGCCGGCCTGTTCGGCGGTCTCCTTGAGGTAGGCGACCGTCATCAGGTCCTCGCCGAGTTCGTCGGCGGTGGAGTGCGCGAAGTACAGGGGGGTGCCGGGCGGGAGGAGGCGGGCCTGCTTCCGCCAGGCCTCGACGAGGCGTTCGTGGAGGGAGTTCCACTGGTCGGCGCCGGGGAACCGCTCCTCCATCCAGAACCACTGGGGGCTCGCCGCCTCGACCAGGGAGGTGGGGGTGTCGGCGTTGTACTCCAGGAGCTTGGCCGGGCCGCTGCCGTCGTAGCGCAGGTCGAAGCGGCCGTAGAGGGAGGGGAGTTCGGCGCGGCGGTGCCAGGCCTCGGTGACCGCCCCGGCGATCCGCGGGTCGGTGATGCCGAGGTCGGCGAGGCGGTCGGTCTCGACGATGTGGGCGGCTGCGGCGAGGCACATGCGGTGGAGTTCCTCGACCGTCTCCTCCAGTGCCTCGACCTCGTCGAGGGTGAAGACGTAGTAGGCGCTCTCGTCCCAGTAGGGGCGCAGGGTGCCGTCGGGGTGGCGGGTGAGGGGGTAGACCAGACCCTGTTCCTCGACGGTCCGCTGCCAGCCGGGGCGGGGTTCCGTGGTGCGGCGTTCCATGGCGTACGTCCCGAAGGTCCCGCTCAGCCGCCGCCGCTGCCGGAGCCCGAGCAGCCGAAGCCGCCGCGGTCGACGGCCTCGCTGCGGCTGAAGGTGCCGTCGTCGGCGTAGCCGGAGCTGACGTCGGCGTCGTAGTACCAGGCGGCGTCCGTCGTCCGGCCCGTGCTGCCGCCGGTCGTGCCGGTGCCGGTCGTGCGGCGGCCGCTGCTCGACGAACCCGAGCCGGACTTGCAGTTCTTGTCGGCGACGATCTTGTAGCCGTAGACGTAGTCGTAGCTGTCGCGGTCCACGCAGCGCCGGTCGGGGTCGGAGCCGCAGGAGGTGAGGGTCGCCGCGACGACGCCCATTCCGCCGAGCACGACCGTGCTGGAGCGCAGTCGCCTTCGTGTGTCCGCCATGGTGGTGTCTCCCCCTTGATGGTGCCCGGCGGTCAGGTGCCGCCTGTTTCCGGCCGTCAGCCTAGAGATCGGCGGGAGTCCGCGTACACCGGCCCCCGGGTCGGCCGCTCACCCACGGCCCGTTCGCGCCGTTCGGGAGGGTGTGCGCCCCTGGTGCGGTGACGTCGGCGTCCGGGGCCGTTTCCACCTTTTCCACCTCTGCTTTCCCGCTGAAACGAATGGGGATGCACGCGGTCTCCACCGATCCTTTACAACTGTTTTTCCGACAACAAGGCCACCAAAAAGGCCATAAAAAGCCGCGTTCCGGACAGTAGAAAAAAATCGTTGAGCCTTGAACAGGGAGAGACCGCTTTCCGTACTCGACGACGTGACCAGTAATCCCGTCACCGTCACCGTGGCTTATCGCGTGACGCCGGGCCGTGAGGCCGACTTTCACTCCTGGGGGTGGGCCATGCTGGGCGCCGGCGCGCAGCAGCCGGGATTCCTGGGCGGTGGTGTGCTTGTCGACGGAGAGGCGGAGTGGCATGTGATCTATCGCTTCGTCAGCGAGGGGTCGGCCCTGGCATGGGAGAACTCGCCCGCTCGGACGCAGTGGGACGCCCGGGTCGCGGGGCTCGCCCGGGTGACCGGGAGCAGGAGGGTGCAGGGCTCACAGGCGTGGTTCGACGCCCAGCGGCCCGCACCCGCCCCGCCGGCTCCGCCGTCGAAATGGAAGTTGTGGTTCGTGAATATGAGCGCGGTGTTTCCGCCGGTTCTTCTGTTCAATCTGACCGTGCTCCCCTATCTCGGCGACCTCAATGCACTCTTCCGCACGTTGCTGCTGTGCCTGAGCGTGACGGGCCTCGTCACCTGGATTCTCATGCCGCGCCTCCAGCGTTTCTTCAGGAAATGGCTGTATCCGCCGCTCCAGGCGCTCCGTGGGCGGCACAAACGACGGACCGCGTAGGCCCGAGAACGATCAGAGGGAGGTGGGCGGGTGAAGACCCTGCTCATCGACAATTACGACTCGTACACGTACAACCTGTGCCAGTTGATCGCCGAGGTCAACGGCGAGGAGCCGGTGGTGGTCCTCAATGACACCGCCGCCGACGCGATGCCGGATCTCACGGCGTTCGACAACGTCGTCGTGTCACCGGGGCCCGGGCACCCGGGCGAGGCGCGTGACTTCGGCATCGCCGCCAGGGTGCTGGCGGAGTCGCCGGTTCCCGTCCTCGGCGTCTGTCTGGGACACCAGGGCATCGCCCTCGGGGAACAGGGGCGGGTGGGGCCCGCCCCGGAACCCCGGCACGGGCACCTGTCGGCCGTCCGGCACGACGAACGGGACCTGTTCCAGGGCCTTCCGCAGCACTTCAGCGCGGTCCGCTACCACTCGCTGGCCGTGCGCGAGCCGCTGCCCGAGACCCTGGAGGCCACCGCCTGGGCCGAGGACGGCGTCCTGATGGGGCTGCGGCACCGCGACCGGCCGATCTGGGGGGTGCAGTTCCACCCCGAGTCCGTCCTCACCCAGTACGGCCACCGCATGCTCGTGAACTTCCGGAACCTCACGGCCGAGCGGGCCCGCAAGCCGCGTACCAAGAACACGGCGGTGCCCACGTCGGCCGTGAGCGCGCACCGCACCGGCGCCCGCCCCTCCGGGGCCGTCCCCCACGCCGTGCAGCCCGTCGCCGCCCCGCGGCCCGCGGCCCCCGTCTCGGCCCCGGTCGTCCCCCGCCCCCGCCGCGCCGGCGGGCCCGTCCACCGGCTGCACGTCCGCCGCCTCGCCACCGCGGTCGACGCGGAGGCCGCGTTCACGCGGATGTACGCGGACTCTCCCCGCGCCTTCTGGCTGGACAGCTCCCTGGTCGAGGCGGGCCGGTCGCGTTTCTCGTTCTTCGGCGACGACAGCGGTCCGCTCGCCGAGTTCGTGCGCTACGACGTCACCACGGGCCGCTGTGAGATCGAGCGGGCCGGACGACCGCCGCGGAAGGTCACGGCGAGCGTCTTCGACTACCTCAAACGGCAACTGGCGAACCGTCAGGTCGACGCGACGGGACTGCCGTTCGACTTCACCGGCGGCTACGTCGGGTACTTCGGCTACGAGACGAAGGCCGACTGCGGCTCACCGAACCGCCACCGGTCCCCCGTCCCGGACGCCTGCTGGCTGTTCGCCGACCGGCTGATCGCGGTGGACCACCAGGAGGGCTGCACCTACGCCGTGTGCCTCGCGGAGGACACCGCGCAGGCCGCGCGCCAGGCCACCGACTGGCTCGAGAGCACGCTGGCCCGGCTCGCCCGCGTGTCCGGCGAGCAGCCGCCGCTGCCCGCACCGGCCACAGCGGACCCCGGCGCCGCCGAGCCGTGGCTGGTGCGTGACCGGGCGACGTACCTCGCGGACATCGAGGCCTGCCGGCGGGAGCTGCGCGCGGGCACCAGCTACGAGGTCTGTCTCACCAACGCGGCCGTGCTGCCCGCCCCGTCCGACGCGTACGCGTTCTACCGGGTGCTGCGCCGCGTCAACCCGGCGCCGTACGCGGCCTTCCTGAGGTTCGGGGACCTGGACGTGGCCGGTTCGTCGCCGGAGCGCTTCCTGCGGATCGGGCGGGACGGCGTCGTCGAGGCCAGGCCCATCAAGGGCACCGCGCCCCGCGCCGCCGGGCCGGAGGAGGACGCCCGGCTCAGGGACGCGCTGGCGGCGGACGCCAAGACGCGCGCGGAGAACCTGATGATCGTCGATCTGCTCCGCAACGACCTGGGCCGGGTCTGCCGGACCGGGACGGTGCGGGTCTCCCGGCTGATGGCCACCGAGACGTACGCCACCGTGCACCAGCTCGTCTCCACGGTCGAGGGACGGCTGCGCGAGGGCACGGACCCGGTGGACTGCGTGCGCGCCTGCTTCCCCGGCGGTTCGATGACCGGTGCGCCGAAGCTGCGCACCATGGAGATCATCGACTCCCTGGAGACCGAGGCCCGCGGCGTCTACTCCGGTGCCCTCGGCTACCTGGGGTGCGGCGGCGGTGCGGACCTCAGCATCGTGATCCGTACGGCCGTCCTCGCCGACGGTCTGATGCACCTCGGCGCGGGCGGCGCGATCGTCCTCGACTCCGATCCGGCCGCGGAGTACGACGAGATGCTGCTGAAGACGGCCGCCCTCATGCGGGCCCACCAGGAGCACACGGCCTCCCGGGGCCGGCAGCAGCCGGAGCGGACCGCCGTCGCGAGGGGCGCCGTGCACCTCCGAGAGCGGGAGCGGGCGGCTGCCCCGGCGTCGACGGGCGCCCGCCGCCGGCGCACGGAACCGGGTGGGACCGCGCCCTCGGCCACCGGCGCCCCTCACCAGCCCGCCACCGTCGAGGAGCCCGCGCGATGACCTCCCCGCGGTCCACCCTGTCACCGGCCGGCACGGACAGCCCGGAGAACCTCGCGGCCCGGCTCACGGCGCTCGCCGACGCGCGCGGCTGGCACGGCCGCACCGCCTTCCACGTCGGCCACCGGACCTGGACCCACGGCGAGGTGCACGAGTTCGCGGCCCGCGCGGCCACCGTGCTCGCCGGGCACGGGGTGGGCCCGGGCGACCGGGTGCTGATCGCCCTGCCGGACGGCATCGCCTGGGTCGCGGCGTTCCTCGCCACCGCCCGTCTCGGTGCCGTCGCGGCGCCGGTCAACCCAGAACTCCCCGCGGACGACCACGCCTTCATGGCGGAGGACACCGAGGCCGTGCTGTGCGTGACGGGACCGGGCCTGGAGGACCGGTTCGCCGGGCGGGCCCGCCTCGGCGCCGATCAGCTGGTGGCGCTCGCGGCCACCGCCGAACCGGCCGCGGCCCACCCGGTCGACGCGGCCGCTCCCCTGTACGTGCAGTACACGTCCGGGACGACGGGCCGTCCCAAGGGCGCCGTGCACAGGCACGGCGACCCGGGGACGTACCACGACCTCATCGGCCGGCGGCTGCTGCGGATCACCGCGGACGACGTCACCCTGTCGGTGTCGAAGCTGTACTTCGCCTACGGCTTCGGCAACGCCTTCGTCTTCCCGCTCTTCTCCGGTTCCTCCGCCGTGCTGACGGGCCGGCGCCCCACGCCGGCCGCCGTCGACGAGCTCGTCGCCCGGCACCGGGTGACCCTGCTCTACTCCGTGCCGTCCGCGTTCGCCGCCCTGGTGACCGACCGGGGCAGCGGCCACGAGGCCTGCTTCGCCTCGGTGCGCGCGGCGGTGTCGGCCGGCGAGGGCATGCCGGACGGGCTCTCCCGGCAGGTCACCGAGGTGCTCGGGGCTCCGGTGCTGGAGCAGATCGGCTCCACCGAGGCCGGTCACGCCTTCTGCGCCAACGGCGTCGAGCACAACCGTCCGGGCACCGTCGGCCGCCCCGTGCCCGGCTTCGAGGTGGAGCTGCGCGACCGGGACGGGCACCCCGTGCCGGACGGCGCGGAGGGCGAGATGTGGGTGCGCGGGCCGACGGTGACGCCCGGCTACCTCAACCGGCCCGAGGAGACGCGGCGCGCCCTGGCCGGCGGCTGGCTGGCCACCCGCGACCGGGCGCGCCGCGAACCGGACGGCACCTACCGGCACCTGGGCCGCGCCGACGACATGGAGATGGTCGGCGGCATCACCGTCTCCCCGCTGGAGGTGGAGGCCGTGCTGCGCACGCATCCGGCGGTGCGGGAGGTCGCGGTCGCGGCCGTGACCGAGGGACCGGGCATCAGCAGACTGCGCGCCTTCGTGGTGCCCGTCGCGCCCGTGGGAAACGGTCTGGAGGCCGACCTCCTCGGCCTCGCGCGGGAGCACCTCGCCGCCTTCAAAGTCCCCCGGAGCGTCAGCTTCGTCCCGTCCCTGCCCCGCACCCCCACCGGCAAGCTCCGCCGCCACCTGGTGCGCCAGGGCGCGTGGTGACCCCATGAGAGACACGAGAGAAAGGAAGGGGACCATGCCACAGCAGCAGTCCCTCCTCGCCGGCCGCGGCTTCTGTCTCGGACCGCTGTTCCGCCGGGCCGCCGACCGGCACGGAGCCGTCTTCGTCACCCTGGACCGGCCCCTGGACGTCCGCCCCGACCTGGGGACCGACCTCGACTACCGGGTCCTGGCCGAGGTGGTCGAGGAGCTGTCGGGACGGCTGTGGGAAGCGGGGGTACGGCCCTCGGAGCGGGTGGTCGTGCACAAGACGGACAACGTCGACATCGTCCTGCTGGCCTGCGCCGTCTCCCGCATCGGTGCCGTCCCCGTCCTGCTGTCCCCGGCCCTGGCCGGCCCCGTGGTCGCCGAGCTGCTCGAACGGCTGGACCGGCCCTGGCTGGTCACCGACGGCGCCAAGCTGGACGGGCCGCTGAAGGACGTGGGCGCGCTGGTGCGGCGGACGCTGTCGGTGGACGACGCCCCCGGCGCCGAACCCCTGGAGAAGTACGCCGGCGCACGACCTCCCGCGCCCGTACGCCTGCACCCCCGCGAACCCGCCCTGATCACGCACAGCTCGGGCACCACGGGCGTCCCCAAGCTCGCCGTGCACAGCGCCCACACCATGTGGAACCGGCTCGTACCGCAGAAGGCGATGGGCTGGCCCACCCGGGGCGAGACGGCGGCGCTGCACATGTCCTTCGTGCACTCGCGCTTCTACCACCTGCTCGGCGTCCTGCTGCACTTCGGCAGCCCGCTCCTGCTGATCACCGACCCCGACCCGGCCTCGGTGGGTCCGCTGCTGGTCCGGCACCGCCCCGGCATCGTCGAGACGCACCCCAACACCTTCGTGCTGTGGGAGGAGCTGGCCGAGGCGCCCGGCGCCCCGCTGTCCCGGGTCCGGTCGTACGGCTCCACGTTCGACGCGATCCACCCGCGCACCGTACGGCGGCTGCTGGGCGCCTCGCGGCGGCGCGCGCCCTGGCTGATCCAGCTGTACGGGCAGAGCGAGACCGGCCCGGTCGCGGTCCAGTGGTTCACCCGGCGTGGCGCGGCCCGCGCGGACGGCCGCCGGGTGGGGATCGGGATACCGGGCTTCACCCGGGTCCGGGTCACCGACCCCGACGGCCGGCGGGTCGCGCCCGGTACGCCCGGCCGGATCGAGGCCCGTACCCGGGGCCGGATCCTCACCTACCTCGGCGACCACGAGCGCTATCAGCGCCAGGTGGACGACGGGTGGTGGCAGATGGGCGACATGGGCTACCGCAGCCGGCTGGGCGTGCTGCACCTGATCGACCGGGAGATCGACCGGATCGACTCGGTGCACAGCAACCTGGAGGTCGAGGACACGCTGATGTCCCGTCTGGAGGAGCTGCGCGAGGTCGTCATCGTGCCCGGCGCGGACCGCGAGCCGGTGCCCGTGGTGTGCGTCCGGGGCGAGCGGCCCCTGGACCCGGAGCGGTGGCGGGAGGCCACCGCCGATCTGCCCGCGATGGCCGAGCCGCGGCAGTGGCGGTTCGCGGACCTGCCGATGACCGCCACGTGGAAGGTGAAGCGGGTGGAGCTCACCCGCATGCTGTCCGGGAGTGCCCGCGTATGAGCGAGGTCATCGTCGTCGGCGCCGGCCCGGTCGGCCTGTCGGCGGCGCTCGGGCTGCGGGCGCACGGGCTGGGCGTGGTGCTGCTGGAGGCGGATGCCGAGGACCGGGTGCGGCCGGGCAGCCGGGCCCTGTTCGTGCACCGGGAGAGTCTGCGCCTGCTCGACGGCATGCGGCCGGGGCTGGCCGCCGAGATCACGTCGTACGGGCGGACCTGGCAGACCCGGCGCACCCTGTACCGGGGCCGCGAGGTCTACGCCCGGACCCTCCCGCTCCCGCCCGGGCCGCCGCCGTTCACCAGCCTGCGTCAGGTGGACACCGAGCGCTTTCTGCGCGCGGCCTGCGAGCGGGCCGGGGTGGAGTTCGTGTGGGGGGCCCGCGTCACGGGCGTCCGTGCCACGGGGACCGATGTGACGGTGACCGCCGAGGACGGGCGGGTGTGGACCGGCGCGTACGTGGTCGGCGCGGACGGTGCCCGCTCGGCGGTCCGGCGGGAGCTGGGCATCGCGATGGAGGGCGGGCACGGCGAGGGCTTCCACGTCGTCGTGGACGTCGCCGACCGGCCGGGCGCCGAACTTCCCCTGGAGCGGGTCTTCCACTACGAGCATCCCGGTCTCGGCGGCCGCAGCGTCATGCGGGTGCCGTTCACCGGTGGTTTCCAGGTCGATCTGCAGTGCCGGGACGACGACCCCCGGGAGGCGTACGGCACCGAGGAGGCCGTACGGGAGTGGCTGCCGGCGGTCGTGGGGGACGGTTACGGCGACCGGATCCTGTGGGTGTCCACGTACCGCTTCGTGCGCAAGGTCGCCGCCTCGTTCACCGACGCGCACCGCCGTGTGCTGCTCGTCGGCGAAGCGGCGCATCTGTTCCCGCCGTTCGGAGCGCGCGGCATGAACAGCGGAATCGCCGACGCGGCAGCGGCAGCGGGGGCCGTCGCGGCGGAGGCGGCCGGTGTGGGAGGGGCGGCGGGGGCGGTCGCCGGGTTCGCCGAGGTGCGGCGGGCGGCGGCCCTGTTCAACAGCGCGGCCGCGGGCGCCGCGCTGGACCACCTGCGGCCGCGGCGCCGGATCGTACGGGTCAAGCAGCGTGTGGCGGCGGCCCTGGCGCCCGTGCTGCCGTGGTGCGGCTCGTGGCTGGAGCACGCTCCGTACGGGCCCCGGCACGGGGCACCGGCCGGGGCGGGCGGGAAGTACTGAGGAGGAACTGGTGGAGACACGATCGGTGGTTGCGGAAGGTCCGTTGACGTGGACGCCGGGCTCCGGCCTGACGCCGGCCGCGACGGGCGACGGTGGGCGGCTCGTCGTCGCGGACTCGTGGCTTGTGCGTGATGGCCGGGTGCGGGCGTACGGGCGGCACCGGGAACGGTTCCTGCGGGCCTGCGCGGAGTGCGGCGGGCCGCAGCCGCGGCATCTCGTCGGGTTCTGGCAGGACGTGACCGCCGCCCTGCCGCGCACGGGTGCCTGGTTCCCCCGGGTGGAACTCGCGGCGGACACCCTGGAGTTGCGGCTGCTGTTGCGGCACGCTCCGCCACTGGCCACCGGGGTGCGGGTGTGGGCGGCGGGGCAGCTCGATCCGCGGGCCGTCCCCCGCCGCAAGGGCCCGGACCTCGACACCCTGGCGGGGGTCCGGCGCCGGGCGTCCGGCGAGGGCGCGGAGGAGGCGGTGCTGATCGCGCCCTCGGGGGTGGTGCTGGAGGCGGCCACCGCGAGCATCCTGTGGTGGGAGGACGACACCTTGTGCCTGCCCCCGCCGCGACTGCCCCTGCTGCCCGGGGTGACCGTCGGGCTCGTCCAGGAACGCGCGCTGCGGCTGGGCATCCGGATCGCGCACCGCGAGCGGACCGTGGCCGAGCTGGACGGCCGGGAGGTGTGGCTGGTCAACGCCCTGCACGGCATCCGGCCCGTGACGGGGTGGACGGGACGGCCGATGGACGCGGGGCCGGTCGTGCACGGGCGGGAGTGGCGGAACTGGCTCGACGGCATCATGGAGCCGCTGCCGATCGGCTGAATTCCGTCGACTGATTCAACCGAAGCAACCGAATCGCCAGAATCAACTCCACCAACTCCACCAACTCGATCGACTCAATGGACTCAATGGACTCGATCGGCTGAATTGCCCAGGGCGGCGCCGGGTCGATCCGCATACGACCCGGCGCCCTTTCCGCTGCCTCGACTCAGTTTTCCGTCTGCTGCTTCGGGACCATGCGCGTCGCGATGGCGATCCGGTTGTAGGCGTTGATGACGGTGGCCGCCCAGATGAGCGCCGCGACCTGTTCCTCGTCGAAGACCGACGCCGCCTCGGCGTAGACCTCGTCCGGGACGCGGCCGTCGTGCACCAGGGTCACCGCCTCGGTCAACGCCAGGGCGGCGCGCTCGCGTTCGGTGAAGAAGGGCGTCTCCCGCCAGGCGTTCAGGGTGTACAGGCGCTGCTCGGTCTCGCCCTGGGCGCGGGCGTCCCTGGTGTGCAGGTCGAGGCAGAACGCGCAGCCGTTGATCTGGGAGGCGCGGATCCTGACCAGTTCCAGGATTTCGGGTTCAATTTTGGCGTCCTGCGCCGCGGAAACGGCGGCGGCGTGCAGGGAGCCCATTGCCGCGGACACCTCGGGGGTTTTCTGCTTGAGGGCCACACGGGATATGGAATCGCTTTTACTCATGGGGCGACTCTATCCGCGGAACCGTTATCCGGTGGGGAGAACGGCGGGGAAAACGGCGTGATTATTCGGGCAGCGCCGCGCACAACGCGTCCAGGGCCCCGGTCCACGCGTGCTCCGGGGGTGTCCCGTACCCGACCACGAGGGCCTCCATCGGCTCGACGACCGCGTCGGCGTGGCGGTAGCGGCCGATGCCGTCGACCGCCAGGTCCTGCCAGACGGCTGCCCGGAGCACTTGGCGCTCGGTGCCGGGCGGCAGCCGCAGCACGGCGTGCAGTCCGGCCGCGATGCCGGTGGCCCGCACGCCGGGAGCGCGCTCGGCGACGGCGGCGACGAGGGCGTCGCGGCGGCGGCGGTACCGCAGGCGCGCCGAGCGGACGTGGCGGTCGTAGGCGCCGGAGACGATGAACTCGGCCAGCGTCAGCTGGTCCAGGACGCCACAGGTGTCGATGCCGCCCTTGGCCCGCGCGACCTCCTCGGCGAGCCCGGGTGGCAGCACCATCCAGGCCAGCCGCAGGCCGGGGGCGAGGGACTTGCTGGCGGTGCCCAGGTAGACGACGCGGTCGGGATCGAGGCCCTGGAGGGCGCCGACGGGCTGGCGGTCGTAGCGGAACTCGCCGTCGTAGTCGTCCTCCAGGACCAGCCCGCCGGTGCGCCGCGCCCAGTCCACGACGGCCGCCCGCCGGTCGCGGTGCAGGGGCACGCCCATCGGGAACTGGTGGGCGGGGGTGAGGAGGACGGCGCCCTCGTCCGTCAGCGGCGCGGGATCCGTGCCCAGGTGGTCGAAGGGCAGCGGGACGGTGCGCAGCCCGGACCGGTTCAGCAGCGACCAGTGGGCGTCGAGGCCGTACGACTCGACGGCGACCGTGCGGACACCGCGCGCCCGCAGGGCCGTGCCGAGCATCGTCAGGCCGTGCGCGAACCCGGCGCACACCGCGATCCGTTCGGGGTCGGCGCGCACGCCCCGGGCCCGGGAGAGATAGCCGGCGAGCGCGGTGCGCAGTTCGGGACGGCCGCGCGGGTCGCCGTAGCCGAACGCGTCGTAGGGGGCCGCGTCGAGGGCGCGGCGGGTCGCCTTGGCCCACTGCGTGCGCGGGAAGGAGGAGAGGTCGGGAAAGCCGGGGCGCAGGTCGTGGGCGGGCCGGGCGGGGGTACGCGGACGCGGTGCGGGGCCGTCCGGCGGGACGGCGGTCCTCCCCCGCTGCCCGGAGGGCGTGGGGGACGCCCCCATGGCGACCCTCGTCCCGGAGCCCTGCCGGGCGGTGAGCCAGCCCTCGGCGACCAGGTCGGCGTAGGCGTCGGCGACCGTGTTGCGGGCGATGCCGAGGTCCGCGGCGAGCGTGCGGGAGGAGGGCAGCCGGGTGCCGGGGGCGAGGCGCCCGCTGCGGACCGCCTCGCGCAGGGCGTCGGTCAGGCCCCGGCGCAGTCCGGGACCGGTCGGTTCCAGGTGCAGGTCGACGCCCAGAGTGGCCCATGATTCCGCCATGGAAATGGACCATACCCGTGGGCTGCCTCGCTCCTAGGGTCGAGGGCATGACGACGAACGACGCCACCTTGACGACCGTGGAGTACGCCCCCGAGCACACCCCCCGCCTGGCCTGGGCCGAGCTGGCCCCCGAGGTGTTCAAGGCGATGATCCGGCTGGACGCCGCCGCCCGGAAGGGCCTCGACCCGAGGCTGCTGGAGCTGGTGAAGATCCGTGCCTCGCAGATCAACCGGTGCGCGCTCTGCGTCGACATGCACAGCAAGGACGCGCTCGCGGCGGGCGAGAGCGTCGAGCGGATCATCCAGCTCAGCGCGTGGGAGGAGTCCGAACACTTCTACACCGGGCGGGAGCTGGCGGCGCTGGCGCTGACGGAGGCGGTGACCGTCCTGACGGACGGGTTCGTGCCGGACGCGGTGTACGAGAGGGCGGCCGGGCACTTCGCGGAGGACGAGCTGGCGCAACTGATCGCCGCGATCACGGTGATCAACGCGTGGAACCGGTTCGGCGTGACCTGCCGCCTGGTGCCGGGGCACTACGAGCCGGGGCAGCACACGTGACGGCGACGCGTACCACGCGGCTGGACCCGGCCGTCGGACGGGCCATGTCCGCGCTCAGTGCCGCCGCGAAGAGGGGGCTCGGCGACCCCGCGCTCGCCGAGCTCGTCGTGATCCGGGCCTCGCAGATCAACCACTGCGCCTTCTGCCTCGACATGCACCTCGCCATCGCCCGTGAGCACGGGGTGGGCGAGCAGCAGCTCGGCCTGCTGAGCGCCTGGGAGGAGGCCGGGGACGTCTACGACGAGCGGGAGCGGGCCGCGCTCGCGCTGACGGAGGCGGTGACGGTCCTGACCGACGGTTTCGTGCCCGACGAGCTGTACGAGAACGCCGCCCGGCACTTCGACGACGTCCGGCTCGCCCACCTCGTCGGCCTGATCACCGCCATCAACAACTGGAACCGGCTGATGGTCGGCCGCCGCATCCCACCGGGGGGTCACCAGCCGTGAACAAGGTCGAGGTCTTCCGTGCGCTGCACCGCCGCCCCTCCCCCGAAAAGCCGCTGGTCCTGCCCGGCCCCTGGGACGCGGCCAGTGCGCGCGTCCTGGCCGACGCCGGTTTCCCGGCGCTGGCCACGCCGAGCGCCGGGGTCGCCGCCTCCCTCGGCTACGCGGACGGGCGGACCCCGGCGGACGAGATGTTCGCGGCGGTCGCGCGGATCGCCCGGTCCGTGGACGTGCCGGTGTCGGCGGACGTCGAGGACGGTTACGGCCTGCCGCCGAAGGAGCTGGTCGGGCGGCTGCTGGAGGCGGGCGTCGTGGGGTGCAACCTCGAGGACTCCGACGGGGGTGTCCTCAAGGACGCGCGGGCCCACGCCGACTGGCTCGCCGAGGTGCGCTCGGCGGCCGCCGGCGAGCTCTTCGTGAACGCGCGCATCGACACCTTCGCCCTGGGTGTCACCGATCCCGGACGGGTCATCGAACGGGCCGCGCTCTACGTCGCCGCCGGCGCCGACTGCGTGTACCCGATCAAGGCCCCGGTCGCCGTACTGCCGTTGCTGCGGTCCGGGATCCAGGGGCCGTTGAACGTGTTCGCGAGGCTGGGCGAGGGCCCCTCGCCCGCCGAACTCGGCGCACTCGGGGCCACCCGCGTCACGTTCGGGCCGGGTCTTCAACGCCGGGCCGCCGCTGTCCTCGGCGACATCGCCGGGGAGCTGCGGTAGCGGGAGTCAGGCGCTCAGGACAGCCACGCGCGCCACGTCGACTCGTGGCTGTCCACCCACTTCCTCGCCGCCTCCTCGGGGGTGAGCTTCTGGTCGGCGATCATCAGGGAGACCTCGTTCTGGTCCTCGGTGGTCCACCGGAACTTCTTCAGGAAGGCGGCCGCCCTGCCGCCGGTCCTCGCGAAGTCCGCGTTGAGGTACTTCTCCAGCGGGGTGTGCGGATAGGCGCAGGCGACCTTCTCCGGGTCGGCGTCGCAGCCCTCCTTGTAGGCGGGCAGCCGGACCTCCGTCATCGGGACCTTCTCGAACAGCCACTGGGGGGAGTACCAGTACGTCAGGAAGGGCTTCTTCTCCTTGGCGAACTGCCTGATCTGCGTGATCTGGGCGGCCTCCGAGCCGGCGAACACCACCTGGTAGTCCAGCTTCAGGTTCTTCACCAGGGCCTTGTCGTTGGTGACGTAGGACGGGGAGCCGTCCATCAGCTGGCCCTTGCTGCCGCTCTCGGCGGTGCGGAAGAGCGGCGCGTACTTGTTGAGGTTCTTCCAGTCGGTGATGTCCGGGTGCTGCTTGACCAGGTAGGTGGGGACGTACCAGCCGATGTGCCCGGTCACGCCGAGTTCGCCGCCGCGCGCGATGGTCTTCTTGTCGTCGACGTAGCGCTGCTCCTGCTCGGGGTGGCCCCAGTCCTCCATGATGGCGTCGACGCGGCCCTGGCTGAGCGCGTCCCAGGCGGGGACCTCGTCGACCTGGACGGTGTCGACGCGGTAGCCCAGCTCGTGCTCCAGCAGGTACTGGGCCACGGCCACGTTGGCCTGCGCGCCCACCCAGGACTGGACGGACAGGGTCACCGTCCTGGAGCCCTGCGCGTTGGCGAAGGGTGAGGCCTGCTTGGTCATGTCGGCGGCGCCGCAACCGGTCAGCAGCACCAGGCCCGCCGCTACAGCGGTCGTACGAAGTCGCATGTCACGCTCCCTTCTTCGCGCGCCGGCCGGCCGGCTGGGTCACCCGGTCGAGCATCAGGCCGAGGCAGACGATCGCGGCGCCGGCCACCAGACCGGTCGCGAGGTCGCCCTGGGCGAGGCCGAAGACGACGTCGTAGCCGAGGGCGCCGCCGCCGACCAGGCCGCCGATGATGACGACGGCGAGGACCAGCACCACGCCCTGGTTCAGGGCCAGCAGCAGCGCCGGCCGGGCGAGCGGGAGCTGTACCTGACGCAGTTGCTGGCCGCCGGTCGCGCCGAGCGAGCGCGCCGACTCCAGGGCGGCCGGGTCGACCTGGCGCAGGCCCTGGGTGGTGATGCGGACGACGGCGGGCAGGGCGTAGACGACGGCCGCGGCGACGGCGGGGGCCCGGCCCACCCCGAACAGCGCGACGACCGGGATCAGGTACACGAACTGCGGCATCGTCTGGCAGACGTCCAGGACGGGACGGAGCATCCGCTCGAAGCGGTCGTTGCGCGCCGCCGCGATCCCGGTCGCGAAGCCCAGGACGAGGGTGACGGCGACGGCGGCGAGCACCTGGGACAACGTGTCCAGGGACGGCTGCCACACGCCGAGCACGCCGATCGCGGCCATGGCGAGGACGGCGGTGAGCGCGGTGCGCCAGGTGCCGATCAGCCAGGCCGACGCGGCCACCAGCAGCAGCACCGCCCACCAGGGCAGCCACTGGAGGCCGTCGCGGACGGGGTCGAGGACCCAGGTGGTGAAGTGGCCCGCCCAGTCGGCGGTGCCGCCGACGACGGGGACGCCGGAGTAGAGGTGGTCGGTCATCCAGTCGACGACACGGTTGACCGGCTCGGCGATGGCGACCGTCCAGGCGTCGGGCCAGTCCAGCCGGCCGGCCAGACGGCCCGCGAGGCCCACGGCGACGGTGCCGAGCAGGACGTACAGCCAGTACGTGGGCCGCCGGTGGGCTCCCGGGTCGCCGTCGTCGAGCCGCCCGGCCGCGGCCGTCACCCGGTCCAGGACGACCGCGAGCAGCACGATCGGGATGCCGGCCGCGAGGGCCGCGCCCACGTCGACCGAGGCCAGCGCCTGGTAGACGCGGTCACCGAGGCCGCCCGCGCCGATCACGGAGGCGATGACCGCCATCGACAGCGCCATCATGATCGTCTGGTTGAGGCCGAGGAGGAGTTCCCTGCGGGCCAGCGGGATGCGGGCGGTCAGCAGGCGCTGGCGCGCGGTGGCGCCGAGCGACTCGACGGCTTCCAGGACCTCCTTGTCGGCGCCGCGCAGGCCGAGCGCGGTGAGGCGGGCCATGGGCGGGGCGGCGTAGACGACGGTGGCCAGCACGGCCGCCGGGACGCCGATGCCGAAGACCAGGACGACGGGGAGGAGATAGGCGAACGCCGGCAGCACCTGCATGGTGTCCAGCACCGGGCGCAGGGCGCGGTCCATGCGGTCGGACAGGCCGGCGGCGAGGCCGAGGAGCGCGCCCACGACGACGGAGGCGAGGACCGCGACGGCCATCAGGGCGAGCGTCTGCATCGTCGGCACCCACATGCCGAGCAGGCCGCAGGCCAGGAACGCGGCGGCCGTGCCCGCCGCGAGCCGCGCCCCGGCGACCCGCCAGGCGACGAGCGCGCCGAGCACCGTGACGCCGGCCCAGCCCGCGGCGAGCAGGAACAGGTAGACGCCGCGTACGGAGAGGACGACGGCGTTGCTGACGTGGCCGAGGAAGTAGAGGAACAGGGGGTGGCTGTCCCGGTTGTCGATGATCCAGTCGCTGGTCCGGGCGAGGGGGCCGGACAGGTCGACGGTGAGGGCGTCCGGCCAGGCGGCGCCGCCCCAGCGGGCGTTGGCGACGGGTACGAGGACCGCCGCGGCGACCGCGAGCAGCAGGAGCTTGTGGACGGCGCGGTGTTTCAGGAAGCCGGGCAGGGAGACCCTGAGGGCGGGAGCGGTGACGGTGGCCATCAGACCGCCTCCTTGCGGGGCTCCGTTCCGGCAGCCACGGTGTCACCGGGCTGTGTTCCGGCGACGACTCCGAGGAGTGCATCCGAGTCCACCACGCCCACGCAGCGGCCCTTGTCCACCACGCGGGCCGGGGTGCCCGCCCTCGCCACCGCCTCGATGGCCTGGGAGACCGTGGCGTCGGGGGAGACCGCCGGGCCGGTGGCCGCTTCCTCCGGGGAGGGGTGGCGCATGGCGGTGCGGACGGTCATGACCTGTTCGCGGGGGACGTCGCGGACGAACTCGCGGACGTAGTCGTCGGCGGGGGAGCCGACGATCTCCTCGGGGGTGCCCAGCTGGACGACCCGCCCGTCGCGCATCAGGGCGATGCGGTCGCCGAGCTTGAGCGCCTCGTTGAGGTCGTGGGTGATGAAGACCATGGTGCGGCCCTCCTCGCGGTGGAGGCGGACCACCTCCTCCTGCATGTCCCGCCGGATGAGCGGGTCGAGCGCGCTGAACGGCTCGTCGAACAGGAGCACCTCGGGGTCGACGGCCAGGGCGCGGGCGAGGCCCACCCGCTGGCGCTGGCCGCCGGACAGCTGGCCGGGGCGGCGCTGCTCCATGCCCTCCAGGCCGACCTTGGCGACGACCTCGCCGGCGCGCGCCCGGCGTTCGGACCTGCCGACGCCCTGGATCTCCAGGCCGTAGGCGACGTTGTCGAGGACCGTCCGGTGCGGGAGGAGACCGAAGTGCTGGAAGACCATGGCGGCACGGTGGCGGCGCAGTTCGCGCAGCCGGGTGCGGTCCATGGCGCGGACGTCCTCGCCGTCGACGGCGATCGTGCCGGCCGTCGGCTCGATCAGCCGGGTCAGACAGCGCACCAGCGTGGACTTGCCCGAGCCGGACAGGCCCATGACGACGAAGACCTCGCCCCGGCGCACGTCGAAGGAGACGTCGCGGACGGCGGCCGTGCAGCCGGTGCGGGAGCGGAGTTCGGCGGCCGGGAGGGCGGCCAGCTCGGGGTCGGCCGGGACGCGTTCGGGTTTCGGGCCGAAGACCTTCCACAGGCCCTCGACGGAGAACACCGGGGAGTCGGGGATCGTGGTCATCGCGCGCCACCCCCGATCAGGTCGGCGGACCGTTCCCCGATCAGGTCGACCGCCCGCTCCCCGACCATCAGCACCCCGATCATCGGGTTCACGGCGGTCATGGTCGGGAACACGGAGGCGTCGGCGACACGGAGGCCCTCCAGGCCGCGCACGCGCAACCGCGGGTCCACCACGGCCAGTTCGTCGTCCGCCGCACCCATGCGGCAGGTGCCCGCCGGGTGGTACACGGTGTGCGCGACCTTGCGGGCGTACTCGCTCAGCTCCTCGTCACCGGTGACGTCCGGGCCGGGGCACACCTCGCGCTTCAGCCAGCCGGCCAGCGGCTCGGTGGCGGCGACCCGGCGGGCGATGCGGATCCCGTCGACGAGGGTGCGGCCGTCGTAGTCGTCCTCGTCGGTGAAGTAGCGGAAGTCGAGGGCGGGCTTGACGGACGGGTCGGCGCTGGTCAGGTACAGCCGGCCGCGGCTCTTCGGCTTGGGGATGTTCGGGGTCATGGAGACGCCGAACCGCGGCCGCTCGTAGCCGAGGCGCTCCGGGTTGTCCGTGAAGGGGATCTGGTAGAAGTGGAACATCAGGTCGGGGCCCGCGTGTTCGGGGTCGCGGCGCACGAAGAGACCCGCGTCGGAGTCCATCGCGGAGTTCTCGGGGATGGGGCCGTGGGTCTCCCAGACGATCACGGACTCGGGGTGGTCCAGGAGGTTCTCGCCGACGCCGGGCAGGTCGTGGACGACGGGGATGCCGAGCGCTTCCAGGTCGGCCTTGGGGCCGATGCCGGAGTGCAGCAGCAGACGGGGTGAGTCGACGGCGCCCGCGCACAGCACGACCTCGTTCCGGGCCCGGACCAGGAACTCCTCGCCGTCCTTGGCGCGGACGTGCACGCCCCGCGCCCTGGTGCCGTCCAGCTCCAGCCGGTACGCCCAGGTCTCCAGGAGGACCCGGAGGTTGGGGCGCTCGTCCATCACCGGGTGCAGGTAGGCCACCGAGGCCGACGACCGCTTGTTGTCCTCGGGGTGGTAGGCGAGGTCGAAGAAGCCGACGCCGTCGTCGAACGGCCGCTGGTTGAAGCCCTCGACGCGGGGGACGCCGAGGGCGGTGCGCGCCGCGTCGACGAAGTCGCGGGCGATGGCGTTCCGGTCCTTCTCGTCGACGGGGACGATGTTGTTCAGGAGGCGGGCGTAGTACGCCTCCATGGAGACCGCGCCCCAGCCCTCGGCGCCGGCCGCCTCCCACTCGTCCCAGTCGGACGGGAGCGGCTTGAAGGCGATGAGGGTGTTGTGGGAGGAACAGCCGCCGAGGACGCGGGCGCGGCTGTGCCGGATGTGGGAGTTGCCGCGCGGCTGCTCGGTGGTCGGGTAGTCGTAGTCCAGCTCACCGCCGAGCAGGCCCATCCAGCGGCGCAGGGTGAGCACGTCGTCGCGGCCGACGTCGCTGGGGCCGCCCTCGACGACGGCGACCGTGACGTCGGGGTTCTCGGTGAGACGGGAGGCTATGACGGAGCCGGCGGTGCCGCCGCCGATCACGACATAGTCGTAGACGTGGTTGTTCTGGGACATGGGGGGAACTCCAGGTGGGGCCGGCGCAGGGCGAGGTGAGGGGAGACGTGGGGGTCAGCCGGCGAACCAGCGGACCGGCTTCGGGGCGAGGTTCTGGTAGACGTGCTTGGTCTCGCGGTACTCGGCGAGTCCGGAGGGGCCCAGTTCGCGGCCCACTCCGCTCTTGCCGAAGCCGCCCCACTCCGCCTGCGGGAGGTAGGGGTGGAAGTCGTTGATCCAGACGGTGCCGTGGCGCAGGCGGCCGGCGACCCGGCGGGCGCGGCCCGCGTCGGCGGTCCAGACGGCGCCCGCGAGGCCGTACTCGGTGTCGTTGGCGAGCGTCACCGCCTCGTCCTCCGTGCGGAAGGTCTCGACGGTGAGCACCGGGCCGAAGACCTCCTCGCGGACCACCCTCATCTCGCGGTGGCAGTGGTCGAGGACGGTCGGCTCGTAGAAGTAGCCGTTCGCGGGCCGTTGCGCGCAGGGTTCGGGGCGCCTGCCGCCGGAGCGCAGCACCGCGCCCTCCTCGAGGGCGGACTCGACGTACGCCTCGACCTTGGCGCGCTGCTGCTCGGAGACGAGCGGTCCGCACTCGACGCCGTCCTCCGTGCCGCGCCCGAGGCGGATACGGCCGGCCCGGCGGGCGAGTTCGGCGACGAAGCGGTCCCGGACGGACTCCTCGACGATCAGGCGGGCGCCCGCCGAGCAGACCTGACCGCTGTGGATGAAGGCCGCGTTGAGGGCCTGGTCGACGGCGGTGTCGAAGCCCTCCTCCGTGGCGCAGGCGTCGGCGAAGACGACGTTGGGGTTCTTGCCGCCGAGTTCGAGGGCGACCTTCTTGACGGTCGGGGCGGCCGCCTGGGCGACCTTGGTGCCGCTGATCAGGCCGCCGGTGAAGGAGACGAGGTCGACGTCGGGGTGCTCGGCGAGGCGGGCTCCGACGGAGTGCCCGGGCCCGGTGACGATGTTGGCCACCCCGGCGGGCAGCCCCGCCTCGGCCAGCAGGTCGAGGAGCGCGATCGTGGTCAGGGGGGTGATCTCGCTCGGCTTGACGACGAAGGTGTTGCCGGCGGCGAGGGCGGGCGCGATCTTCCAACTGGCCTGGAGCAGGGGGTAGTTCCAGGGCGTGATCAGCGCGCAGACGCCGACCGGCTCGTGCACGACGACGCTGTGGACGTCGGGCGAGCCGGCGTCGACGACCCGGCCGGGGGCCTCGGCGGCGACGAGGTCGGCGAAGTAGCGGAAGGCGTCGGCGACGCAGTCGATGTCGACGCGGCCCTCCTCGACGGTCTTGCCGGCGTCGCGGCTCTCCAGCAGCCCGAGCCGCTCACGGTCGCGGGTGAGGAGGTCGGCGACGCGGCGCAGGAGGGCGGCCCGGTCGGCGGCCGGGGTGTGGGGCCACGGGCCGTGGTCGAAGGCCCGGCGGGCCGCCGCGACCGCCAGGTCGGTGTCCTTCTCGTCACCCTCCGCGACCACGGCGAACGGCAGGGCGTCCGCGGGGTCGAGGATCTCGCGCGTGGCGCCGGATACGGCTTCGCGCCATTCCCCGTCCACGTGGATGGTCTTCCGCGCCTGGAGTTCCGCTGTGTCCGCCATGATCGGGTTCTGCCTTCCGTTCCTGTTCAGTCCCCCTGTGTCACAGGCGTGTCACGCACCGGCGACCGGGAGCACCTTCCCTCGGGCCTCGATTGCATGCGCAATCGGTGGCTGAAAGTGCGCCGCATCACTGAACGTGCGGACATATAGGGCAATTCATAGGCTGAGGGGTGATCCTCACCTCCGGAGGTGAACCCATGCCCGGGAAGACACTGATCTGCGCGACGGCGAGCGCCGCCCTCCTCCTCTCCCCGGCGCTCGCTTCGGCGAGCGACGCCGACGACCTGACCGCCCGGCAGCTCGCGACGCAGGCCAAGGACAACCTGCTGGCCGCCGGCTCGGTCCGCCTCGGCTTCACCGACCGCAGCCCGGGCGTGAACGACAGCCGGACCCGGCCGGCGGCGATGGACGTGGCGATGGACCGGGACGGCAACTGCGCGGGCACGATGACGATGGCCGCCAAGGGCGGCGGCGTCGAGATCGTCAAGCGGGGCAAGCAGGTGTGGATGAAGCCCGACACCGCTTTCTGGAAGGCCCAGCTGCCCGGCGGTCAGGGCGACCGGGCCGCCGAACTCTTCAAGAACCGGTACATCCACGGCTCCACCGACGACACCCTGCTCAAGGGCATGGCCGACATCTGCGACCTGAGCAGGTTCCAGAAGGACGCCGGGACCGGCACCTCCGGCGGCACGACCCTGACGAAGGGGAAGGAGACGACCCGCGACGGCACGAGGGTCGTCCCCCTCCACGGCACGACCGAGGACGGCAGGCGGACCACCCTCCACGTCACCGCCGACGCCCCGCACCGCCTGGTCGCGGCCACCCGCAAGGACAAGGACACCGACGTGACCCTGTCCTTCTCGGACTACGGCAAGCCGGTGCCGACGAGGACACCGCCGGCGAACGAGACCGTGGACATCGGGAAACTCGAGGAGCAGTTGCTGGGCGGCTGAGCCCCGGCACGGCCGGGCCGGTCAGAAGTCCACCGCGGCGCGGGCGAGGCCGTGGGTGATGCCCCGACCGCGGAATCCGCGGCGGGCGAGCGGGCAGGTCGCCGCCCGGACGCCGGGGGCACGCGCCCGCGCCCGGAAGCGACGGCGATCGCTCCGAGGGGACGGGCAGAGCCGTCCCCGTGGCAACGGACGGCGGAGCCGGAGGTGCACGACGTGGTGCGGGACGTGCCGGATCACCTCACCGTGACCGCCGGTTGGAGACCGGCGCCCGGCGCGGAGTGCACGTGGGGTGGTTGGCGTGCCGTCCCGCCGCCCGTCCGGCGGCCGTCTCGCCGCTCACCGTGCCGGTCGTGCGGCTCGTGCACACGTCGGTCCCGTGGCGGGCGCGCGGCTCGCATCCCGCGGAGGTGTTCCCCGGCGCCGCGTGCGGCCCCGTCCGCCGCGGGGGGCGACGCCGGACGGGTTCCTCGGCCCGGCGGAGCGGGTCGTGACGCCCGGCGGGGGCTGAAACGCACCGGTCCCCGGGCGGCGAGCGCCACCCGGGGACCGGCGAGGGAGAACTCAGATGAGGCCGAGGGAGCGGACCGCCTCGCGCTCCTCCACGAGCTCCTGCACGGAGGCGTCGATCCGGGCGCGGGAGAACTCGTTGATCTCCAGGCCCTGGACGATCTCGTAGGCGCCGTCCTTCGTGGTGACCGGGAAGGAGGAGATCAGTCCCTCGGGGACGCCGTAGGAGCCGTCGGACGGGATGCCCATGGAGACCCAGTCGCCCCCGGGGGTGCCGTTGACCCAGGAGTGAACGTGGTCGATGGCGGCGTTGGCGGCGGAGGCCGCGGAGGACGCGCCACGGGCCTCGATGATCGCGGCACCGCGCTTGGCGACGGTCGGGATGAAGTCCTCGGCCAGCCACTTCTCGTCGTTCACGACCTCGGCGGCGTTCTTGCCGGCGACCGTGGCGTGGAAGATGTCCGGGTACTGGGTGGCGGAGTGGTTGCCCCAGATGGTCAGGCGCTTGATGTCGGCGACCGTCGAGCCCGTCTTCTTCGCGAGCTGGGTCAGCGCGCGGTTGTGGTCGAGGCGGGTCATCGCGGTGAAGCGCTCGGCCGGTACGTCCGGCGCGGCGGCCTGGGCGATGAGGGCGTTGGTGTTGGCCGGGTTGCCGACGACGAGGACCTTGATGTCGTCCGCGGCGTGGTCGTTGATGGCCTTGCCCTGCGGCTTGAAGATGCCGCCGTTGGCCTCCAGGAGGTCACCGCGCTCCATGCCCTTGGTGCGGGGGCGGGCGCCCACGAGGAGGGCGACGTTGGTGCCGTCGAAGGCGACGTTCGGGTCGTCGGTGATGTCGATGCCCTGGAGCAGCGGGAACGCGCAGTCGTCCAGCTCCATGGCCGTGCCCTCGGCGGCCTTCAGCGCCGGGGTGATCTCCAGCAGGCGCAGCTTGACCGGCACGTCCGCGCCGAGCAGCTGGCCGGAGGCGATGCGGAAGAGCAGGGCGTAACCGATCTGGCCGGCCGCGCCGGTGACGGTGACGTTCACGGGAGTGCGGGTCATGGCGTTCTCCGTATGACAGCTGGCGGTGGGGCGTCCCTGCCCCGGACGTTTGATCGATCTCTTGACGCCAAGAGATCCATCCAGCGGTCAGGCTATCGCGCATCCGGGATCCCGGACGTCCGGGGTGAGGTGTGGTCCGCCCCACAGATCGACCGCTCCGCAGGTCGACCGCCCCCCGGATCGACCACCCCGTGCGAAGTTCCGTGCGAACGCCCCGCGTGCGGAGAGGTGCGAACGCCCCGCGCGTGCGGAGAGGTGCGCACGCCCCTCGCGCACGAAGCGGCGGCCGCCGGTCCGGGAGAGGGGAACGGGCGGCCGCCGGGTGGGGGTGCCGGGTCGTGCCGGACTCCCGTGGGGGTACGGTTCGCGTGCCCGCATCGGGGAGCGGTATTCCTGTGCACGCCGTTTTTTTGCCCGCCCTGCCGTCACGGCGTGCAGCCCCGCCGGCCCGAGGCCAGCGTCGCGCACGCCCGCGCCTCCCCCGGCTCCCGCACCGCCACCATCGGGGTGTACGCGATCGTGTCGCCGGCAGTCGTGATGTCACCGGTCCGGCGGACCGCCCCCACCTGCACCTGGACCTCGTCGCCCGGTCCCGCCTGGGTGATCCGGCCCCAGGCCGCGCCGCAGGTCCGGCTGTAGCGGACCTCGACGAGGGTCGTGCCGACGGTGACGCTCGCGGCCGTGGTCACGAGGTCGCCGCCGCACCCCATCTCCTCCGCGTCCCCGCCGGTGCAGTCGGCGCCGCCGCACAGCACACCGGGCGGCAGGGAGGGGCCGGGGGTGGCGGACGGCGAGGAGGGCCCCGCGGCGGTCCGGCTCTCCCTCGGGGTGCCGCCGTCGGTGAGGAGGAAGGCGCCCACGGCGACGGTCACCACCCCGACGACCCCGGCGAGGAACAGCGCCGGACGCCGCGCGTGGCGGCCGGCGGGCGGACCGACGTCCTCGAGGGGAGCCTCGCCGGGGCCCTCCGGCACCGGCGGCAGCGCCGGGGACCCGCCCGCGGGGCCCGTGATGCCGGACCGGGGAGCCGTCACCGTCCGCGCGCGGGAGAGGCGTACGGCCTCCGACGCCAGGTCGTGCCGCAGCTCCGTACGGCTCCAGGCGCGCTCGGCCAGTTCCCACAGGGTGATCAGAGGGGCGGGGTCGGTGCCGGTGACCTCGGCGAGGGCGACGACCGCGCCCTTGGGGGCGAGGAGGCGCCCGTTGAGGTACCGCTCCCAGGACGCCCTGCCGTAGTGCGTACGGTCGGCGAGCTGCGCGAGGGTCAGGCCGCCGCTGTCCACGATCCGGCGCAGCTGACCGGCGAACTCCCTGATCTGCGGGTCGAGTTCGTCCGGCAGGTCCTTCCAGCGAGGCATCGGTCCCCCCTTCCTGCGCCGTGTCCCCGTTCGGCCACGTTAGCGCTCAGCCGAACGCCACGGCTCCCCCGACCGCGACGCCCAGCAGGACGAGCAGCAGCAGGACCGCGGAGAGGAGGAGCCGCCGTCCGGCGGGCCGGGGCGGTGGTGGTTCCTCCGGACGGTCCCACCAGGGGAGCGTGGGGTCGTCCTCATAGTGCTCGGCGGGCCCCGGCGCCCCCGCGGCCTCCGCGGTCCCCGGGGACGTCGGCGGCGGTGGCGCGGGCCTGGGCCAGGCCTCGACGGCCAGTTCCCAGCGCACGCCGTGGCGTTCGGCGTCCGCGCCCGCCAGTCCCGCGACCCGGCAGAGCGCGGCGACGGCCTGCCGGGGCGGCGGCTGGACGGCGTTGAGGTAACGCTGCCAGGAGGACTTGCTGTACGCGGTGCGGGCGCCGAGCGCGGCCAGGCTGAGGCCCGTGGTGTCCTTCAGCTGCCGCAACTGCTCCACGAAGTGCCGTACTTCCGACGGCAGGTCGTCCGGCAGCGGCTGCCACGTACCCATCACTCGGCTTCCCTTCGGTCCTCCCCTTCGGCCGGATCAAGGGACGACGTCCGGTGGGCGGTCGGTTCCCGGACGGCGGGGACCGTGGCCGGGCGCGCACACGGTGGCGGAACGGTCACCGCTGTGCCACAGCGGGCTGACAGCCGTTGAACAGGCCGCCGGCCGTGCGGGAGCGTGGAACGCGCCGGCGGCCGGTCCTGGCTCGGGGGAGAGGACGGGCCGCCGGTCGTGCCGTGCGGTCAGCTGTCGACCGTGAAGTGCAGGGTGTCCTTCAGGAACGGGATCTGAAGCCACGGGTTGGGCTGGGCCATCAGCGCCAGCAGGACGATCGCGGCGCCCAGCACGCCGTAGGTCGCGATGTCGGTGAAGCGGGAGCGGACGGCGAGCATGCCGACGCCGGGCAGCAGCCAGCGCAGGACCGCGCCGCCGAGCAGGCCGGCGCCGATCAGGATGGTGCCGATCCGGAACTGGTCGAACGCGGTCAGCAGCAGGCCGAGCGCGACCACGCCCAGGACGGCGAGCATCGGCCACTGCCGGGCCGGCGCCGGGGCGTCACCGGGCGCCGCCCGGCCGCCGCCCTCGGGGCGCGCGGTGTCCCGGGTGAACAGCGGGAAGCGGCGCGTGGTGCGGCGCGGCACGCCGTCGACGTCGGGCGCGCTGACCGGGTCGCGTACCTCGATGTCCTCGGTCTCGCCGGCGGGGTCCCGGGGCTCAGCCGACACTGCGCTCCGCCGCCTCGACCACGTTGACGAGCAGTTGCGCGCGGGTCATCGGGCCGACCCCGCCGGGGTTGGGGGAGATCCAGCCGGCGACCTCGCGGACGTCCGGGTGGACGTCGCCCACGATCTTCCCCTCCGCGCTGCGGGAGACGCCGACGTCGAGGACGGCCGCGCCCGGCTTGACGTCCTCGGCCCGGATCAGGTGGGCCGAACCGGCGGCGGCGATGACGATGTCCGCCCGCCTCAGGTGTGCCGAGAGGTCCCGGGTGCCCGTGTGGCACTGGGTCACCGTGGCGTTCTCGCTGCGCCGGGTCAGCAGCAGCGGCATCGGGCGGCCGATGGTCACCCCACGGCCGACGACCACGACCTCGGCGCCCTTGATCTCGACGCCGTGGCGGCGCAGCAGCGTCAGCACGCCGTTGGGCGTGCAGGGCAGCGGCGCGGGTTCGTTGAGCACGAGCCGGCCGAGGTTCATCGGGTGGAGGCCGTCGGCGTCCTTGTCCGGGTCCATCAGTTCCAGCACGCGGTTCTCGTCGATGCCCCTGGGCAGCGGCAGCTGGACGATGTAACCGGTGCAGGCGGGATCCTCGTTCAGCTCCCGTACGACCGCCTCGATCTCCTCCTGCGTGGCCGTGCCGGGCAGCTCGCGCTGGATGGAGGCGATGCCGACCTCCGCGCAGTCGCGGTGCTTGCCGGCGACGTACTTCTGGCTGCCGGGGTCGTCCCCGACGAGGATCGTGCCGAGGCCGGGCGTGACGCCCTTCTCCTTCAGCGCCGCCACGCGGGCGGTCAGATCCGACTTGATCTCGGCTGCGGTGGCCTTGCCATCGAGAATCTGGGCGGTCATGGCCCCATCCTCCCGGATGACGGCCCCCCGGTTCCAATCCGGGTGACCCCGGTGCCGAGGGGCCCGCGCCCGGCCCGGCCCGGTGATCGTTCCCGGTGCGATCGAGGAGATTGCACCTGCACAACTTCCTGTGGAAAGCAGCTGGACAACAAACCGGCCGCTGAAGAACGATTGGCGCGCAGTGTCGCGGGCAGTACCGGGGGGACGGACCGCATCTGTACCAGAACTTCCTCCGCACCGTGCCGCGCGTCGTCCCCGTACCCGATCGCAACGGAGGAAGGACCGCCATGAGTTTCGGCGAGCCGAACAACCCCTACGGGCCGCCGCCCCAGCAGCCCGCGGCCCCCCAGCAGCCCCCGGCCGGCCCGGGCTACGGCCACCCGCAGCAGGGCCCGCCGCCGGGCGCGCCCCCGCAGGGGTACGGCGCCCCGCCGTACCCGCAGCAGTACCCGCAGCACCAGCAGTACCCGCAGTTCCCCGGCGACCCGCAGTTCGCCGGCGGGCACCCCGGCGGGCCCCTGACGATGCCGGGCATCACGCGCGCCGCGCGGATCATGCTGGGCCTCGTCGCCCTGTCCCACCTGATCGTCGCGGGCGCGTACGGCTGGGTGCTGTCCCGGTGGGACGAGGAGATGGCGAAGGCGGGCATCACGGGCGACGCGCAGGCGGAGGGGTACGCCGATCTGGGCAAGGGCGTCGTGGTGTTCCTCATGGGGCTGGCCACGGTGTTCGCGCTGCTCGGCGTGGCGCTGCTGTTCCAGTACGCCAAGGGCGGCAACGGCGTGCGCGTGTGCTCGATCGTCTACGGCTCGTTCGCGATCGTCACCGGCATCTTCATGCTCTCGGCCTACGGGCTCGGCCTCCTCATCATGGCGGTCGCGATCCTGCTGATCGTGTTCTCCGCGAAGCGCGACACGGCCGCCTGGTTCCGTCGACCTCGCCACTGAGCGCGGAAGCCTCCTCCTCGGTCCGACGCGCCCGCCAAAGGCGTGAATGTCATGGCAGCAAGCCCTTACCCTGACCCGGACGGGCAGGGGGGAGCCGGATCAGGGGGAGGCCGACGGCCATGTCCATGTCGATGCACAGCATCATCGTCGTTCCGCCGCAGTGCGAGGAGCCCGGCGGACAGTTACGGATCGGCCCCGGTGAGCGCCTCGCCTTCGGCCGGGCGCCGGCGGGCAACGACCTGGTCATCGCCCACGAGGGTGTGTCCCGGGTGGCCGGGGAGATCACCGCGCATCGCGCGTTCTGGATCCTGAGCAACCACAGCGCGCACCAGACGTACGTGGTGGAGAACCCGGAAGGGGCGGGCGAGCACGTCAAGGTCGCTCCGGGCCGTCAGGACGCGCCGATCCCCTTCGAGTTCTCCCGGGTGGTCCTGCCCGCCGCGGGTGACCTGCTCAGTTTCGACGTGTGGGCGCCGTGCCACGGCT
Organism: Streptomyces sp. NPDC014995; assembly: GCF_043080745.1. Taxonomy (NCBI): domain Bacteria; kingdom Bacillati; phylum Actinomycetota; class Actinomycetes; order Kitasatosporales; family Streptomycetaceae; genus Streptomyces; species Streptomyces sp. NPDC014995. The sequence goes on from NZ_JBIBVX010000004.1 coordinate 66,763, forward strand.
TCCGCGCCCGCGCCGCCGGTCCCGCAGCGGCCGGTGCCGCCACGTCCCCGGCGTTCGCGCTGGACCGCACCAAGCGCTATTTCGCCGTCCTGGCCGCCTTGTGCGAGCCCCGGCTGCGCGGCGCACCGCACGCGCCGCTGCCCGCCGTCGACGAGCTGGTCGAGCGGCTGCGTCCCACCTGGCCCGGGGCCAGCCGCTCCGCCGTCTACTGGAACATCGACTACCTCGCCGTCAAACTCCGCCTCCGGCCGGGCCCGGACACCGCGGAACCCGGCCGGCGCGTCAACGGCAAGAAGGAGTCGCTGGTCTCGCTGGCCCTGCGCTTCGACCTCGTCCGCGAGGAGGACCTGCTGGTGCTCTCCTCACCCGCCCCCAGCGAGGTGGCCTCATGACCGGGTCCGCGAACGGACGGCCGTACGCCGTGCCGGTCCCCAGGGGCTACCGGGTCGGCCGCTGGGAGGTGCGCGAGCCCCTCGCCTCCGGCGCGTTCGCGACCGTGTACGCGGCCAGGAACACGCGGCCCGGCGACGGACTGCCGTCGCGCGCGGCGCTGAAGTTCCTGCCGACCGGCACCCGCACCCCCCGCCAACTGCACCATCTGCGGGAACTGGCCGAGCGCGAGGTCGAGTTGCTGACGCGGCTGCGCGCACCCCGGCTGATCCGGATGCACGAGACCCACACCGTCGAGGACCCCGACCGCCCCGAACTCGACGGCGCCACCGTCCTCGTCCTGGAGCGGGCCGAGGGTTCCCTGGACGCGCTGCTGGCCCGGGCTCCGGTCCCCGGCCGTGGCCCCGCCCTGCTCGCCCAGGTCTGCGAGGGCCTGCACCAACTGCACCACGCCGGCTGGATCCACGGCGACCTCAAGCCGGGCAACGTCCTGCTGATGGAGGACGGTTCGGTGCGCCTGGCCGACTTCAACCTGGCCGCCGAACTCGAAGGCACCCACGCCTACTCCCCCGTGTTCGCCACCCCCGACTACACCCCGCCCGAACTCCTGTGGCCCGAGGTCAGCGAGCGCGGCACCCGCGTCCGCCCCACCGCCGACATCTGGGCCTTCGGGGTCCTGGCGCACGTGGTCCTCACCGGCACCTACCCGCTGCCCGGCGCCACGACCGAGGCCCGCACCGACGCGGCCGTGCGCTACGCCCGCGGCACCGAGGAACTCCGCCTCTCCCCCCGGCTCCCCGCCGCCTGGCGGCAGATCATCACCGACTGCCTCTCCCGCACCCACCAGGACCGCGCCGCCCACGACACGGCGGCGCTCCTGCGCCGCGTGGAGGAGGCCGCCGGCACGGCCCCCTCGGCCCGGCTCCCCCGGCTGCGCCCGCGCAGATGGCGCCGCCCTGCCCTGGTGTCCGCCCTCGCGGGCGCACTCCTGGCGGGGGCGGTGACGGTGACGTACGCGACGCTGCGGGAGGAGGGGCCGTCGTACGGCTACCACCGCTGCCCCTTCAGATCCGTGTGCTTCTTCAGCGACCGGAACGGCACCGGCGACATGTGCGCTTGGGAGGAGAGCGACCCCGACTGGCTGTCGGGGGACGAAACCTGCATGTGGACCGCCGACCGCCCGGTGAGGTCGGTCTTCTACAACGGCGACGAGTCGACGAACCTCGGCGGCGTGGCCTACTACCGGGGCCGCGACTACACCCCGGTCGGCGAGGACATCACCCGCCCCAACAGCCGGATGCGCACCGGCTGCACGAGCCAGCACGCCCAGGGCAACCTGGCGGGCACCTACGCGCCCCGCTCCCACCAGCTCATCGAGCACTGCGGGGACGTGACGAGCGACAAGGGTGGGGGCTGATGCCCTGAAATGTTGTAGGTACCCCCGCCGGCGCCGCCCGGCCAGCATGGTCGTGGCAAAGCGCCGGGTACCACCGACAAACGGGGAAGGAACCACCATGACCCTCCGTACGACTCGTACCACCCGCACGCGCCTGGGAGTCGCTCTGGTCGCCGCGGCGGCGGCCGGCGCGCTGGCGGTGAGCGCCTCACCGGCCTCGGCGAACGCCAGCGACGGTTACGTGAGCGGCGCCGGCAGCTTCTACGACGACTTCGGCGACGAGGGCACGCTGTCGACCTCGTCCCACAGCAGCTCCAACGCCACCTGCCTGTGGCAGATCATCCTGCTGGCGGAAGGGGCCAACGAGAGCGACGGCAGCGACTACGACGCGGCCGACATCGACGGCGAGTTCGGCCCGAACACCAAGGTCGCCACCCAGAGCCTCCAGCGCACCTGGGGCCTCGGCGTGGACGGCATCGTCGGCACCCAGACCTTCGGCGCCGCCGACGAGCAGTGGAACTCGTCCACCGGGGCCGGCGAGCTGGAGCACGTGTCGACCGGCACGACCGCCGACACCAAGTACAAGCTGCGCTACCACGGTTCGAAGTACTACTTCGACTTCTACCGCACCGAGTCCGGCAGGTACCGCTTCTACCACAACGGCGCCTGGCACTACGCGAGCTACAGCTCCAACACCTGTAGCTGACGGCCGCTCCACACCGGCCGGGGCCGCAACGCCCGGGCGGGTCGGCGCAGTCCGGGGTGAACCCGGTGGTGCGGCTCAGTCCGGTTCGGACTCCCAGCGGAAGGATGCCAGGGCGGGCCGTTCCTCGTCCGTGCCGGCCTCCGCGGTGAGGTGGTCCTCCCCCCGGCCGCGGCGCACGACGTGTCCGAGGGCGACCATCGCGCCGAGCACCAGCCCGACCAGGCAGACCAGGCCGACGAGGAGCACGGCGACAGCCAGGAGGCCGTATCCGGCCAGGGTCACCATGATGTCGACCGGGTTCATGCATCCGCACGCCAGCATGGTGTGACACTGCCCGGCGGCAGGGCCGTGCAGGCGGCCCGTTCCCCAACGGTGCCCTCGCGGTGGCCGTACCGCAACGCGAGTCCGAAGGGCCCGCCGGTCGTCGACCGGCGGGCCCCACCGCGTGTGCGGCTCAGTGGAAGAAGTGGCGCGTCCCCGTGAAGTACATCGTGATGCCCGCCTTCTCCGCGGCCTCGACGACCAGCTCGTCACGGACGGAGCCGCCCGGCTGGACGATGGCCTTGACTCCGGCGGCGCCGAGGACGTCGATGTTGTCCGGGAACGGGAAGAAGGCGTCCGAGGCGACGTACGCGCCGCGGGCCCGCTCCTCCCCGGCACGCTCCACCGCCAGCTTGCAGGAGTCGACCCGGTTGACCTGCCCCATGCCGACGCCGACGGAGGCGCCGTCCTTGGCGAGGAGGATCGCGTTGGACTTGACGGCCCGGCAGGCCTTCCAGGCGAAGGCGAGTTCGCGCAGCTCGTCGGCGGAGAGCGGCTCGCCGGTCGCCAGCGTCCAGTTCGCCGGGTCGTCGCCGTCGGCCTGGAGACGGTCCGTCACCTGGAGCAGCGCGCCGCCGTCGACGGGCTTGACCTCGACGGGGTTGGCGGGAGCACCCGGAGCCCTCAGCACGCGGATGTTCTTCTTCCTGGCGAGGGCCTCCAGGGCGCCGTCCTCGTAGTCGGGCGCGACGATGACCTCGGTGAAGATCTCGGCGACCTGCTCCGCCATCTCCTTGCTGACCGGCCGGTTCACGGCGATCACGCCGCCGAAGGCGGACAGCGGGTCGCACGCGTGCGCCTTGCGGTGCGCCTCGGCGACGTCGGCGCCGATCGCGATGCCGCAGGGGTTGGCGTGCTTGATGATCGCGACGGCCGGCTCGTCGTGGTCGTACGCGGCACGGCGCGCGGCGTCCGTGTCCGTGTAGTTGTTGTACGACATCTCCTTGCCGTGCAGCTGCTCGGCCTCGGCGAGGCCGCCGCCCGTGCCGTCGACGTAGAGGGCGGCGGGCTGGTGCGGGTTCTCGCCGTAGCGGAGGGTGTTCTTGCGCTCCCAGGTGGCGCCGAGGAAGTCGGGGAACCGCGACTCGTCGACCGGCGCGTAGGAGGAGGCGAACCAGGAGGCGACGGCCACGTCGTAGGCGGCCGTGTGCTGGAAGGCCTCGGCGGCGAGGCGCTTGCGGGTGGCGAGGTCGAAGCCGCCGGACCCGACCGCGGCGAGGACGTCGCCGTAGCGCTCGGGGCTGGTGACGACGGCGACGGAGGGGTGGTTCTTGGCGGCGGCGCGCACCATGGACGGCCCGCCGATGTCGATCTGCTCGACGCACTCGTCGGGCGAGGCACCGGAGGCGACGGTCTCGCGGAACGGGTAGAGGTTGACGACGACGAGGTCGAACGGCTCGACGCCGAGCTCCTCCAGCTGCCGCTGGTGCTCGGGGAGCCGCAGGTCGGCGAGGATGCCGGCGTGGACCTTGGGGTGCAGGGTCTTGACCCGGCCGTCCAGGCACTCGGGGAAGCCGGTGAGCTCCTCGACCTTGGTGACGGGAACGCCGGCGGCGGCGATGCGGGAGGCGGTGGAGCCGGTGGAGACGAGCTGGACACCGGCCTCGTGCAGTCCGCGCGCGAGCTCCTCGAGCCCGGTCTTGTCGTAGACGCTGACGAGCGCGCGACGGATGGCCCGCTGGGTGCTCTCGGCCGTGACAGTGCTGTCGGCGGTCACTGGATAACTACCTTTCGTCCCTCAATGCGATAGCCGTTGCGGGCGAGCCGCCCCACGACCTCGACGAGCAGCCTTCGCTCGACTTCCTTGATGCGCTCGTGCAGTGCGCTCTCGTCGTCCTCGTCCCGGACCTCCACCACGCCCTGGGCGATGATCGGACCGGTGTCGACGCCGTCGTCGACGAAGTGGACGGTGCAGCCGGTGACCTTGGCGCCGTACGCGAGGGCGTCACGGACGCCGTGGGCGCCGGGGAAACTGGGCAGGAGGGCGGGGTGGGTGTTGACGAACCGCCCGCCGAACCGCGCCAGGAACTCCTTCCCCACGATCTTCATGAACCCGGCGGACACGACCAGGTCGGGCTCGTGGGCGGCGACGGCCTCGGCGAGGGCGGCGTCCCACTCCGCACGCGTGCCGTAGTCCTTGACCTTGCGCACGAAGGTGGGGATCCCGGCGCGCTCGGCCCGCGCGAGCCCTTCGATGCCCTCACGGTCGGCGCCGACGGCCACGATCTCGGCGCCGTAGGTCTCGGCTCCGGTGGCGGCGATCTCGTCCAGCAGCGCCTGGAGGTTCGTACCGGATCCGGAGACCAGTACGACGAGGCGCTTGGCCGGCTCGGCCACGGGCTTGGCGGCCACGGCGAGGCCCTTTCTCGGGAAGCGTTCTCTGCGTCGGCCGGCCCGTAGCACCACGCTCGCACCCGCGCCTGCACATGCTTGTACATTCATACGAATGCTTCGCGCCCCGGGATACGGGGAAGTCTACGAAGCGGCCGACCGTCAGCAACGATACCGGCACACCGGACGGCCCCCACGGGACGGGGGCGTGGCCGGAAGGTAGCGTCTGGGGCGAGTGGGGTCGGGAACGCGGTCGTTGCGCGGAGCGTTCTCGAAGTAGCCACTCGCACCAGACAGCCGTATCCGTTGAATCACCGACGTGATCACCTAGGGGAAGACGCTCACTTGATGCCGGACCGCAGTCTGCGACTCCTCACGCTCCCCCCGCAGTCACCGCAGGGAGGGGAGCGCGGCGCCGTGCTGCTGCGGGAGCGCCCAGCCTCCCCGCCCGACGCGCCCTCCGGCCGCGAGAACGGCGACGAGCAGGGCGGCACCCCCCAGTCCCAGGACGACAACCCCTTCGCCCCGCCGCCGGAGGGCGCCCCGGACCGCCCGTGGCAGCCCCGCCACCCCTCCCCGGGTGACGGCGGTTCCGGCGATGGCCGGAGCGGCGGCGGCTCCCCCTGGGGCAGTCAGTGGAGCGACCGCCAGCCCGGCCGTTCCTCCGGCGGCTTCGGCGAGCGCCCCGGCAGCGGCCCCGAGAGCGGCCCCGGCGGCCCGAAGCCGGCCCCCACCCCGCGCTGGGACCCGACGGACCCCGCCCAGCGTCGCGCGCGTTATGCGCTGCTGTGCGGCATGTGGGCCTTCTTCTTCGCCCTCTTCGGCTGGCCGTACGTGGCCCTGCTGCTCGGTGCCCTGGCCCTCCACTGGGGCATCAGCGCCCTGCGCGCCAAGCCCCGCACCCCCGGCCCGGACACCCCGCCCGCCCCCGAGACCACCGGCCGCCCGCAGACGACCGCCGCCGTCAGCGGCCTGGTCACGGCGTCCCTGGCCCTGGCCCTGGTCGCGGTGAGCTTCACCGCCCAGCTGGTCTACCGGGACTACTACACGTGCACGAGCGACGCGTTGACGAACGAGGCGAAGCAGTCGTGCAGCGAGCTGCTGCCGAAGGAGCTGCGGGGAATCCTGGGGACGGAGGGCTGAGGACCCGGTCCGGCGGGGGGCGGTGACGCCGGCGGGGGCGGCGCGGGGCGGTGATCCCGGCGCGCGCGGATCGGCGCGGATTCGGTGACGGCGGCGGGGGGTGGCGCGGGACGGTGATCCCGGCGCGGGTCGGCGCGGGGCGGTGACCCTGGTGCGGCGAGGGCCATGAAGTCCTCGCCGGTCACTGCGCCCCGGCTCTCCTACTACTTCGGAGCTTCCGGCTCCTCCAGGTCATTCGGCTCTCGCGGCGCTTCTGGGTCATTCGGCCCTCGCGGCGCTTCTGGCTCTTTCGGCTCTTCCGGCTCCGCTGGCGCCGGCGGGTCTTTGGGCTCTTGGGACTCTTGCGACTCTTGCGACTCGTCGTCGGGACCTTCCGGCTCGTTCGGCTCCGCGGCTTCCTCACCCCCGCCGTTCCTCTCCTCCCCCGCCGTCGCCCGCGGGGCGGTCCAACGAGACTCCCGCTCCTCGGCTCCGTACCACCCCGCCTCGGTGCCCTCCGCGGCCTCCACCTGCGCGAAGTCGTAAGGCTCGGATCCGAAGTCCCCCTCCGCGGGCGCCGGCACGGACCCGGGCGCCGCCGCCGGCAGCGGTACGTCTCCCGCTCCCCCGGCCCTTCCCGACCTCCAGCGCAACCACCCCCGCACCACCAGAGCCGCCGGCACCGCCACCGCCAGCACCCACGCCGCCGCGGCCACCGCCACCTGCCACCCCACCGGCCCGAACCGAGCCAGCGCCGCCACCCCCAACGGGCCCCCCGCCAACCCGGCGAGCAGCCCCGTCAACCCGCCGCACAGCACCGCCGCGAGCAGCACCACCCGCACGGCCCACCACCACGACCGCCGCACGGCCATCCGCCCCACGAACAACCCCACCACCGCGCCGGCGGCCACGGGCACCGCCCCGGCCGCCCAGTTCCACGGCCCCCCGCCCCCCGCCTCCGGCACCGCCGCCAGCAGCGGAAACGGCGGCAGCATCGGCGCGGGATCCGACGCCAGCGGCCCCACGACATGCCCGGCGCCGAGCACGAACCCGGGTCCCAGCGCATACGCCGCTCCCCACACCGCCGCGTTGGGCACGAGCGCCGCACACAGCAACATCACCGCGAACCGCCCCGACCACCCCTCCGTCAGTTGCAGGAACGCCTCCCGCGCCACCCCGAGATGCCACACGGAGGACACCGCCACCAACATCGCCCCACCCCCGACGAGCACCGCCACCCCGGCCACCGCCGCCCACACCCCCGCCCCCGCCCACTCCCGCCCCTGCGCCCCGAGCACGAGATGCCGCACCCACCGCGGCAGCACCAGCAGCGCGCCACCACCGGGCCCGCGCGGACGCCCGTACGCCGTCCACACCCCGGCCCCGGCCGCCGCCACCGCGACGACCGGCAGACACACCACCGTCCACCCCCACGCGGGGCGCAGCACGCCCCCCGCCGCATAGACCGCGGCACCGATCCCGACCGCGAGATACCCGACCACGACCCCCACCCACGCCGTCCGCACGCCCACCAGCGGAGCGTCCCCCTCCCCGCCGTACACCGCGTCCCGCGCCGCCCGGTGCACCAGCCACACCGGCACGGCGAGCAGCAGCAACGGCGTGACACCGACCGGCGCGGGCACCCCGGACAAGGTGTCCGTGCGCACCAGTTCCGCCCCATGGGCCAACAGCCACAGCGCGGCGGCGACACGGAGCGCGCCCCCCGGACCGCTGTCGGGATACGGCGAACTGATCCACAGCACCATCACGAGCACGGCGAGCGAACCGAGCCCCAGCCCGGCCGCCACCACCCCGCCCAGGAGGCTGCCGCCCAGTCCGGGCGAACGGACGCGCGCCCGGGTGAGCTGGGACAACGACGGTCGGCGAGCGGTCATCTGGATCACGCCCGTCATGCTGCCAACGACACGCGCTTTTCCGTCGTAACAGGCGAAGTTCCGCTGTGTCGCTCAATATACGTTTATGTACTTTTCCGTCCGGAGGGGCGTCCGGTGACACACAACCCCGACACCCCGCTCCCCCCGCCGAAGGAGCGCCGACGCCTGCGCTCGGCGGGCTCGCTGACCCGGGCTCAGCTCGCCGCCCGGCTGGGTGTCAGCCGGGCGCTGGTGCGCACGTGGGAGTCCGGCCGTACGACCCCCCGTGGCCGGACCCGGGAGGCGTACGCGCACCTGCTGGCCTCGCTGGCCGGCCCGGTGGGCGAACCCGGGGTGACGGCCCGTCCGGAGAAGCGCATGCGGCACGTCACGACCGCCCCCGCCCCGGCCCCACCGGGCACGCCCGAACGAGCCTCGCCCCCTCGCCGAGGCTCCCCCCGCCTGACCCCCGCTCAGGCCTTCGACGCCCTCTACGCCTTCTGCGCCCCCGCCCTCGTACGCCAGGCCTACCTGCTCACCGGCCGCCGCGAACTCGCGCGCGAGTCGGTCGAGCGGGCCTTCCAGCTCGCCTGGCAGCGCTGGCCCGAGGTGGCCGTCGACCCCGACCCGGCGGGCTGGGTCCGGGCGGCGACGTACGAGTACGCCCTCTCCCCCTGGCACCGGTTCCGCCCCCGCTTCCGCCACCCGGAGCCCCCGCCCGCCGCCGCCCCCGACCGCGTGCTGCTGGACACGCTCCTGGCCCTCCCGCCGCCCCACCGCCGCACCCTCGTGCTGTACGACGGGCTCGGCCTCGACCTGCCGGAGACCGCGGCGGAGACGGAGGCGAGCACGCCGGCCACGGCGAACCGTCTGCTGCGCGCCCGCGAGGCGGTCGCCGCCCGCGTCCCCGCCCTGGCGGACCCCGCTGAACTGCACCGCCGCCTGGCGGAGCTGGCCTCCGCGGAACGCCTGCGCGCCGCCGAGCCGCCCACCGTCCGCATGGGCGGCGAACGCCGTGCCCGCTTCTGGACCCGCGCGGCCATCGCCTTCACGGTCGCCCTCATCGGCGCGACCTCCCTGACCCTGCGCACCGCCCCCACCCGGTACGAGCCCCCGGTGCCCCCGGGAGAAACGGTGCGGGGCATCCCGCCGAAGGCGGCCCCGGGCCCGTTGTCGGACGCGGAACTGTCCCTGCGGGCGAAACTGCGCGCGCAGACGGCCCACGGCCCGGAAAGACTCGTGCCGCAGGCGAGGTGACATCGGGGGGACGCCAGATGACACCGGGCCAGGGAGAGGCCGCATGGCACCGGGTGGGCCCGGACGCCGGACGACACCGAGCGGACCGGAAGGCCAGCAGACGCCGGGTGGGCCGGGACGCCGGATGACAGCAGGTCGGCCGGAAGGCCGGAAGAGGCCAGGTGGGCCGGGACGCCGGATGGCGCCGGGCCGGCCGGAAGGCCGGAAGAGGCCAGGTGGGCCGGGACGCCGGATGGCGCCGGGGCGGCCGGAGGGCCAGAGAAGGCACCGGAAGCCCGGCCGGGAGGCCTGATGGCAGCGGGTGGGCGTGGCGACGGACACCGGGTGCCCGTTGGGGAGGCGTCTGCTGTCGGACACGCCAGTGGGCCCGCCCCGGCAGGGGACGGGCCCACTCACGGTCGGCCGGAAACTCAGCCGGCCAGGATCTCCCGCGCCAGCTTCGCCGTCTCGGTCGGCGTCTTGCCGACCTTGACGCCGGCGGCCTCGAGGGCCTCCTTCTTCGCCTGGGCGGTGCCGGAGGAACCGGAGACGATGGCGCCGGCGTGGCCCATGGTCTTGCCCTCGGGCGCCGTGAAGCCCGCGACGTAGCCGACGACCGGCTTGGTCACGTTCTCCTTGATGAAGGCCGCGGCCCGCTCCTCCGCGTCGCCACCGATCTCACCGATCATGACGATCAGGTCGGTGTCGGGGTCGGCCTGGAAGGCGGCCAGCGCGTCGATGTGCGTGGTGCCGATGATCGGGTCACCACCGATGCCGACGGCCGTCGAGAAGCCGATGTCCCGCAGCTCGTACATCATCTGGTACGTCAGCGTGCCGGACTTCGAGACCAGACCGATGCGGCCCGGCTTGGTGATGTCGCCCGGGATGATGCCGACGTTGGACTGGCCCGGCGTGATGATGCCGGGGCAGTTCGGGCCGATGATCCGGGTCTTGTTGCCCTTCTTGCCGGCGTACGCCCAGAAGGCGGCCGTGTCGTGCACGGCGATGCCCTCGGTGATCACGACGGCCAGCGGGATCTCGGCGTCGATGGCCTCGACGACCGCGTCCTTGGTGAACTTCTCCGGCACGAAGATGACGGAGACGTCGGCGCCGGTCTTCTCGATGGCCTCCTTGACGGTGCCGAAGACGGGTACCTCGGTGCCGTCGAAGTCCACGGTCTGACCCGCCTTGCGCGGGTTCACGCCGCCCACGACGTTGGTGCCGTCACCGAGCATGAGCTTGGTGTGCTTCATGCCGGTGGCGCCGGTCATGCCCTGGACGATGACCTTGCTGTCCTTGTTGAGCCAGATAGCCATGGTGTGTTGATGTCCTCGTCCTCGGTGCTTACTTGGCGGCGGCCAGCTCGGCGGCCTTGTCGGCCGCGCCGTCCATGGTGTCGACGCGCTGGACCAGCGGGTGGTTGGCGTCGGTGAGGATCTGCCGGCCCAGCTCGGCGTTGTTGCCGTCGAGGCGGACGACGAGCGGCTTGGTGACCTCTTCGCCGCGGTCCTCGAGGAGCTTCAGGGCCTGGACGATGCCGTTGGCGACCTCGTCGCAGGCGGTGATGCCGCCGAAGACGTTGACGAAGACGGAGCGGACGTCCGGGTCGCCGAGGATGATCTCGAGACCGTTCGCCATCACCTGGGCGGACGCGCCGCCACCGATGTCCAGGAAGTTGGCGGGCTTCACGCCGCCGTGGTTCTCACCGGCGTACGCGACGACGTCCAGGGTCGACATGACCAGGCCCGCGCCGTTGCCGATGATGCCGACCTCGCCGTCGAGCTTGACGTAGTTGAGGCCCTTCTCCTTGGCGGCGGCCTCGAGGGGGTTGGCCGCGGCCTTGTCGTGGAGCTCCTCGTACTCGGGGTGACGGAACTCGGCGTTCTCGTCGAGCGACACCTTGCCGTCGAGGGCGAGGACGTCACCGGAGGCGACCTTCGCGAGCGGGTTGACCTCGACGAGGAGGGCGTCCGACTTGATGAAGGTGTCCCACAGCTTGACGAGGACGTTCACGACCTTGTCGGCGACCTCGGCCGGGAACTTGGCGGCCTCGACGATCTCGCGGGCCTTGGCCTCGTCCACACCGTCGATGGCGTCGATCGCGATCTTGGCGACGGCCTCCGGGCGGGTGGCCGCCACCTCCTCGATCTCCATGCCGCCCTCGACGGACGCGATGGAGAGGAAGGTGCGGTTGGCACGGTCGAGGAGGAAGGAGACGTAGTACTCCTCGACGATCTCCGGAGCGGTCTCGGCAATCATGACCTTGTGGACCGTGTGGCCCTTGATGTCCATGCCGAGGATGTCCGTCGCGCGGGCGACGGCCTCGTCCGGGGTGGCGGCCAGCTTGACGCCACCGGCCTTGCCGCGACCACCGACCTTCACCTGCGCCTTGACGACGGACTTGCCGCCCAGACGCTCAGTGATCTCGCGCGCCGCCTCAGGCGTGTCGATGACTTCACCGGCCAGCACCGGTACATCGTGCTTGGCGAAGAGGTCCCTCGCCTGGTACTCGAACAGGTCCACGCGCTTCCGTCCCTATCAGTGATCTCGCGGTTCGTTGGATGCGTGGGCGTGCCGCGAAGGGCAACGTGACGACCGCATGTGTCACAAGGGATGCGCACACGGTGTCCGAGCGCGCGGCATGTCCGTCTCGCAGGTTATCGCTGCTTGCGGGGGGCCTCTAAATCGCGGGTCACACCTGAGCGGTGATACCTGTCACATGATGCCGGGCTCACTGGCACGCCGTGCCGCAGGTGAGGGGCCTCACCGGGCTGGGGTTGACCCGGTGAGACCCCCTGACCAGCCCCGGAGGGGCTCATGAGCGGCCCCGAAGGGGCTCGGGGCGGTCCGTCCTCACCCCAATGAGGACGGCCCGCCCCCCATCCGCCGGGCCTACGGCCGGACGCGTCCGACGGCTTTCGGCCGTCCGGGTCTTCGGCCCCGCGGAGCTTGGCGGTGCGGAGTCGGCGGGTGCGGCGGTGCGGGCAGTGAATGCCGTCCGCCAGGGAGTGCCGGTCCGCGGTGGGTGCGGTTCCGCAACAGGTGCGGCCCGCGGTGGGTGCGGTTCTTCAGTTGGTGCGGTTCTTCGGTTGATGCGGTTCCGCAGTGGGGGCGGTTCCGCGGTGGGGGCGGTTCCGCGGTGGGGGCGGTTCCGCGGTGGGGGCGGTTTCTTCGGTGGTGCGGTTCAGATGCGGTAGGTCGCAGCCGTCGTGCCCGCGTGCCGCACCGAGGAGGGGGTGGTCGCCTCGGCGACGCCCGCGGCACCGGTGACGGCGTGCCCGGCCAGCGGCTGGGCCGTGGCGCCGACGGTGCCGGTCACGTCGTACGCGAAGCCGTCGACGTTGTGGGTCACGCCGTGCGCGAAGGGGGAGACCGGGGCCGTCACCTCGTGTGCGAAGCCGTCCACGGTGCCGGTGACACCGTGGGCGAAGCCGCCGGTGGTGCCGGTGACGTCGTGGGCGAAGCCGTCGACGGTGCCGGTCAGGTGGTGCGCGAAGGAGCCGACGGGAGCCGTCACCTCCTGGACGAGGTCGACGACGGGGGCCGCGACCTGCTGGGCGAAGGGGGCGACCGGGGTCGTCGCGTCGTAGGCGAAGCCCTGGGCGGTGCCGGTCACCTCGTGGGCGAAGCCGCCGGTGGTGCCGGTGACACCGTGGACGAGGCCGGGGGCGGTGCCGGTCACGTCGTCGACGCAGCCGTCGGTGGTGCCGGTCACGCCCTGGGTGAAGGAGCCCGCGTCGCCGCCGACGCCGTACGCCAGCGCCCCGGCGTCCGTGACCGCCTGGCCGGCGACCGGCACGGCGCCCCGCACGGCGGTGTGCGCGGCGGGCGGCAGAACGGCGGCCGCGGCGTCGTAGGAGACCTCGCCGGCCAGGCCGGTGGCGTACGGCGGTACGTCCGCCGCCACGCCGCCGACGACCGGCTGCACGCCCCACACGGCACCGTCCACGACCGTCCGGGCGTCGGCGACGGTGCCCTGGGCCAGCGCGGTCGCCGCGTCGACGGCGTGCCCGGCGGCGGAGGCGACACCCGCCACCGCCTGCCCGGCGACCGGGGTGGCCCCGTGCACCGCGTGGGTGGCGATGGGCAGCACCCCGTCCACGGCGGAGCCGACCACCGGCGGGACGACCGCCGCGGTCGTCTCCCCGACGACCGGCGCGACCGTCCCGGGGACGGCACCGACGGTGCCGAGGACATGGCTCGGAACGCCGGAGACGGTGGCTTCGGCCGCGGTCACACCGGTGCCGGCCACGCTCGTGGCGGTGGCCGTGGCGGTGGCGCCCTCGGCGGTCGCACGCCCCTGGGCGCCGGACACCGCACCCTGCACACCGGCGGCCGTACGGCCCGCGCCCGCCACCACGTGCTGGGCCTTCGTCCGTACGACGCCGTCGACGCCCTGCGCCTGGGCGCGCGCCGCCGACTGGACGCCCGCGAGCTTGGTCTGCGCCGCGGCGAGCGCCCGCTCCAGCTCCGGGGCGAAGGCGGCGAGGGGGCCGAAGAGGTAGTCGACGGCGGTGCCGTCCGTCGGGAGGTCGGTGCCGGAGAACGCGGTGGACGCCGTGTCGGCGGCCCGGGCCGCCTTCGCGGTGCCGGTCTCGGCCGTGAACGCGGCGGCGGACCGCACCTTGCCCTGGACGTCGGCGGTGGCGGCCCGCGCCGACCGGGCGCCCTCGATGGCCTGCGCACCGCGGATCGTGGAGGCCGGCGAGACGGCGACCTGGGCGTCGGCCTCGCCACGGACCCGGCCCACGGCGTCCGTGGCCTTCCCGGTGACCTCGGTGGTGACGGTGGTCCCGGTGTCGCCGGTGGCGGTCCCGAGGGTGTCGGAGACGGTGGTGGTGACGTCCGAGACGGTGCCGGTGACCGTGCCGGAGACGGTGCCGAGCGTGTCACCGGCCTCGAGGGTCGCGTCCGGCAGGGAGAGGGACGAGGCGGGCAGTTCGTCGGCGCTGGCCGCGGTCGAACCGAGCGCCCACGCACCGGTGACACCGGCGGCGATGACGATGGAACGACGGATGTTCTTGTTCATGCGTGCGTCAGATCCTTAGGGGTTCCGAGACTTCGGAAGGCTTGGGGACAATTCCGGCGCCGGAGCGGGGGAAGGGCTCCGGGCGGGGCGGGCAGACCTGTCTCCGCCCCCGCGCGGCAGGTCTACGGGGGAAGGAGGTCTGCCCTAGCCGGGGAAGACGGGAATGTCCCGGTACCTGTCCTGGGTCTCGGACGCGTCGGTCCGCACGGCGCTGCCGGGCACCAGCCGCAGCGCCACCCGGTGATACGGCGTGACGGCGTGCGCGTCACCGTGCCGCTGGGAGCCGCTGTCCACCACCGGCCCGTTGCCCAGCACACCGTCGGGGCCGCCCGCGGGCGCCCGGTGCGCGGGCAGGTGGCCTCCGTGTCCAGCCCGGTCTCCGCCACCGTGCGCCGCCACGCCCGCCTCGGCATGGCCCACCGCATCCCACGGCCCGTACGACGACGTGCCCGCCGCCGACTCGGCCGGTCCGTGCCGGTCCGCCGACGGACTGGCCCCGGAGCCCTGCCCGGGCGTCGACGCCACCGGCACCGGCAGCGCCCCGCCCGGCTGCTCCCCGGGGAGCGTGGGCAGGGAGGGCAGCGACGGCCGGGAGGGAGCGTCCGGCAGTCCGGGGAAGGCAGGCAGCGAGGGCAGCCCGGGCAGCGCCGGACGACTCGGCAGGCCCGGCGACGACGTGGGTGGCACGTCCCCGTGCGCCCCGGCCAGCGACTCGGTCCCCGCCGCCACGACAGCACCGGCCGACCGCACGACCTTGCCGCCTACGGGAAGGTCGGGGGCCTTGGGATCCGGCGAGGCGGAGGGAGCCGACGGAGCGGAGGAAGCCGAGGAAGCCGACGGAGCGGAGGGAGCCGAGGGAGCCGAGGGAGCCGAGGGAGCCGACGAAACTGACGGCGCGTTCTCGGCCGGGGTCTCGGTCGCCGTCGACGTCGGCGCCGACGGCACCGACAGGGACGACGTCGTCGGCAGCGAGGGCGTCGGCGACACGGATGCCGATGCCCCGTCAGCCGCCTGCGCGTGCCCTCCGAAGAGGATCCCGAGGGCGAACAACCCGCCCACCAGCAGCGCGCCTTGCAGCGTACGCCGCCCGGCCGCCGTGCGCAGGACGCGCAGAGCGGCGGTGGAGAGAGCGGCGGGCCAGACCAAGAGGGAGAGTCCTCCGTGCGACGAACGAGGCGAAACCAGGCGTCGATCCTTGCACGGGAGTGCCGAGGTTGCGCAAGCCCCCTGTTCCTGATGACCACTCATGCGTCGTTTCCCACCGAGACATCCCTTCCGTCCCGGGCGTCTGCCCTCGCTCCCGGTCCCTACTCCCCGTCCGGCACGGGCAGCGGACGTCTCTCGATCGCCGCGGCCATCACCTCCGGGAAGAGATCGGGCGTGCAGGCGAACGCCGGCGCGCCGAGTGCCGCGAGCGCGGCCGCGTGCTCCCGGTCGTAGGCGGGTGTCCCTTCGTCCGACAGCGCGAGCAATGTGACGAACTGCACGCCCGACGCCTTCATCGCCGCGACCCGCTTCAGCATCTCGTTCCGTATGCCTCCCTCGTACAGGTCGCTGATCAGCACGACCACCGTCTCCGCGGGCCGGGTGATCCGCGACTGGCAGTACGCCAGCGCCCGGTTGATGTCGGTACCGCCGCCGAGCCGGGTGCCGAACAGGACGTCCACCGGGTCGTCGAGCTGGTCGGTGAGGTCGACGACCGCCGTGTCGAAGACGACGAGCCGGGTGCTGATCGACCGCATCGACGCCAGCACAGCCCCGAACACCGAGGCGTAGACGACGGACGCCGCCATCGACCCGGACTGGTCGACGCAGAGGATCACCTCCTTCTTGACGGACTGCGACGCCCGCCCGTACCCGACGAGCCGCTCGGGCACGACCGTGCGGTACTCGGGGAGGTAGTGCTTGAGGTTGGCGGCGATCGTGCGGTTCCAGTCGATGTCGTGGTGGCGGGGGCGGGTGACGCGCGCGCTGCGATCGAGCGCGCCGGTGAGGGTGGCTCTGGTGCGGGTGGCCAGCCGCTTCTCCAGCTCCTCGACGACCTTGCGCACGACGGCCCGTGCGGTCTCCCTCGTCGTCTCCGGCATCGCCTTGTTGAGCGAGAGCAGCGTGCCGACCAGGTGCACGTCGGCCTCGACCGCCTCCAGCATCTCCGGCTCCAGCAGCAGCGTGGCCAGCCCGAGCCGGTCGATGGCGTCCCGCTGCATCACCTGGACGACGGAGGAGGGGAAGTACGTCCGGATGTCCCCGAGCCAGCGCGCCACGGACGGCGCCGACGCCCCGAGCCCCGCGGAACGGTCCCGTCCCGTCCGCGCTCCGTCCCGCTTCCCGTAGAGCGCGGCGAGCGTCCCGTCCATGGCCGCGTCCCGTCCCGACAACGCACACCCGGTGCCGTCCGCGTCGTCCCCACCGAGCACGAGCCGCCACCGCCGCAGCCGCTCCTGCCCCGGGTTCGTCGTCCCGGTCGCCCTGGTCGCCCCGGGCACTCCGGTTGTCCCGGGCGCTCCGGTAGTCGACCCGGGCGCTCCGGTTACCCCCGGCGCTCCGGTCGCTCCGGTCGCTCCAGGCACTCCGGTCGTCCGGGTCGCTTCCGTCGTCTCGGTCGCTCCGGTCGTCTCGGTCGCTCCGGTCGTCTCGATCGCCCCCGTCGTCCCGGTCGCTCCGGTTGGCCCGGTCGGCTCGATCGTCATCCGTTCACCCCCTGGAGGTCATTGCCGTTCCGCAGGTCGTCGCCCTCCCGCAGGTTGTTGCCGTTCCGCAGGTCGTCGTCCTGCCGCAGGTTGTTGCCGTCCCGCAGTTCGGTCAGGTGCCGTTGCTCGTTGTCGGGCCCTTGCTCGCAGGCGGGCCGTTGCTCGTTGTCGGGCTCCTGCTCGCTGACTGGCCCTCGCTCGCCGGCGGGGTCGAGCCCCAGCAACAGCCGCACCACGGGCTGGACGGCGTCCGCGCGCCCCGCGTCGAGTTCGGCCGCGAAACCGGCTCTGCCGACACCCGCCCCCACCGCGCTCCCCCGCTCACCCGGCCCGCGCCGCACCAACTCCCCAAGCGTCCTGCGCACCCCCGCCTCGTACGCCGAGAACGTCCGCCGCAGCAACGGCAGTACGTCCGTGAACGCCTCGGCCGGCACCCCCGTCAGCCATCCGTCGACCAGGCCGAGCAGTCGCTCGTCGTGCACGAGGAGCAGCCCGCCCCCGGAGCCGCCGCCGACGAAGCCCTCGATCCAGGCGGCCGCCTCCCCCGGCGGCGTCCCCGGTGACAGAGCGAGGCCCATGAGCCGCGCCGCCTCGTCGCCCTGCAGTTCCCCCTCGTCCAGCAGCAGGCGTACCGCCCGCCCCCGGATGACACCGGACACGGCGTCCCGCACGGACAACACCCGCAGGACTCCCCGCCAGCGGCCCCGCAGGTCGCCGTGGCGCGGGGCGCCGGTGCCGTCGCCGGAGGGGCCGGACCCTTCTTCGACGGCCGCGCGCTCCCCCCGTCCGCGGTGGCCTCCTTGGTCCCGTCCGTCCCCTTCCTGGCCTCGGTCCCGTCGGTCCCCTTCCTGGCCTTGGTCCCCCGGGCCCCCTCCCGGCCGGACCGCCTCCTCCAGCAACCCCACCGCGCCGTGCACGGCGTCCACATGGCCTCGCATCTGCTCGGCCGCGTCGGCGTCCAGGGCGGCGCAGGCCGGGGGCAGGCCGACGAAGACCCGTTCGGCGAGGCCCGCGGCGACGTCGGCCAGCGCGCCGGTGTCGGTGCCGCGCACGTCGCCGTAGCGCAGGGAACGGACCAGGGCGGGCAGGGCCTGGGCGAGATGGCCGACGTCCGTGTCGAGCGCCGCCCGGTCGGCGAGGACCTGCATCACCGTCGGCAACGCCTCCGGCAGGCCGGCCAGCAGGCAGCGCTCGGCGAGCGCGGTCACGTCGGCAAGGCTGCCGGCGCCGACGGCGTCCGCCCCCGCCTTGGCGGTCGCGGCGGCGAGCACGGTCGTCCCCCACACCCCGGCCTCGGCCACCCGCACGGACAGCTCCGGCTCCCAGCGCAGCCGCCATGTCTCCCGGAACGTGCCGGTGCTGCCCCGCGAGACCGCCGGCTCCCCCCACTCGACGTGCAGCAGCCGCAGCCGGTGCAGCAGCCTGCTGCGCTCGGCGTCGTTCTCCTTGCGCAGGTCGAGCTCCATCTCCCGCTCCGGCGCCTCCGGCTTGAGCCGCAGTCGGCGCTGGAGCCGGTCGAGGTCGCGCTGCAACGGCACCGCTGGGGCGGTGGCCGGGACCTCCCCCAGCACGTCCCCGACGACCAGCCGGTCGTGCACGAGCGCCAGCGGCACGTCCGAGCCCTCGCACAGCACCGCCCGCACGGCGTCCGTCGTCTCGCTCAGACCGGGCAGCGGCCGACCGCGCAGCGCGGCGAGCGTCTCGGCCAGCCGCACCGCCTCGATGACGTGCGCCGGGGACACGATCCGGTCCTCCTCGCGCAGCAGCCCCGCCACCTTCGTGAGCCATCGCTCGACCGGCCGGTCCGGCGCGGCGAACAGATGCCCGTACCAGCCCGGTGACTCGACCCCGGCGCCGTAGCCCCCGGCCCGCGCCAGCCTGCGGTACGTCCACGGCACCCACGTCAGGTCGGTCCTGACCTTGGGCAGCCCCTTGAGCAGCGCGCGGTCGGCGGCGACGGTGGTCCTGCGCCGCAGCGCGGGCACGTGCCAGGCCCCGCACACCACGGCCACGCCCCCGTCCCCGTCCCCGAACTCCCGCTGCGCCGCCCGCACCTGGAGCCGCATGTACGCCTCCCGGACGGCATCCCGGTCGCTCCCCGCGTCGCCGTAGGTCTCCCGCAGGACCCCCATGGCCTCCTCGAGCGCGGCGAAGGGCGCGAACGGGTCCCGCTCCCCGTCCCCCTGGTGCTCGACGACGTCCTCCCACCACCGCTCGGGGTCGTCGTGACCGGCGGCCTCCGCGAGCGCGGCGAGGGGATCGACGCGCAGGCCGTCGGCCGACGGCTCGCCCTTGTCCCACGCCAGGGTGTGCGTGGCCGGGAGGTCGATGAAGCGGACAGGGACGCCGTGCTCCAGGGCCCACCGGATGGCGACCCACTCCGGCGAGAAGTCGGCCATCGGCCAGAACGCCGACCGGCCGGGCTCGTCCACGGCGTGGGCGAGGAGCGCGACCGGCGGCCGCATGTCCTCGTCGGCGGCCAACGGAATCAACGCGTCGGCCTCCGGCGGCCCCTCGATCAACACGACCCGCGGCCGCGCCTCCTCCAACGCCCCCCGAACGGCCCGAGCCGACCCCGGCCCGTGATGCCGCACCCCCAGCAACAGGGGCCGACCACCAGGAGCCCCCCGACCCCCGCCCTGCCCCTCGCCACCCCTCTGACCACCGGACCTACCCGCGACGGCCCCGCGACCATCGGCCTGCCCCCTGACGGCCTCGCGATCGTCGGCCTGCCCCCTGAAGGCCCCGCGACCGTCGGCCTGCCCGGTGACGGGCCCTCGGCTGCCCGTCTGGCCCCCAGCAAGCCCTTGACCACCGACCGCCCCCTCAGCAGGACCCTGACCACCGGGCCCCACGACGGCACCCCGACCGCCACCCCGCCCCGCGACAGGCCCCCGACCGCCAGCCTGGCCCGCACCAAGCCCTTGACCGCCCAGCCGCCCCCCGACAGGCCCCCGACCACGGACCTGCCCCGCGACGGCCCCCCGACCGCCACCCCGCCCCACGGCAGGCCCCCGACCGCCGGCCTGCCCCCCGACAGTCCGGTCACCGCCCACCTGCCCCGCCACCGTCGTCTGGACCCCAGGCATCTTGACCCCGGCCACCCCGACCCCCCGACCGCCCGGCTGCACGACGCCCACACGCCCGACACTCACGCCGTCGACACCCGCGCCCTCGACGCCCACGCCTTCGGCACTCCCGCCGTCCGCACCCACGCCCTCGACGCCCACGCCTTCGGCGCCCGCCCCGCCCCTCATCCCGTCCCCCTTCGCCTACGGGTCCACGTCGTGTCGTCGTCCCCCGGCCATGCCCAACGCGTTGCCCCGCGCCGCCCCACCGGCACGTACCTCCCCCGGTCGTCCTCGACCCCGTTCACGCGCTCACCTCCCGGCAGGCCCGGTAGAAGTCCGTCCAGCCGTCCCGTTCGCGGACCACCGCCTCGAGGTACTCCCGCCAGACGACCCGGTCGGCGGCCGGGTCGCGGACGACGGCGCCGAGGATGCCCGCCGCCACGTCGCCCGGCCGCAGCACGCCGTCGCCGAAGTGCGCGGCCAGGGCGAGCCCGTTGGTGACGACGGAGATCGCCTCCGCCGTCGACAGGGTGCCGCTCGGCGACTTCACCTTCGTGCGCCCGTCGGACGTGATCCCGTCGCGCAGCTCGCGGAAGACGGTCACCACACGGCGGATCTCGTCGATGCCGTCGGGCCCGGTCGGCAGGTCCAGGGAGCGGCCGATCTGGTCGACGCGCCGCGCGACGATGTCGACCTCGGCCTCGACGCTCGCCGGCAGCGGCAGCACCACCGTGTTGAACCTGCGGCGCAGGGCGCTGGACAGCTCGTTGACCCCGCGGTCGCGGTCGTTGGCCGTGGCGATCAGGTTGAAGCCGCGGACGGCCAGCACCTCCTGCCCCAGCTCCGGTACCGGCAGCGTCTTCTCCGACAGGATGGTGATGAGGGTGTCCTGCACGTCGGCCGGGATACGGGTCAGCTCCTCGACGCGCGCCGTCATCCCCTCCGCCATGGCCCGCATGACCGGGCTGGGCACCAGCGCGTCCCGGCTCGGACCGTGCGCGAGCAGCTGCGCGTAGTTCCAGCCGTAGCGGATCGCCTCCTCCGGGGTGCCCGCGGTGCCCTGCACCAGCAGGGTGGAGTCACCGCTGACGGCCGCGGCGAGGTGCTCGGACACCCAGGTCTTGGCGGTGCCGGGGACGCCGAGCAGGAGCAGGGCCCGGTCGGTGGCGAGCGTGGTGACGGCGACCTCGACGATGCGCCGCGGGCCGACGTACTTCGGCGTGATCACCGTGCCGTCCGGCAGGGTGCCGCCCAGGAGATACGTGGCGACCGCCCACGGCGACAGCTTCCAGCGGGCGGGGCGCGGACGGTCGTCCTGCGCGCCCAGCGCGGCGAGTTCGTCCGCGAAGGCGTCCTCGGCGTGCGGCCGCAGCGCCTCGGTCGACTGCTTCCCACTCGGTTCCACGAACGTCGGGTCGACGGACACAGACATGGCTGAGGCCCCCTCCAGCTCGGCCGGTTCGGATCTGCCACCAACCGTGCACCACGGCACTGACAATCCGTTCTGACCTGCGAAAACGTCACCGCCGGGCCGATTGTCAGTGGGTGGATCTACCGTCGGTGGCATGACTCAGCAGGGGGTGCGCTGGACCGCGGACCAGGTGCTGGCACTGGCACCTGACGCCGCGTCGCGCAAGGCGGGAAGCAAGCTCGGCGCGGCCGGTCCGTGGTCCGGGACGGGGAGTTCCGGCGAGGGGACGGTGTGGGGGCTGTGCAGGGGCAGCGGCAGCAAGCCGTATCAGACGGTCGTCGACGTCGCGGGCGCGTCGGGACCGGCGTACAAGTGCAGTTGTCCGAGCCGCAAGTTCCCGTGCAAGCACGCGCTCGGGCTGCTGTTGCTGTGGTCGGGCGGGGAGGCGGCGGTGGCGGCGGGGCAGGCGCCGGACTGGGCCGAGGAGTGGATCGCGGGACGGCGCGGGCGTACGGAGGAGAAACGGGAGGCGGATGCGCGGGGTTCCGGGACCGGCTCCGCTGATCCGGAGGCGGCCCGCCGGAGAGCGCGGCGCCGCGCCGAGCGGATCACCGCGGGGGCGACGGAGCTGGAACAGCGGCTGGCCGACCTCCTGCGCTCCGGCCTGGCCACGGCCGAGCAGGCGGGGTACGGGGTGTGGGAGGAGACGGCGGCCCGCATGGTCGACGCCCAGGCACCCGGACTGGCCGCACGGGTGCGGGAACTGGGGGTGATTCCGTCGTCCGGCCCCGGCTGGCCGGTGCGTCTGCTGGAGGAGTGCGCGCTGCTCCACCTCCTGGACCAGGGCTGGCTGCACCGCGAGCGCCTGCCGGAGGCCCTGGCGGCGACGGTCCGTACCCGCGTCGGTCTGCCCGCCTCACCGGACGGCCCGCCCCTGCGCGACGACTGGCTGGTCCTCGCCCAGTACGACACGGCCGACACGAAGCTGACGACCCGCCGCATCTGGCTCCACGGAGCGGCCTCCGGCCGCACGGCCCTCCTGCTCTCCTACGGCGCCGCCGGCCGCGCGCCCGAGCTCGCCCTGCCGGTCGGCCTGACCCTGGACGCGGAGGTGTCCGCCCACCCGGGCGCCGGGCAGCGGGCCTCCCTGGGCGAGCGGTTCGCCCCACCGGTGCCGACGGGCATCCGGCCACCGGGCGTGACGACGGCCGAGGCGACCGCCCGCTACGGCGCCGCTCTGCGCGACGACCCCTGGCTGGACTCCGTCCCGGTCACCCTGGACGACGTCATACCGACCCCGGACGGCGGCTCCTGGCAGTTGGCGGACGCCGAAGGGGACACCGCCCTCCCGCTCACCCCGGCCGCGGCCTCCCGCCCCGGCCTGTGGCGCCTGGTCGCCCTCTCGGGCGGCACGCCCGTCAAGGTCTTCGGCGAGTGCGGTCACCGCGGCTTCACCCCCCTGACGGCCTGGCCCCCGGGCCGGGGAGAGGCGGTACGACTGTGCTGACCCCACGCACCCCGTCCACGCTGGCCCCACCGAAGCCGGCGGGCGCGCCCACCCCGGAAAGTGCGCCCAGCCCAGGAAGCGCCCCCACCCCTGGCGGCACATCATCCACCCCGCAGCACCCGACAGAAGACAGCCCCGTGGGACGGAAGGGGAACGTCATGAGCGTGAGCGGCACTCCGGCTTCCGTCGCCCCGCCGCCCTCCTGGGAGGACCTGGTCACCGCGGCCCTCCTCGGCACGGACCGGCGTACGCCTCCGGGAGCGGTCCCCGGCCGGAGCGCACCGGCGGCCCTCCTGGACGTGGCGGCCGCCGAGACCGTACGGCGCCGGGCCGGCCTGCGTCCGGGGCGGGCGGCGCCCCGACCCGAGCCCACGCCCGAGGACCCGCGCCCGTCGCTGCCCGCCGCCGCGGCCCGCAGGCTCGCCCTGCTGCTGGCCGGCCGCCCCGGCGCCGGCGGAGGCGGCCGCAGGGGCACCGCACCCGACCTCATGGAACTGCTGCCCCAGTGGCTGGCGACGGCGAACGCCCGTGGGTTCGCCGCGCCCGCCGAGGCCCTGCCCGCGCTGCTCGACGCGGCCCGCGGACGCACGGACCTGCGCCCGGCGGCACTGGAGTTCGCGGGCCCGCGCGCCCTGTGGCTGGCGCGGCTCAACCCGGACTGGCGGTTCGCCCTGCGCGCGACTCCGGGCGCGGGCGCGTCCCTGCCGGGCCCGGAGGAGACCGACCGGATCGAGCGGCTCTGGCAGGAAGGCCTGTTCGCCGAGCGGGTCGCTCTCCTGGCGGCGATCCGGGCCCGCGACCCCGACGCGGCCCGCGAGTTGCTCGCGGGCACCTGGCCGACGGAGCGCGCGGAGGACCGGCTGATGTTCCTCGACTCGCTGCGCACCGGCCTCGGCCCCCGGGACGAGCCGTTCCTGGAACAGGCCCTGGCCGACCGCAGCCGCAACGTCCGGGCCACGGCCGCCGAGTTGCTGTCGGCGCTGCCGGGCTCGGCTCTCGCCACGCGGATGGCGGTGCGGGCCACGGCGTGTGTGGCCGTCGACCGCACGCGGGACACGCCGACGCTCGTCGTGGAGGCGCCGCACGAGTGCGACGCGGCCATGGAGCGGGACGGTGTGGTGCCCAAGGCACCCTCCGGCCGGGGTGAACGGTCGTGGTGGTTCGGCCAGTTGGTGGAGGCGACCCCGCTCGCCGCCTGGCCGGCGCGCCTGGGCGGCCGTACGCCGGAGGAGATCGTCGCGCTGCCGGTGGCCGACGACTGGCTGAGCGAACTGCACGCGGCCTGGTGCCGGGCCGCCGTACGGCAGCGGGACGCCGACTGGTCGCGGGCGTTGCTCGGGGTGCCGTCGGCGCCGGAGGCGGGCGGTCCGGGCGCGGTCTCCCTCGCCGAGCGGGCCAAGCTGCTCGGGACCCTGCCGGCGGGCGAACGGGCCGAGTGGGTGGCCGGGTTCATCGCGGCGCACGGTCTGTCCGAGGCGTTCCAACTGCTCGGGGTGTGTGCGGTGCCGTGGGCCCCGCCGCTGGGCCGGGCGGTGGTCGACGCGCTGAACATCGCGCGGGACGCGGGGAGTTACCCGTGGAGCTTCAGCGGAGTGATGGGGCTGGCGGAACGCTGCCTCGATCCGGCCGAGGCGGGCCGCCTCGACGCGCTGCTGGCGATACCGGACGAACCGGAGGACGCCTCCCCCGGGGCCGGCGGCTACTGGGCGGAGGCGTTCCAGCGGTTGGGGACGACGTTGCGGTTGCGGGCGGTGATGGCCGAGGAGCTCGGGGGCGCCCAGGCGTAGCGGGGTCCGGGGGCGCCGTGACCATCAGTGACGGCCGCCCCGGACCACCCGCACCGCTCGACGTGACCTACGCCCCCGCCGGCTGTCGGACGTTGGCCCGCACCCAGTCCACGATGGAAGCGGTCGTCGCCCCGGGCGTGAAGATCTCCGCGACGCCCTTCTCCTTCAGCGGCGGAATGTCCGCCTCCGGGATGATCCCCCCGCCGAAGACGAGGATGTCCGCCGCGTCCCGCTCCTTCAGGAGCTCGATCACGGCGGCGAAGAGCGTGTTGTGCGCCCCGGAGAGGATGGACAGGCCGATCGCGTCGGCGTCCTCCTGGATCGCCGTGTCGACGATCTGCTCGGGGGTCTGGTGAAGCCCGGTGTAGATGACCTCCATACCGGCGTCGCGCAACGCCCGCGCGATCACCTTGGCCCCACGATCGTGGCCGTCGAGCCCCGGCTTGGCCACCACCACGCGGATCGGACCGGCTGCCACACCCATCACTGCCTCCATGAAGCGACTACATCCATCCGTACCGATTCCCTGCGTACCGAGAGGTACCACCACACCGGCCGGGGGAAGTGAACGAACGTTATCGCCAGCATCCCGCACCCGGCAGTTTTACGGTGCGGACCGAGGGGGAAATCACACGGTGGGACACGTTCACCGCGCGCGGTTCCTTCTCCCCTCAGGGGGAACTCGGGGGGACATCGCGCAAACGGGAGCCGCAACGAGGTCGCGGCACCGCCGCGTCGCAGGCCGCGCGCCGTGGTGGTGCGGCACATCGGCACAGCCAGCCGACCTCCTCCGCCGCGACTTCCACGATGGCACACGGGGGACAGAGGCGTTCCCGGCGTGCCGACAGGAGGCCGGCCATGCAGGTCACGCGGATGTTGCAGCCCTTTCTGCCGTACTGCGAGCGTTTCCTGCCGACCAGGCTGGCCGGGCTCTCCGTGACCCTGCTGAAGGCCACCGTCCTCGACCTCGCGATCCTCGCGGGGCACCTGCTCCTGTATCCCTCCGGTATCGCCCAGGAGCGCCGGGGTCCGGGCGTCGCCGCACTTCCCGCGGTGGAGGGCACCGGGGACGACCCGGCGCGGCTGCCCGCGCAGGGCCAGCCGCCGGTCGTCCTGCTGCACGGCTTCATCGACAACCGCTCCGTCTTCGTCCTGCTGCGCCGCAGCCTCGCCCAGCACGGCAGGCACCGGGTGGAGTCACTCAACTACTCGCCGTTGACCTGCGACATCCGCATAGCGGCCGAGCTGCTCGGCCGGCACATCGAGGAGATCTGCGAGCGCACCGGCAGCAGCCAGGTCGACGTCGTCGGACACAGCCTCGGCGGCCTGATCGCCCGGTACTACGCACAGCGGCTCGGCGGTGACGCCCGCATAAGGACGCTGGTCACCCTCGGCACGCCGCACGCCGGCACCCGAGTGGCCCCCTTGGCGAACGCGCATCCGATCGTGCGCCAGATGCGCCCCGGCTCGGAGGTCATCGAGGAACTGTCCCGGCCGGCCCCCGGCTGCCGTACGCACTTCGTCAGCTTCTGGAGCGACCTCGATCACCTGATGGACCCGCTGGAGGCGGCCCGTATCGACCACCCGGACCTGCTCGCGCAGAACGTGCAGGTGAGCGGCATCGGTCACCTCGCGCTGCCCGTGCACCCGGCCGTCGCGACCGGTATACGGCAGGCCCTCGACGCCGACCGGACGGAAACCGCCGTGCCGGCCGGGCACACCGACGACCTGACGGTGGCCTGAGAAGGTCCAGCCGTACGGCCGGCCACGCCCCAAAAAAGCGGCCCCACAGCCGTCCGACAGCCACCTGACATCGAACACACTTCGAACAAAGAGCCAAAACTCGCGCCCACCCTCCCCCGAAACAGGGCCGATTGCCCCTTTCCCCCGGGCACGAAACCTGCCGAAGATTGTCGTGCCCGCGTACCGCCGGGTACAGTCACCGCACTGCTCTGGCAGCCCCTGTTGTCGAGGCGAGAGAGAAGTTGGTGAACGATCGTCACCCGTCGGGGACCCTGACCACCCCGGCTCCGGCTTCCGACGCCGACGCGGCGCACTACGCGTCGTACGACTCCCAGGAAGCCCAGTACGGCGACTTCACCCCTTACAACGCCTACGACACCGGCGCGCACACCACCGGCCACTTCGCGGCCGACCCCCTCTTCGGCGACCTCCCGGCCGACGGCACCCCGACGGGTGCGTACGAGACCGGACAGTGGTCCACGGGCAGCCAGGAGACGTCGAACT
The DNA here is from genome assembly GCF_043080745.1 of Streptomyces sp. NPDC014995. Taxonomy (NCBI): domain Bacteria; kingdom Bacillati; phylum Actinomycetota; class Actinomycetes; order Kitasatosporales; family Streptomycetaceae; genus Streptomyces; species Streptomyces sp. NPDC014995. The sequence goes on from NZ_JBIBVX010000004.1 coordinate 93,881, forward strand.
ACGACCCGTACGCGGCCCAGCACCACGCCGCCTACGACACGGGCGCGTACGACACGACCGCCTGGGGCACGGGCTACCAGCACCTGTCGGCCATCCCGCAGCAGACCCCGGCGGCCGACACCAGCGGACAGTGGGACGCGAGCGCCTGGCAGCAGGCCGACCAGTCCGGTGGGCCCGCCGACCAGACCCAGCAATGGGAATGGGGCACACAGGCCTTCGACACCGGTGCCTACGACGCCACGCAGTGGAACTCCGACGGCAGCCCCGCCACGTCCGGCCCCGACGAGTACGAGCAGCCGGCCGAGCCGCCCTTCGACCAGCAGGCCACCGCCGCCTTCGAGCAGAGCGGCTTCGAGCAGAACGGCTACGACGAGCCCGCCGCGTACGAGGAACACCGCGCGGAGGAGGGCGAGTTGGCCTCCACCGGCGAACTGCCCGCCGTCTCGGCGGACCCCCTCCTCGACGACCAGGAGGATGCCGCCCCGGCTCCCACCACGCGCGCCGCGGCCCGCAACGCCAACCGTTCCCGGCGCCGTACGCCCCCGAAGCGCTCCGCGCTGCTGACCGTGGCCGTGCCCTCGGCCTGTGTGATGGGCGTCGCCGGCATCGCCGCCGCCTCCGTCGGGACGCTGACCGGCGACGACAAGGACACCTCGGCAGCCGCCCCGGACACGCAGGCGGTGAAACCGTCCACCGCCAACAACAAGCTGGACTCCCAGCTCCAGACCCTCACCGCCGAGGCCGACGCCTTCGCCGACCGCGCCAGCCGGACGCAGGAACGTATCGACCTCAAGGCTCAGCAGGAAGCCGAGAAGAAGAAGGCGGCAGCGGAGGCGGCCCGCAAGGAGCGGCTCCGCCCCAAGTACGCCCTCCCGGTCGCCCGGCACGGACTGAGCGCCTACTACGGCCAGTCCGGCATCAACTGGATGTCCCTGCACACCGGCATCGACTTCCCGGTCTCCTACGGCACCACGGTCCTGGCCGCGACCGACGGCACCGTCCGCACCCAGTGGAACAGCGCCTACGGCAACATGATGATCGTGACGGCGAAGGACGGTACGGAGACCTGGTACTGCCACCTCTCCAGCTACCGCGTCGCCTCCGGGACCACGGTGAAGGCCGGCGACCCGATCGCGTACTCCGGGAACTCCGGCAACTCGACCGGTCCGCACCTGCACTTCGAGGTCCGGCCGGGCGGGGGCTCCTCGATCGACCCGCTGTCGTGGCTGCGCAGCCACGGCCTCGACCCGACGTAGAGCAAGCCGCGGCCGGTCCGCCGTGCGAGCCCCCGCTGTTCAGCGGGGGCTTTCTTCGTGAGCGGCCCGGGACCGGGGTGTTACAGCTTCTCCACCGGCGCGTACCGCAGCAGCAGCCGCTTCGGCTTGGTGTCGCCGAAGTCGATCGTCGCCTCCGCGTTGGCGCCCGTGCCCTTCACCCCGACGACCGTGCCGAGCCCGAACTGGTCGTGCGTGACGCGGTCCCCGACGGCCAGCGAGACCACCGACTGCTCCGCGGTCCGCCGGGTGGCGAAACCGGACGCGCCGGCCGCCGAGGACCGCGAGCGGGACGAGGACAGCGAGGCCGCCACCGCGGACGCCGGACCGGAGGACACGGGCGAGGTGGCTCCCGTCCGCTTCCAGTCGACATGCGTGGCCGGGATCTCCTCCAGGAACCGGGAGGGCGGGTTGTACGACGGCTGTCCCCACGCGCTGCGCATCGCGGACCGGGTCAGGTAGAGCCGCTCCCGCGCGCGCGTGATGCCGACGTAAGCCAGGCGGCGCTCCTCCTCCAGCTCCTTGGTCTGACCGAGGGCACGCATGTGCGGGAAGACGCCGTCCTCCATGCCGGTCAGGAACACCACCGGGAATTCGAGGCCCTTGGCGGTGTGCAGGGTCATCAGGGTGATGACGCCGGAGCCGTCCTCGTCCTCGTCGGGGATCTGGTCGGAGTCGGCGACCAGGGCGACCTGCTCCAGGAACTCGGCCAGACTCACCGACTCCTCCCCGCGCTCCTGCTCGAACTCCAGGGCGACGGCGGCGAGTTCCTGGAGGTTCTCGATCCGGGTCTCGTCCTGCGGGTCGGTCGAGGCCTGCAACTCGGCCAGGTAACCGGTCCGTTCGAGGACGGCCTCCAGGACCGTCGCCGGGCCGGCGCCCGACTCGACGATCGTGCGCAGCTCCTCCATCAGCACGTTGAACCGCTTCACGGCGTTCGTCGACCGCGCCGCCATGCCGTACGCCTCGTCGACGCGGCGCAGTGCCTGCGGGAAGCTGATCCTCTCTCGCTGGGCGAGGGCGTCGATCATGGCCTCGGCGCGCTCGCCGATGCCGCGCTTGGGGACGTTGAGGATGCGGCGCAGCGGCACCGAGTCCTCGGGGTTGGCCAGGACCCGCAGGTAGGCCAGGACGTCCCGGACCTCCTTGCGCTCGTAGAAGCGGACGCCGCCGACGACCTTGTAGGGCAGGCCGACGCGGATGAAGATCTCTTCGAAGACACGGGACTGGGCGTTGGTGCGGTAGAAGACGGCGACGTCGCCGGCCTTCGCCTCGCCCGCGTCCGTCAGGCGGTCTATCTCGTCCGCGACGAACTGCGCCTCGTCGTGCTCGGTGTCGGCGACGTAGCCGGTGATGCGCGCGCCCGCGCCCGCGTTGGTCCACAGGTTCTTGGGGCGGCGGGACTCGTTGCGCTCGATGACCGCGTTGGCGGCGGAGAGGATCGTCTGCGTGGAGCGGTAGTTCTGCTCCAGCAGGATCGTCGTCGCGTCCGGGTAGTCCTCCTCGAACTGGAGGATGTTGCGGATCGTCGCCCCCCGGAAGGCGTAGATCGACTGGTCGGCGTCGCCCACGACGCACAGCTCCGCCGGCGGGAGGTCGTCCTCGCCGGGCGGGACGTCGACGGGGTGCTCGGAGGTGCCGACGAGCTCGCGGACGAGGGCGTACTGGGCGTGGTTGGTGTCCTGGTACTCGTCGACCAGCACGTGCCGGAAGCGGCGGCGGTAGTGCTCGGCGACGTCCGGGAACGCGCGGAGCAGGTTGACCGTCGTCATGATCAGGTCGTCGAAGTCCAGGGCGTTCGCCTCGCGCAGCCGCGACTGGTAGAGGGCGTATGCCTGGGCGAGGGTCTTCTCGAAGCCGTCGGCGGCCTGGGCGGCGAAGTCCTCCTCGTCGATCAGCTCGTTCTTCAGGTTGCTGATCTTGGCGCTGAAGGACTTCGGCGGGAAGCGCTTGGGGTCGAGGTCCAGGTCGCGGCAGACCAGGGCCATCAGACGCTTGGAGTCGGCGGCGTCGTAGATCGAGAACGACGACGTGAAGCCGAGCCTCTTGCTCTCGCGGCGCAGGATGCGCACGCACGCGCTGTGGAAGGTCATCACCCACATCGCGTTCGCGCGCGGGCCGACGAGCTGCTCGACGCGCTCCTTCATCTCACCGGCGGCCTTGTTGGTGAAGGTGATCGCGAGGATCTGGCCCGGGTGGACGTGGCGCTCGGCGAGCAGGTGGGCGATGCGGTGGGTGAGCACGCGCGTCTTGCCGGAGCCGGCACCGGCGACGATGAGCAGCGGGGTGCCGGAGTGGACGACGGCGGCGCGCTGGTTGTCGTTGAGCCCCTCCAGGAGCGCCGCGGCGTCGATCGCCGGGCGTGGGGCGCCGTCGCGGTAGTAGGCGTCCCGGTCCGGGGGCACGTCGAACTTCCCGCCGAACAGATCGTCCGGAAGCGGCTCCGGAGTGTGATCGCCCTCGGGCGGTGGCGGGGGTTCCTCGTCGTGGCCGCGCGGGGCCTGGAGGTCCGCCAGGAAGCTGTCGTCAAAGAGGCTGCTCATCGCTCTCCGAGTCTAGGGTGCCCCACCGACAACCGGCCGCCGTCCCCAGAACATCCCGGTTTTCCCCCGGTTCCGGAAGCCGACGATCTTCCGGTGCCGCCCGCCCGGCACCCTCTCACCCTCCAGGACGACCTGGTCACGCTGTGCGACGAATCGGGAAACCCGGACCGAGGTCACGAAAATGTATCGGGCATATCACCCATCAACCTTCACAGGGGCCACACGAGTTGGCTACCGTGCCGGGCAGGCCGTACGACCTCCACCGGCGAACCTCGCCGGGCCGCGCGGCCTCCGCCGAGTCCGGCGTGCCCCCTCGCGGCAGCCGGAGCCGGGGACCCACCGAGACCTTGGGGTGAATCGGCCCGACTCCCCTTCCGGGGACGAGCCGTAGGGCAACCCTTCCGAAGCACCCGCCCGAACCCGACAGCTAACCCGGTAGGCGGAACACGGAAGGAGTCGCCTCCCTTGGCGTCGCAGCACCGCAAGCCGCGCCCCACGGGTACGCGCGTAGCAGGCCTACGCACGCCCGCCCTCGCCACCGCCGCCCTCACCTCGGTGGCCCTGCTCTCCCAGACGGCCGACGCCGCACCCTCCACCGACGGCAAGCCGAGCCTGGAGGAGGTCGAGAAGAAGGTCGACGACCTCTACCGCCAGGCGGAGTCGGCCACCGAGAAGTACAACGCCGCCAAGGAGAAGACGACCAAGCAGCGCCAGCGCGTCGACTCCCTCCTCGACGACGTGGCCCAGCGCACCCAGAATCTCAACGAAGCGCGGGAGCAGCTGGGTTCCTTCGCGGCCGCCCAGTACCGCACCGGTGCCTCCGCGCCCGACACGGCGACCTTCCTGCTGGCGGACACTCCGCAGGACTACTTCGACCAGAACCAGCTGATGAGCCGGCTGACCGACCGGCAGAAGGACGCGGTCGACGACTACGTCACCGAGCAGTCGGAGACGATGAAGAAGCGTCAGGAGGCCGCGCAGAGCCTCCAGACGCTCACCGAATCGCAGAACGACCTCAAGACCGCCAAGGCCACCGTCCAGAAGAAGCTGAGCACCGCACGCGCGCTGCTGTCGCAGCTGACGGCGGAGGAGAAGGCGCGGCTCGCCGCGATCGAGCGGCAGAAGCAGCAGGAGGCCGCCCGCAAGGCGGCGGAACTGGCGCAGCAGCAGGCGGCGGAGGCGGCGGCCGCGCAGCAGGAGAGCGACGCCTCGTCGAGCACGAGCGGTTCGTCGGGCACCGGTACGTCCGGCACCGGTTCGTCCTCGTCCACGGACTCGTCCTACGCCACCAAGGCCGAGAAGGCGCTCGCCTTCGCCCGCGCCCAGATCGGCAAGCCCTACGTCTGGGGCGCCACGGGCCCCGAGTCCTACGACTGCTCCGGCCTCACCCAGGCCGCCTGGAAGGCCGCCGGCGTCACCCTTCCGCGCACCACCTACGACCAGGTGAACGCGGGCACCACCGTCCCCCTCGCCGACGCCCTGCCGGGCGACCTGATCTTCTTCTACGACGACGTCACCCACGTCGGCATCTACATCGGCAACGGCATGATGATCCACGCCCCGAAGCCGGGCACGTACGTGCGCGAGGAGTCGGTGTTCTACGACGGCGAGTCGTCGATCCACAGCGTGGTGCGACCTGCCTGAGCGACGGGGCCGAGCTGTCGGGCCTGAGCGACCGGGCTGAGCTGTCGGCCTGAGCGATCGCCCCCGGCCCGGTGGGCCGGGGGCACGCGCGCGTGGAGGTGCGTTTCGCGGCGGCGTACCTCCTGCCCCTGCGCCGAGGGGTGCGGTGTTGAGGAGTCCCCGCCTGTCCTGCGCCCGCGCGTATTTCCCCGCTCCCGCGCGCGTGCCCCCGCGCAAGCCGCTCCGCGCTCCTTACCATCGGCCGCATGCCCGGCTCCTCCCCCCTGCGCTCCTGGCGGGCGCAGCGTCCGCCGGCGGCCGGGGCCGCTGTGCCGGCGACCGGCATCCTGTCGATCGGTCTGCGTCTGACCGGGTACGAGGTGCTGTCCCGGATCGCCCTCGCGCTGGCGGGCGCCGCCTGGGTGGCGCTGGCGGCGGACTTCGTCGTACGGCTGCTGTGGGAGCGCGAGGTGTGGCGGGCCGCGGCGGGTACACCGGCCGCGCTCACGGCCGTGGCGGCGACCGCCGTGCTCGGCACCCGGGTCTCCGCGCTCGGCTGGCAGTCGCTCGCCGGGGCGCTGCTGGCGCTGGCGGCGGTGCTGTGGCCGGTGCTGCTGGTGGACGTCGTACGGCACTGGGGGCGGCGTATGCCCGGGACGATGTTCCTGTGTTGCGTGGCCACACAGGGGCTGGCCGTACTGGGCACGACCCTGGCACGCGCCGTGGCGTCGGCCTGGCTCGCGCACATCGCGCTCGTGCTGTTCTGGCTCGGTCTGGTGCTCTACGGTCTCGCGCTGCCCCGCTTCGACCCGCGGCAGGTGGCCGAGGGCGCCGGGGACCTCTGGGTGGCGGGCGGCGCGCTCGCCATCTCGGCACTGGCGGGCGCGCGGCTCCTCGGGGCCGAGGGCGGCGGCCTGTACCTGTGGAACGAGGAGGACAGCGACGCCCTGCGCAAGGTGACCGTCGTGCTGCTGATCCTCGACCTGAGCTGGTACGCCGCGCTACTCCTCGCCGAGGTGCGGTGGCCGCGGCCGCGCTACGACCTGCGCCGCTGGGCGACGGTGTTCCCGATGGGGATGACGGCGGCGGCGACCCTGTCCGTCGCCGCCGCCGTCGACGTCCCGTGGCTGAAGGGCCCCGGGCAGGCGCTGCTGTGGGTCGCAGTCGCGGCCTGGCTGGCCGCCACCGTTGGGGGCGGTCCTGGCCGCCCGCGCGTCCGTCAGGTCCAGAGCACCGCGATGAAGATGTTGGCCACGGTCAGCAGGCCGACCAGGCCGAACAGCGGCTTCTCCACCTTCTCGTCGTCCCGCTTCACGTAGACGAGCCCGAGGATCACGATCAGCAGGGCGAGCTTCACGCCGATCTTGATGTTGTCGACCTGCTGGTCGTCCGCCTGGTTGAGGCCCACCAGGATCACGCCGGTGACCAGCATCGTCGCCGCGCCGTGCAGCATCGCGGGGACGAAGCGGGCCGTGCCCTGGCCCATCGCCTTCATCTGCGTGAGGAAGCCGCCGAGCAGTGCGGCGATGCCGATGATGTGCAGGCCGACGAAAAGATGGATGAGTACGTCCATGAGCCGGATGCTAATCAGCCGCTCAGGTGCCGCCGGACACCGGCCCACCCTGCCCACTCTGCGTGACGGCCACCGGCTACCCCCTCCGGCCCGTCGGGCACCGCGCGCCTGCATATATGCGCGCCATAGCACTCCGTCGCGTGAACGTGACCCGAATGCGCCGCATCGGTCAGCGCGCTGCGCGAAGCCGACACCTCCCGACCGGATCGCTGAGCACTTCCGGTCACCCGGCAGTCCACTCGCGACACTTCCGCACATTGCGTTACCGACCGGACAGGGACGGGCCTAGCGTCCTCCCCCAGGTGACCGGCTCCCCACCGCCGCCCGGGCCAGGGGCGGCAGTCGGCCACCACCGCCGAGAAGTCCGGCGGCGCCCCGCTCCCCTGTGCGGGCCGCCGCCGGACGCGTCAGCCGCACCCCGCGGCCGTACGCCCGTCCGCTCCCCCCTGGCGGCCGAGCCCCGCCCGGACCCCTGACGGCCGTACCGACGAGGCGGTCGTACGAAAGGACGTGCAGTCCCAGTGGCAGCGCACCGCAAGCCCCGACAGCGCTCGCTCGGCGGCCATACCGTCCGCACGGCGGCCACCATCGCCCTCGCCGGCGCGGCGGGCGCCGCGGCTTTCGACGGAACCGGACACGCCGAGCCGAACCCCACACCGGCGCAGGTGAAGGCCAAGGTGGACAGGCTGTACCAGGAGGCGGAGGCCGCCACCGAGAAGTACAACGGCGCGCAGGAGAAGGCGACGGCGGCCGAGCAGCGGCTGAAGGCCTTGCAAGACGAGGCCGCGCGCAAGGAGGCACGGCTCAACTCGGCGCGCGGGCGGCTGGGTTCGATAGCGGCGGCACAGTACCGCAGCGGTGGACTCGACCCGGCGATGCAGTTGGCCCTTTCCGACGATCCCGACCAGTACCTCGACGGTGCCGCCTTCGCCGAACGCGCCGGTGACCGCCAGTCCGCCACCGTCGCGCGCGTCCGCGGGCAACTGGGTGAGATCGAGCGGCTGCGCGGCGCCGCCCGCGTCGAACTGACCGCTCTGAAGACGCGTCAGGCGGAGCTGAAGCGGCACAAGAAGACGATCACCGGCAAGCTGGCGGCGGCACGACGGCTGCTGTCCCAGCTGACGGCACAGGAGCGCGCCCGGCTCCAGGGAGGCGCGAGCGGCACGACGGGCACCCGGGCCTCACGGACCTCGACGGCAGCCCGCGACAGCCTCCAGGCCCCCGGCTCCGCGACCACGGCCGCCCCCCATGCGCGTGCGGCGGCGGCCGTTTCCTACGCCTACTCCAAGCTCGGCAGTCCCTATGTGTGGGGCGCGACCGGCCCGAACGCCTTCGACTGCTCGGGCCTCGTCCTCGCCGCGTACCGCTCCGCGGGCGTCTCCCTGCCCCGCACGACCTACGCCCAGATCGACGCCGGCCGCCGTGTCTCCCGCTCCGAACTCCTCCCGGGTGACCTGGTGTTCTTCTACTCCGGCATCACCCACGTGGGCATCTACGTCGGCGACGGCAAGATGGTCCACGCCCCGAACCCGTCGGCACCGGTGCGGGTGGCTCCCCTCGACGAGATGCCCTACGCGGGGGCGACACGGGTGGTGTGAGGGCGCCCCGGCGGGAGCAACCGGAGGCGAAATGGGCACCTTGACGCGGTAGGTTCGGCGCGCGTGGCAACGGCCCGCCGTTGTATGTCGTCGCTTCGCCCCCTCCCCGCCCGCCCGAAAGAGCCCTCGATGCCCCGCGCCACGCTGCCGCCTCCCCCTCCCCCGCCGCACCTTCGCGCCTGGCCGGACCGGTGGGCGCTGCTGGCCGACCGGGAACAGGCGTTGCAGGAGCTGCACCGGCGCAGCCTCGGCGTGCACCGGGTGCTGCTGCTGTGGCTGCTGGCGCTCGCGGCGATCATCGGCTGGGCGCTGCTGGTCCTGCCGGTGCAGCAGTTCGAGGAGAGGGACCCCACGGGGTTCCTCCTCGGCCCGGTCTTCGCGCTCCTCGGCCTGGCCGCGCTCGCCCCGTCCGTCATCGCCGTCGTCCTCGCCATCCGCCGCGACCACCAGATACGGCAACTCCTGGACGCCTGGCTCGCCTTGGACCGCCACCCCCTGTCCGACGCCCGACTGCGCGCCCCCGGCCTCAGCCTCTTCTGGCTGCTGTCCTCCCTCACCATCGCCGCGATCGGCCTGTGGGCGTCCTTCGGGACCGCGGCCGGCGCGGAAGCGGGCCGGTCGCCTTACGCCGACGTCGCCCTCGGCATGGGCGTCGGCATGATCCTGTGGCTGACGGGCCTGATCGGCGTGGTGAAGGCGGTACGGCACTACCGGTGGGCGCTGCGGGTGCTGGGACCGGCGCCGACGGCGGGGCACCGGTGAGCCACCGGAGTTCCGCGGCCCCCGGTCAGCGCCCCGCGCCCGGTGTCACACCAGCCGCCGGGCGGTGGCCCACCGTGTCAGCTCGTGCCGGTTGGACAACTGGAGCTTGCGCAGGACCGCCGAGACGTGGGACTCGACCGTCTTCACGGAGATGAAGAGCTGCTTGGCGATCTCCTTGTAGGCATAGCCGCGGGCGATGAGGCGCAGGACCTCGCGCTCGCGCTGGGTGAGGCGGTCGAGGTCCTCGTCGACCGGCGGGGCGTCGGTGGAGGCGAAGGCGTCGAGGACGAAACCGGCGAGGCGGGGCGAGAAGACGGCGTCGCCCTCCTGCACCCGGAAGATGGAGTCGACCAGATCGGCGCCGGTGATCGTCTTGGTGACATAGCCCCGGGCGCCGCCGCGGATCACTCCGATCACGTCCTCCGCCGCATCCGACACGGACAGGGCGAGGAAACGCACGGGCTGCTCGGGGTCGGCCATCAACCCGGCGCATCGGCGCAATACTTCGACGCCGCCGCCGCCCGGCAGGTGCACGTCGAGCAGGACGACCTCGGGCCGGGTCGCGTTGATGACCGTGACCGCCTGGTCGACGTCCGCGGCCTCGCCGACGACCTCGACGCCGGTCTCCTCGGTCCGGCCGATCTCGGCCTGGACACCCGTGCGGAACATACGGTGGTCGTCGACGAGGACCACGCGCACATGGCGCCCGCCCGTGCCGTCGCCGGAGGCCTTCGCCGGCTCGGCCGCCTCGGCCGCTCCCGCCGTTCCGTTCGCCTCGGTCGGGTCGCTCATGACGTCTTCTCCGCCCTCTCCATCTCCAGCTCGACCTCCGTGCCGCCGCCCGGCACCGCCCGCAGCCGCGCCGTGCCGCCGTTGCGCTCCATACGGCCGATGATCGATTCTCTAACGCCCATGCGGTCGGCGGGTATCGAGTCGAGGTCGAAGCCGGGGCCGCGGTCCCGGACGGACACGAAGACCGTCCTTGCCTCGACTTCGGCGTAGACCTGCACGGCGCCGCCCTCGCCACCGTACTTCGCGGCGTTCACCATCGCCTCGCGCGCGGCCTGCATCTGCGCTGCGGTCCGCTCGTCGAGCGGGCAGTCGCCGACGACCACGACCTCGATGGGGACGCCGTGCTTGTCCTCGACCTCCGCGGCGTTGTGCCGGACCGCGTCGGCGAGGGTGGTCGGTTCGTCGGCCTCGTCCTTGCCGGTGCCCTCGGGCTTGTACAGCCAGGTGCGCAGGTCGCGCTCCTGGGCGCGGGCGAGGCGGCGCACCTCGTTCGCGTTCTCCGCGTTGCGCTGGATCAGGGTGAGCGTGTGCAGGACCGAGTCGTGGACGTGCGCGGCGACCTCCGCCCGCTCCTGGGCGCGGATGCGCATCAGACGCTCCTCGGAGAGGTCCTGCGTCATGCGGACGAGATACGGTCCGGCGAGCAGCGTGATGCCGACGAGGACGGCGAGCGCCGCCTGCAGGACCGATCCCAGGTGGGCGGCGGACCCCTGGAGGACGAAGATGCCGGAGACGCCGGCGGTGACCAGCAGGACACCGCCGCCCGCGCGCAGCAGCGTGAGCGTCCGGCGTCTGCGGCCCACCTCGACCCAGCGGGCCCGGCGGGCGTTGTCCGCCTGGCGCCACACGAGGGCGACGCCCGCGCCGACGAGGACGGCCGGCAGGAGGTACGCCTTGGCGCCGCTGCCCAGGTTCACATTGCCCACGAAGACCATGGCCACGACGACCATGAGGAGCAGGGCGACGATCTGGCCCTTGTCCGGCTTGCGGGCGACGAGTCTGCGCCGGCCGTCGGGCGCGGTCTCGGTGGCGACGAGGGAGGGGGGTTTCTGGCCGCCGACACCGCCGACGCCGAGCGGCACGAAGAACCAGAAGGCCGCGTACAGCAGGGCGCCGAGGCCGTCCGCCAGGAACAGGCCGACGAAGACGAGCCGCACCCAGATGACGGGCAGCCCGAGATGCCCGGCGAGCCCCCGCGCCACGCCACCCAGCCAGCGTCCGTCGCTGCTGCGGTAGAGCTTGCGCGGCGGCCGCGGTTCGACGAGTGGCGCTGCTGCGGCTTCCGGCATGCCACTGATGGTCACACGGCCGCCTGTCCCGGGCATCAGGGTTCGCCCCCGAGACGCCCCTGATCTTCGACGCCCTCGCCCGTCGAACGCCTCCCGGGCGCCGGCTCAGGGCCGATATCAGGGTCCGACCAGGGTCATTCCGGCTGCCGCCGGGGCGGCTCGCCCGCCACCATGGACCCATGGCAGATCACCAGCACGCCGCGGACGCCGTGCCCGACGGGGGCACCGCGCCCGACGCGGCCATCCCGTCCCCCGGCGCCTCCGGCGCCGCGGGTGAGGAACCGCGCGCACGCGAGCGGGCGGGCGCGCACGAGCGGGCGGGCGTACGCGGAGAACAGGGTGCGCCCGCAGAACCGGGCGGGGCCGGAGAGGCAGACGTGACCGAGGAGACAGCGACGGCCGGCACCGGCACCGCCAACGCCCACCCGCACCCCGGCACCAGTCCACCCGGGGCATCCGAGGCACCCGTCTCCCCCGAGGACCACGGCATCCTCGGCGGCCCCCCGCACAAGTTCCGCCGCGACCGTGAGCACAAGATGCTCGCCGGTGTGTGCGCGGGGCTCGGGCGGCAGTGCGACATGGACCCGGTGATCTTCCGGATCACGCTCGCCGTGCTCTCCGCGACCGGCGGCATCGGCCTCATCTTCTACGGCTTCGCCTGGCTCTTCGTCCCGTACTCCGACGACGGAGAGAACGAGGTGCGCAAGCTGCTGACCGGCCGGGTGGACGGGCAGGCCCTCGCGGCCGTGCTGTTCGCGCTGGTCGGCTGCGGGGTCTTCCTGTCGATGCTGAACAACGGCGGTGTGCTGACCTTCGCCGTCGTCCTCTCCTTTCTCCTGGCCGGCGCCGGGTACTGGTCGAGGCACCGGGACGCCCCCGACGCCGACCCGCTCGCCGCACAGGCCGTCGCCGACGCCCCGCCGGAGGCCCAGGCCCCACCGGTCCCGGCCGCCTACCCCTCCTGGTGGCGCGACCCCATCGTCAAGGACGGCACGCACTACGGCGGCACGGGCTACCTGTGGGGCCCCCGGGACTCCCGTACCCCCGACATCACCTCGGTCGTCGACGTACGTCTCACCGGCCACCGGAGCACTCGCGACGACATACGCACCCCCTACGGCCGCACCCCCAAGCCACGCGGCCCGCGCTGGATCGGCGGCTGGCTGTTCCTCCTCGCGACGCTCGCCGGCGGTCTCGCCACCCGGATCGCCTGGGACGAGCACCCGCTGGGCACCAGCCTCCAGGCCGGTCTGGCCACCGCGCTCATCGTGCTGGGCGTGGGGATCGCGGTCAGCTCGTTCCTGGGGCGTACGGGAGCGGGGTCGGTGTTCCTGGCGATCGTCACGGCGGGCCTGCTGGCCGGATCGGCCACGCTGCCCAAGGACATCGGCACCCACTGGGTCGACAGGACCTGGCGGCCGGCGACGGTGGCGGACGTCCGCGAGAGCTACGACCTCGGCACCGGCGAAGGCACCCTGGACCTCTCCCGGCTCGATCCGGCCAAGGGGCAGACGGTGGGCACCAACGCGGAGGTGGGGGTCGGCCGGCTGCGGGTGATCGTGCCGCCGGACGTGACGGTGAAGGTGAGCATCGACGTGGGTCTGGGCGACATCCAGTTGCCGGGCGAGGGCCAGGAGGACGTGGACGTTCAGCCGGGCAAGCACAAGGAGGTGACCCTGTCGCCGGTCGCGGGCGGCAAGGACGCCGGGACGATCGACCTCGACCTCCAGGTCGGGGCGGGACAGGTGGAGGTGGCCCGTGCTGCGTCATGAGTTCGGTCCGGGCAGGCTGGTGGCCGGCGTCGTCTTCACCCTCGCGGGTGTCGTCTACGCGGGCGACGCGGGCGGCCTCTGGGAGACACCGTGGTTCGCCGTGATCCCGATGGTGGTGGTCGGCCTCTTCCTGGCAGGGGCAATCGGAGTGCTGACCCGCTCCATACGCAGACGGCGGGGCCGGCGCCGGGTTGCTCCCACTCAGGCGGGCGCGGACGCGGCGGTCTGACGGGGGGGAGCGGTCAAGCCGCAGAGCCCGAACGTCCGCAGCCCGTCCGCCCGCCGGTGAGCCACTCCCGGAGCGGATCCACCGGGTCGGGCAGGGCGGGGACCAGGGCTTCCTTGGGGACGGCACCCCCGGGTCTCCTCGCCGGCGGGGCGCGGACGGCGGCCCGCCCCGGCACCCAGCCCGGGCCACACCCAGGCCGCGCCGCACCCAGGCCGCGACGCCGCCCCAGCCAGCAGTCGGCAGCCAGCAGTTGGCGGCTGACGCTGGCGGCTGGCGTCTGGCGGCTGGCGGAACTTCTTAGAAGCCCCCCGCCCGCTGTCGCTTCCTACTGCGCCACGCCGCATCGAGGGAGAGGACGGGGGCGCCGGCGAGGACCAGCGGGATCCAGGCCATGAGGTAGGCGAGGTCGTTGCCGTAGTAGTAGGGGTCCGAGGCCCAGCTCACCGTCAGCCACAGACTGAGGGAGATCAGGGCGCCGCCGAGTGCGGCGAGGCGGGTCAGGAGGCCGAGGAGCGTGCCGATGCCGACGGCGAGTTCGCCGAAGGCCATGGCGTAGCCGAAGCCGGTGGGGTTCCTCAGGGCGAGGTCGACCAGGGCCGGGATGGCCGAGGAGTCACGGACGGCACGCATGGTGTCGCCGATGGAACCGGCACCGCTGCCCTTGAGGAAGGCGCCGTCGGTGAGTTTGTCGAGGCCGGCGTAGATGAAGGTGACGCCGAGGAAGACGCGGAGTGGGAGGAGGGCGTACCGGGTGGCGGAGTCCCGCCAGTCGCGGTCGCTGTTGAGATAGGAAGAGCGGGTGTCCGTTCGCATGCTGTGAGTCATCGCCCGTGGTCGCCTCTCGCCCGACGTGGTGGGACCCCTCAACAGACCATACGTACGAAATGGGAGGTGCGCTCAATGGTTGACCGGACCGGGTCGGAGATGTCCCCCCTTCCGGTGCCGTCGTTGCTCCGCCCGCTCGGAGTACTCCGCTTACTCGGCGTGTTCCGCCTACTGGGCGTACTCGGCCTGCTCGGACCCCTCTCTCTGCACGGCCTGTTTCGCCGGGCCCGCCGGTTCCGCCAGGTCTCCCGAGTCCGCTGGGTCCGCCCGGTCCTTGAGGTCCCCCGGGTCCGCTGGGTCCGCTGGGTCCGCCCCGTCCTTGAGGTCCGCCGGGTCCCCCGCGTCCGCCTAGTCCGTCACGTCGATCGCGTACCGGTTCGTCTCCACGCCCGCCGCCGTGACCACCTGCACCTCCACCCGGCCGGGTTCGACCTCCGCCGGGACCGGGACGGTCAGGACCGCGTCGGTGGGGTTGCTGAAGCCGCCCGTGACGGGGACGAGGGGGACGTGGACGTGGACCGTGCCGATGCGGACGACCATGCGGGAGAGGCGGTCGGCGGCCTGTGCGCCGGGCGGGACGAAACCTGCGCCACGGATCTCGATGTCGTCGCCGGTGCGGATCGGGGCGTCCAGGTCACCGGCCTCGCGGGAGCGGACGACGGAGAGGATCACGGGGCGGCCGCCCTCCGCGTACTTGCCGGCGAGGTAGGTCGCGGCCGAGACCAGGACGACCACGGCGAGTCCCCAGGGCAGGTCGGGCAGTTGGTCGGGGCGGCGGGCGAGGCGTACCGCGGCGAAGGCCAGGGCGACGGCGCTGATCACTACGTACTGGATGTCGGCGAAGGTGCCGCGGCCCGCGTCGTCGGTCAGCAGGTCGGCGGCCCGGGGCCGGTGCGCGCGGACCTTCTGCAGCCGCTGGGCCAGGACACGCAGCCCGACCACCCGGCGCACGAGCACGGCGATCGCGCAGACGACGGCCAGGACGGTCACCACACCGGCACCGCGGGCCAGTTCCAGACCGGAGATCAACGCGTCGCGTTCGGCGGGCCCGGAGGCGGCGGCCAGCCGGCCCACCAGGACCAGCACGGCGTACGCGATGAACAGCACCCAGGCGGCGGCGACCGCGCGGGAGGTGGACAGGCGGTTGTCCTCGCCGATGACGGGGGCCAGTGCGCCGCCGCGCGCCCGGTGGAACCAGGAGGCCGCGGTCAGCGCGCCGGCGACGGCGAGCGCGGCGAGCAGGCCGGCGGTGCGGGCCGTGGTCCAGCCCGCGCCGATCGCGGTGAGGGACTGCACGAGCAGCAGGAGGACGACCGCCGCCCACACCGTGCCCGCGGTACGCGCCCACAGGCGCGCGAGCCAGGCCTCGCCGTCGGCGCGGCCGCGTTCGGCGACGAGTTCCGCGGACTGCGTCAGTTCCTCCGACACCCACTGGCGGGAGGCCGAGGCGGAGTGGGCGACGGCGGCGGGCAGGCCCTGCCCGGCGGCGAACTCGTCGCGCTTGAGCAGGAATGCGGCGACCGCGCGCCGGTGCCCCTCGCGTGCCCCGTGCGGACAGTCCCCGCAGGTGCAGCCGCCCTCGTGCGCGGCCGGTTCCGGCCTCTGTCTCGCTTCCTGCACCGCCACGTCCGACGCCTGCCTTCCCCGCGACCATCACGACCGGCGGCCCACCGAGAATCGGGCCGCCGCCCTGCGAACAACTCCCCTGCGACGACGACGCATTGTGCCCTACGGCACACCCTCTGCCTCCGGCAGGTCTGGTCAGCGTGGGTGATCCGGGGTCCGCCGTGTTGACCCGGCTGCGAGAATTGTCCGTATGGCCGAGATCATCCAGCGTGACGGGGCCTGGACCTTCGACGGCACGACGGTGAGGATCACACCGGGGCTCCACCGCAGTGTGCCGCTGTTCCGGCAGACGTACGGGGAGATCGCCGTGCCTCTGGAGGCCGTCGCCGGCATCGTCTACGAGCCCGAACGCAAGCGTGGCCGCCTGCGGTTGCGGTTGCGGGAGGGGGCCGATCCGCTGTTGCAGGCGACGGGCGGGCGCCTGCCCGACAGGGCCGACCCCTACCGGCTCGTCGTGGACCTGGACGCCTCCGGGGTCGCCGAGTACGTCGCCGAGGAGATCCGGCACGCGTTGCTGCTCGACCAGGTTCCGAAGGAGCCGGCCAAGGCCTACCTGGTGCCCGGGCCGCCGGTCCCGGTGTCCGTGCGTTCCTCCGACGGCACGGTCTCCTTCGACGGCACCCAGGTGCGCATCGACTGGGCGGACAGCGCGGACCGGGTGAAGCGGGCGACGGGCCCGCGCGTCATCAACATGGGTGACGTCGTGCGGGTCGAGTGGCTGCCCAACACCGGCCACGAGGACGGCCTCCTGCGCTTCGTGACCCGCGAGACGGTGTTCGCGAAACTGCCGCCGGAGAAGGACCCGTACGCCCTGGACCTGTGGGGCAGCGCGCGGCGCGATCTGCTGACCGCGCTGGTGGCGACCGCGGTCACCGCCCGCCTGCCGCACCCGTCCAGCCGCACCGGCGACGGGCGGGACCAGGACGCGGACGGACACCCGGACCGGCACCCGGACCGGCATCAGGACCGGCATCAGGACGGGCACCGGGATCGCTCCGCGTGCGCGGCGGTCGCCCCGTCCCCGCGGTCAGACCACCACGACGTCCTGCTGCGCCGGCTTCGGGAGTTGGGGGAGCTGCACCGCGACGGGGTGCTGACGGACGAGGAGTTCGCGCGGACCAAGGCGGTCGTCCTGCGCGGTTTCTGACTCCGCGGGTCCTTGGCCGCTAGCTCAGCAGGTCGGGCTCGCTCCGGCTGATGTCCTGCCACAGCGGCTGGTAGTTGATCCACGCCACGAGGTCGCCGCCGAGCTGTTCACGGGTGGCCACCGCCGCGCGGTGGTCGATCAGCACCGGGCGTCCGGCGGCGCGGGCGGTCAGCTGGACCTGGCAGGAGCGTTCCATGGAGAGGAACCACCAGGCCGCCGCGTCCACCGAGTCACCGACGGTCAGCAGCCCGTGGTTGCGCAGCACGAGCGCCTTGCGGGTGCCGAGGGCGGACGCGATGCGCCGGCCCTCCTCGGCGTCGACGGCGACGCCCGTATAGGCGTCGTAGAGCGCGTGGTCTTCGTAGAAGGCGCAACTCTCCTGGGTGATCGGGTCCAGCAGTTCGCCGAGGGCGGCGAGGGCGCGGCCGTGCACCGAGTGGCAGTGGGCGACGGCGACGACGTCGGGCCGGGCGGCGTGGACCTGGGCGTGCACGGTGAACGCGGCCTGGTTGACGTGGTAGCGGCCCTCGACGACCTGCCCGTCCGCGTTGGCGAGCACCAGGTCGCTCACGGTGACGTGCTTGAACGGCATCCCGAACGGATTGACCCAGAAGCAGTCGCTGTACTCGGGGTCGCGGGCGGTGATGTGCCCGGAGACACCGTCCTCGAAGCCGAGCCGTCCGAAGATCCGCACCGCGCCCGCCAGCCGTTCCTTGCGGTGCCGCCGCTCGTCCTCGACCGACTCGTGCATCGGCGGCATGGCGAACTTCAGCCGGTCGGTGGGCAGGGGGGCAGGCGGCGTGGGCCCGTGCATCGGTCCTCCAGCACTGGGTTGCTTTACGGGGCGGAAGTTACCGTCGGTCAGGGCAAAAGGGCAGAGCCGTTGTGTGAAGATGACGATTTCCGTCACCTGTGGAGCATGTCTTGTCCCTCGCCGGCCGCCATCTCGACTCCCTCATGCGCCAGATCGCCACGCGCAACGCCATCGAGCTCATCCACCCCTTCGCGGAGTGGCGGACGTTCGGCGCGCTGGCGTACGTGGCCGAGTGCTACGGCTTCCGCTACGAGAGCGTCCGCCTGGTCGGCAAGCAGCGGGTGGTGCACGTCCAGCTGGTCCGCGATCCCGGCCCGTTGGCCCGGCAGCGGGCCGCGGCCACCACGGCCGCCTTCCCCGACGCCGGGCCCGGCCGCCCCGTTCCCGGCATGCAGCCGGGTTCGCTCACCCCGGTCCCCGAGGCGGGGGCGGACGTCGACCTGCTCACCACCCTCATCCGCTACGAGGCGCTGGAGGCGGCCGCCGACCGCGCGCAGCTGCTGACCATCGCCTGGGGCTCCGCGGCGCTGTTCCTGCTGCTGGCCGTCCTCACCGGCGAGTACGCCGTCCTGCTCCCGCTGGCCGTCCTGACGCCGCTGGGCATGCTGGGCGCGCTGCGCCTGAACGCGTCCCGGCGCGCGAGACTCGCGGGACGGCTCACGGCGGCCGGCTGCGCGCTCGTACGGGACGGACAGGGCCGGGAGCGGTACGTGCGGCCGCTGCCGCACGCGGTCTGACGCTCCACCCGGCACGAGTCCGAGCCGGGCCTCGAGCGCCTGGAGGAATACCGGACAGCAGATGTCGGGTATCGGCGCCACACTCGGTCGTATGACCGCTCGCCGTGTGACCCCTCACCCTGTGCGCCCGCACCCCGTGGCCGATGGCCCTGCAACCGCTGGCCCCGTGGCCGATCGCCCCGCAAGCGATGGCCCCATGGCCGATCAGCCCGTGGCCGAGCTCCGTACGCCGGCGAACTGGGCAGCGTTCGCGGAAGCGGAGCCCGAACTCGCGAAGACCGTCGAGGACCGTTTCGGCGCCTACACCCACCACGTCCTCGCGACCCTGCGCAAGGACGGCTCCCCCCGCACCAGCGGCCTGGAGGTCCGTTTCCTGGACGGCGAGCTGTGGTTCGGCATGATGCCCGGCTCGCTCAAGGCCCTCGACCTGCGCCGCGACCCCCGTTTCTGCCTCCAGGCCAACCCCGGCGAGGGCACCGGCATGGGCGGCGGCGACGTCCGGATCAGCGGGCGGGCCGTCGAGGTCGAGGACGGGGAGAGCAGGACCGGATACGTGAAAGAGGTGGAACCGCCGCAGCCGTTCCACCTCTTCCGCACCGAGCTGACGGAGGTCGTACGGACCTACGTCGAGGACGACACGTATCTCGTCGTCCAGGTCTGGAAGCCCGGAGAGCCGGTGCGGACTCTCAAGCGGACCTGACCCCTACCCGAGGCCTACTCCCATTCGATGGTGCCCGGCGGCTTGGAGGTGACGTCCAGCACGACCCGGTTGACGTCCCGCACCTCGTTGGTGATCCGCGTCGAGATCTTCCCGAGCACCTCGTACGGCAGGCGCGACCAGTCGGCCGTCATCGCGTCCTCGGAGGAGACCGGGCGCAGGACGATCGGGTGGCCGTAGGTGCGGCCGTCGCCCTGGACGCCGACGCTGCGCACGTCCGCGAGCAGGACCACCGGGCACTGCCAGATGTCACGGTCGAGGCCGGCCGCCGTCAGCTCCTCGCGGGCGATGGCGTCGGCGTCGCGGAGGAGGTCCAGGCGCTCCTTCGTCACTTCGCCGACGATCCGGATGCCCAGGCCCGGCCCCGGGAACGGCTGGCGCTGGACGATCTCCTCCGGCAGGCCGAGCTCCTGGCCGACCATGCGGACCTCGTCCTTGAAGAGCTTGCGGAGCGGCTCGATGAGCTTGAACTCGAGGTCCTCGGGGAGGCCGCCCACGTTGTGGTGGGACTTGATGTTGGCGGTGCCGGTGCCGCCACCGGACTCGACGACGTCCGGGTAGAGCGTGCCCTGGACGAGGAACTCCACCGCCGGACCCTCGTCCGCGATGATCTCGGCCTGCGCCTGCTCGAAGACGCGGATGAACTCGCGGCCGATGATCTTCCGCTTCTCCTCGGGGTCGGAGACCCCGGCGAGCGCCTTGAGGAAGCGCTCCTCCGCGTCCACGACCTTCAGCTGCACGCCGGTCGCGGCCACGAAGTCCTTCTCGACCTGCTCGGTCTCGCCCTTGCGCATCAGACCGTGATCGACGTACACGCAGGTCAGCTGGGAGCCGATGGCCTTCTGGACGAGCGCCGCCGCCACGGCGGAGTCGACGCCGCCGGACAGGCCGCAGATGGCGCGCTTGTCGCCGACCAGCTCGCGGATGGCGGCGACCTGCTCCTCGATGACGTTGCCGGTGGTCCAGTTCGGCTGGAGGCCCGCGCCCCGGTACAGGAAGTGCTCCAGCACCTGCTGGCCGTGCGTGGAGTGCATCACCTCCGGGTGGTACTGGACGCCGTACAGCTTCTTCTCGTCGTTCTCGAAGGCGGCGACCGGGACGACCTCCGTGGACGCCGTGACGGTGAAGCCCTCGGGGGCGGCGGAGCAGGCGTCGCCGTGCGACATCCACACCGCCTGCTCGGCCGGGGTGCCCTCGAAGAGGGTGGAGGAGGCGCGGGAGACGTGCAGGTCGGTGCGGCCGTACTCACGGGCGCCGGTGTTGTCGACGGTGCCGCCGAGGGACTGCGCCATCAGCTGGAAGCCGTAGCACATGCCGAAGACGGGGACGCCGGATTCGAAGATCTCGCGGTCGAGGCGGGGGGCGCCCTCCTCGTACACGGACGAGGGGCCGCCGGAGAGGATGATCGCCGCCGGGTTCTTGGCGAGCATCTCCGGGACCGGCATGGTGCTCGGGACGATCTCGCTGTAGACCCGGGCCTCGCGGACTCGGCGGGCGATGAGCTGGGCGTACTGCGCGCCGAAGTCGACGACCAGGACGGTGTCGGGGGCGGCGGCAGCGGGAGTCGCTGATGACACGGGGTGCCTTCCGGCGGTTGGGCTGGTCTCTGTGCTAGCCGATTCTACCGAGGTGGGCGCGGGTCACGTCGCGTCGCCGGGGGCGGTCGCCCCCGGGCCTGCGCCGTCGGCCCCGAACGTGCCTCGTCCTCGAGCGCCGGACGGGCCCACTTGCCCGGACGGCGCCCGGGTGCGACCGTCCGGAGTTGGACAGGTCGCCTCCCCCGTGCATACTGGGCCGCATGCTTTCGCACGCGACCTTCGTCTTTACCTATGGCACCCGGCCCGCCGGCTGCCATGGTCGTGCTGCTTGAGCGAACCGCCAAGCGACTTCCCAGGCGCCCCGGGCCGACAAGGCCCGGGGCGCCTGTCGTTTTCCGGGTCCTGCCGTTCCGGGGCACCGCACCCCTTCCGAGGAGCCCCGACATGACCGCCACCGCCGTCTCCACCGCCAGGACCGTCCCCGCCACCGCCGGCGGCCCCGAGAAAAGCGTCCCCGCCACCGCCCCCGCCACCGTCGCCGACAAGCCCGTCACCGCGGCCGAAAGGACCGGCGCCCGTACCGACGAGGCCGCCGGGCTGATCACCGGTGCCCGGGAACGCATCGACGCGCTCGACGACCGGATCATCGGTCTGATCCAGGAACGGATGGCCGTCTCCGCCGTGATCCAGGAGGCCCGGATCACCTCCGGAGGCCGCCGGGTGAACCTCTCCCGCGAGATGGAGATCCTCGGCCACTACAGCGACGCCCTCGGCAAGCCGGGTACGGCCCTCGCGATGACGCTGCTCGAACTGTGCCGGGGTCGCATCTGAGTTCGCGCTCCGTCTCACCCGTACGGCGCGTGACCGGCCCCGGACGGCTTCGTTGGTCCCGGTGTCCGTTCCAGCCAGGGGCGGGCCCGGAAGAACCACGCGTGGCTCACTGGAGCGATGAGACGTTCGGCTCGTGTCGTGCGTCGTGGGACCTCGCTCCAGAGAAGTGACCGGACGGCAGGGGACAGCAGCCCGGTCACCCGAGAGAACGGTCGGCCTCGGGGACGCCCGGGGCCGACCGGCGGAATGGCAAAAACGCACGAGGGCCGGGTCAAACGGTTGCGGGCGCCGCGTTCATCCAGCACGATGCGTAGAAGGCCCCAAGTCCCGCCAGGGACAACCGCATTGCACCCCACTGTCACCCATTGAACCGTGGTGGGCGCTCTGTCCCGACCGACCGCCAAAGGCCCAGACCAGTCACGCGCCCCGCGCGCGCCCCGGCGGCGACCGGGCGGACGAGAGCGCACGACAGACCAGCGGCGCAACCCCCCGGCGCCGCTCCCAGGCACCGGCGCTGCCCTGACGCCGGTGCTGACGATAAAGAAGGGCCCCGTGGATCCGTCCCGCGGGGCCCTTCGTCATGTGATGCAGGCCACATAAAGATCGCGTGAATCGAGTACAACTCTTCACAGGATTCGGCAGTCACACCTAGCGAAACATGGGCCACTCCCGCGCCCCCACATTTTGCGGAAGGCCTCCCCCAACCCGACTTCCGAGGTCTTCATGAAGCTTCGCCGCACTCTGGTCACCGCTGCCGCGACGGCCGCGATGGTGCCGCTCGCACTGCTGTCCGCGCCCACCGCGTTCGCGGAGGAGAGCGGGTCGCCGTCCGCGAGCGCCTCCGAGTCCGAGAGCAGCTCCGCCTCCCCGTCCGAGTCGGACACCACGGGGGCGTCCGACTCCGCGTCCGCTTCCGACACCACGTCCCCCTCGGCGTCCGAGTCGGAGAGCCAGACCGCCTCCAGCTCGCCGTCCGGTTCGGCGTCGCAGTCCTCGTCCTCCTCGGCGTCGTCCTCCGCCAGCGCGTCGGCCAGCGCGGGCGACGACTCGTTCGACCCGTACACGGACTGCGAGACGATCGACCTGGACGAGGACCTCTCGGCCACGTTCAAGGGTCTGCCCAACAAGATCGTCGCCGGTTCCGGCTGGCACGACTTCGAGTACGTCATCAAGAACAACACCGACGCCGATCTCAAGAACCTGTACATGGCGACGTACCTCGAGTACGCCGACGAGACGGACGCCTGGCTGTCCGAGGGTCTCGCCGTCATCCAGGTCAAGGAAGACGGCAAGTGGACCAGCGCCTACCAGGACGCCTACGAGGACGAGGACGGCAAGACCGTCAACGTCACGGGTTCCTTCGTGGGCCTGCTCGACGAGCTGGCGAAGGGCGACTCCGCCACCCTCGACCTGCGCGTGAAGGTCAAGGCGTCGGCCCCGGCGGGCTCCTCGTTCGCGATGAGCCAGGCCATCTACGTCGGCGACGAGGCCGACTGCCACTTCAACGGCGACTTCTACGACGTCCAGATCCTCGCCGCGGGCAGTGACGCCGACGGCGTCGGCGACGCCGAGCCGAACGGCGACAAGCCCAGCGACGGCGCCAAGCCGCAGGGCAGCGCCAAGCCGATCAGCGGCAGCCTCGCCACGACCGGCTCCAACTCCGCGCTCCCGATGATCGGCCTGGTCGGCGGTGTCGCCGTCGTCGTCGGCGCGGGTGCGGTGTTCGCCGTCCGCCGCCGCAACACCGGCGCGCACGCGTAACACACCGGAGGAATCCGGCTGGACCAGCGAGGGGACCTGCGCTCGGAGGGGGGCGCAGGTCCCCTCGCCCATTCCCTGGGCGGCCCCGCCCGTCCAATGCCCGGGCACACCCGCTCGCCCTTGCCCGACGCACCCGCTCACCCTTGCCCGGGCCGGACCGCTCACCCATTGCCTGGGCCGGACCGCTCGTCTATCGCCCGGGTGGGACCGTCGGCATTCCCAGGAACGGCAGCCGCAGCGCGGCGAACGCCTCCGCCGGGACCGCCGGCGCCTTCGGCTCCACCGGCTTCAGCCGCTCGTACGCCGCGCTCTGGGCCGGGCGCGGGTCCTCCTCGCCCTTGTTCGGCCAGTAGGACATCGCGCGCTCGGCCTGGGCGGTGATCGTCAGGGACGGGTTCACGCCCAGGTTCGCCGAGACGGCGGCGCCGTCCACGACCGAGATGCCGGGGTGGCCGTACAGCCGGTGGTACGGGTCGATGACGCCGGTCTCGCGGGAGGCGCCGATCGGGCAGCCGCCGAGGAAGTGGGCGGTGAGGGGGGTGCCCATCAGCTCGCCGACGTTGGAGCCGGCGAAGCCGTTGATGTCGGCGGCGATGGCGGACGCGGCCTCCGAGGCCGCCTTGATCTGCTTGGGGTTGGGGCTGCCGTGGCCCTGGCGTGCCGTCAGCAGGCCCTTGCCCACACCCGTCTCCTTCAGGTACGTCGTCAGCGAGTTGTCCAGCGACTGCATCACCAGGCCGATGATGGTGCGCTCCGACCAGCGGCGGTTGGACAGGGAACGCAGCACGAGGAGAGGGTGGCGGACGGCGTTCACCAGCCAGCCGCCCACCCTTGACGAGCCCTCCGCGTACGGCACCTGGAGGATCGACAGGCCGCCCATCGAGTTGGAGCCCTTGCCGTAGCGGACCGGCTCGATGTGGGTGTTGGCGTCCGGGTGGATCGAGGAGGTGATGGCGACCCCGCGGGTGAAGTCGACCTTCGGCTGCCCGGTCACCTTGCGGTAGCGGCGGTCGTCGGTCTGGGCGCCGACCAGCGCCTCGGAGTTGGTGCGGGTCAGCTCGCCCAGCCGGTCGGAGATGTACGGCAGTTGGCGGTTCGCCTTCATGCGGTGCAGCAGGGTCTGGGTGCCGTAGGTGCCGGCGGCGAGGACGACCTTGCGGGCCTTGAAGGTCCTGCCCTCCCCCTTCTTCCTCCGGTCGGTGGGGAGGGTGGCCACGGCGTAGCCGCCCCGTGAGTCGTCCGTGACCGACACGACCGTCGTCAGGGGGTGGACGGCCGCGCCCGCCTTCTCGGCGAGGTGCAGGTAGTTCTCGTTCAGGGTGTTCTTCGCGCCGTGGCGGCAGCCGGTCATGCACTCGCCGCACTCGGTGCAGGCCCGGCGGGACGGGCCCGCGCCGCCGAAGTAGGGGTCCGGCACCTCGTCACCCGGCCGCGCCGTCACCGACCCGTCGGCGTCCTGCCCGTCCCCGAAGAACACGCCGACCGGCGCCATGTGGAAGGTGTCCCCAACGCCCATCCGCTCGGCCGCCGCCTTCAGGTGCACGTCGGAGGGGGTCGTCGTCGGGTTGAGCCGTACGCCGAGCATGCGGCGCGCCTGGTCGTAGTACGGCTTCAGTTCCTCCTGCCAGTCGGTGATGTCCCGCCACTGCGGGTCGTCGAAGAAGGGCTTCGGCGGGACGTACAGGGTGTTGGCGTAGTTGAGGGAGCCGCCGCCGACGCCCGCGCCGGCCAGGACCATGACGTTGCCCAGCAGGTGGATGCGCTGGATGCCGTACAGGCCGAGCTTGGGCGCCCACAGGTAGTTCTTCAGGTCCCAGGAGTTCTTGGGGAGGGTGGCGCGGGTGAAACGGCGGCCGGCTTCCAGGACGCCGACGCGGTAGCCCTTCTCCGTGAGGCGGAGCGCAGTGACGGAGCCGCCGAAGCCGGAGCCCACCACGATGACGTCGTAGTCGTACCCGTCGTCGTCCTGGTATCCGCTCTCGTCCCTGGGCCCGCCCTTGCTCCGGGGCCCGTCCTCGTCCTGGTACCCGTCCCGGGTCTGGGCAGAGTTCTCCTGTGACACGTGCTCTCCTCGTTGAGAACGGGTGCTGTCTAGCGGAAGCGGAACGCCTTCATCAGCCGCAGGCTCCTGCTCATGAACTGCGCGTACTTCTCGTCGTCCATCCCCAGCGAGGGCGCCATCGGCAGCAGCCGCTGCTGGGCCACCGTCTGGGCCTCCGTGTACTTGAGGATGCCCTCGGAGCCGTGGCGGCGGCCCAGGCCGGAGTCCTTCATGCCGCCCATGGGGGACTGGACGCTGCCGTAGGCGGGGGCGTAGCCCTCGTTGACGTTCACGGTGCCGGTGCGCAGGCGGGCGGCGACCTCGCGGCCGCGGCGGCCGTCCTTCGTCCAGACCGAGGAGTTCAGGCCGTACGGCGTGGAGTTGGCGCGTTCGATCGCCTCGTCGTCGGTCTTGAAGCGGTAGACCGAGACGACCGGGCCGAAGGTCTCCTCCGCGCAGACGGACATGGGCTCCGTCACGCCGTCGAGGATCGTCGGCTCGAAGAAGTACGGGCCGATGTCGGGGCGGGCGACCCCGCCGGCCACCACCTTCGCGCCCTTGGCCACGGCCTCCTCCACGTGCCGCTGCACCGTTTCCAGTTGGCGTTCGCCGACGAGGGAGCCCATGTCGGCGCCGTAGGCGAGGGAGGTGCCCAGGCGCATGGCCCTGGTGCGGGCGGCGAAGCGCTCGAGGAAGGCGTCCGCTATGGACTCGTGGACGTACAGCCGCTCGATGGAGATGCAGAGCTGGCCGGCGGAGGAGAAGCAGGCGCGGACCGCGCCGGCGGCCGCCTTTTCCACGTCGGCGTCCTCGAGGACCAGCATGGCGTTCTTCCCGCCGAGTTCCAGGGAGACGCCGACCAGGCGGGCGGCGGCACCCTGCGCGACCTCACGGCCGGTGCGGGTCGATCCGGTGAAGGAGACGTAGTCGGCGTGGCGGACGACCTCCGGGCCGACGACCGGGCCGTCGCCGATGACGACCTGGAAGACCTCGGCGGGCAGGCCGGCCTCGATGAGCAGGTCGCGGGCCCACAGGGCGGTGAGGCAGGTCTCCGTGTCGGGCTTCATGACGACCGCGTTGCCCGCGACGAAGGCGGGGAGCGCGTCGCCGACCGACAGTTCCAGCGGGTAGTTCCAGGGGGCGATCTGGCCGACGACACCGCGCGGGTGGCGCAGTTCGGTGACCTTCGTCAGGGTCGGCATGGCGCCCGCGTGGCGCTTCGGCCTCAGGTAGGCGGGGGCCTTGCGGCCGTAGTGGCGGGCGGCGACCGCGACCGCCTGCACCTCCTCGTGGGCGTGGAGGCGTGCCTTGCCGGTCTCCAGCTGGATCAGGTCGAGGACCTCGCCCTGGCGCTCCAGCACCAGGTCGTGGAAGCGGAGGAGGACCGCGGCCCGCTCCCGCACGGGCACCTGCTCCCACACCCGCTGCGCGGCACGGGCCGCCGCGAACGCCTTCTCCACGTCCTCGGGGGTGGACTCGGGCAGGTCGGCGAGCTTCTCGCCGGTGAACGGCGTGTGGTTGGCGGTGCGCCCGGACCCCACGACGCCCTTGGTCAGGTGGGCGACGAGCTGGGGGGTGACCACGTCGGCGGCGGTGCGGACGCCGACGGGGGCGGGTGCGAGGGGGTTGGTACCGACCATGGTCGTGGTACCGGTCTTCTCCGGGGCCTGCGAGTCCGTCATGACGCGCAGGGTATGACGTGATGAAGGCTTTTGGTACCCGTCGGTAATAGGCATTCACCGACCGCACACACGCTGCCAGTGGTCACTGGCAGCGAACCTGCTGATCAGGGCGTTGTGCGGTGAGGTTCGTGTCTTGCGTGGTCCAAGTCGTGTTCCGCGTGGTCCAGGTGGCGTTAGACGTGGGCCAGGTGGCGTTAGACGTGGGCCGGGTGGCGTTAGACGTGGGCCAGGTGGCGTTAGACGTGGGCCGGGTGGTGTGTGGACGTGGTCCGGGTGGCGTGTGGACGTGGTCCGGGTGGTGTTCCACGTGGTCCGCGTTTCCTACGGCGTTCCGATGCGCAGGCGGTCGCGGGCCGCCTGGAAGACCGCCGTGCCCTGTTCCTCGTCGGGTGTCCCCTGCGGCATGTCCACCCGCAGCTCGTACATCCGGCGGTCGTCGGTGACCACGAACAGCTCCATCACGCGGGTCGGGGAAGCGTCCGCGCCGTAGGTGGTGTCGACGAGGACGGCCTCGTAGCCGCGGAAGCTGGTGGGCGTGGTCCGGGTGCGCGCGTCGCCGGCGTACCCGTCCCAGGTCTCGTGCGCCTGGGCGGCACGGCCCGTCGGGGAGGCGGGCGCCCTGTCCCACTGGGTGAGGCGTACGGCGACGGAGCCGGCCGAGTAGGCCACCTGCCGGGGCTGCTCCCCCGCGCCGCCCCGGCGGGCGGACTCCCGGTACTGGGACGGGAGGGAGAGGACGGCGTCCATGCCGGGCTCCCGGTGGGCTGTCCAGGACGTGCGGGTGGGGCTCGGGGAGGGGGCGGGGGCGGACGGGGCCGTGGGTGCCGACCGGGCCGACGGTGCCGACGGGACCGGGCTGGGCGTCGCGGTCCCGTCGGTGACCGCCCCGCTGTCGGGTCCCCACAGGAGCGACGTACCGAGCCAGGCGCCACCGGCGAGGGCAGCGGCGAGGAGAGTGAGGGAAGCGCGGCGACGGAGGAGGGAACGCGGGTCTTGCGGCTCTGTCCCGGGGGTGGCGAGGGGCGCGGGGCTGCGGCGGGGACCGGTCCCGGGGGCGGGCTTCGGCCGGGGAGCCTCACCGGCGTCACCCGGCGCCCCCGGCCGGGGAGCCCCACCGGCGTCGCCCGGCGCCCCCGGCCGCACCGTCCCCGCACGCCCGGCATCGACGTCCTCACCGGCACGTGCCTCCACATGCGGGCCCGCAGCCACACCCCCGGCCGCATCCGCCCCGGACTCCCGGCCCCGCCCCACGTCCGGGGGCTCGTCCCCCGCCGTCCCCTCCCCCGCCACGGGGAACGGCGTCGCGGGCCGGCCCTCCGTCACCGCCTCCGGCACCGTCTCCGGCGTCGCGGGCCGGCTCATCGCCCCGAGCGTCTCCGCGACCTCCGCCGGGCCCGGCCGCTCGTCGGGGTCCCGCACCAGGAGCCGTATGAGGAGCGGGCCGAGGGGGCCGGCCTGTCGCGGCTCGGGCGGGTCGGCGGCGAGGATCGCGGCGAGCGTGGACGCCGGGGTCGTACGCCGGAACGGGGACCGGCCCTCCACGGCGGTGTACAGCAGCGCACCGAGGGACCACAGGTCGGAGGCGGGGCCGGCGGCGCCGCGGCCGGACATCCGCTCGGGTGCGACGAACTCCAGGTCGCCCACGCGCTCGTCACGGTCGGTGAGGGACTCCTCGCCGTGGAGGTGCGCGATGCCGAAGTCGGTGAGGACCACGCGACCCCGGGGGCCGAGCAGGACGTTGGCGGGCTTGACGTCGCGGTGGACGATGCCGACGGCGTGGGCGGCGCGCAGGGCGCCGAGGACGGCGAGGCCGATGCGGGCGGCCTCGGCGGGTTCCAGGGGCCCGCGCCGCAGCACCTCGTGCAGGGACTCGCCGCGGACCAACTCCATGACGATCCAGGGAAGTCCGTCCGGTCCGGCGGCCCCGTCCTCCTCCACGACGACGTCGTGGATGGAGACCGCGGCGGGATGGTCGACGCGGGCGGCGGCCCGGGCCTCCCGGTAGAGGCGGTGGGCGGCCCGCCGGTGGGACTCGTCCTCGGGGTCGCCGGGCAAGTGGGGCTGCTTGACGGCGACTTCGCGGTCCACCGTCTCGTCCTTGGCCCGCCACACCGTGCCCATGCCGCCGGAACCGATGCGCTCCAGCAGCCGGTAACGGCCGCCCACCGTACGGCCCTTGTCGCCTCCGGGCTCCCCGCCATCGCTCATGCCCCATGACTACCACGTGCGGGCTGTCCCACCCATCGCTCCCGGCGAACCGTTCCGCCGCTGTCAGAGCGTGTCGAGATCCAGGTTCGCGATCGCCGTCCGGGCGACCTCGCGGCCGCGCTCCGTGAAGTCGCCCTTGCCCGGGTAGGCGACGGTGAGCCGGTACATGTCGCCGGCGGAGGACTTGTAGTAGAAGATCCTCAGCTCGCGGGGGCGGGGGTCCTGGGTGTCGTCGGTGGTGTACGTGAGGGTGTTCTCGGCGGCCTTCTCCCCGTGGAAGGTCGCGTTGTCGTCGGGCCGGGTCCGCGGCCCCTTCGGCATGTCGAGCCGGTAGCTGCCGTTGGTCCGGAACTCGTCGTTGTCCTCGTACATCTCGGCGGCCGCGGAGTCCTTGATCTCGTCGCCCGTGTCCTCCGCCTTGCGCTCCACCGACAGCACGATCGAGAGGACGCCGCTCGGGTCGGTGTAGCTGACCCAGTGGCCGTCGTCGGAGGTCCGGTCGGGAACCCCCTTCCGGTACCCGTCGGGCACCGCCAGCGTCGCCGTGACGTCCTTCGCGTGGACCGTCTTCCAGCCGTCCGGCAGCGGGCCCGCGAACGGGTCCGCGACCACCAGATACGCCGCCACCGCCGCCGCGACGACCGCGGCCCCGAGCCCGATCCACGCCGATCGGCCGAACCGGAACCCTCCGCGGGACACCTCGGTGGGCCGCACGACCTGGGTGGGCACCGGCGCCGGCGGGTTCGCGGCGCGCTCCAGCAGGGCGCGGACCTGCGCGGCCTGCGGGCGGCGCGCCGGGTCCTTCTCCAGCAGGCCGTTGATGGCCTCGGCGAGCGGGCCCTGCGCGGCGGCGGGCGGCGCGGGCGCGGCGTTGAGCACGGACTGGAGCGTGGCCGGGGTGTTGCTGCGGCGGAACGGCGAGACGCCCTCCGTCGCCGCGTACAGCACGACCCCCAGGGACCACAGGTCGGACGCCGGGCCCGGGCGCTGGCCCAACACCCGCTCGGGCGCGACGTACTCGGGCGAGCCGACGAACCCGCCGGTGTCGGTCAGGTTGGTCTCGCCCTCGATCTGCGCGATGCCGAAGTCGGTGAGGACGACCCGGTCGTGCCGGCCGAGCAGCACGTTGTCCGGCTTCACGTCCCGGTGCAGGATGCCGGCCCCGTGCGCGGCCTCCAGCGCGCCGAGCACCTCCAGGCCGAGCCGGGCCGCGTCGCGCGCGCTGAGCGTGCCCTCCTCCAGGGCGCTGCCCAGCGAGCGCCCGTGGACCAGCTCCATCACGATCCACGGCTGTCCGTCGACCACGGCGACGTCGTGGACGTTCACCACGGCCGGGTGGTCCAGCCGGGCCGCGGCCCGTGCCTCGCGGCGCATGCGCTCGAAGGCGTTGGCCCGTTCGCGTTCGGGAAGGTGGTCCGGTACGCGGGGTTCCTTGACAGCGACTTCACGGTCCACCGTCTCGTCCTTGGCCCGCCACACCGTGCCCATGCCGCCGTGCCCGAGCTTGGAGATCAACCGGTAGCGGCCGGCGATGAGCCGTCCGGCACCCGGTTCCCGGGGAGGCGAGGGTGACGGCGCGGGCCGCGACGACTGCGGGGGCAGGGGTGGCTGCACAGGCTGCGGCGCGTGCGGCGCATTCGGCGAACGCGGCGGCGGTGGCGACTGCATTGGCTGCGACTGCGGCGACTGCGGCGGCGGTGGCGACTGCGGCGGTTGCAGAACAAAACTCGTCGTCTCGTCGGCCCCGTGGCCGGCTCCCCCGTTGTGGCTCATGGGTCCATCCATATCGCGCCACGCGGACCGGTTTCCACCGGCAGCGCGCACCGGTCACAGACCCGTGACCCGGGTCGCCCCTTATCTCCCTTTAGCCAGGTACGAGGCCGGGGGTTTCACGAGGGCCGGTGGTTTCACGAAGGCCGTTTGCACAGACCGGAGGCTTCCCGAAGGCCGTTCGCGCAGACCGGAGGCTTCCCGAAGGCCGTTCGCGCAGACCGGTGGCCTCACGCCGGTACGAACGTGTCGACCGCCACGTCGAAGTACTCCCGTGCCTCCCGCACCTTGCCGACCGGAGCCGACACCCACACGTCGTACAGCCGCCCGCCCTCTTCCCAGCACAGGTCGTAGGTGTGCCGGGGGCCCTCCGCCGCGCTGAAGCCGTCCCAGGTGAACTCCCAGAGCGCGGCGGGGCGACCGTCGCGCGTGGTCTCGGTGACCCGGCCGTCCCGGTAACCGGGGTTGGTGTCCGCGCCCTCGGCGGCCGCTTCCTTCAACACCGTGAGGGGGCCGCCGGGCCGGGCTGCGGTGACCCTGATGCCGAGGCGGAAGGTCTGGCCCGGGGACATGTAGAAGACCCGCTCGCCCTGCGGGACCCGGGTGAAGTCCTCCGGCACCGCGAGCGCGTACCCGGCCGGGTCGTCGACGACGCGGTAACCGGACGGCGCGCTGGGACGGTCCCGGTCAGGAGCGGACGCGGACCCACTCCCCGTGGGGGCGGACGCCGACCCACTCACCGTCGGGGCCGACGCGGAGCCGCTCACCGTGCGGCCGGGCCCCGTCGGCGTGCCGTCCCCGCTGCCGCCCCGGTCCACCAGCAGCGCCGCCGCCGACACCCCCGCCCCGGCCATCGCGGCGACCAGCAGGGCGGCCACCAGCACGCCCCGGGTGGGCCGCTCCCTGCCGGGCGGGTCGGACGGGTCCTCGGCACGCTGACGGGGCAGGTCGGCGCGGGTCGGGGTGTATCCGGTCCGCACCGGCGCCGGCGGCGTGCGCCCGGTCTCCAGGAAGACGCGCAGCATCCGCTCCGCCTCCGCCGCGTCCAGCCGCCGTCGCGGGTCCCGCTCCAGCAGCCCCCGTACGACGGGCAGGAGCGGCGCCGCCTGCGGGGGCGTACGGATGTCGGCGAAGACGACGGCGTGCAGGATGCCGCCCAGCGAGTCGCGGCGGAACGGCGACTCGCCGCTCAGGACGGTGCACAGCAGCGCGCCCAGCGACCACAGGTCGGAGGCGGGGCCGGTCAGCTCCCCCGACATGCGCTCCGGCGCCGTGTACTCGGGCGAGCCGACGAACGAACCGGTCTCGGTGAGCGTGGTCGCGCCCGCGACCTGGGCGATGCCGAAGTCGGTGAGGACGGCGCGCCCGGAGACGGACTCGACGAGGACGTTCGCCGGCTTGATGTCCCGGTGCAGGACCCCCGCCGCGTGCGCGGCGCGCAGGGCGCCCAGCAGGTCGGCGCCGATCCGGGCGGCCTCGCGCGCCTCGACGGGACCGTGTGCGGCGATCCGGTCGGCGAGCGAGCCACCGTCGATCAACTCCATGACGATGTACGGACGCTCGTCCTCCTCGACGACGTCGTGCACGACGATGATGTGCGGGTGGCTCAGCTGGGCGACCGCACGGGCCTCCCGCAGTGTCCGGTCGTGGCGGGCGCGGGCCTCCTCGGCGGAGAGGGAGTCGTCCGGCACCAGTTCCTTGACGGCCACCTGCCGCTCCAGCAGCCGGTCGGTGGCCCGCCACACGACGCCCATGCCACCGCGCCCGAGCCTCGCCTCGAGCCGGTAACGGCCCGCGATGACCCGGACGCCGTCCTCCCCCTCGGTCCCCATGCGCCCCATCATGCCGCACCGGACCCCCCGCCTCCGGGGCACCGACCGGCCAAGTCGGGGACGGCGGACGGGCCGTGCGGCCGCCGCACGGCGACCGCGTGTCACGAGGTGCTCTGCGGCTCCCGCCAGCTCTGCAGCACGGACCTGAACTGCCGGGCGGTCACGGCCCAGTCCTCGGTGGGCGCCGACATGTAGATCGCGTACTCGGTGCCGTCGCGGGCGATGTACGTCTCCTCGATCGCGCGCCTCGGCCCGGGGTGGGCCGTGTCCTTGGCCAGCGCGGTCCAGGTGTACTCCCACTCGGCGCCTTCGCGGTCGCGGTAGACGTTCCGCTCCAGGGTGATCCGGTCGTAGTCGACCAGCCGCTGGAGCTGCTGCTCGAGGTCCACCTGGTGGGCGTAGGGGTCGTCGAAGTCGGGGGAGGCGTCGACGGCGATGCGGAGCAGGTGCTCGCCGTTGTCGGGCGTGTAGTCGATCTGCTTCAGGTCGCCGTCGTCCTGGTACACCTGCCGTTCCCAGCCGTCGGGCAGGGAGAGCCCGAAGCCCAGCGGGTCGGTGACCGGCTTCCAGGCGTCGGGGGCGGTGCCATCCGCCGCCTCGCCGGTGCCGGTGGGCGACGGGCTCGGTGAGGAGGCGGACTCCGCGCTCGGCCGGTCCTCGTCCCACTTCTGCAACGTCACCGCCGTACCGCCTCCGACCAGCGCGGCGACGGCGACCACGAGCGCGAGCGTGCGCAGCCGGCGGTGCCGGGACGACGGCCGGGGCGAGGCCGGGTGGGCCGCGGGGGCGCCCGCGGTACCCGGGACGGACGTCGACGCCTCCGGCACGGGGGCGTACTGGCCGCCGGACGCGTGGTGCGTCCCGCTGCCCTGCGTGGCCGACGTGCCCCGCGTCGCTCCGGAGGTGACGTACGTCCCGCTGCCCTGCGTGGGCCCGGACGAGTAGTGCGTCCCGCTGCCCTGCGTGCGCCCGGACGAGTAGTGCGTCCCGCTGCCCTGGGTGCCCTGGCCTCCGGGGCCGGGGCCCGCGTACTGCGTCGGCACGTACGCCTGGGCCCCGCTCGGCCGGCGGCCCTCCGCCGCCTCGGTGAGCAGGTGCTCCGCCGCGGCCGTGTCGGGCCGGGCCGCCGGGTCCTTGCGGAGCAGGGCGGTGATCACGGGCTCGAGCGGGCCGGCGTACCGCGGCTCGGCGGCCTCCTCCTCGACAACCGCCTGCATGGTGCTCAGCGGCGAGGTGCGGCGGAACGGCGAGCGGCCCTCCACCGCCGTGTACAGCGTCGCGCCGAGCGCCCACAGGTCGCAGGACGGACCGGGGTCCTGGCCACGGACGCGCTCCGGGGCCAGGTAGTCGACCGAGCCGACAACCTCACCGGTGCGGGTGATGGTGGTGTCGCCCTCGATCTGGGCGATGCCGAAGTCGGTGAGCAGGACGCGGCCGTCGTGGGAGAGGAGTACGTTGCCTGGCTTGACGTCGCGGTGCAGGACACCGGCGGAGTGCGCGGCGCGCAGGGCACGCAGCACCCACAGGCCGATCCGGGCGGCCTCGGTGGGCTCGACGCGCCCGTCCTCCCGGACCGCGTCGGCCAGGGAGCGGCCCTCGACCAGCTCCATCACGATCCAGGGGCGGCCGTCGTGTTCGAGCACGTCGTGCACGGTGACCACGGCGGAGTGGTTGATACGCGCGGCCGCGCGGGCCTCCGCCCGGGTGCGCGCGAGCAGTCGTTCCCGGTCGCTCTCGGAGACGTAGAGGGCAGCGGTCAGCTCCTTGACGGCGACGGCCCGGTGCAGCAGCTCGTCGTGCGCGCGCCACACACGGCCCATGCCGCCGCTGCCGATGGTGTCGGCGAGCCGGTAGCGGCCCGCGATGAGCAGGCCCTGCATCTGATTCACGTTGCCCCGCAATGCTCTTGACAAGGGCCAGAGTAAAGACCGGTGTCCGTCCGGGGAACCGGCGGGGGCCCAAGGAAACCGCACTGTGACGGTTGTCGCTTCCGGGGCAAACGGGGAACCGGAGGAGCCGGTGAACCCGCCGGTCAGTCAGCCCGTGTACTGGTAGCTGGCCGACGCCTGCTCGAACAGCCGCGTCACCTCGTCCCGCTCGGCCTCCGGGCCGCGCAGTTGGACGACGTGGTAGCGCCCGTCGAGGAGGAGGGCGAGGTTGCGTACGAACAGCTCGCGTCCGTCGTCACCGGTCCAGGTGAACTGCCCCTCGGCCATGGTCCGCCCGCCCACCCGGATCGTCCGCAGCCCGGAGGCGGTGGCCCAGCTGGAGTCGCGGTAGGGCTGCAACTCGCTCTCCTTCTCCCGCTGGTACGCCATCGGGTCGCTGCCGTACCGGGACGCGGCATCCCGCCCGGGCACGATGATCAGCTCGAAGCCGCTGTGCGAGTAGACCACCTGTCCGCGCCCGTTCTTCGGGGTGCGGTCCCAGCCGTTGGCCACGGCGATCCGGAAGCCCTCGGCGTCGTCGCGCAGGGTGAACCCGTCGGGGAGGTCGGCGCCGGACTGCGTCTCGGTGGCGCCCGAGTCGGAGGACGCGGAGGCGCCGGGAGCGGGGGAACTCTGGTCGTCGGGCCGGGGCTCACTGCTCGCCTCGGGTGCCGGTTCGACCTGGCCGGCGGCCCCGGTCCGCTCGACCCCTGTCGCGCCGTCGGCCCCTTCCTCGCCGGCCTTGGGCATGAACATCACCGCGTACGCGATCGCCGCGGCGAGCGCGAGCAGGACCAGCAGGAGGAGGGTGCGGCCCAGGCTGCGGGGCGAACGGGTCGTCTCCCGCCGGGCACGCTTGTGCCGCCCGCTGGTCGCGGGCAGCCCGGCGCGCCGACGGCGCACCAGCTCGCCCCTGCGGCGCACGATCGGCAGCCGGCGCGGATCGGTCGGCGGCGCGGCGACGACGTACGTGCCCGCCTCCGGCTCGGGCGCGGAGCGCACCAGGGAGCGGAGCCAGCCGCGCAGTTCCTCGAAGTCGAGGCGGTCGGTGGGGTCCTGACGCAGCAGCGACTCCACGACCGGCCGCAGCGGCCCGCACTCCTCGGCGAAGGCCGGCGGCTCGGCGCACACCATCTGCACCAGCTCGGCCGTCGACTCCTCCGGATACGGCGCGTGCCCCTGGACGGCCCGGAAGAGCAGCGCGCCGAGTGCCCACAGGTCGGTGGCGGGTCCGATGGGCGCGGCCAGCTGCCAGTTCTCGTGCACGGGTCCGGCCTGCTCCGGCGCCCACCGCTCGGTGACGGGCCCGACGACGGCCATCCGCGCCTGCCGCGCCCGCTCGGCGGCCAACGCGGTGGCGGGCCCGCGGCGCGCCCCGCCCCCGGCCACCAGCTCGTCCCAACGGGCCGCCCCCGCCCGCGCCTCACCGTCCGATCCGGCACCCTGCGCGGCAACGGGACCGCCTGCCCCGTGACCCTGCGCGGGCACGGGACCACCGGCCCCCAGACCCCGGGCGGGCACGGGACCGCCCGCCTGCACGCCCTGCGGCGGCACGGAGACATGCCCCGCGGGCCCCACTGCCCCGCTCCGACCGGGCGGCCCTTCCACGCCGTAGGGGTCGGCGATCTGCCCCGGAGGGGTACCGTGCGCACCCGTCGACCCCTGCTCCCGCCCCATCCCGATGGCGTACGGCGACGGCGACGCGCCTCCGGCACCGGTGTCGCCCTCGGCCGCGGTACGGGCGCCCGGCAGTGCCGCCCGCCCGCTCTGCTGGGCCTCCTGCACCCGGGCCGCCGCCCGCGCCCCCGCCCGGTACGCGGCGATCGCCCCGGCCCGCGCGGCACGAACGTCCCCACCGGTCTCCACGGTCCTGCGGGCCACCGCACCGGACGACCCGGACGCCCCCGACGCCCCGCTCGCCGGCTCGGTCCCGGCCCCCGGCAGCCCTCCGGCCGCCCGCGCCTCGATCGCCGCCCGCCGCGCGGCCTCGGGATCCACCGCGGCCCCGCCGACGGCCCCGGGCCCACCGGGCCCCGGCCGCCCCGCGGCACCACCGCCCGCCGGACCCGGGGCACCACCACCGAAGCCACCGCGGGCGGAGCCCGGCCCCGCCGGCCCTCCGAGCCCGGCGCCCTCCTGAACGGAGTGGGCCTGGCCCCCGTGCGGCTCCTCGTTCTCCTCGGCCGGCACCGGGTCGTACCCGCACAACGCCTCTTCCGCCGCCCCGGCCGCGAGCCCGGTCAGCATGACCCGGCCGTCGTCGCAGACGAGGACCGTGCGCGCGGTGATGTTCCGGTGCACCCAGCCGTGCGCGTGCAGCACGCGCAGCGCCATGAGCACGTCGGAGGCGACCTCGGCCGCCCGGTACGGGGTCAGCGGCTTCTCGGCGAGCAGCGCCGCCAGCGGCCGCGCGGCCACGAACTCGCTCACTATCCACAGCGAACCGCCCTCGGCGAACACGTCGAAGACCTGGTCCAGCCGCGGATGGTCGGGGATGCTCGCCGCGGCCTGCGCCGCCTCCACCGCCCGCCGTACGACCGGATCGGCGGGCCGCCGCGTACTCGCGCCCGCGCGCCCCGCCGGACGCCGGGAACCGCGCTCCCGGGCCGTGAACCCCTCGGGCAGCCCGTCCGCGTCGAGCACCTCCGCCTCGACGACCTCCGGCAACGGCACCTGCCGGACCAGGACTTCCTGTCCGCTGTAGGTGTCGAAGGCCCGGGTCTCGGTGAGTTCGTACTCGTCGGAGGGCGGCAGCGGCAGGCGGTAGCGGTCGGCGAGCACCCGTCCCGCATAGTCGTCCACGTTGCCTCCCCCGGCCCACCCGATCGGTCAAGTCCGTTCGCCCAGCGGCCCGTTCCTGCCGCGTCCGGCCTTATCCGGCCGTATCCAGCGCACAGCTGGATGCGTACGGTCCGCAAGCACTCACGATACGTGCCGGAGGCAACCCGCAGAGAGGGGATGCCAGATCTCACGCACCGAACACGCGGCGCCCGGCCGCCGCACACCCGCCCACCGGGGAGAACCGGCCCGCCCTACTTCTTCGGCGCGAACGTCTCCGTCAGCGTCTTCCAGGTGCTCACCCGCAGATCGCTGCCCCACGCGGCGGACTTCGCCGTGTACATCAGGGCGTACCCCAGACTGTCGTTCACGACGAATCCGCGGTCGATCGTGCGGTAGGCGGTCCCGCTCTCCACATAGGTGAACTCCCAGTCGGCCGTGTTCCAGCCGCGGTAGGCCACCTGCGCTATGCGGATCTTCTTGTACTGGGAACGCTTCATGTAGCGCTCCTGGTTCTCCCAGTCCGCGACGGGGTCGTCCTTGGGCGTGGTCGTCCACGCAACGAGGAGCTTCTGCCCGTCGGGGCCGGTAAAACGGTCCCCCGCCGCCCCCGTGGACTGGTACTTCCACCCGGTGGGCAGCCCGAGCGAGTACCCCTGCTTGCCGGTGTACGTCGTCGCCGCCGTGCTGCTCTCGGTGGCGGAGACGTCGGACCCGGCACCGCCGGCCGTGGTGGTGCCGGCGCCGGGCGTGCTGCTGCCGGACGCGGAACCGGCCGGCGCGGACGGCGACGTCGCCCCGTCCGTACGGGTCCCGCCGGTCTCGTCGTCCTTGGTGTCCGCGCCGGTGCTCTCGCCGGCGGTGACCTTCGCACCGCCGCCCTGCGAACCGCCCGCGTTGTCGCTGTCGTCGCCACCGAACGCGAGGGCCAGCACCGTACCGAGCACCGCGAGCACCACCACCACGGCGATGATCACGAGCGTCCGCTTCGGCACCACGTCGGTGAGCGGCGCCCTGGGTACGGGACGCGGCGGCAGATCCGGCGGCGTCATCACGGGCCACCCCGAACTGCGCCCACCGGCCCCGGCACTCCCCGCACGAGCACCCTGAACGCCCTGTGCACCCGCCGAGCCGTTCACTCCGGCCGAGGGGGAGCCGGAGACCGGAACGGACCCGGATGCCGCCGTGCCGGTGGCGGCCCTGGTCTTGGCCGAGACGGCAGGCGAGGCGGCCGCGGAGGCAGCGACCCCAGCACCGGAACCGGCGCTGACGCCGCCCTTCGCGGCTTTCTCGGTCCGCGCATTCCCCGAAGCGGCCGTACCGTCCGCCGGCTTGGCGCGGGTGGCGGCCGAAGCCCCCGCCGCGACGGCGGCCTTCCGCACGGACCGCAGGGCCCCGCGCAGCTTCTCGGCCGCCTCCCCGCCCGCCGAGCTCCCCTTGCCGCCGGAGCCGTCCGGCTGCATCGGCAGCGGCACGAGCTTCGTCGCGTCCGCCGGCTCGGCCTCCTTGGGGTCGGGCGCGTGGATCACCGCGTTGAGCTTCTCCCGCGCACCGGCGTCGTCGAGCCGCCGCGCGGGATCCTTGGTGAGCAGGCCGTAGATGACGTCCTTCAGCGGACCCGCGTTCTTGGGCTCCTCCAGCGGCTCGGTCATCACCGCGGTGAGCGTCGCGATCGCGGAACCCTTGTCGTACGGGGGCGTGCCCTCGACCGACGCGTACAGCAGGCCGCCGAGCGACCACAGGTCGGCCGCCGGTCCGGGCTTGTGTCCCCGGGCCCGCTCCGGCGAGATGTAGGAGGGTGCGCCGACGAGCATGCCGGTGGAGGTGATGGACGGGTCGCCCTCGACCTGGGCGATGCCGAAGTCGGTGAGCACCACCCGGCCGTCCTCGGCGATCAGCACGTTCGACGGCTTCACGTCACGGTGCAGGATGCCCTCGCGGTGGGCCGACCGCAGCACGTCGAGGATCGCGAGCCCGACCTCCGCGGCCCGCTTCGGTTCGAGTACGCCGTCCTCGCGGATGACCTCGGCGAGCGACTTGCCCTCGACGAGTTCCATCACGATCCACGGCCGGTCGTCCTCGTCGACCACGTCGAAGACCGTCACCGCGCTGTTGTTGCGGATCCGTGCGATGGCCTTGGCCTCGCGCAGCGTCCGCGTGATCAGGCGGCGCTTCTCCTCGTCGTCGATGTTCGACGGAAACCGCAGCTCCTTGACGGCGACCGTCCGTCCGAGGGTCTCGTCCTCGGCGCGCCACACCGTACCCATGCCCCCGCGGCCGAGTACGTCTCCCAGCCGGTACCGCCCGGCGAGGAGACGTGCGCTCTTGTCCTGACGGGATGTCCCCGCCCGCTCCGCCTCCGACATGCGTCCCCTCATGCAACCCGCCCTGACAGAGCCTCCATTGTCCCTCACCCGACAAGTGCCCAACGCCCAGGGTGCCCCTCATCGCACCATGGCACCGGCGCATTTCGGCCAGAAGGTACAGCTCACTCCAGCCAGTCCCCGAAACCGGTCCCAATGTGGGACCGATTCGCCCTCCCGCCGAGGCAGGCGGCGAACTCCGGCAGGACCCGCAACACCCCTCAGACAGAAAACGCCACGACGTCCGACCGAGCAGCGCAACGGCCCCCAACCAAGGCACCCAACAGCCGCGCAGGGCCGCCGGAAGCTCCAGCCGGACGACAGAACGACCCATGCTCACGGCAGGGGAACAACGGAACAACCTGCCGCCGGCCCGCAACAGCCTCCTGTGCCAAGGCCCGCCAGGAACTCCCGCCAAGCCGACGGCACGTCCACGGCACATCCGGCGCATCCGGCACATCCCGGCCCTCCCCGGCGCGTCCACGGCGTGTCCACGGCTCGTCAGGGTCCGGCCGCCGAGGGCCCGGTGCGGCCCTCGTCCCCTCACCCTGCATGATGGGCACGCGCGTCAGGGCCACAGCACGGGGAGGAGGGTAGATGCCGCCGATGCGGAGTCTGCTGGCCGTTCCCGCGGCCCTGCTTCTCGTCGTCCTGGCCACGGCCGGCTCCCGGGCGACCCCGACTCCGGCCACGGACACCCTCCTTCCCCTGTTGCTCACCCGGGGCAAGGCCCCCGCCGCGGCCCTGCTGGCCCATGAGGAGACCGGCACCCGCTACGCCGAGGCGGGCCCGGGCATCGCCCGCTCCGACCACTTCCGGGCCGGCAGCATCACCAAGACCTTCCTCGCCACCGTCGTACTCCAACTGGCCGCCGAGCACCGGCTGTCGCTGTCCGATCCGGTGGAGCGGTACCTGCCCGGCCTGGTGCGCGGAGCCGGAAACGACGGGCGCGCGCTGACCCTGCGTTCCCTGCTCACCCACACCAGCGGCCTGTACGACTACACCCGGGACACCGGGAGAACCGCCCCCGTCACCGCTGTGCAAGCCGTCCGTATCGCACTCACCCACCCTCCGGCCGACCGAGGCCGCTTCGTCTACTCCAACACCAACTACGTCCTGCTCGGCCTGGTCGTCGAACACGTCACCGGCCGCTCCTACGCCACGGAGGCCGAGCGGCGCATCATCGCTCCGCTGGCTCTGACCGGCACCTCCTTCCCCGGCTCCCGTACCTCGCTGCCCTCACCCCACGGCCTCGCCTACGACACGGACGGGACCGACGTCACCGAACTCGACCCGCGGGTGGCCGGAGCCGCGGGCGAGCTGGTGACCACGCTCACCGACCTGGACCGCTTCTACGCGGCCCTCCTGGGCGGTGACCTGCTCACCTCGCACTGGCTGCGCGAGATGCTCGACACCCGCACCGCACACGGCTCGTACGGCATGGGCCTGTTCCCTGCGACGCTTCCCTGCGGTGTGACCGTGTGGGGACACAACGGCCGGATCTCCGGCAGCTACGTGCGCACCGCGGCTTCCGTCGACGGCCGGCGTGTCCTCACCTTCCGCGTGAACACGACGGCGCTGGCTGACCCCGGCCTCGAACCGGCCCTGCTCGCCGCCGAGTTCTGCCCTCGCACCTCCTAGAACGAGCCGGTTCCGAACGAAGATCCCACCTCACGACACCCGTTCGAGTGAAACCGCCTCCCTGTCGCCCGCCGCCAACCGAACACGACGCCGACCGAACACGACACACCGCCCGAACACGGGCCCCCGCATACGAAGCACCACCCGGCCCACGAGTAGCGCGCCGTCCGGCCACAGAACACCGCCCGGCGCCACGACAAACGTCGCCCGGCCGCAGGCGAAGCGCCCGGCCGCAGGCGAAGCGCCCGGCCACAGGAGAAGCACCGGCCGGCTACTGGAGAAGCACCGGCCGGCCGGCGACAAACGCCGCCCCGGTCCCCCCTGACCTCACAGCGGCACGATGTCCGGCGCCCCCAGCCGCGCCGCGTCCGCCGTCAGGTCGTCGGGCTGCCGCTGCGACTCCCGTTCGGCCTCCACCCGCTTCTCGTAGTGCTGGACCTCGCGCTCGATCTGGTCCTTGTCCCAGCCGAGGACCGGCGCCATCAGCTCGGCCGCGTCCCGGGCGCTGCGCGTCCCCCGGTCGAAGGTCTCGATGGAGATGCGGGTGCGCCGGGTCAGCACGTCGTCCAGGTGCCGCGCCCCCTCGTGCGAGGCGGCGTAGACGATCTCGGCGCGCAGGTAGTCGTCGGCCGCGGGGAGCGGCTCGCCCAGCGACGGGTCCCGGGTGATGAGCTCGAGGATTTCCTCCGCCATCGAGCCGTACCGGTTCAGCAGATGCTCGACCCGCACCACGTGCAGGCCCGTCCGCGCGGCGGTGCGCGCTCGCGCGTTCCACAGCGCCCGGTAGCCCTCGGCGCCCAACAGCGGCACGTCCTCCGTGACGCACTCGGCGACCCGCAGGTCCAGCCCGTGCACGGCCTCGTCGACGGCGTCCTTGGCCATCACGCGGTACGTCGTGTACTTGCCGCCCGCCACGACGACGAGCCCGGGCACCGGGTGGGCGACGGTGTGCTCGCGGGACAGCTTGCTGGTGGCGTCCGACTCACCCGCGAGCAGCGGCCGCAGACCGGCGTACACGCCCTCGACGTCGTCGCGGGTGAGCGGCACGGCGAGGACGGAGTTCACGTGCTCCAGCAGGTAGTCGATGTCCGCGCTGGAGGCGGCCGGGTGGGCCTTGTCGAGGTCCCAGTCGGTGTCGGTGGTGCCGACGATCCAGTGCCGGCCCCAGGGGATGACGAACAGCACCGACTTCTCGGTGCGCAGGATCAGCCCGGTCGTGGAGTGGATCCGGTCCTTCGGCACGACGAGGTGGATGCCCTTGGAGGCGCGGACGTGGAACTGTCCCCGCTCGCCCACCATGGCCTGGGTGTCGTCGGTCCACACGCCCGTGGCGTTGACGACCTGCCGGGCGCGGACCTCGTACTCCCCGCCCCCCTCGACGTCCTGCACCCGGGCACCCACGACCCGTTCGCCCTCGCGCAGGAAACCCGTCACCCGCGCGCGGTTGGCGGCCTTCGCCCCGTACGCCACCGCCGTGCGCACCAGCGTGGCCACGAAGCGGGCGTCGTCCATCTGGGCGTCGTAGTACTGCAACGCGCCGACCAGCGCGTCCTTCTTCAAGGCGGGTGCCACCCGCAGCGCGTGACCGCGGCTCAGGTGACGGTGCATCGGCAGGCCCCTGCCGTGCCCGCGGGCCATGGACATCGCGTCGTAGAGCGCGACGCCCGAGCCCGCGTATATCCGCTCCCAGCCCTTGTGCTGGAGCGGATAGAGGAAAGGAACCGGTTTGACCAGGTGCGGGGCCAGCCGCTCCAGCAGCAGTCCGCGCTCCTTCAGCGCCTCGCGGACGAGGGCGAAGTCGAGCATCTCCAGATAACGCAGGCCACCGTGTATCAGCTTGCTGGACCGGCTCGACGTGCCCGACGCCCAGTCGCGTGCCTCGACGATGCCCGTGGACAGACCGCGCGTGACGGCATCGAGGGCGGTGCCCGCGCCGACCACGCCGCCTCCCACGACCAGCACGTCCAGTTCGCGCTCTGCCATGGCCGCCAGTGACTCGGCTCGCTGCTCCGGCCCCAGTGTCGCTGTCCTCACCGCTGCCTCCCGCTGTCGGTCGCGTCGGCCGCACCGCTCAGGGCGAGGCCCGGTCCCTATCCCCCATGCCCAAATTCTGACCGTGTTGCCCGACTCCGGCCACCACGCGCCCCCAGCCTGTGGACAACTCCCACGGAACCGGAGCGGGCCCGCCGGAGAACACGGCCGACCAACACGAGCGATCAGCACAGCCGACCAACACGGACGATCAACACAGCCGATCAATCCCACATAACGGTCATATTTACTCCTAGTCTGACATTGCGCTCGCCCGTCCTGTCCACTGGGCTTGCGCGCCTGTCCCACTTCGGTTATTGGGAAGGACGGCCCACGCCATGCCCGCAGATCTCGCCGTCATCGGACTCGGCCCGCTCGGCCTGCCCCTGGCCCAGACCGCCGTGGCCGCCGGCATCCCGACGCTCGGCTACCGCACGGGTCCCGAGGCGGGCTCCCTCAGCCCCGCCGAGCTGCGCCGGATGCTCTCGGGGGGCTTCCGGCCCGCCACCAACCCCGCCGAGCTGGGCCGGGTGCGCACCGCCGTCATCTGCGCGCCCACCCCGCGCGACGCGGACGGCGGACTCGACCTGCGTCAGGTGGAGGCGGCCGCCCGCACCCTGGCCGGACATCTGCGCCCGCACACCACCGTGATCCTGGAGTCGCCCGTGTACCCCGGGACGACCGAGGAATTCCTGCGCCCCCTCCTGGAGGAGACGTCCGGCCTGCGCGCGGGCCGCGACTTCCACCTCGCGTACTCCCCCAGCCGCGTCGACCCCGGCCGCCGCGACTTCACCCCCGTCAACACCCCGAAGGTCATCGGCGGCCTCACCCCGGCCTGCACCGAGTCCGCCGCCGCCTTCTACGGCCGCCTCACCGACAAGGTGGTACGCGCGCGTGGCCTCAGGGAAGCGGAGACCGTGCAGCTCCTGGAGACCAACTTCCGGCACGTCAACATGGCCCTGGTCAATGAAATGGCCGTCCTCTGCCACGACTTGGGCGTCGACCTCTGGGACGTCATC
This sequence comes from Streptomyces sp. NPDC014995, assembly GCF_043080745.1. Taxonomy (NCBI): domain Bacteria; kingdom Bacillati; phylum Actinomycetota; class Actinomycetes; order Kitasatosporales; family Streptomycetaceae; genus Streptomyces; species Streptomyces sp. NPDC014995. Next base: position 138,626 of record NZ_JBIBVX010000004.1, read on the forward strand.
CGCTGCGCCGAGACCAAGCCCTTCGGCTTCCAGGCCTTCCGCCCCGGCCCCGGCGTCGGCGGCCACTCCGTCCCCGTCGACCGCACCGGCCACCCCGGCAGCCCCCTGCGCATGGTGGAACTGGCCCAGCAGGTCAACAACCGCATGCCCCGCTACGTCGTCCAGCGCGCCGCCGCCCTCCTCAACGAGCACGGCAAGTCCGCCCGAGGCGCCCGCGTGCTGCTCCTCGGCGTCACCTACAAGCCCGACCTCGCCGACCAGCAGGGCACCCCCGCGCACGAGATCGCGATCCGCCTGATGGAACTCGGCGCGGCCGTCAGCTACCACGACCCGCACGTCCCGTCCTGGAGCGTCCTGGACCGCCCGGTTCCCCGCGCCGACTCCCTCTACGAGGCCGCCGCCGACGCCGACCTGACGATCCTCCTCCAGCAGCACCGCACGTACGACCTCCAGGGCCTGTCGGTGAAGGCTCAGGTGCTGCTGGACACGCGAGGCGCCACACCCACGGGGGCGGCGCACCGCTTGTGAGACTTCCGGTGGCGTCCCCTGGGCCCCCCTTCCACGAGGCGGCCACGAGCCGCGGGCCGGGGGCCCCGAGGAACTGGGGCCCGGAACGACGTCCACGGCCACCCGCACACACAAAAGGGCCGGTCACCTCACCCAAGTGAGACGACCGGCCCCTCCGGGGTCTTCTGGGACTACCGCCGGTGCACCGAGTCCGCCACCGTCACCTCGACACGCTGGAACTCCTTCAGCTCGCTGTAACCGGTGGTGGCCATGGCGCGGCGCAGGGCGCCGAAGAAGTTCATCGAGCCGTCCGGGGTGTGGGACGGGCCGGTGAGGACCTCCTCGATGGTGCCGACCGTGCCGAGGTCCACCTTCTTGCCGCGCGGCAGCTCCTCGTTGACGGCCTCCATGCCCCAGTGGTGGCCGCGGCCGGGCGCGTCGGTCGCGCGGGCGAGCGGGGAGCCCATCATCACCGCGTCGGCGCCGCAGGCGATCGCCTTGGGCAGGTCGCCGGACCAGCCGACACCGCCGTCCGCGATCACGTGCACGTACCGGCCGCCGGACTCGTCCATGTAGTCACGGCGGGCCGCCGCGACGTCGGCGACGGCCGTGGCCATCGGGACCTGGATGCCGAGCACGCTGCGCGTGGTGTGGGCGGCGCCGCCGCCGAAGCCGACCAGGACGCCGGCCGCGCCGGTGCGCATCAGGTGCAGGGCCGCCGTGTAGGTGGCGCAGCCGCCGACGATCACCGGGACGTCGAGCTCGTAGATGAACTGCTTCAGGTTCAGCGGCTCGTGCGAGCCCGACACGTGCTCCGCCGACACGGTCGTGCCGCGGATGACGAAGATGTCCACGCCCGCGTCCACGACGGCCTTGGAGAACTGGGCGGTGCGCTGCGGGGAGAGCGCGGCCGCCGTGACCACGCCCGAGTCGCGCACCTCCTTGATGCGCTGCCCGATCAGCTCCTCCTTGATGGGAGCGGCGTAGATCTCCTGGAGACGGCGGGTCGCGGTCTCCACGTCCAGCTCGGCAACCTCGTCGAGCAGCGGCTGCGGGTCCTCGTACCGCGTCCACAGTCCCTCGAGGTTCAGCACGCCCAGGCCGCCCAGCTCACCGATGCGGATCGCGGTGGCCGGGGAGACCACCGAGTCCATGGGAGCGGCCAGGAACGGCAGCTCGAAACGGTAGGCGTCGATCTGCCAGGCGATCGAGACCTCCTTCGGGTCCCGCGTACGGCGGCTGGGGACGACGGCGATGTCGTCGAAGGCATACGCCCGGCGGCCGCGCTTGCCGCGCCCGATCTCGATCTCAGTCACGTCTGTGGCCTTTCCCTGATGCGTTTCAGCGTCTTCCAGTATCGCCGACGGGTACGACAGGGGCGGCCCCGGATGATCCGGGGCCGCCCTCACACACCCTGGGCACGCTCCACGCGCGCGTGCCTCACGTCCGCGCTCCTTGCCGGCGCTGCTTCCCGAAGCTGCTCGGAGCTACCTCTTGGTGCTGTAGTTCGGTGCCTCGACCGTCATCTGGATGTCGTGCGGGTGGCTCTCCTTCAGGCCCGCCGAGGTGATCCGGACGAACTTGCCGTTGGCCTGGAGATCCGGCACGGTGCGGCCACCGACGTAGAACATCGACTGGCGCAGACCGCCGACCAGCTGGTGGACCACGGAGGACAGCGGGCCGCGGTAGGGCACCTGGCCCTCGATGCCCTCGGGGATCAGCTGCTCGTCGGAGGCGACGCCCTCCTGGAAGTAGCGGTCCTTGGAGAACGACTTGCGCTCGCCGCGGGTCTGCATGGCACCCAGGGAGCCCATGCCGCGGTACGACTTGAACTGCTTGCCGTTGATGAACATCAGCTCGCCCGGCGACTCCTCGCAGCCCGCGAGCAGCGAGCCCAGCATCACCGTGTCGGCGCCCGCGACGAGGGCCTTGGCGATGTCGCCGGAGTACTGCAGGCCGCCGTCGCCGATGACCGGGACACCGGCCTCCTTGGCGGCGAGCGAAGCCTCGTAGATGGCGGTGACCTGCGGGACGCCGATGCCGGCGACCACGCGGGTCGTGCAGATGGAGCCCGGGCCGACACCGACCTTGATGGCGTCGGCGCCCGCGTCGACGAGCGCCTGGGCGCCGTCACGGGTCGCGACGTTGCCGCCGATGACGTCCACGCGCGTGTGGTTCGACTTGATCTTGGCGATCATGTCGCCCACCAGGCGGGAGTGGCCGTGCGCGGTGTCGACGACGATGAAGTCGACGCCCGCCTCGATCAGGGCCTGGGCGCGCTCGAAGGCGTCACCGGCCACACCGACCGCGGCACCGACCAGGAGGCGGCCCTCGGCGTCCTTCGCGGCGCGCGGGTACTTCTCCGCCTTGACGAAGTCCTTGACCGTGATCAGACCCTTGAGGACACCCTCGTCGTCGACCAGCGGAAGCTTCTCGATCTTGTGCTTGCGCAGCAGCTCCATGGCGTCGGTGCCGGAGATGCCGACCTTGCCGGTGACCAGCGGCATCGGGGTCATGACCTCGCGCACCCGACGCGTGCGGTCGGTCTCGAAGGCCATGTCGCGGTTGGTGACGATGCCCAGCAGCTTCTTGCTGCCGTCGGTCACCGGGACGCCGCTGATGCGGAACTTGGCGCAGATCGCGTCGGCCTCGGCGAGCGTGGCGTCCGGGTGGATGGTGATCGGGTCGGTCACCATGCCGGACTCGGAGCGCTTGACCAGATCGACCTGGTTGGCCTGGTCCTCGATGGAGAGATTGCGGTGCAGTACGCCGACGCCGCCCTGGCGGGCCATCGCGATCGCCATGCGCGACTCGGTGACCTTGTCCATGGCGGCGGACAGCAGCGGGATGTTGACCCGCACGTTCTTGGAGACGTACGAGGCGGTGTCGATCTCGTCAGGAGCCATGTCCGACGGGCCCGGCAGCAGCAGCACGTCGTCGTAGGTCAGCCCGAGGGTCGCGAATTTGTCGGGCACTCCGTCGACGTTGGCAGTCATGACACCTTCCCCAAATGGCCTTGATCGGTGCGGATGTCCATGCTAACGGGAAGCGCGCCTCCCTCATTCCACGATTCCACGGTCCCCGGTGACCCGCGGCTTCGTATGTTCGTACGGAACAGTCGGGCCGCCTGTTCAAAAAGGGCGCCCCAGGCCAGGGGGTTACTGCTCGGCGAGCGCCCGCAGTCTGCTCAGGGCGCGGTGCTGGGCCACGCGGACGGCCCCGGGTGACATTCCCAACATCTGCCCGGTCTCCTCGGCGGTGAGGCCCACCGCGATACGCAGCAGGAGCAGCTCGCGCTGGTTCTCCGGCAGGTTGGCCAGCAGTTTCTTCGCCCACTCGGCGTCGCTGCTCAGCAGGGCGCGCTCCTCCGGGCCCAGCGAGTCGTCCGGCCGCTCGGGCATCTCGTCGGACGGAACCGCCGTCGAGCCGGGGTGGCGCATCGCCGCGCGCTGGAGGTCGGCGACCTTGTGGGCGGCGATGGCGAAGACGAAGGCCTCGAAGGGACGGCCGGTGTCCTTGTAGCGCGGGAGGGCCAGCAGGACGGCGACGCAGACCTCCTGGGCGAGGTCCTCCACGAAGTGGCGTGCGTCGCCGGGAAGGCGCGACAGCCGGGTGCGGCAGTAGCGCAGCGCCAGGGGGTGGACGTGGGCCAGCAGGTCATGGGTGGCCTGCTCGTCCCCGTCGACGGCGCGATGCACGAGTCCGCCGATCGCCCCCTGGGCACGGACCGCCTCGTCTTCGCGCATCGGTCCATGGTGCACTGCGGCCGTACCGGCCGCGCCACCGTGCTCGTCGTTGTGCACCGAAGCGTTATGAGCAGGTGCGCCGGAACTCATCCCCTGCGCCCTCCCCTTCCGCTCGACCGACTCGTCCCCGAGGAACTCCACACCTCAAGGATGCGGCATCCGCGGCGAAACGAGCAGCGGGCACCCGGCGAGGCCCTGTGCCACCCCCGTCCACCGGCCGGTGGACGGGGGTTTCCGGCAAGCTCCGGACCCCGTGCGAACAGGGAGGTTCGCCCCTGACGGGCCCGCCCTCCTCGCCGACGTCGGCTTGCTCCGAAAGGGTCCGCGCTAGCGGACCAGCCCCCAGCGGAAACCGAGCGCCACGGCGTGCGCGCGGTCCGAGGCACCCAGCTTCTTGAACAGCCGGCGGGCGTGGGTCTTCACGGTGTCCTCGGAGAGGAACAGCTCGCGGCCGATCTCGGCGTTGGAGCGGCCGTGGCTCATGCCCTCCAGGACCTGGATCTCGCGCGCGGTGAGCGTGGGCGCGGCGCCCATCTCGGCGGAACGCAGCCTGCGCGGGGCGAGCCGCCAGGTCGGGTCGGCGAGGGCCTGGGTGACGGTCGCGCGCAGTTCGGCGCGCGAGGCGTCCTTGTGCAGGTAGCCGCGGGCGCCGGCGGCGACCGCGAGTGCGACGCCGTCGAGGTCCTCGGCGACGGTCAGCATGATGATGCGCGCGCCGGGGTCGGCGGACAGCAGCCGCCGGACGGTCTCGACGCCCCCCAGTCCGGGCATGCGCACGTCCATCAGAATCAGGTCCGAGCGGTCGGCGCCCCAGCGGCGGAGGACTTCCTCGCCGTTGGCCGCTGTCGTCACGCGCTCGACGCCGGGCACGGTCGCGACCGCGCGGCGGAGCGCCTCTCGGGCAAGCGGGGAGTCGTCGCAGACGAGGACGGAAGTCATGGCCGTCCTCCGCAGCTGATGCGCGTCACCTTGTGCCTCCAGGCTGGTACGAATCGTCACCTGTGCGGTCGACCGTCTCGGACGCCTGCCCGAGCGTTTGTGTTTTCAACCGCCTCCGCACTCTCAACGACGGTCACTCGAAAGAGTTACGGGGCTGCGTGCACTCTTCGGCACTCTACGTGAGGGCGCGGACACGGCGGAGGCAGCCACACGGACCCTCAACCTTTCATCACAACCCATGCCCCGTTTAGCCCTATTTCTTCCCATTTACTGGTGTCTGAGGCTAGATTCGCAATGAGTCATATTTTCATCTCCTTAGATCGTAGTTGTACGGTCGTGGACACCGTATCCGCTCAACACGGCTACAAGGGGTCACGCAATGGCAGATTTCTCCCGCCTTCCCGGACCGAACGCGGACCTGTGGGACTGGCAGCTCCTGGCCGCCTGCCGCGGGGTGGACAGTTCACTCTTCTTCCATCCGGAGGGTGAGCGCGGGGCGGCGCGGAGCGCTCGCGAGAACTCGGCCAAGGAGGTCTGCATGAGATGCCCGGTCCGCGCGCAGTGCGCGGCGCACGCCCTGGCGGTGAGAGAGCCGTACGGCGTGTGGGGCGGGCTGACCGAGGACGAGCGCGAGGAGCTCATGGGCCGGGCGCGTCACCGCCTGGTGTCGGCGTCGACCAGTGGAGACAACACCCCGAACGCCTGAAGGAACGTTTTTGCACATGTTGGGGCACGCACGCGCGTGCCCTCGCTGGTTCTACGGCTCTGCCGCGGCTTCCCCAGCGGCTGCCTCCGCTGACGCTGCGGCACCTCCCGCCGCTCCCGTGCACAGCGGTTCCCTGCGGCACCTCGCGCCGCCCCGGCACAGCGCTTCCCCTGCGGCACCTCCCGCCGCTCCTGCGAACCGCTCCCCTGCCGCCCCTACCGCGCGGCCGCCCGCCCCAGCTGCTCCAGCGTCGCCGCCACCGCCGGTACCTGGGCCAGGTCGGGCAGCGTGAGCGCGACGATCTCCCGCCGCACCGCCGGCTCCAGCGTCACCGCGCGCGCCCCACGGGGCCGTACGGACTCGATCGCGAGCTGGGGCAGGACGGCGACGCCGAGGCCGGCGCCCACCAGGCCGGCGACCGCCGGGTAGTCGTCGGTCGCGAAGTCGATGCGGGGCGTGAAGCCGGCCCCCTCGCACACCTCCACCAACTGGCCCCGGCAGCGCGGGCACCCCGCGATCCACGACTCCCGGGCGAGTTCGCCGATGGCGAGGGACTGCGCGCGCGCGAGGCGGTGGCGTTCCGGTACGAGGGCGACCAGTCGGTCGGTCAGCAGCGGGCGTACGACCAGGTCGGCCCACTCCTCGGCACCCCCCGCGCCCTCGTAGCGGAAGGCGAGGGCCACATCGCAGTCGCCGGCGCGCAGCTTGTCGACGGACTCGGGCGGCTCGGCCTCCTCCAGCGAGACCCGGGTACCGGGGTGCGCCGCGCGCAGGGCGGCCAGCGCGGTCGGCACGAGCGTGGAGCTGCCGCTGGGGAAGGAGACGAGGCGGACCCGGCCGGCGCGCAGTCCGGCGATGGCGGCGACCTCCTCCTCGGCGGCGGTGAGCCCCGCGAGGATCCCGGCCGCGTGCCGCACGAGCGCGTCGCCCGCCTGGGTCAGACGCATCTCGCGGCCGCTGCGCACCAGCAGGGGCGTACCGACGGACGCCTCCAGGGCCTTCATCTGCTGGCTGACCGCCGGCTGGGTGCAGCCCAGCTCGCGGCCCGCCGCCGAGAAGGAGCCGGTGGTGGCCACGGCGCGCAGCACGCGGAGATGACGGGCCTCGATCACCCCTCAAGCATAAGTGAGTCTTGGATACGGCCGCGAATAATGCGTGGACGCTTTCATCCCGATCCCCTTAGCGTGCGGGGCATGAGGCTTCTGTCCGTGAACGTGGGCCGCCGCAAGAGCGCGCCGTACACGAACCACCCCGAGGGTGTCACCGGTATCGACAAGCGGCCGGTCGACGGCCCGGTGCGGGTCTCGGCGCCCGGGCCGAGGGGCACGGCGGGGAGCGGCCTCGCCGGGGACGCGGTGTGCGACCTGCGCCACCACGGCGGGAACGACCAGGCGGTGTACGCCTTCGCTCGTGAAGACCTCGACGACTGGGAGCGCGAGCTGGGGCGCACGCTGCCCAACGGCGCGTTCGGCGAGAACCTCACCACCACCGGTCTGGAGGTCTCCGACGCGCGGATCGGGGAACGCTGGCGGATCGGCTCCGAGGTGGTGCTGGAGGTGACCGCCGGGCGGATCCCCTGTCTCACCTTCCAGGGCCATGTGGGTGAGAAGGGCTGGGTCAGGCGGTTCACACAGAAGGCCTCGACGGGGGCGTACCTGCGGGTGATCGTCCCGGGCGAGATCCGCGCGGGGGATCCGGTGGAGATCGTCCACGTGCCGGAGCACGACGTGACGGCCCGGATGGAGTTCCAGGCCGGCACCACGCACCGGGAGCTGCTGCCGAGGCTGCTGGCGGCGGGTGAGGCCCTGCACCCGGAGGCGCTGGCGCAGGCCCGGAAGTACGTGGCGGAGCACGGCGGCTGAACCGCCGTCACGGGGCAGGCGCGCACACGGGGTCTTCACCTTCTGGAGGCGCCGTGCAGAGAACGGACGCCGTCAGTCCGGGTCACTACCCTTCTGCCATGACAACGGCTCTGATTACGGGTTCGACCGCGGGCATCGGTGCCGCGTTCGCGCGGCGGCTGGCGGCGGACGGGCATGATCTCGTCCTGGTCGCCCGGGACACCAAGCGTCTGCGCGAGCAGGCGACCGAGTTGCACGACCGGCACGGCATCGAGGCGGAGGTGCTGACGGCCGATCTGTCCGAGGACGAGGGCATCGAGGCGGTGGCCACCCGGCTGGGCGACCGCAGGAACCCCGTCGACCTGCTCGTGAACAACGCGGGCTTCGGCAACAAGGGCCGCTACCTCGACGTACCGATGGCCGACGAGCTGAAGATGCTCAAGGTGCACTGCGAGGCGGTGCTGCGGCTGACGTCGGCGGCGACCGCGGCCATGCGGGAGCGGGAGCGCGGGGGTGTCGTCAACGTCGCCTCGGTGGCCGCCTTCCTGCCGCGCGGGACGTACGGGGCGTCCAAGGCGTGGGTCGTGCAGTTCACGCAGGGCGCCGCGAAGGATCTGGCGGGCAGCGGGGTGCGGTTGATGGCGCTGTGCCCGGGGTTCGTGCGGACGGAGTTCCACGAGCGGGCCGGGATGGGGACGGACAACATCCCGAAGTGGATGTGGCTGGACGCGGACAAGCTGGTGGCGGAGGCGCTGCACGACCTGGCGCGCGGGAGGTCGGTGTCGATCCCGGATCCGCGGTACAAGGCGCTGATGGGTGTGGCGAAGGTGGTGCCGAGGGGGCTGCTCGGCGGGATCAGCTCCAGGACGGGGCGGAAGTACGGGCCCCAGTAGCGGGCGGGTGACGTCGGCGCTCCGGTGGGAAAATGGGCGTGACACACACCGGACCCAGGGGGGCCGGAGGCGGCGCCATGACATTCGTACAGCTCATCGACTGCAAGACGAGCCGGTTCGACGAGATGAACCGGCTGCTGGACTCATGGGTCGAACAGACCAAGGGGAAGCGGACCGCGACGCACGCGCTGGTCGGCAAGGACCGGTCGGACGACTCGCACCTGATCGAGATCGTGGAGTTCCCGTCGTACGAGGAGGCGATGCGGAACTCGAACCTTCCGGAGACCGACCGGATCTTCCGGGAGATGGTGGCCCTGTGTGACGAGATGCCGACCTTCACCGATCTGGACGTGGTGCGGGACGAGCAGCTCAACCGGGTGACGGCGCGGGAGTTCTTCGAGGACGCCGGGCGGGCCGACCTCGACCGCCTGTTCGAGCGGATCACCGACGACTACGTCGACCACGACCCCGCCAACCCGCAGGACACGGGGCTGCGGGCGGCGCGCGACGAGGTCGCGGGCTGGCGGCGGGCCTTCGACTTCTCCTTCCGGGTCGACGACCAGATCGCCCAGGAGGACCGGGTGTGCACGCGCTGGACGTGGCAGGGCCGGCACAAGGGCGACTTCCTGGGAATCCCCGCCACCGGGCAGGACGTCACCATGACCGGCATGACCTGGCACCGGTTCCGGGACGGGCAGATCTGCGAGGCGTGGTGGCAGTACGACCGGGCGGGACTGATGGAGCAACTGGGGGTACTCGGTCAGTAGCCCGCGAGGTTCCATCAAGGGCCCCGTCTCCTGCCCACGCGGGGACGGGGCCTTTCCGCGGTGCCTCGGAGGAGGGCAGCAGAGCCGGCTGCCGCGAAGGCGCCGGCCCCGGGCGGAGCCGCTCGGGCACGGTCGCCGCCTCGCCGGGAGCAACGCTCTTGTCGGACCCGGCTGTTACGGTCCCCGGTCATGGCAGAGAACGAGGGAATCGCATGGCTCGGCGAGCGGTGGCCGAACGGCGCCGCCGATCCCGTCCTCGGAGGACAGGCGGGTCTGGTGTTCGCGCAGGGCATCGCGCCGCAGGACCTGGCGGTGGTCTTCGGCGCCGTCCCCTGGGAGATCCCCGAGCCGGTGAGTGCCGAGGCCAAGGCCGTCTACGACCGGACCCACCCCCATACCCGGGTCCCCGACGAGCCCTGCGTGACCGTCTACGGCAAGGAGGGCGATTGGTCCTTCCTCGCGGGGAACTTCGACCATCTGATCCACTTCCGCGAAGGCTTCGCGCTGCCGCGGGGAACCGGCCGAGTCGTCCTGCTCTACAACATCGCCGCAAAGGGCATGTACTGCATGGTGTATTTCGAGGACGGCCGGCAGGTGTGGAGCGGCGAGATCCACGGCCACTTCGACGTTGAGACGAAGCTGAGCGGCGGACACTACTTCGACTACGCGCCGGAGATGTCCTTTCTCAACTGGGCCATGCACGAAGCACGGTGCCGCCCCGAGGTCCGTTATGCCGACGGGCGCCCGGTCTTCGAGAACGAAGGCTCGATAACCGACTGGCAGCAGCGGTTCCTGAAGGGGCTGGAAATAGCGTTCGGCATATCCGTGTGCCAGGAAACCTTCGACACGGGTGGATACCCGATGACCAACGTCCACTGGAGCTGACCGGCACCGGGCCGCAGCGGGTCGAGCGCGGACAAGGCGGCCAACGCGAAGGCCCGGCGCCCCCTCTCGGGGCGCCGGGCCTCAGTGCCGACGTACGTCAGTGGGAGTGGCCGTGGCCGTGGCCCGCGGCGGCCGGCTCCTCCTCTTCCTTCTTCTCGACGACCAGGGTCTCGGTCGTGAGGAGGAGGGAGGCGATGGAGGCGGCGTTCTCCAGGGCGGAACGGGTGACCTTCACCGGGTCGATGACGCCGGCCTTGACCAGGTCGCCGTACTCGCCGGTGGCGGCGTTGAAGCCCTGGCCCTTGTCGAGCTCGGCGACCTTGGAGGTGATGACGTAGCCCTCGAGGCCGGCGTTCTCGGCGATCCAGCGCAGCGGCTCGACGGCGGCGCGGCGGACGACGGAGACACCGGTGGCCTCGTCGCCGGTCTTGCCAAGGTTGCCCTCGAGGACCTTGACGGCGTGGACGAGCGCGGAGCCACCACCGGAGACGATGCCCTCCTCGACCGCGGCGCGGGTCGCGGAGATGGCGTCCTCCAGACGGTGCTTCTTCTCCTTCAGCTCCACCTCGGTGGCGGCGCCGACCTTGATCACGCACACGCCGCCGGCCAGCTTCGCGAGGCGCTCCTGGAGCTTCTCGCGGTCCCAGTCGGAGTCGGTGTTCTCGATCTCGGCCTTGATCTGCGCGACGCGGCCCTGGACGTCCTCGGACTTGCCGGCGCCGTCGACGAGCGTGGTGTCGTCCTTGGTGACGGTGACGCGGCGGGCGGAGCCGAGCACGTCGAGGCCGACCTGGTCGAGCTTGAGGCCGACCTCCTCGGAGATGACCGTGGCGCCGGTGAGGACGGCCATGTCCTGGAGCATCGCCTTGCGGCGGTCACCGAAGCCGGGCGCCTTGACGGCGACGGCGTTGAACGTGCCGCGGATCTTGTTGACGACGAGGGTGGACAGGGCCTCGCCCTCGACGTCCTCGGCGATGATCAGCAGCGGCTTGGAGGAGTTCGTCTGGATGATCTTCTCCAGCAGCGGCAGCATGTCCGCGATGGAGGAGATCTTGCCCTGGTGGATGAGGATGTACGGGTCCTCCAGGACGGCCTCCATGCGCTCCTGGTCCGTCACGAAGTACGGCGACAGGTAGCCCTTGTCGAAGGCCATGCCCTCGGTGAAGTCCAGCTCCAGGCCGAAGGTGTTGGACTCCTCGACGGTGATGACACCGTCCTTGCCGACCTTGTCCATCGCCTCGGCGATGAGCTCGCCGACCTGCTGGTCCTGGGCGGACAGCGCGGCGACGGCGGCGATGTCGGACTTCTCGTCGATCGGGCGGGCCGTGGCGAGCAGCTCGTCGGAGACGGCCTTGACCGCGGCGTCGATGCCCTTCTTCAGAGCGGCCGGGGAGGCACCGGCGGCGACGTTCTTCAGGCCCTCGCGGACGAGCGCCTGGGCCAGGACCGTGGCGGTGGTGGTGCCGTCACCCGCGATGTCGTTGGTCTTGGTCGCCACCTCCTTCACCAGCTGCGCGCCGAGGTTCTCGTACGGGTCGTCGATCTCGACCTCGCGGGCGATCGTGACACCGTCGTTGGTGATGGTGGGGGCACCGAACTTCTTGTCGATGACGACGTTGCGGCCCTTGGGGCCGATCGTCACCTTGACCGTGTCGGCCAGCTTGTTGACGCCGCGCTCGAGGGCGCGACGGGCGTCCTCGTCGAACTTCAGGATCTTCGCCATGACAGCGGGAGCCCTCTCGAATGTGGGTGAAAAAGACACTGCGCCCCGGGCGCCCGGTTTCTTAAGTGGTCGCGGGGGCCAGGGGCGCAGCTTCGAGCAACGAAATTGTGCTTCCGGTATGTCCGGGTGAGTTACTTCTCGATGATCGCGAGAACGTCGCGAGCCGAGAGGACGAGGTACTCCTCGCCGTTGTACTTCACCTCGGTGCCGCCGTACTTGCTGTACAGCACGACGTCGCCGACCTTGACGTCGAGCGGCAGGCGCTCGCCGTTCTCGAAGCGGCCCGGGCCCACGGCGAGGACGGCGCCCTCCTGGGGCTTCTCCTTCGCGGTGTCCGGGATGACCAGGCCAGAGGCCGTGGTCTGCTCGGCGTCGAGCGGCTGGACCACGATGCGGTCCTCGAGCGGCTTGATGGCAACCTTGGAGCTGGCGGTCGTCACGATCCGACCTCCCCCTTCGGAGATCTCACGGGGTTAACTGTCTGAGGTGGCGACCAGGTCGATCCGTCGTCGCGGGTGCCGGACCTGCCCGTCGCGTTGTTGGCACTCTCCAGTGGGGAGTGCCAGAGCTGAGACTATGACCGGGGTTAGCACTCGGTCAAGCGGAGTGCCAATGCCCGCGGCGCGTCGCGGGGTTTTCCGTGGCCGTGGGGTGCCCCTCGGGTCAGAGGTAGTCCTCCAGCCTTCCCACGGTCAGCCCCTGTTCCTGGACCCGCCGCAGCAGTCTCGTCGTCCGTTCCCGGAGGCTCGGGCCCGTCGTCTCGTCGGGGTCGACGGCGACGATGTCGCCGGGGCGGAGGCGGGGGGAGCCATGGGTGTACGTGAGGTCGGTGGGGCCCATGGAGGCGCGCCAGAGGACGATCGCCGTGATGCCGCAGTCGGCGGCGGCCCGCAGGGTGGTGGCGTCGTAAGTGCCGTAGGGCGGGCGGAAGAGGCGGGGGCGCAGGCCGAAGCGGGACTTGAGCTTGTCCTGCTGGCCGCAGATCTCGGCGCGCTGGCCGGCGTAGGGCAGGCCGCGCAGGGCCGGGTGGTCGAGGGTGTGGTTCTGGAGGTTCGCACCGACGGACTGGAGGCGGGAGAAGTGGGCGTAGGCCGGACCGACCACGCTGTCCGTCAGGAACATGCTCACCGGGAGGCGGAGTTCGCGGACCATGTCGACGAAGCGGGGGTCACGTTCGGCACCGTCGTCGTAGGTGAGGAAGACGACCCTGTCGCGGGTGGGGATGTGGTCGACGACCGGGGGGAGGTGGGGGTGGCGGCCGGGGGGCGGTGGTTTCGACGCGGGGGTGGGGGCGGGGGCCAGCGGGGTCGTCAGGCCCCAGCGGCGGTACGGCGGCTGGTGCGGCGCGGGGCCGTGGTGCGGCCGTACCCGGTCCGGCGTCCTCCCGCCCAGGTGGTCGGTCGGCTCGACGGACCGGGCGCAGCCGGTCAGCGTCGCCAGGATCAGCAGTGCGGCCGCCAGCCCCCGGGTTCTCACAGGTAGTCCTCCAGGCGTGCCACCGCGTATCCCTTCTCCGTGACCTTGTTCAGGAACCGGCGGATCATGTCGGGCATCGTGCCCTTCCAGTGGTCGGGGCCGCGGAAGTGGCTCAGGACGATGTCGCCGGGGTGGAGGTCCCGGTCCCACTCGCGGTAGTCCCAGTGGTCGGCGAAGACCTCCTCGTTCCAGAGTGGGGCGTACTTCACGCCGCAGGCCTTCGCGGCGCGCAGGGTGTCGCGGTTGTAGTTGCCGAACGGCGGACGGAAGAGGGTGGGCCGCTTGCCGTAGCGCTTCTCGATCACGTCCTGCATGCCGCAGATCTCGCGCTTCTGGCGCTTGTAGGACAGGCCCGGCAGGTAGGGGTGGTGGAGGGTGTGGTTGTTCAGGCCCACTCCCCCGCGCTGCATCTTCTTGAAGTAGCCGTAGTCCTCCTTGATGAGGTAGTCGCTGAGGAAGGCGGTGTACGGGATCTTCAGCTCGGTCATCATGCGCAGGAACGCCGGGTCCTTCTCGGCGCCGTCGTCGATGGTGAGGAAGACGACCTTGTGCTTGGTGGGGACGGTGGTGAAGACCGGGGGGAGGTCGAGGTCCTCGTGGTCGTCGACCTCGAAGCCGTCGCGGGTGGTGATGTGCGGCTTCCTTACGGGGGGTTCGGGGGCCCTCAGCGGGACCTTCCTCAGGCCCCAGCGTTTCGCCGCCGCGACCCGGTCCGCGTAGTCGGCGCGCAGCTTGTCCGCGTACGAGTTCAGGGCGCCCTCCGGCGGGGCCTGGCCGGGCTGCTGACCGGGGGCGGGACGACTGCCGGCGGGGCCCGGGCCGCCGCCCTGCGCACAGCCCGAGGCGATGGCGGTCAGCGCGAGGACGGCGATGCCACCCCTGAGCCTCACCCGCCGTACGACCTTTTTATCGTTTTGTACGACTGATCCCATGGCGCCGGATCCTCGCAGTCCCCGCCCTGGAACCCCGCCCGACACCGCGGCCGGAGGCGCACCATCCACCGACTGGCCGACAATGAGCCGGTGAACGACCTCGCCCCCCTCCTCACCCCCGAGGGCCGCGCCCTCCTCGACGCCGTGCGCGGCACCGCCCCCGCCGACGAACTGGCCGTCGCCACCCGGCTGCGCCGCGAGCACCCCGCCGAGCTCGTCTCGGCCGCCCTCGGGCAGGCCCGGCTGCGGCAGCGGGCGGCGGCGAAGTTCGGGCCGGACGCCGAACGGATGTTCTTCACGCCCCACGGGGTCGAGCAGTCGACGCGCGCCTCGGTCGCCACCCATCGCGCCGAGCGGCTCAAGGGGCTGGGCGTGGCCTCCGTCGCCGACCTGTGCTGCGGGATCGGCGGCGACGCCATCGCCCTCGCCCGCGCCGGGATCCGGGTCCTCGCCGTGGACCGCGACCCGCTGACGGTGGCGGCGGCGCGGGCGAACGCGGAGGCGCTGGGGCTCGACGGGCTGATCGAGGTGCGGGAGGCCGACGTCACGGACGTCGACACGGACGGCTGGGACGCCGTGTTCGTGGATCCGGCGAGGCGTGGCGGGCGGGGGAGGATCTTCGATCCGGAGGCCTACTCGCCGCCCCTGTCGTGGGCGGTCGGGGCGGCCCTGAAAGCGCCCCACGCCGCCCTGAAGATCGCCCCCGGCATTCCGCACGACGCCGTTCCCGCCGAGGCGGAGGCCGAGTGGATCTCGGACGGCGGGGACGTGAAGGAGGCGGTGCTGTGGTTCGGGACGGCGCCGGGGGCGGTGCGCGCGACCCTGCTGCCCGGGCCGCGCACGCTGCTCGGCACCGGCCTGCCCGACCCCGGCGTCCGTCCCCTCGGCCGCTTTCTCTACGAGCCCGACGGCGCCGTCATCCGGGCCCATCTGGTCGCCGAGGTCGCGCGGGAGGTGGAGGGCGGGCTGATCGACGCGACCATCGCCTACGTCACCGCCGACGAGCACCGGCCCACGCCGTACGCCACCGCCTACGAGATCACCGACCAGCTCCACTTCAACGTCAAGAAGCTGAAGGCGCTGCTGCGGGAGCGGGGCGTGGGCATCCTGACCGTGAAGAAGCGGGGGTCCGCGGTGGAGCCGGAGGAGCTGCGGAAGAAGGTCAAGCCCCAGGGGCCGAACTCGGCGACCGTCTTCCTGACGCGGATGGCGGGGGCGCCGACGATGCTCATCGGGCACCCTGCCTGATCGGCTGCGGGGGTGATCGGGCAGGTTGGCCGATCGGGGCTCGGGACGTCCGCGCTGCCCTGCCGGGCGGCGGGCAGGTCGCGGGCGTCGGCTCGGCCGTGGCGGCGGCCAGCAGCACCGGCCAGCGGGCACGGGGGCCGATCGGGCACGGGGGCCGATCGGGCACGGGGGCGATCGGGCACGGGGGGCGATCGGGCACGGGGGCGATCGGTAAGGGAGCTGATCGGGCACGGGAGCTGAGGGGCACGTGGACTGATCGGGCACCGGAGCCGATCAGGCGCGTGGACCGATCGGCCCGCGTCACCGGCCGGACCTCACCCGCCGGACCCGTCACCCGCCCGCTTCATCCCCCGCCTCTTCCGCCCGGCGCAGCAGCAGGTGCCGTTCGCGTTCGTTGGCGGTCAGTTCGGCCGCACGGGCGAACTGCGCCCGCGCCTCCGCCGGGCGGCCCAGGCGCAGCAGCAGGTCGCCGCGGACGCTGGGCAGGAGGTGGTAGTCGCGCAGGGCGGGTTCGGCGGCGAGCGCGTCGACGATCTCCAGGGCCGGGGCGGGGCCCTGCGCCATGGACACGGCCACCGCGCGGTTGAGCTCGACGACCGCGGAACGGGTGCGGGCCGCCAGGAGGCCGTAGAGGGTGGCGATGGTCGGCCAGTCGGTCTCCTCGTAGGTGTACGCGTGCGCGTGGCAGGCGGCGATGGCGGCCTGGAGGGCGTACGGGCCCGGGGCTCCGGTGGCGGTGGCCTCGGCGCGGGCCAGGGCGGTGACGCCGCGGGCGATGAGCATGCGGTTCCAGCGGCGGCGGTTCTGGTCCTTGAGGAGGACGGGCGTGCCGTCGGGGTCGACGCGGGCGGCCGTGCGGGACGCCTGCAACTCCAGCAGCGCCGCGAGGGCGTGCACTTCGGGCTCCTTCGGCATCAGCGCCGCCAGTTGCCGGGCCAGCCGCAGGGCGTCCTCGCACAGGGCGGGACGCAGCAGGTCGTCGCCGGCGGTGGCCGCGTACCCCTCGTTGAAGATCAGGTAGATGACGTCCAGGACCGAGCCGAGCCGGGCCTCGCGGTCGGGGCCGTACGGCACCTCGAAGGCGATGTTCCTCGTCGCCAGGGTGCGCTTGGCGCGGACGATGCGTTGCGCGACCGTGGATTCCGGCACCAGGAAGGCACGGGCGATCTCGGCCGTGGTCAGGCCGCCGAGCAGACGCAGGGTGAGGGCGATCCGGGCGTCCGCCGACAGCACCGGGTGGCAGGCGGTGAAGACGAGGCGCAGGAGGTCGTCGTCGATGTCGTCGGGAGCGGCCGGCTCCTCGAACGGGACGGCCGTCTCCAGGTCGCGGCCGATCTCCGCGAGCTTGCGGGCGTACGTCTCCCGGCGCCGGACCAGGTCGACGGCGCGGTGCTTGGCGGTGGCGGTGAGCCAGGCGCCGGGGTTGGCCGGCACGCCGTCGCGCGGCCACTGCTCCAGGGCGCTGACCAGGGCGTCCTGCGCCAGCTCCTCGGCGAGGCCGACGTCCCGGACGACACGGGCGACGGCGGCGATGACGCGGGGGGACTCGAGGCGGAAGACGGTTTCGATGGCGGCGCGCGGGTCCGCCGCGGCGCAGGCGCGCGGGTCGTCGTCGCGGGGGTCGGTGGCGGGCTGTTGTTCCACAGCCCACCATCGAACACCCCCGGCGGCCTCGGGAGAAGGAACCTCAGCCCTCCTCGATCTCCCGCACCTCGAGGGTCAGGGTCCACTCCTCGCCGTGCACCTGGAGGAAACGCTTGCCCCATTCGAGCGCCTCGGCCTTGTCCTTGCACTGCGTGATCGCGTAGCCGCCGATGACCTCCTTGGTCTCGGTGAAGGGCCCGTCGGTGGAGGAGATCTCGCCGCCCTTCAGGTGCAGCCGGGTGCCCTGCGCCGTCGGGAGCAGCCCCGCGGTGTCGAGCATGACGCCGGCCTTGGTGATCTCCTCGATCAGCTCGCCCATCCGCTGCATCAGCTCGGGGCTGGGGCCGCCGGCGGGGACGTCGGACTCGTCGATCCGGATGAGCGACAGGTAACGGGGCATGGTGACTCCTCGTGTGCCGTGGCCGGGCTGTTCCCGGCCTCTCACCCTTGCGTCGAGCGGGACCCGGCGGGATCGACATCCTCACCGGAATTCCTCGAAGATTTTTTCCGGCGGTCCCGTCCGGGTGACGGCCGCGACGTGGCCGCGCAGCCGGCGGTGGTGGACGGGCTGCTCGCCCGCCGGGTCAGCCCTGCTTGAGGGACTCCCACAGGTCGCTCGCCGCGGGCTCCTGCGCCACCACCCGGTTGGGGTCCGACGGGGCCGTCACCACCGGCAGGGTCACGGTCGTGACGTTCTCGGCGGACAGGTCCTTCAGGCTCCGGCCGAGTTCCGTCAGCTCGGCGAGGGAGTCCAGGCCGGTGTCGGTGGTGAGGCCGCCGGTGACCGCGTCGGCGACCCGGTAGAGCCGGGTGGGGCTGGTCAGCAGGTCGGTCGAGGAGATCTGCTCCAGCAGGGCCTTCACCAGGATCTGCTGGAGGCCTATGCGGCCGAGGTCGCTGCCGTCGCCGACGCCGTGCCGGGTGCGGGCCAGGGCGAGGGCCCGGGTGCCGTCGAGGTGGTGGGTGCCGGCCGCGAGACGCAGACGGCTGTCCTCGTCGTCGATGTCCTCCTCGGTGGTGACGGTGACCCCGCCGAGCGCGTCCACGAGCTTCGCGAACCCCGAGAAGTCGACCTCGACGAAGTGGTCCATGCGGACGTTCGTCATCGACTCGACGGTCTTGACCGCGCAGACCGGACCGCCCACCGCGTAGGCGGTGTTGAACATGACGCCGTACGCCACCGCCGTCGAACCGCCGGAGGGCAGCGGGCAGGACGGGCGGGTGACGAGGGTGTCGCGCGGGATGCTGACGACGGTGGCGCTGGTGCGGCCGGCGTCGATGTGCACGACCATCGCGGTGTCGGAGCGGGCGCCGGTGCTGTCACCGCCGCCGAGCTCCTGGTTCTCCGCGCCGCCGCGCGAGTCCGAGCCGAGGACCAGGATGGTGACGGCCCCGGTGGGCAGCGGGGTCGCGGAGGCGGTGCCGGACGGGGTCGGGGTGGTCACCGCGCGCGCCGGACGGTCGTCGCCGAGCGCGTTGTCGAGGTCGACGCCCGTGATGTTGTCGTTCAGATGCCAGTAGGCCCAGCCCGCCGCGGCGGCGCCCAGCACCAGGGCGCCCGCGAGGGTGAGGCCGGCGGCCTTGAGCGCTCTCGACCGCCGGCCCTGTCGTCCGTCCCCGTGCCCGTTCGCCTCGTGTCCCGTCACGGGGGAGAACATAAGTCCGAACCATGAGGGGGTTGTGAGGAACGAGGACCCGAGCCGCATTTCTTCGGAATTTCTCATCCCGCGCGGCGGGCGGGACTTCGCGGCCTCAGCCCAGTGTCACCGTCGGCACCGGATTGCTCCCGCTCCACGACCCGTTGAACCCGAAGGTCACCGCACCGCCGTCGGGAACCGTCCCGTTGTACGAGGCGTTGGAACAGGTGACCGTCGCCCCCGACTGGGCGCAGTTCGCGTTCCAGGCCTGCGTGACCCGCTGCCCCGCCCCGTACGTCCAGCTCACCTTCCACGACGACAGCGCCGCCCCCGAGCAGGCGATCCGCACCTGCCCGGTGAAGCCGGTGTTCCACTGGCTGCCGACGCTGTAGGCCGCCGTGCACGCCCCCGTGGGCGGCGGGGTCGTGGTCCCCCCGAGCGCCTCGGCGATCGCGTGGTACGCCGGTTTCGGCGCGTAGTTCTCGTCGTACGGCGTCGCCGCGCCCTCCCCCGGGAAGGTGCTCGGGATCCACGAGTCGGAGTCGGTGAAGCCCCAGACGGTGACGCCGGTGCAGCGGCTCACGGCCAGGCAGGCGTTCATGACCGCCCGGTAGTCGGCGGCCTGCTGGGTGAGCTTCGCGCTGTCCGAGGGCAGCTGCATCCGGATGTCCAGCTCGGTGATCGCCACATCGACGCCGAGGTCGGCGAAGCGCTGGATGTTCTGCTGGAGGGTGGACGGCACCTGACCGAGGATCAGGTGGGCCTGGAGGCCGACGCCGTCGATCGGGACGCCCCGCTCCTTCAGGGACTTGACCAGGTTGTACAGGGCGGTGGACTTCGCGTTGACGCCCTCGACGTTGTAGTCGTTGATGTACAGCTGGGCGGCCGGGTCGGCGGCCCGCGCCCAGGTCAGGGCGTTCGCGATGTAGTCCGCGCCGAGGCCGTTGTACCAGAGGGTGGAGCGGTAGGTGCCGTCCTCGTTGAAGGGCTCGTTGACGACGTCCCAGGCGGCGACGCGGCCCTTGTAGCGGCCGACCTCGGTGTTGATGTGGTTCTGGAGCAGGGTGCTCAGCTGGGCGGACGTCCAGCTGCCGTTGGTCAGCCAGCTCGGGTTCTGGCTGTGCCAGACCAGGGTGTGGCCGCGCACCTCCTGGCCGTGGGCCTCGGCGAAGTCCACGATCTGGTCGGCCTCGGCCCAGTCGTAGGTCCCCCGGGTCGGCTCGACCGAGCCCCACTTCATGGCGTTGCCGGGGGTGAGCCAGTTGAACTCGCGTCCCGCGATGTCGCCGTAGGTCCCGGTGAGTTTGGAGCCGGTGACCGCCGTGCCCATGACCTTGCCCTTGGCGGCGGCGAGGTCGCGCAGCGGTGTGTCGGCGGCGTGGGCGGTCGTGGTGCCGGCGGTGAGCAGGGCGCCGACGGTGGCCGCTCCGGCGAGCAGCGCACGCACGGCCCTGGACGATCCGGATGTTCTGGAGGTTCTCATGGCGGGTGCCTCCGAAAGTTTCGGTTGTACAACCGATTGACTTCGGAGGAGTGTGGAGGCGTCCTCCACACCCGTCAATACGTCAACTTCCGGCCACGGGCGGCGCTCCCGTGCTCGTCCGCACCACCAGACTGGTCGCCAGTTCCACCCGGGTCGCCGTGGGCGCCTCGTCCGACCGCCCCAGCTCCAGCACCAGCCGGGCCGCCGCCTCCGCCATCTCCGTCAGCGGCTGCCGCACGGTGGTCAGCGGCGGGCCGACCCAGCGGGCCACCGGGAGGTCGTCGAAGCCGACCACGCTGACGTCCTCGGGGATGCGCAGACCCAGTTCACGGGCGGCCTCGTAGCAGCCGAGGGCCTGGAGGTCGTTGCCGGCGAAGACGGCGGTGGGCCGGTCGGGGCGGGCGAGCAGCTCGCGGCCGAGCCGGTAGCCGGTCTCGTGGTGGAAGTCGCCGGTCTTGACCATCTCCGGGTCGACCGGCAGCCCGGCCGTCTCCAGGGCCGCGCGGTAGCCGTCGAGGCGGGCCCGGCTGCACATCATCTGCGGGGGCCCGCTGATCACCCCGATCCGCCGGTGCCCCAGCTCGACCAGGTGCCGGGTGGCGGCGAGCCCGCCCTGCCAGTTGGTGGCGCCGATCGAGGGCACGTCGGCGCCCGGGTCGCCCGCCGGGTCCATCACCACGAACGGGATGGAGCGACTGGTCAGCAGCGCGCGCTGGGACTCGTCGAGCCCGGACAGGACCAGCACCACGCCGTGCGGGCGGCGGGCGGCGACCTGGTCGGCCCAGGTCCGCCCGGGGGTGAGCCGCCCGGCGCTCTCGCTCAGCACGACGCTCAGTCCGGCGTCCCGCGCGACGTTCTCCACACCCCGGATGACCTCCATCGCCCACGCGCTCTCCAACTCGTGGAAGACCAGGTCGATCAGGGGCGAACGGGTCGCCTCGGCGCGCCGGCGACGGTAGCCGTGGGCGCGCAGCAGCTCCTCGACGCGGGTGCGGGTCGCGGGGGCGACGTCGGCGCGGCCGTTGAGGACCTTCGAAACAGTCGGCGCCGAGACGCCGGCCTCACGGGCGATCTCCGCGAGTGTGGCGGTCTGCGCCGACCTGGCTTCGGTCCGCGCCTTCGGCCCGCCGCTCGGGGTCGTCGGCCGGTCTTCCGTCCGCGTTTCTGCGGGCTCCGAGGGTGTCATGGCGGCGATCGTATCCCCGCACGACCTCTTGACGAACCCCTCGCCGGGTCATAGGTTCCCGGAACATTCGAAGCACAGCTCGAAACATTCGTTCGTTCGATTCCCGACTGGTGGCTCACCGACCCCTGACAGGAGTTTCATGACCACCGCCCCCTGGCGTGATCCCGCCCTGCCCGCCGCCGCCCGTGTCGACGACCTCCTCTCCCGGATGACCCTGGAGGAGAAGACCGCCCAGCTGTACGGCGTGTGGGTCGGCGCCGACACGGACGGCGACGGAGTCGCCCCGCACCAGCACGACATGACCGCCGACCACGACTGGGACGAGCTGATCACCCGGGGGCTCGGCCAGCTGACCCGTTCCTTCGGCACCGCCCCCGTGGACCCGGCGCTCGGTGCCCGCGCGCTGGCCCGCGCCCAGCGCCGGATCGCCGAGGCGGGCCGCTTCGGCATCCCCGCCGTAGCCCACGAGGAGTGCCTGGCCGGCTTCACCGCCTGGCGGGCCACCGCCTACCCGGTCCCGCTCGCCTGGGGCGCCGCCTTCGACCCGCCGCTGGTGGAGGAGATGGCCCGGCACATCGGCCGCGACCTGCGCGCGGTCGGCGTCCACCAGGGCCTCGCGCCCGTCCTGGACGTCGTACGCGATCCGCGCTGGGGGCGGGTCGAGGAGACGATCGGCGAGGACCCGTACCTGGTCGGCACGGTCGGCGCGGCCTATGTGCGCGGTCTGGAGTCGGCCGGGATCGTCGCCACCCTCAAGCACTTCGCCGGGTACGCCTCCTCGGCGGGCGCCCGCAACCTGGCCCCCGTTCGGGCGGGCACCCGTGAGTTCGCGGACGTGACGCTGCCGCCGTTCGAGATGGCGCTGCGCGAGGGCGGGGCGCGCTCGGTGATGGCCGCGTACACGGAGCGGGACGGCGTCCCGGCCTCCGCCGACCCGGAGCTGCTGACCGGACTCCTCCGGGAGGACTGGGGATTCACCGGCACGGTGGTCGCCGACTACTTCGGCATCGGCTTCCTCCAGACCCTGCACCGGGTGGCGGGCACCCCCGCGGAGGCGGCCCACCTGGCCCTCGAGGCCGGCGTCGACGTGGAACTGCCGACGGTGAAGTACTACGGCGAGGCGCTGGTGACGGCCGTACGGGAGGGGCTGGTCGCCGAGGACCTGGTCGACCGGGCGGCCCGCCGCGTCCTGCTCCAGAAGTGCGAACTGGGTCTCCTGGACGAGGACTGGCGGCCCGAGCCCCCGGGGGCGGCGTCGACCGACCTCGACTCGGCGGCCAACCGCGTCCTGGCCCGCCGTCTGGCGGAGGAGTCGGTGGTCCTGCTCGACAACCCCGACGGCCTGCTCCCCCTGTCCCCGGACAGCCGTATCGCCGTCGTGGGCCCCAGGGCGGCGGACGCGCTCGCGATGCTCGGCTGCTACTCCTTCCCCTCGCACGTCCTCACCCACCACCCCGAGGTGGAGCTGGGCATCGACATCCCGACGCTCCTGGAGTCCCTGCGGACCGAACTGCCCGACGCGAAGGTGACGTTCGCCGAGGGCTGCCCGGTCTCCGACCCGGATCCGACGGGCCTCGAGGAGGCGGTGGCGAGGGCGTCGGAGGCGGACGTGTGCGTGGCGGTCCTGGGCGACCGGGCGGGCCTGTTCGGCAGGGGCACCTCGGGCGAGGGCTGCGACGTGGCGGACCTGCGCCTCCCGGGCGTCCAGGGCGACCTGCTGGACGCCCTGGTGGCGACGGGCGTCCCGGTGGTGCTCGTCCTCCTCACCGGCCGCCCCTACGCCCTCGGCCGCTGGCACGGACGCCTGGGCGCCGTCGTCCAGGCCTTCTTCCCCGGCGAGGAGGGGGGTCCGGCGGTCGCGGGGGTGCTGTCGGGCCGCGTCAACCCCTCCGGCCGGCTGCCCGTGAGCGTGCCGCACGTGGCGGGCGGCCAGCCGTGGACGTACCTCCAGCCGCCGCTGGGCCTGGCCGGAGAGGTCAGCAACCTCGACCCGACGCCTCTGTACCCCTTCGGACACGGGCGCTCGTACACCAGCTTCGCCTGGGAGGACTTCTCCGCCGGGGCGGAGGAGACGGACCTCCCGACGGACGGCTCGTACGACGTGTCGCTGACCGTCCGCAACACCGGCGACCGCCCGGGAGCGGAGGTCGTCCAGCTCTACCTCCACGACCCGGTGGCCTCGGTGACCCGCCCGGACGTCCGCCTGATCGGCTACCAGCGGCTGGAACTGGCCCCCGGAGAGTCGGCCCGCCTCACCTTCCACTTCCACACCGACCTGTCGGCCTTCACCGACCGCGAGGGCCGACGGGTGGTCGAACCCGGCGCGCTGGAACTGCGGTTGGGCACGTCCAGCGCGGAGGTACGGCACACGGCACGGCTGAGGCTCACGGGAGCCGTACGGGAGGTGGGCGCGGCGCGGACGCTGCGCTGCGAGGTCGGGGTGTCGCCCACCTGAGCCACGCCCGGGGAGACGAGGTGGACGCGCGCCGGCCCCGCAGCGGGTCGGACACTCAGCGGGGAACGGGTCGGGCACTCAGCGGGGAAGAGGGGAAAGGCCCACTCCTTGGTGGGCCTTCGCGTACCAGGGTCGCCGAGGCCGCCCCGCCCCTACTCCACCACCTCGAACCGCCACCGGTGCACCGCCCGGCCCACCAGCTCCCCCGCGGGCTCCGGCAGTTCGGGAAGCTCCGCGTCGTACTCCGCGTCCCACCACGTGATGACCAGGACCCGGTCCTGCGGTGCCCGGAAGACCTCCCGGCGCAGGGGTTCACGGGGGAGCCGCTGCCCGCGCGCCCACCCCAGCAGGTCCTCCCCCCGTCCCGCCGCCGCCCGGGCCTCCCACATCAGGGCGACCGTCATGCCGTGCTCCTCACGCGTACAGGTTCTCCTCGCCGACCTCGTGGACGTGGTCGTGGCCGTGGTCGCGGCCGGGGACGTGCGGGTCCGTCACCGGCAGCGACGAGTCCGCCGAGAGGTCCCAGTCGGACGCGGCCCGGCCGCGGGCGACCATCTCCGCGCCCAGGGCGGCGACCATCGCGCCGTTGTCCGTGCACAGCTTGGGACGCGGGACGCGCAGGCGGATGCCGGCCGCCTCGCAGCGCTCCTGGGCCAGCGCGCGCAGCCGGGAGTTGGCGGCCACGCCACCGCCGATCATCAGGTGGTCGACGCCCTCGTCGCGGCAGGCCCGTACGGCCTTGCGGGTCAGGACGTCGACGACCGCCTCCTGGAAGGAGGCCGCCACGTCGCGCACCGGCACCTCCTCCCCCGCCGCCCGCTTCGCCTCGATCCAGCGGGCGACCGCCGTCTTCAGACCGGAGAAGGAGAAGTCGTACGCCGGGTCGCGCGGGCCGGTCAGGCCGCGCGGGAAGGTGATCGCCTCCGGGTCGCCCTCGCGGGCGTAGCGGTCGATGACCGGGCCGCCCGGGAAGCCGAGGTTCAGCACCCGGGCGATCTTGTCGAAGGCCTCGCCCGCCGCGTCGTCGATGGTCGCGCCCATCGGGCGGACGTCGGAGGTGATGTCCGAGGAGAGCAGCAGGGAGGAGTGGCCGCCGGACACCAGCAACGCCATCGTCGGCTCCGGCAGCGGGCCGTGCTCCAGCTGGTCCACACAGATGTGGGAGGCGAGGTGGTTCACGCCGTACAGCGGCTTGCCGAGCGCGTACGCGTACGCCTTCGCCGCCGACACGCCGACCAGCAGCGCGCCCGCCAGACCGGGGCCCGCCGTCACCGCGACGCCGTCCAGGTCCTTCGCCGAGACGCCCGCCTCCTTCAGCGCGCGGTGGATGGTCGGCACCATCGCCTCCAGGTGCGCCCGGGAGGCGACCTCCGGCACCACCCCGCCGAAACGGGCGTGCTCGTCGACGCTGGAGGCGACGGCGTCGGCCAGCAGGGTGGTGCCGCGGACGATGCCGACGCCGGTCTCGTCGCAGGAGGTCTCGATGCCGAGGACGAGCGGTTCGTCAGCCATTGATCTCGGTTCCTTGCACTGATGTCGATTCCGCGGCGGGGCCGCTCTTGGGTGCTGTGGTCAGGCGCATCACCAGGGCGTCCACGTTGCCCGGCTGGTAGTAGCCCCGCCTGAAGCCGATGGGTTCGAAGCCGAAGCGCTCGTACAGCTTCTGGGCGCGGATGTTGTCGACCCGGCACTCCAGCATGACCTCGGCGCACTCGAAGGCGGTCGCCGCGCGCAGGAGTTCGGTGAGCAGACGGGAGCCGAGGCCCGTGCCCTGGTAATCGCGGGCCACGGCGATGGTCTGGATGTCGGCGCCCGCGGCGGAGCCGCTGTCGGACTCGGTGCCGGAGGAGGCCAGGCCCGCGTAGCCGACGATCCGGTCGCCGGCCTGGGCCACGACATAGCGGCGCGTCGCCTCGGGACCGCGCGCGTGCGCCAGCTCGGACCAGAACATGCCCCGCGACCAGGCGTCCTCGGGAAAGAGGTCCTTCTCGAGTTCCAGGACGGGGTCGATGTCCCACCAGCGCATCTCGCGCAGCACGGGAACGACGGGCGCGGGAGTGTCGGACTCGGTCACTTGGGGGTGACCACCTTGTAGTTCTTGGGGACCTGGGCATCGGGCCGGCGCAGGTACAGCGGGCGCGGCGCCGGGAGGTCCTCGCCGGCCGCGAGCTTCTCGGCGGCCAGCGAGGCGAGGGCCGCCGCGGACACGTGCTCCGGCTCGTGCGCCTTCGGGAAGGTGTCGGGGTAGAGCAGCGCGCCGGCACCGACGGCCGGCAGCCCCGCGACCTGCTCGGCGATGTCCGCCGGGCGGTCGACGGCGGGATCGGTGAGCCGGGTGCGGGAGTCGGCGTAGCGCGCCCAGTAGACCTCCTTGCGTCGGGCGTCGGTCGCCACGACGAAGGGGCTGTCGAGGTCGGTGGCGTAGGCGAGGCCGTCGAGGGTGCACAGGCCGTGCACCGGCACGCCGAGCGCGAGCCCGAAGGTGTCGGCGGTCATCAGGCCGACGCGCAGCCCGGTGTACGGGCCGGGGCCGACGCCCACGACGATCCCGGTGACGGCGTCGAGCGCGTGTCCCGCCTCGGCGAGGAGGCGGTCCACGGCCGGCAGCAGCAGCTCGCCGTGCCGGCGGGCGTCCACCTGGCTCGACGAGGCGATGACGTCCGTGCCGTCGTGCAGGGCGACGGTGACGGCGGGAGTGGCGGTATCCAGAGCGAGCAAGAGCACGCAAACAGCCTACGGCTCCTCGGGCCCGTGCCGGACGTCCAGCCGTCCCGCACGCGGTCCCGGCCGCCGGCCGCCCCCGCCCGGCCGACACGGTTCCCCGCCCGGGCCCCGGCCGCCCCGGTCAGGGCCCTGCCGACTGCTAACGTCGCCGCGAGAACGTCGTACGAAGTACGACGTACAGCTAATAAATACGACAAATAAGTACGACAAAGGAGTGGTCGCCGGTGGCAAGCAGCAGCTCGACCCTCGTCGCCGGACTCACCGCGGCGGCCGTCGGCACGGTCGGGCTCCTCGCCTACCAGGCGTCCGCGAACGTCCCGGACACGATCGGCAAGCCGCAGGTGAGCGCGCCCGTGTCGAAGGCACCCCGCGACAAGAAGCACCCCACCGCGCTGCCGGCCGGCTCCGGCAACGGCGAGCGGGTCGTGTACTCGGTGGACGACGACCGGGTGTGGCTGGTCGGCGAGGACGGCAAGGTCCAGCGGACGTTCACGGTGACCCCGGGCAGCGTCGACCCTCCGCCGGGTACCTACGCGGTCACCTCCCGCTCGAACACCGCCACCGGCACCGACGGCACGCCCATCGAGCACGTGGTGCGTTTCGCGAGCGTGGGCGAGGTGGTCATCGGCTTCAGCGCGGCCGTGAGCGGCTCGACCCGGCCACCCGACCCGGCGGTGCGCACGGGCGGCATCCGGCAGTCACGCGCGGACGGCGACGCGATGTGGCGGTTCGCGACGATCGGGGAGCGGATCGTCGTGATCCGCTAGCCGGCCGTACGGCTCACGCGGCTTCCCGGTGACCGGCCGGCTCGCCGGGAGCCGCGGGCCGCACGGGCGCGGGCGCCGCGGGCTCGGGAGCGCGCGGCGGGCGGGACACCGCCTCCGCGGCCGCGCAGGAGGCCAGCAGATCGCGCATGGACACCCCGGCGAGGGCGAACGGCCGCGGCTGGACCTTGGGCTCGGTGGCCGACATGGACGCCTCCTGGGGGCCGGGGCGGCCCTGGTTAGGTACACCTAACTACGGACTGGATACCATGTGACCACGCCCAGGACACCGAACGCAACATCTTGCCGACGTCTTGTCGGAACGTTCATGCGAACGTCGGACACGACCGACCCGCGCCACGACCCGAAGACCCGACGTCCGCTGCCCTCAGGCCGCCAGCACACTCAGGTCGGCCGACGCCCACCGCTCCCCGAGCCCGGTGACCGTCACCTGCCGCACCTCGTCCGTCGTGTCGCCGACGGCCCGGTGGATCCGCACCTGAAGCCGCTCGTCCGCCAGCTCCTCGACCTTGCCCTCGCCCCACTCCACGACCACCACCGACTCGGGCAGCGACACGTCGAGGTCGAGGTCCTCCATCTCGTCGAGCCCGCCGGACAGGCGGTACGCGTCGACGTGGACGAGCGGCGGGCCGTCCCCGAGGGACGGGTGGACGCGGGCGATCACGAACGTCGGGGAGGTGACCGCGCCCCGCACCCCGAGCCCCTCGCCGAGCCCGCGCGTCAGTGTCGTCTTGCCCGCGCCGAGCTCCCCGCTGAGCATCACGAGGTCGCCCGCGCGCAGCAGCTTGGCCAGGCGACGGCCCAACTCCCGCATCTGGTCGGGAGAGTTGACGATCAGCTCGGTCTCAGCCGGGTTGTGCGGTGCTGCTGGTGCTTCCATAGCCACCCACGGTAGCCCCTGCGGGCACGGCACCCGCGCGGGTGAGCAGGTCGGCGAGGCGGTCGGTGACGACTTCCGGGTGTTCCAGCATCACCAGGTGCCCGGCGTCCGGGACGAGGACCAGTTCGGCGTCCGGCAGCAGGTCGGCGATGGCCTCGCTGTGCTCGCTGGGCGTCACCAGGTCCCCGATGCCGGCCAGCACCAGCACCGGCATGTCCTGGAAGCAGGCGAGCGCCTCGGTCTTGTCGTGGTCGGTGAAGGCCGGGTAGAACTCGGCGACCACGTCGATCGGCGTGCCCTCGATCATCCGCTCGGCGAACCGGGCGACGGCCGGGTCGACGTCCCGGGAGGCGAACGAGTACCGCTTGATGATCCCGGCGAAGAGATCGGCGGTCGCCCGCCGCCCCTTCTCCACCAGCTCCGCCCGCTGCCCCAGCGCCTTGAGCACCCCGGGAAGCACCCGCCGTACGGCGTTGACGCCCGCGACCGGAAGTCCGAAGTTGACCTCGCCGAGCCGTCCGGAGGACGTACCGACGAAGGCGGTGGCCACGACCCGATCACGGATCAGCTCGGGGTACTGCGCGGCCAGCGCCATCACCGTCATCCCGCCCATGGAGTGCCCGACGAGCACGATCGGCCCCTCGGGCGCGGCCGCGTCGATGACGGCCTTCAGATCGCTCCCCAGCTGGTCGATGGTGACCGGCGCGCCGTCCCGCACCTGGTCGGCCCCGCGAGCGGAGCGGCCGTGGCTGCGCTGGTCCCAGTACACGGTCCGTACGACACCGCGCAGGGCCGCGCGCTGGAAGTGCCAGGAGTCCTGGGTGAGGCAGTAGCCGTGGCTGAAGACGACGGTGACGGGGAGGGGTGCCTTGCGGCCGAAGAGCCGTTTGCGGCGGGATGCCGGGCCGCCCTCGGGCTCGACGTCGTCGAGCTCGTAGTACAGCTCGGTGCCGTCGTCGGCGTACGCCTTGCCGGGGGTGCCCCGCAGGGCGCCGTACGGACCCGCCGCGTCGAGGGCCAGCCGGGCCTTGGCGCGCATGCCGCGGCCCACGGTCATCCGCTCCAGCGCGACGCCGGCCGCCGCGCCCGCGGCGATCACGCCTATCGCGGCGCCGGCGATACCGGTCGCCCGGCGCCAGCTCCCGGCCGCCCCCGTGGCGGAGGCGGCGACGGCCGCCGAGGCGGCACTCGCCACTGCCTCCGCACTGCTCTCGCTCACGTACCGCTCCTCTTCGGCCGACGCCTGTGATCCCGTGATGACTCGTGTGGCTGTGGTGCAGGTGGTGCCAGTGGTGCAGGTGATGCCGGTGGTGCCGGTGGTGCCGGTGTGGTGCGCGCGAGGGCCATGAGCGCAGCCCTTCGACAGGTGCCCCTACGGACGCTCCCCCGCTTGCGGGTTACCCGTCCTGTTGCTCATTCACATAGACGCGGGGAACCCGTGCTCCGATGCGCGTGACGATCTCGTAGCCGATGGTGCCCGCGGCCTGCGCCCAGTCCTCCGCGGTGGGCTCGCCGCCGTCGCCCGGTCCGAAGAGCACCGCTTCCGCGCCCGGCCCGGGCTCGTCGCCGCCGAGGTCGACGACGAACTGGTCCATCGCGATCCGGCCCGCGACCGTACGCCACTTGCCGTCGACGAGCACCGGGCCGGTGCCGGAGGCGTGCCGGGGGACGCCGTCCGCGTACCCGAGGGGCACCAGGCCGAGGGTGGTCGCGCCGGGGGTCGTGTAGTGGTGGCCGTAGCTCACGCCGTGCCCGCCCGGGACCCGCTTCACGAGGGCCAGGGACGCCGCCAGGGTCATCACCGGACGCAGGCCGAAGTCGGCGGAGGAGCCCAGCTCGGGGCTGGGCGAGACGCCGTACATCGCGATGCCCGGGCGGACGAGGTCGAAGTGGGTCTCCGGAAGCGTCAGCGTGGCCGGCGAGTTGGCGATGTGCCGCACCTCGGGCCGTACGCCCTGCCGCTCGGCGTACGCCACCATCTCCCGGAAGCGGGAGAGCTGGGCGGCGATGGACGGATGCCCGGGCTCGTCGGCGCAGGCGAAGTGCGACCACAGCCCGGTGATCCGGACGAGTCCCTCGCTCTCGGCGCGCAGCGCCTCGGCTACCAGTTCGGGCCAGTCGGCGGGCTGGCAGCCGCCCCGCCCGAGGCCGGTGTCGGCCTTGAGCTGCATACGGGCGGTCCGCCCGGCGAGCCGGGCCCCCTCGACGGCCTCGCGCAGCGCCCACATCCCGCTCACGGACACGTCGAGACCGGCCTCGACCGCCTCCCGCCAGGGCCCGCCCGGCGTCCACAGCCAGCACATGATCCGCACGTCCGCCGGCAGCCCGGCCCCGGCGCGCAGTGCGAGCGCCTCCTCGGGTGTGGCGGTGCCGATCCAGGTGGCGCCCGCCTCGACGGCGGCACGGGCGCACGGCACCGCGCCGTGGCCGTACGCGTCGGCCTTCACCACCGCCATGAACGCCGCACCCGGGGCCTTGGCCCGCAGGGTCCGCACATTGGCCCGCAGCGCGGCCAGGTCGATCTCGGCGCGGGCGCGCGACGGGTGGGCGGTCGGCTGTGCAGTCTCACTCATCGTGCCCAGTGTCTCAGAGGCCTCGGACACCCCCTGAGAGCCGGGCCAGCGCCCCCGCACTCACACCCGGTCACCCGGCCCCGGGACAGCTCACTGCGGGAGCACCCGCCGGCCCCGCCTCAGCCCCGCACCACGTCCCGCCAGGCCCCCGCGACGGCCGCGGCCACGTCGTGCGCGCCCACCGGCGCCCCGTCCGCCGCGAACCGCCCCGCCAGGCCGTGCAGATACGCTCCCGCACTCCCCGCGTCCACCGCCGGCAGCCCCGCCGCCAGCAGCGATCCGACCAGCCCCGACAGCACGTCCCCGCTCCCGGCCGTGGCCAGCCACGACGTCCCCGTCGCGTTCACCCGGACCGTCCCACCGCCCGCCTCCGCGACCAACGTCGTCGATCCCTTCAACAACACCGTCGCCCGGTACCGCCCGGCCAGCTCCCGCACCGCGGCCAGCCGCCCCGCCTCGACCTCCTCCCGCGCCACCCCCAGCAGCGCGGCGGCCTCCCCCGCGTGCGGAGTCATCAACGTCGGCGCCGTCCGGGCGCGCACCGCCCCGGCCTCCGCCAGCCGCAACGCGTCCGCGTCGATCAGCACCGGAACCTCCGCGGCCAGCACCTCCGCCACCGTGCCGGAGTCGTCCCCGACACCCGGCCCGACGACCCAGGCCTGCACCCGCCCGGCGTGCCCGGGCCCCTGGTCGGACACGAGCGTCTCGGGAAACCGCGCGATGACGGCCTCCCCGGCGGGGCCGACGTACCGCACGGCCCCCGCCCCACCGCGCAACGCACCCGCCACGGCCAGCACGGCGGCCCCCGGATAACGCGCGGACCCGGCGGCGATCCCGACCACCCCCCGCCGGTACTTGTCGCTCTCCGCACCCGGCACCGGCAGCAACGCCGCCACCTCCGCGTGCTGCAACGCCTCCAGCTCGGCCCGCTCGGGCAGTTCCAGCCCGATGTCGACCAGCCGCACCGACCCGGCGTACTCCCGCGCCGGATCGATCAGCAGACCCGGTTTGTGCGTGCCGAAGGTGACGGTGAGGTCGGCCCGGACGGCCGCTCCCCGCACCTCCCCCGTGTCCGCCTCCACCCCGCTCGGCAGATCGACGGCGACGACCGCCGCCCCCGACCCGGCGACGAGCGCCGCCAGCGCGGCGGCGTCCTCACGCAGGCCACCGCGCCCCCCGATCCCGACGATGCCGTCGAGAACGAGGTCGGCCCGCCGCACCACCTCACCGGCGGCCCCCGGCGGGACCGTGCGCCCACCCGCCCGCCGCAGGGCCGCCAGCCCTCCGGCGTGGGTCCGACCGGGAGCCAGCAGCACGGCGGTC
Source organism: Streptomyces sp. NPDC014995 (assembly GCF_043080745.1). NCBI lineage: Bacteria > Bacillati > Actinomycetota > Actinomycetes > Kitasatosporales > Streptomycetaceae > Streptomyces > Streptomyces sp. NPDC014995. The sequence continues at coordinate 170,979 of NZ_JBIBVX010000004.1, forward strand.
ACCCCGGCCCCGCGCCGGGCCAGCCGGGCACCCGCGTAGAGGGCGTCGCCGCCGTTGTCCCCGCTGCCGACCAGCAGCACGACACGGCGCCCGTACACCCGTCCCAGCAACTCCGCACACGCGGCGGCGAGCCCGGCAGCGGCCCGCTGCATGAGCGCCCCTTCCGGAAGCCGCGCCATCAATTCCCGCTCGGCGGCCCTGACGGTGTCCACACAGTAGGCAGTACGCATGGCTCTACCCCTACCCCCGCACCTACCCCTCCGCCACCACCACCGCCGAAGCCACCCCCGCGTCATGACTCAGCGACACGTGCCAGGACCGCACCCCCAACTCCGCGGCCCGCGCGGCCACACTCCCCCGCACCCGCAACCGGGGCTGCCCGCTGTCCTCCACGAACACCTCCGCATCCGTCCAGTGCAGCCCCGCCGGCGCCCCCAACGCCTTGGCCACCGCCTCCTTCGCCGCGAACCGCGCCGCCAGCGAGGCGACCCCCCGCCGCTCGCCGCTCGGCAGCAGCAACTCGCTCTCGAGAAACAGCCGTCGCGCCAGCCCGGGCGTCCGCTCCAGCGACGCCGCGAACCGCTCGATCTCGGCCACGTCGATGCCGACCCCGATGATGCTCATGCCGAGCACCCTACGGCCGACCCCCGGCAGCCCCGGCCGCCCACACCATTGTCGGAGGCGACTGCTAGCCTGCGGCGACTCGACACATGATCACACCAGTCACACAAACAACCGCCGCGCGCCCTGGGGGGCCAGCCCGCGCGCCGCGGTCGGACGGCCACGCCAGGGGGCGGAGGAATGAGCAGCACCAGCAGCGGCAGAACCACGGGCTCCGCAGGACCGACGTTCGATCCGTACGACAACACGCCCGAGCTGATCCCGCTGCGCACCGCCGCGCAGACCGGCGACTGGCCCGCCGTCCGGGCCTTCGTCGCGGGCCTCGACTCCGTCGAGAAGGTCTGCTCGGTCTCGTCCCTCCTGGCCGACATCGCCGGCGTGGAGAACTTCCTCGAGCGGGCGGCCGCCGAACTCCCCGGCGACCCGCTGCCGCGCACGCTGCTCGCCCACCGGTACGTCTACATCGGCTGGGACATCCGCAGCGCCGCCCGGGCGCAGCACGTCTCGCGGGACCAGTTCGACCAGTTCCACGCCTGGCTGCGCCGGGCCGAACAACTGCTGATCGAGGTCTGCGCCGAGCAGCCGGCGTACGTGCCCGCCTGGACCGTCCGGCTGATCACCGCGCGCGGCCTGGAGCTGGGACAGGCCGAGGCGCGCCGCCGCTACGACCGGCTGTCCGCCCACCACCCGCACCACTACCACGCGCAGACCCAGCTGCTGCAACAGGTCTGCCCCAAGTGGGGCGGCTCCTGGGAGGCGGCGCACGGCTTCGCCCGGGAGTGCGCGGCCTCCGCCCCCGACGGCGCCAACGCCGGCGCCCTGGTCGCGCTCGCCCACGTCGAGCACTGGCTGGACCTGGAGGGCGGCGAGCGCGGGGCCTACATGCGGGGCGTGCCGGTCCGCGACGACCTGCGGTTCGCCGCCCAGGTCTCGGTGCTGCACCCGTCCCACCGGCCCGACTGGAACTCGATCGGGGCGCACAGCGCGTTCGCGTTCGCCTTCTCGATCGGCGGGCACTTCGCGGACGCCGCGCCGCACTTCGCCTTCCTCGGCGACCGCGCCTCGGAGTTCCCGTGGCAGTACACGAACGACCCGAGGGCCTCGTTCCTGAAGTTCCGCAAGTCCGCGATGGAAGCCTGAGGGGGCAGGGCACATGACCACCGAACTGCACGACCAGAACGACCTCGCCGCCCTCGACGGCCTGCTCTCCCACACCACCACCCAGGGGATCCCGACCCTCTACGCCCCCGGCTCCGGCAACGAGATCACCGCCGGTCTCTTCTTCCGGGTGGGCCGCGCCGACGAGACCCTGGCCACCGCCGGGATCACCCACCTCGTCGAGCACCTCGCCCTGCACCGCCTCGGCCTGTCCGACCTGCACTACAACGGGGCGACGGCGAACGCGTACACCCTCTTCCACGTCACCGGCAGCGAGGAGGAGGTCGTCTCCTACCTCAACAGCGTGTGCGCGGGCCTGCGGGACCTGCCGATGGACCGGCTGGAGACCGAGAAGGAGATCCTGCGCACGGAGGCGGCGGGCCGCGGCAACGGCCCCAACTCCCAGCTCCCGCTGTGGCGGTACGGCGCCCAGGGCTACGGCCTGTCCAGCTACAACGAACTCGGCACCTGGAGCCTGACGCCCGACCAGGTACGGCAGTGGGCCCAGTCCCGCTTCACCCGGGACAACGCGGTCCTGTGGATCACCAGCGCCCGGGTGCCCGACGGCCTGGACCTCGCCCTGCCGGCCGGCACCCGCTTCGCGGCACCGGCCGCGACCAGCGCCCTGCCCGTCACCCCCGCCTACATCCACGGCGACGACGGCCACGTCGTCCTCACGTCGGTGCTGCGCCGCTCGACGGCGGCCTCCGTCTTCGCGGACGTCCTCGGCCGGGCGCTCTTCCAGGACCTGCGCCAGGAGGGCGGCTACTCGTACTCGGCGGAGGCCGACTACTCCCCGCGCGACGCCGGCTTCGCCACCCTCACCGCGTACGCCGACTCCCTCCCGCAGAAGCAGGACGCGGTGATCGGCGGCTTCGTCGACACCCTGGCGCGGCTGCGCGCGGGCCGTATCGAACAGTCCGAGCTGGACTCCGTGCGCAGCAAGCTCCTGAAGATGTACGACACGCCCGACCTCGGGGCCGCCTCGCTCCCGTCGTACGCCCTGAACCTGCTGCTCGGACACCGGATCCTCTCCCCCGAGCAGCACAGGGCCGAGCTGAACGCGGTGACCGTGGCCGACCTGCGCGAGGTGGCCCGCGAGGCGTGGGACACCGCCCTCCTCCAGGTGCCGGGCCGCGGAGCCGACTGGGCGGGCTTCACCCTGGCCCCGCAGTACTCCTCGGCCTCCGTCACCGGCACCCGCCACCAGTCCCTGGAGGACGAGCGGGTCACGCTGGTCATCGGCACCGAGGGCGTCACCCTGACCACCCCCAAGGGCCCGGTCACCGTCCGCTACGACGCCTGCGCCGCGATGACCACCCGCCCGGACGGCGCCCGCGCCCTCACCGGCCACGACGGCTTCGCCATCACCGTGGAGCCGACCCTCTACCGAGGCGTCACCCCGGAACGGATCGCGGCCCTGGACGCGGCCGTCCCGCCCGCGGCGGTGGTCCGCATGCCGGCCCGCGAACCCGACCACGTCCCCCAGCCCCGCCCGCGCACGCCCGCCTCCTCCGGCTCCGCCCGCACCACCTGGCCCTGGACCATGGCCCTGTGGCTCGTCGGCCTGCTGGCGGCGGTCTGGGGCCTGCTGTGCGCGGTCCTCACAGCCGACGAGGCGAGCGCCACCGCACCGGAGTGGGACGCCGTCATCGGCGTCTGGATCCTGGAAATCCCCCTCCTCCTGGTGACCTGGAAACTCCACACGGCCCGCAAGCGCAGACGGGGCTGAGGGGACGGAGGAACGAGGGACGGGCCAACGGGTCACCCCGCGCACCGGACCGCCGCAGGCGACCAGAGGCGCAAGCACGCACCGCTCGCCGGCAGGCGATCAGGGGCGCGGGGAACTGCGCGACCACCCCCACGCACCCGCACCCGCACCCGCGCACCACCCCCGCACCCCACCCCCTCAGGCGCCCCGACTCAGGCATCCCGTCACTCAAACGCCCTGTTGGTCAGACACCCTGTTGGTCAGGCGCCCCGTCACTCAGACGCCCCGTCACTCAAGCGCCCCCTCATTCCACCGTCACCGACTTCGCCAGGTTCCGCGGCTGGTCCACCTCGTTGCCCCGCGCCGTGGCCAACTCGCACGCGAACACCTGCAAGGGCACCGTCGCCACCAGCGGCTGAAGCAACGTCGGCGTCACAGGAATCCGCACGAGATGGTCGGCGTACGGGACGACCGCCTCGTCGCCCTCCTCGGCGATCACGATCGTGCGGGCACCCCTGGCCCGGATCTCCTGGATGTTGGACACGACCTTGTCGTGCAGGACGGACCGGCCCCGCGGGGACGGCACGACCACGACCACCGGCAGATCCTCCTCGATGAGCGCGATCGGCCCGTGCTTCAGCTCGCCCGCCGCGAACCCCTCGGCGTGCATGTACGCCAGCTCCTTCAGCTTGAGCGCACCCTCCAGCGCCACCGGGTAACCGACATGCCGCCCGAGGAACAGCACGGTGTTCTTCGTGGCGAGCGACCGCGCCAGCTCCCGCACCGGCTCCATGGTCTCCAGGACCCGCTCGACCTCGCCGGAAATCTGCGCGAGGTCCCGGATGACGGCCCGGATCTCGTCGCCCCACTTGGTGCCCCGGACCTGTCCCAGGTACAGCGCCACCAGGTAACAGGCCACCAACTGCGTGAGGAACGCCTTCGTCGAGGCGACCGCGACCTCCGGCCCGGCGTGCGTGTACAGCACCGCGTCCGACTCGCGGGGGATCGTCGAACCGTTGGTGTTGCAGATCGCCAGCACCTTGGAGCCCTGCTCGCGGGCGTGCCGCAGCGCCATGAGCGTGTCCATGGTCTCGCCGGACTGCGAGATGGCGATGACCAGCGACCGCGCGCCCAGAATGGGATCCCGGTACCGGAACTCGCTCGCCAGCTCCACCTCGCACGGAATCCGCGTCCAGTGCTCGATGGCGTACTTGGCGATCAGCCCCGCGTGGAAGGCCGTACCGCACGCGACGATGACGACCTTGTCCACCTCCCGCAGTTCACCGGCGGACATCCGGACCTCGTCGAGCGTCAGCGAGCCGGAGGCGTCGATACGCCCCAGCAACGTGTCGGCGACCGCCTTGGGCTGCTCGGCGATCTCCTTGAGCATGAAGTAGTCATAGCCCCCCTTCTCCGCGGCCGACGCGTCCCAGTCGATGTGATAGGACCGCACGTCCGCCGGCCGGCCGTCGAAGCCGGTCACCGTCACACCGTCCCGGCGCAGCTCCACCACCTGGTCCTGACCCAGCTCGATCGCCGACCGCGTGTGGGCGATGAACGCGGCGACGTCCGAGGCGAGAAAGGCCTCGCCCTCTCCAACGCCCACCACGAGCGGCGAGTTCCGCCGCGCCCCCACGACCACGTCCGGCTCGTCCGCGTGCACCGCGACCAGCGTGAACGCGCCTTCCAGTCGCCGGCACACCAGCCGCATGGCCTCCGCTAGGTCGGCCGTGGCGGAGAACTCCTCGGCGAGCAGATGGGCCACCACCTCGGTGTCGGTCTCGGAGGCCAGCTCGTGCCCGCGTTCGGCCAGCTCGGCCCGTAGCACCGCGAAGTTCTCGATGATCCCGTTGTGCACGACGGCGACCCGCCCGGCGTTGTCGAGATGCGGATGCGCGTTCGCATCCGTAGGACCACCGTGCGTGGCCCACCGCGTGTGCCCGATGCCGGTCGTGCCGCTCGGCAGCGGCCGCTCGACGAGCTCCTTCTCCAGGTTGACGAGCTTGCCCGCCTTCTTCGCGGCGGCGAGCCCTCCGTCCGCCGGCACGGCCACACCCGCCGAGTCGTACCCCCGGTACTCCAGCCGCTTCAGCCCGGCCATCACGACCTCGAGCGCCGACTGCGACCCTACGTATCCCACGATTCCGCACATGCGCGGCAGCCTACGACCGAACCGCGCCCCGAAAGGGCCTTCGCGTGCCCGAATTCGGAAATTCCCGCGCCCGTACGCCCCCTCTCACGGCCCCCAACACCCCTGAACGGGTCGGTACTCCCGCCGCGCGCACCCCTGTCCACCCCGGCCCGGCGTGACGGACCCCACCCGCCATCCCGTTCGAACTCCGTTAACAATGGACTGTGATCTCTCCGGTCTCCCCGATGCCCCGGAGCGCCCACCGGCACAGGCCGGAGGCGACTCCCTACGTCGACCTCACCCGCCGCGAGTGGAGCGCGCTGCGCGACAAGACACCGCTGCCGCTCACCGCCGACGAGGTCGAGAGGCTGCGCGGCCTCGGCGACGTCATCGACCTGGACGAGGTGCGGGACATCTACCTCCCCCTGTCCCGCCTCCTCAACCTCTACGTGGGCGCCACCGACGGACTGCGCGGCGCCCTCAACACCTTCCTGGGCGAACAGGGCTCCCAGGCCGGCACGCCCTTCGTCATAGGAGTCGCCGGCTCGGTCGCGGTGGGCAAGTCGACGGTCGCCCGCCTCCTCCAGGCCCTGCTCTCCCGCTGGCCGGAACACCCCCGCGTCGAACTCGTCACCACCGACGGCTTCCTGCTCCCCACCAGGGAGCTGGAGGCCCGCGGCCTGATGTCGCGGAAGGGTTTCCCCGAGTCCTACGACCGCCGCGCCCTCACCCGCTTCGTGGCCGACATCAAGGCCGGCAAGGACGAGGTCACGGCCCCCGTCTACTCCCACCTCATCTACGACATCGTCCCCGACCAGCGGCTCACGGTCCGCCGTCCGGACATCCTGATCGTCGAGGGCCTGAACGTCCTCCAGCCCGCCCTCCCCGGCAAGGACGGCCGCACCCGCGTCGGCCTCGCCGACTACTTCGACTTCAGCGTGTACGTCGACGCGCGCACCGAGGACATCGAGCGCTGGTACCTCAACCGCTTCCGCAGGCTGCGCGAGACGGCCTTCCAGAACCCGTCCTCCTACTTCCGGAAGTACACCCAGGTCTCCGAGGACGAGGCGCTCGACTACGCCCGCACGATGTGGCGCACCATCAACAAGCCCAACCTGGTGGAGAACATCGCCCCCACCCGCGGCCGCGCCGCCCTCGTCGTCCGCAAGGGCCCGGACCACAAGGTGCAGCGCCTGAGCCTGCGCAAGCTGTGAGGCCGTACCGACGACGGTGACGACGGCCTGTTAGAAAGGGCGTCATGCTGCATCTGCGCCTGATCACGCCGGCCGAGAAGACCGACGACGTGGTCCGCCTGGTCGAGAACACCGTGGGCACCACTCACCTGGTGGTGGTGCCGGGCGCCGCCCGCAACCCGGCCGGCGACGTCGTCCTGTGCGACGTGGCGCGCGAGGCGGGCGACGGACTCCTCACCGCTCTGCAGGAGTTGGGCCTGGACAAGAGCGGCTCCATCGCGGTCGAGAACATCGACCTGTCGCTGTCCCTGCGGGCCGACGAGGCCGAGGAGGAGGCTCCGGGGGAGAGCGCGGACGCGGTCCTGTGGGAGCACATGACCGAGGCGACGCACGAGGAGTCGGCGCTCTCGGTCACCTACATCGCGTTCATCACGCTGGCGACGATGATCGCGGCCTGCGGTGTGGTGCTCGACAACGCGATCCTGATCGTGGGCGCGATGGCGGTCGGCCCGGAGTTCGGCCCGCTGGCGGGCATCTGCACGGCGGCGGTGCAGCGCGCCCCGCGCCTGGCCCTGCGTTCCCTGATCGCCCTGCTGGTGGGCTTCGCGGCGGCGATGGCGGTGACGGCGGGCTTCAGCCTCTTCATGGACGCCGTGGGCCTGTTCACCGAGGAGCAGTTGGAGGCCGACCGTCCGAACACGGGCTTCATCTACGCCCCGGACTGGTTCTCCTTCGTCGTGGCGGTCCTGGCCGGAGCCGCCGGCACCCTCTCCCTCACGTCCGCGAAGTCGGGCGCCCTGGTCGGCGTGGCCATCTCGGTGACCACCGTCCCGGCCGCCGCGAACGCGGCCGTGGCCCTGATCTACGGCGACACCAACCAGACCCTGCGCTCCTCGGAACAGCTCCTGCTGAACCTCGCGGGCATCATCCTGGCCGGCACCCTGACCCTGCTGACCCAGAAGTGGCTCTGGTCACTGCAGGGCCGGCGCTCCCGCGCCGGTTAGGGCCCCCTGCCCGTCTCCCGGGGTGCGGGGCCCTGTCGATGCGCGGCTCCGCCGCGTGGGCGCGGCCGTCACGACGAACCCGCGGCCCGAACACAGCGGAACCCCCCGCCCCCCACCGGCTGCGCTCAGCCCAGCGCGGACTTCACCACATCGGCCAACCGCCCGGCAACGGACCGGGCCTGTTCGATGTCCGCCGCCTCGACCATGACCCGCACCAGCGGCTCGGTCCCGGAGGGCCGCAGCAGCACCCGCCCGGTGGACCCCAACTCGTGCTCCGCCTCCGCGACAGCGGTGGCCAGCTCGGCGGACGAGGACACCCGGGACCTGTCCACGTCCGGCACGTTGATCAGCACCTGCGGCAACCGCTCCATGACGGAGGCCAGCTCCCGAAGCGTCCTCCCGCTCTGAGCGACCCGAGCCGCGAGCATCAGCCCCGTCAGCGTGCCGTCACCGGTCGTCGCGTGATCGAGGATGATCACGTGCCCGGACTGCTCGCCCCCGAGCGCGTACCCGTGCTGCTTCATCTCCTCCAGCACGTAGCGGTCACCGACGGCGGCCTGGACGAGGTGAATGCCCTCGCGTTCCATGGCCAGCTTGAAGCCGAGGTTGGACATGACGGTCGCGACGACGGTGTCCGAGCGCAGCGTCCCCCGCTCCCGCATGGCCAGCGCGAGCACGGCCAGGATCTGGTCGCCGTCCACCTCGTCGCCGGTGTGGTCCACGGCGAGGCACCGGTCGGCGTCCCCGTCGTGCGCGATGCCGAAGTCGGCCCCGTTCTCCACGACCGCGGCCTTCAGCTTGTCCAGGTGCGTGGAGCCGCAGCCGTCGTTGATGTTGAGCCCGTCCGGCGAGGCACCGATCGTGATGATCTCCGCGCCGGCCCGCGTGAACGCCTCCGGCGAGACCCGGGCGGCCGCGCCGTGCGCCTCGTCGAGGACGATCTTCAGCCCGTCGAGCCGGTTGGGCAGGACGGCGATGAGGTGGGCGACGTACCGGTCGAACCCTTCGTCGTACGACCGCACGCGCCCGACGCCCGCGCCGGTCGGCCGCTCCCACGGCTCACCGCGCCGGTGCTCGTCGTAGACGGACTCGATCCTGTCCTCGAGTTCGTCGGCGAGCTTGTGGCCGCCCCGGGCGAAGAACTTGACGCCGTTGTCGGGCATGGCGTTGTGGCTGGCGGAGAGCATCACGCCGAGGTCCGCGCCGAGCGCGCCGGTCAGGTAGGCGACGGCCGGGGTGGGCAGCACACCGACCCGCAGCACGTCCACGCCGGCACTCGCCAGGCCGGCCACCACGGCCGCCTCGAGAAACTCCCCGGACGCGCGCGGGTCCCGTCCGACCACAGCCACCGGCCGGTGGCCCTCGAAGGTGCCCGCCTCGGCCAGCACATGCGCCGCGGCGACCGAGAGGCCGAGCGCCATCTCGGCCGTGAGATCCGCGTTGGCGACACCGCGCACGCCGTCCGTGCCGAAGAGTCGTCCCACTTGTCCTCCTGAGGAAGCGTCAGTTTCGGTAGCCGTGCGGGCGTCCCAGATGGTCGGCGCGGCTCCCGCATCCAGGCATTTGATGCCCTGAACATCCGATCACACAAGCCTTTGAGCACCTTGTGCCGTTATACGCCCGCGGCTGCGATAAAACGAACGCCCCGACGGCACTGTGGCGTGCCGCCGGGGCGTTCGGAGTACGTAGGGGCGAGCCGACCGGCCCGCGATACGTACGAGCAGGCAGCGAAGCTTAGCGCTTGCTGTACTGCGGAGCCTTGCGGGCCTTCTTGAGACCGGCCTTCTTGCGCTCGACCGAACGGTCGTCGCGCTTGAGGAAGCCGGCCTTCTTCAGCGGGCCGCGGTTGTTGTCGACGTCGGCCTCGTTCAGCGCGCGGGCGACACCGAGACGGAGCGCACCGGCCTGACCGGAGACACCGCCACCGGCGATGCGGGCGACGACGTCGTAACGGCCCTCGAGCTCGAGAACCTTGAACGGCTCGTTGACTTCCTGCTGGTGCACCTTGTTCGGGAAGTAGTCCTCGAGGGTGCGACCGTTGATCTTCCACTTGCCGGTGCCCGGGACGATCCGGACGCGGGCGATGGCGTTCTTGCGACGGCCCAGGCCGGCGGCCGGCTGGGGCTCGCCGAAGCGGGAGGCCAGCGACTCCGAGGTGTACTCGCCCTCGACGGGCACCTCGGACTCGGTGGTGTAGCTGTCGATGTCAAGCTCTTCGAGCGGCTGCTCGGCAGTGGTCTCGGCCACGGTTCTCCTCAGATTCTCTTCAGCTTGGGGTGGGTGGCCGGACTTACTGCGCGACCTGGGTGATCTCGAACGGCTGCGGCTGCTGCGCGCCGTGCGGGTGCTGGTCACCCTTGTAGACCTTCAGCTTCGAGAGCATCTGACGGCCCAGCGAGTTCTTGGGGAGCATGCCCTTGACGGCCTTCTCGATGGCCTTCTCGGGGTTCTTGTCCAGCAGCTCGTCGTAGCGGACGGAGCGCAGACCACCCGGGTAGCCGGAGTGGCGGTACGCCATCTTCTGGGTCCGCTTGTTGCCGGAGAGGTGCACCTTGTCGGCGTTGATGATGATGACGAAGTCACCAGCGTCGACGTGCGGCGCGTAGATCGGCTTGTGCTTGCCACGGAGCAGAGTGGCGGCAGTGGTGGCCAGACGGCCCAGGACGACGTCCTGAGCGTCGATGACGTGCCACTGGCGCGTCACATCGCCGGGCTTGGGGCTGTACGTACGCACGGTTCGTAGCCTTCGCTTCGAGTGAGTGGTCCTGACAAGGTCACCGAAGACGATCACGACAGCCCTGACCGCACAGCGGTGACGCAAACCGCGTGCTGGTCGCTGGTCATCGGCCCGGTGGACCGGTGTAAGGGCCCGTCCCGTGAGAATGAGCAAGCCAATACACAACGAAGATGCAGGATACCTGCGGCGCCCGAGCCGGGTCAAAACGAGGTCGACGGGTGCCGGGGTTCGCTGCTCTTCTCGCCCAGTGTAGTGGTGGCCACCACCGGGGTCCGCCGCTCCCTGACCCCCGCTTCCGGCCGGGACGGCCTGGCCCTCGAACGCCGCACGGACCGGTACGTCACCGTCACGGCCAGGGCACACAGCGTGAACGAGTCCTTGAAGGCCCGCCGCCGCCCCGGCTCCAGATACGGCCAGCTCAGGCCCGGCATCTGCGGCACCAGCGCCAGCCAGAACCAGGGCCCCCGGGTCACCGACCCCGCGTACGGCAGCCCGGCCAGCAGCAGCGGGACGACGACCAGCAGGTAGTGGTCGTACGACGGCCGGGAGACCAGGAACGCCGACAGCATCAGCCCCGCGGCGGTCTCGGCGATCCGCAGCGGGCCGGGGTCGGCGCGGCACCAGCGCCGGTACGCGCAGGCCACCCCGGCCGCACAGGCCGCCAGCGCGAGCACCTGGGCGGCGAGCGGCGGCACCCCCAGCCGGGGCAGCACCGCCCCCGGTGAGGCCTCGTAGAGCCGCACGAAGGCGTCACGGCCGTGCAGCAGGAACGGCAGGGTGCGGGTGAAGAAGCCCGTCGGGTCGGGCAGCAGCAGGGCGGACCCGCCGGACGCCAGCGCGGGCACCCCGGCCAGTACGGCCAGCGCCCGCCAGCGGCGGGCGAAGACGAACAGCAGCACCATCGGGGCCAGCAGCGGTTTCAGCGCCAGGGCCGCGCCGAGCACCGCGCCCGCCGCCGTCCACCGGCCCCGGCTCACCAGCAGCAGCGCCAGGGGCAGCGCCAGGACCGCCGTCGCCGTCCAGTTCCCGAGCCGGACCAGATGCCCGAAGGGCGCGAAGCCGGCCGCCAGCCCGGCCAGGCCGAGGACCGCGAAGCGGCTGTCCCACGGCACCCGGTGCAACCGCAGCGCACACGCCCAGCCGGCCGTCAGACAGGCCGTCACTGCGAGCGGCACCAGCACACGCAGCAGGGCCTGCGGCAGCAGCGTCTGCGGGGCGGCGGCGAGCACCGCGCTCGGCAGATAGAGGAAGTGCGGATCGTCGTAGGGGGACCGGCCCTCCAGCCAGGCCCGCGCCGCCCGGACGACGATCGCGTTGTCCATCCCGCCGTGCCGGGTGGCCCGCGCCACACCACCCACCGTCGCACCGAGCACCGCCGCGAGCCCCCACCACAGTGGCCAGGGAGAACGCCGTACCAACCACCCGGAGATGTCGTTTTTGCCCGTACTCATTCCAGGAACGCTAGGGGTTGCGGCGTCCGTTGGGGCGGAACAGCACACCCCTCGCCGCGTCTAAGATGCGGCCCATGAGCTATGGGCAGGGGGGACCTCAGTCCCAGTGGGATCCGTGGAAACCGAACTCCCAGCAGCCGTGGAGCAGCGGCGCCACGGACGCGTCTCCTGACTGGGCCGCGCTGGCCGAGGCGTCCGAGACGCGCAACAAGCGCCGCCGTCTGCTGTTCATAGGCGGGGGCGCGCTCGCGACGATCGCGGTCGGCACCGCCGTGGCCATGGCCGTGGTGTCGGCGAACGGCGAGGACGGGGCGAACCGTCCGACCTCCTCGCTGCCCGCGACCGCCGACCTGCCGAGCGCGTCCACCACCCCGTCCTTCGCCCCGACCAGCGCGCCGCCGCCGCTGGATCCGAAGGAGTTCATCTCCAGCAAGGCCAAGGACACCGTCCCCAACGGCCCGGACCTCCTCTTCCCCGGCAGACAGCTGACGATGGGCTCGACCGTCTACCAGAAGGCCGCGAAGTCCGACACCACCGACTGCTCCACCGGCGTCCAGGGCACCCTGCCCAAGATCCTCACCGCCAACGACTGCACGCGTCTGATGCGGGTCACGTACGTCAAGGGCACCCTCGCGGTGACGGTCGGCGTGGCCGTCTTCGACACCGAGGCGCAGGCCCTCAAGGCCAAGGAGCAGGCCGACAAGAAGAGCTTCGTCAAGGCCCTCACCGGCGACGGCGCCAAGGCCTTCTGCAACGGCGCGGTCTGCCGCTCGACGACCAACTCCTACGGCCGCTACGCGTACTTCACCATCACCGGCTTCACCGACGGCAAGGACGTGACGACGAAGGACACGCAGGCCTTCACCACCGGTGACGACCTCGCCGAGTTCACCTTCCAGCAGATCCGCCGCCGCGGCGAGGCCCAGGCGTCGGCCGCCGCGAACGGATGATGGCGCGAACGGGCGGGTGAGACCCTCCCCACCGGATCACCGCTGATCCCTGGGGGGACCCGTCACGAAAAGCACGCCCCGCACCTTCGGACGCCACCTGCTCGCGAGTGCCGCGGGCCTCGGCGGCGCCGCCCCCGCCACCGCACGAGGCCGCCGCACGTGGAGGGACAGCCCGGGCGTGCGGGTGGAGACGTAGGGGATGCCGCCCGGGGTGGGGTCCCTCTCGTTCAGCCGGCCCGCGCCGGTGTCCCCGGCAGGGGCGCGGCCGTCGACACCTGGACGGTGGCCCGGCCGATCGTCGAGCCCGTCGTCCGGGCCCGGTCGGCGGGGGTCAGCAGCACCCGGCCGCCCCGGGCAGCGTCCGCCTGTTCCGCGCCTCCTTGTTGCGGGCGGCGAGCAGCTCGTCGGCCGGGTAGCCGACCTCCTCCAACGTCAGCCCGTGCGGCCGTACGACATGCACGGCCGAGTCCCGTAGGCCCGCCGCGAGCACCTTCCCCGGCCACTCCGGCCCCCGGTGCCCGTCCCCCACGAACAGCAGCGCCCCGATGAGCGAGCGCACCATGTTGTGGCAGAAGGCGTCGGCCCGCACGGTCGCGGTGATGATCCCGTCGTCGCCCTTGCGCAGACTCAGCTCCTGCAACGTACGGATCGTCGTCGCGCCCTCCCGCTTCTTGCAGTAGGCGGCGAAGTCGTGCTCGCCGAGCAACCGCCGCGCGGCCTCGTTCATGGCGTCGACGTCCAGCGGCCAGTCGTGCCACAGGACGTGGTTGCGCAGCAGGGGATCCACACCGCCGGGATTGTCGGTGACCCGGTACGCGTACCGCCGCCAGATCGCCGAGAACCGGGCGTTGAAGCCACTGGGCGCCTCCCGCAGCGCCCACACCCGCACGTCCCTGGGCAACCGCCCGGCGAGCCGCTTCAGCAGCTTCTCGTGATGCTCGACCCACACCTCGCGCGGCAGATCGACATGGGCGACCTGCCCCCGGGCGTGCACACCGGCATCGGTACGCCCGGCCACGGTCAGCTCGTACGTCTCCCTGGACCGCGTGACCGTCCGCAGGGCGTCCTCGATCTCCCCCTGTACGGTCCGCCGTCCGCCGGCCTGCTTGGCCCACCCCGAGAACTCGCTCCCGTCGTAGGACAGGTCCAGCCGCACCCGCACGAACCCGGGCTGTACTTCGTCACTCACCACTAGATCCTCTCAGGTACACGAAAGCGGGCCCGCTCCAGAAAAGGAACGGACCCGCCAACGCCCTCAAGGGGCAACCGGGAACTGCGCGCACAGCCGACGCCGCCGCGCCCGCCGGCGAACAGTCCCCGGCAGAACGCCTAGGCGTCCTTGGACTCCTCGGCGGCCTCGTCGGCCGGCTTGGCGTCCTCGACGGCCTCGTCGGACGTGGCCTCGGCGGCCTCGTCCTTCTTCAGGGCGTCTTCCTTGACCGCGCGCTTGGTGGCGGCCTCGGCCTCGCCGGTCGCCTCCTGCGCCACCGTCAGCGCCTCGACCAGCTCGATGACGGCCATGGGCGCGTTGTCGCCACGGCGGTTACCGATCTTGGTGATACGGGTGTAGCCACCCGGACGGTTCTCGTAGCGCGGGCCGATCTCGGTGAAGAGCGTGTGCACGATGCTCTTGTCCGTGATGACCTGGAGCACCTGGCGGCGGTTGTGAAGGTCGCCCTTCTTCGCCTTGGTGACCAGACGCTCGGCGTACGGACGCAGCTTGCGCGCCTTCGCCTCGGTGGTGGTGATGCGGCCGTGCTCGAACAGCGACTTCGCGAGGTTCGCGAGCATCAGCTTCTCGTGCGCGGCACTGCCGCCCAGACGGGCACCCTTGGTGGGCTTCGGCATGGTTCTTCTCCTGTGTGTCTGCCCCGGCCGTATCAGGTACCGGGGTCAGTATCCGAGCAGGCGGTCGCCTGTCGGAGATCCGGGCGCCCTCTCGGACGCCCGGAAGGTCCGTGCCCCGCAAGGGGCGCGGTGCTGTCCACCTGTGCGGCTCCGCCGCGTGGGCGGGACCGGCCACAGCGGACCGGCAGCCGAATCAGTACTGCTCGGTCTCCACGAAACCGGCGTCGGCATCGTCATCGGCACCGAAGGCGTCAGCCGCAGCGGTGGGGTCGAATCCGGGCGGGCTGTCCTTGAGCGCGAGGCCCATGCCGGCCAGCTTCGCCTTGACCTCGTCGATCGACTTCGCACCGAAGTTGCGGATGTCGAGCAGGTCGGCCTCGGAACGCGCCACGAGCTCACCCACGGAGTGGATGCCCTCACGCTTGAGGCAGTTGTACGACCGAACGGTGAGCTCCAGCTCCTCGATCGGCAGCGCCAGATCGGCGGCGAGCGCGGCGTCCGTCGGGGACGGACCCATGTCGATGCCCTCGGCGTCGATGTTGAGCTCACGGGCGAGACCGAACAGCTCGACCAGCGTCTTACCGGCGGAGGCCATGGCGTCACGCGGACGCATCGCCTGCTTGGTCTCGACGTCGACGATCAGCTTGTCGAAGTCGGTGCGCTGCTCGACACGGGTGGCCTCGACCTTGTACGTGACCTTGAGAACCGGCGAGTAGATCGAGTCGACCGGGATCCGGCCGATCTCCTGACCGACCTGCTTGTTCTGCACGGCGGAGACGTAGCCGCGACCGCGCTCGACGGTCAGCTCCATCTCCAGCTTGCCCTTGCCGTTGAGCGTGGCGAGGACGAGGTCGGGGTTGTGCACCTCGACACCGGCCGGGGGCGCGATGTCGGCGGCGGTGACCAGACCCGGGCCCTGCTTGCGCAGGTACATCACGACCGGCTCGTCGTGCTCCGAGGAGACGACCAGCTGCTTGATGTTGAGGATCAGGTCGGTGACGTCCTCCTTGACGCCCGGCACGGTGGTGAACTCGTGCAGGACGCCGTCGATGCGGATGCTGGTGACAGCCGCACCGGGGATCGAGGACAGCAGGGTCCGGCGCAGGGAGTTGCCGAGGGTGTAACCGAAGCCCGGCTCCAGCGGCTCGATCACGAACCGGGAGCGGAACTCGTCGACGACCTCTTCGGTCAACGAGGGACGCTGAGCGATCAGCATGTGTGGATCAGATCCTTCATTCGTGGACGCCCGCTATTTGACGTCCGACGGAAACCGCACCCTGAGAGGTACGGGTACTGCAAGGGTACGGGCGGCACGGCCCGAAAGAGCCGTACCGCCCGGACAACCGTGGTGCCGTGAAGGCGACGCGTCAGACGCGACGACGCTTCGGCGGACGGCAGCCGTTGTGCGGGGTCGGGGTGACGTCCTGGATGGAGCCGACCTCGAGGCCCGTGGCCTGCAGGGAACGGATGGCGGTCTCACGACCGGCGCCCGGGCCCTTGACGAAGACGTCGACCTTGCGCATGCCGTGCTCCTGCGCGCGGCGGGCAGCCGACTCGGCGGCCATCTGCGCGGCGAACGGCGTGGACTTGCGGGAGCCCTTGAAACCGACGTGGCCGGCGGAGGCCCACGAGATCACGTTGCCGGCCGGGTCCGTGATGGACACGATCGTGTTGTTGAACGTGCTCTTGATGTGCGCCTGGCCGTGCGCGACGTTCTTCTTTTCCTTGCGGCGCACCTTCTTGGCAGCGCCCTGACGTCCCTTGGGGGGCATGTCGAAAACTCCTACGGGAGGTGGTCGGTCCTACAGCGAAGACCGCTGGACGGCGAGTCCGCTGCGGACTACTTCTTGCCCGGCTTCTTCTTGCCGGCGATGGCGCGACGCGGGCCCTTGCGGGTGCGGGCGTTGGTGCTGGTGCGCTGACCGCGGACGGGCAGACCGCGACGGTGACGCAGACCCTGGTAGCAACCGATCTCGACCTTGCGGCGGATGTCGGCCTGGATCTCGCGACGGAGGTCACCCTCGGTCTTGATGTTGTTGTCCACGTACTCGCGGATCGCGACGAGCTGCTCCTCGGAGAGGTCGCGAACGCGGGTGTTCGGGTCGACGCCGGTCGCAGCCAGCGTCTCCTGCGAGAGGGTCCGGCCGATGCCGAACACGTAGGTGAGGGCGACCTCCACGCGCTTGTCGCGCGGGATGTCAACACCGGAAACGCGTGCCATTCAATGGCTCCTGGTGATCTTCGGAGGTCTTCCACAGAACCGGCTCCCAGCCGCCGTACCAGGTACGAACTGGGTCCCCGGCCTCCGAACCGGGGGTGTCAGGCAAAAAAAATCGCCTGGGCCCTGCGTATGAACATATTCAGCTCGCGTCGCGCGAAGTTCTGCGGAAGGCAGAGGGTGCGATCTGCTGGCGATCAGCCCTGGCGCTGCTTGTGGCGCGGGTTCTCGCAGATGATCATGACCCGACCGTGACGGCGGATCACCCTGCACTTGTCGCAGATCTTCTTGACGCTCGGCTTGACCTTCATGGGATGTGAGGTTCTCCGGGTCAGTTGCCGGCGGCCCCGTGACGAGCACGGGGCGTGGGGCAAGATCTACTTGTACCGGTAGACGATCCGGCCACGCGTCAGGTCGTACGGAGACAGCTCCACCACGACCCGGTCGTCAGGGAGGATGCGGATGTAGTGCATACGCATCTTGCCGCTGATGTGTGCCAGGACCTGGTGGCCGTTCTGGAGCTCGACCTTGAACATGGCGTTCGGAAGAGACTCGACGACAGTGCCCTCGATCTCGATGGCACCTTGCTTCTTGGCCACGCTTCGCCCTTCGAATCGACTACCTTGATCGACTCTTGAGCTTTCCCTTACGGGCGCATGCAGACATGCGGGTGCACAAGAGCCGACGAGTCAGTCTACGTCAGCGCACCCGGAAACACGAATCGGGAAAGCCTGCCCCAGGGCGGAGATCATTACGCAACGAACCCGGCCCGGCCGGCGTCCGGTACCGAGACCCGCGCAGCCCCGGGGACGGGAGGGGCGGCGGGCGAGAGGGGAGGGGCGGCGGGCGAGAACACCCCGAGGCCCACGTTCACGCCGGCCGACGTCACGCCACCGGATCCGGAGCCGCCTCGACCCCGTGCTCCGCCGGCTTCGCCCGGCCGCCCTCCGGTGCCGACCACACCCCGACGCCACTCTCGCGGGCTCGGCGCCAGGGGCGCCTCCCGGGCTTCGAGCGCTGCGCCGGCCTCCGACCGGCGGCCGTGGCCGAAGCCGCCGTCACGCCAACGGATCCGGAGCCGCCTCGACCCCGTGCTCCGCCAGCTTCGCCCTGCCGCAGTCCGGTGCCGTGAGGACCAGCGGGCCCTGCTCGGTCAGCGCCACCGAGTGCTCCCAGTGGGAGGACCACGTGCCGTCCGTGGTGATGACGGTCCAGTCGTCCTCGAGGACCTCGGTCTTGGGGGTGCCGAGGGACACCATGGGCTCGATGGCCAGGCAGAAGCCGGGGACCAGCTTGGGGCCCTTGCCGCGGCGGCGGTCGACGTAGTTCAGCAGGTGGGGGTCCATGTGCATCTCGGTGCCGATGCCGTGGCCGCCGTAGTCCTCGATGATGCCGTAGCGGCCGCCGCCGGGCTTCGGCTGGCGGCGGATGTACGTCTCGATGGCGCGGGAGACGTCGACGAGCCGGTTGCCCTGCTTCACGGCCGCGATACCGGCCCACATCGACTCCTCGGTGACCCGGGAGAGCTCGATCAGCTCCGGGGAGTGGCCGGAGCCCACGAAGGCCGTGTAGGCGGCGTCACCGTGCCAGCCGTCCACGATCGCGCCGGCGT
This sequence comes from Streptomyces sp. NPDC014995, assembly GCF_043080745.1. Taxonomy (NCBI): domain Bacteria; kingdom Bacillati; phylum Actinomycetota; class Actinomycetes; order Kitasatosporales; family Streptomycetaceae; genus Streptomyces; species Streptomyces sp. NPDC014995. Next base: position 189,613 of record NZ_JBIBVX010000004.1, read on the forward strand.
CGATGCTGATGATGTCCCCGTCCTTGAGGACGACCTCGTCGGAGGGGATGCCGTGGACGACGACGTCGTTCACGGAGGTGCAGATCGTCGCGGGGAAGCCGCCGTAGCCGAGGAAGTTCGACTTCGCCCCGTGCTCGGCGATCACCTTGCGGGCGACCTCGTCCAGGTCCTTCGTCGTCGCCCCTGGCACCGCCGCTTCCCGCGTCGCCGCGTGGATGGCGGCGACGACCAGCCCCGCCGCACGCATCTTGGCGATCTGCTCGGGGCTCTTGATCTGCACCATGGGGACTACGGCCTTTCTTGGACCGGCGACACGACGAAACGAACGCTTCAACGATACGGGGGAAACGACCGCCCCCACACAGCAGCCGCGGTCCCCCGAGAGGAACCGCGGCTGCGCGAGACGTACCCGACTACTGGTCGTCGCCCTCGCGCTTCAGCGCGGCCAGCGCACGGGTCGTGACCTCGTCCACCGGGCCCATGGCCTCGATGGTCACGACCAGGCCCTGGGCCTTGTAGTAGTCGATGATCGGCTCGGTCTGCGTGTGGTAGACCTCCAGCCGCGTACGGACCGTCTCCTCGGAGTCGTCGTCCCGCTGGTACAGCTCGCCGCCGCAGACGTCGCAGACGCCTTCCTTCGCCGGCTTCTTGTACGTCACGTGGAAGACGTGCGAGGAGTCGTTGCGGCAGATGCGCCGGCCGGCGATCCGCTTGACGACCTCCTCCTCGGGGGCCTCCAGGTCCAGTACCGCGTCCAGCTTGATGCGCTCGGTGGTGAGCAGCTCGTCCAGCGCCTCGGCCTGCGAGACGTTGCGCGGGAAACCGTCCAGCAGGAAGCCGCGCTCGGCGTCCGGCTGCTCCATGCGGTCCTTGGCCATGGCGATGGTCACCTCGTCGGGGACGAGGTTGCCGGCGTCCATGTAGGACTTGGCGAGTTTCCCGAGCTCCGTCTGCTGGCTGATGTTGGCGCGGAACAGGTCGCCCGTGGAGATGTGGGGTACGCGCAGCTTCTCGGCAAGCCGAGTGGCCTGCGTTCCCTTACCGGCACCCGGCGGCCCGACGAGGACGATACGCATCAGCGGAGGAACCCTTCGTAATTGCGCTGCTGGAGCTGGCTCTCGATCTGCTTCACCGTCTCGAGGCCCACACCCACGATGATCAGGATGCTGGTGCCACCGAACGGGAAGTTCTGGTTTGCCCCGAAACCAGCCAACGCCATCGTCGGGACGAGAGCGATCAGGCCCAGATACAGCGAACCCGGCCAGGTGATCCGGTTGAGTACGTAGCTCAGGTACTCAGCGGTCGGTCGGCCAGCCCGGATGCCCGGGATGAAGCCACCATACTTCTTCATGTTGTCCGCGACTTCCTCGGGGTTGAACGAGATGGCCACGTAGAAGAACGCGAAGAAGACAATCAGGAAGAAGTACAGAGTGATGTGCGCGGGCGCCGCCGTGTCGGCCAGGTTCTGCGTGATCCAGGTCGCCCATCCCGCCTGGGAGTTCGAGAACTGGACGATCAGGGCCGGGATGTAGAGCAGCGACGAGGCGAAGATGACGGGGATCACACCCGCCTGGTTCACCTTCAGCGGGATGTACGTCGAGGTACCGCCGTAGGACCGGCGGCCGATCATGCGCTTGGCGTACTGCACGGGGATACGGCGCTGAGCCTGCTCGACGAAGACCACCAGCGCGACCATGACCAGACCGACCGCAATGACGGTGCCGAACTCGATCCAGCCGTCCGCCAGGGAGCCCTGCTTCTTGATGGCCCACAGCGCGGAGGGGAAGGTGGCGGCGATCGAGATGAACATCAGGATCGACATGCCGTTGCCGATGCCGCGGTCGGTGATGAGCTCACCGAGCCACATGACGACGGCCGTACCGGCGGTCATGCAGATGACCATGGTGATGGTCGTGAAGATCGCGCGGTCCGGAACGATGTTCGACGCGACGGTGCAACCGGAGAAGAGCGCGCCGCTGCGGGCGGTGGCCACCAGGCCGGTGCCCTGAAGGATGGCGAGCGCCACCGTCAGGTAACGGGTGTACTGCGTGATCTTCGCCGTGCCGGACTGGCCCTCCTTCTTCAGGGCCTCCAGGCGCGGGATGACCACGGTCAGCAGCTGAAGGATGATGCTGGCCGTGATGTACGGCATGATGCCCAGCGCGAAGACCGTGATCTGCAGCAGCGCACCGCCGCTGAACATGTTGACCAGACCGAAGAGGCCCTGGTTGCCGGAGGCCTCGTCCACACAGATCTGGACGCTCTTGTAGTCGACACCCGGGATCGGGATGTGGGTGCCGACCCGGTAGACCACGATGATGCCGAGCGTGAAGAGCAGCTTCTTGCGCAGGTCGGGCGTCTTGAACGCCCGGGCGAACGCGGTGAGCACGGTGCCTCCTGCGACCCCCGCGCGTCTGCGTCAAGGGTGACGGTCTTGAGGAATAAGAACAACGACATGTGTAACGGTCCACTGCCGCTCAAGGTGCCCGATGTGAAGCACCTTGTGAAAGTGGGCAGTGCAGGTCACCTTACCGGCGACACCACCGCCCTAGGAACGACCAACCGGGGATACCCCATTTATAGGGGTATCCCCGGTCGGGATCGCTCACGTCATCGAGGCGCCTGTGGTGTTCAGACGAGCTCGGTGACAGTACCGCCGGCGGCGGTGATCTTCTCCTTGGCGGAGCCGGAGACGGCGTCGACCGTCACCTGCAGCGCCACGGAGATCTCGCCCTGGCCGAGGACCTTGACGAGGCTGTTCTTGCGCACGGCACCCTTGGCCACGAGGGACTCGACCGTGACCTCGCCACCCTCGGGGTAGAGCGCGGCCAGCTTGTCGAGGTTCACGACCTGGTACTCGGTCTTGAACGGGTTCTTGAAGCCCTTCAGCTTCGGGAGGCGCATGTGCAGCGGCATCTGGCCGCCCTCGAAGCGCTCCGGAACCTGGTAGCGGGCCTTCGTGCCCTTGGTACCACGACCGGCCGTCTTACCCTTCGACGCCTCACCACGACCGACACGGGTCTTGGCGGTCTTGGCGCCGGGGGCGGGACGGAGGTTGTGGATCTTGAGCGGGTTGTTCTCCGCCATGATCAGTCGACCTCCTCGACCGTCACGAGGTGGCGGACGGTGTGCACCATGCCGCGGAACTCGGGGCGGTCCTCCTTGACGACCACGTCACCCAGGCGCTTGAGGCCCAGGGAACGAAGGGTGTCGCGGTGGTTCTGCTTGCTGCCGATGTAGGACTTCGTCTGCGTGATCTTGAGCTGCGCCATGATTACGCACCCACCCCGGCACGCGCACGAAGGAGAGCCGCGGGGGCGACGTCCTCGAGCGGCAGACCACGGCGGGCCGCGATCTCCTCGGGACGCTGCAGGCCCTTCAGGGCCTCCACGGTCGCGTGCACGATGTTGATCGCGTTGTCGGAGCCGAGCGACTTCGACAGCACGTCGTGGATACCGGCGCACTCCAGCACGGCACGCACCGGACCACCGGCGATCACACCGGTACCCGGCGAAGCCGGCTTGAGCAGAACGACGCCGGCAGCCTTCTCACCCTGGATGGGGTGCGGGATGGTGCCCTGGATACGGGGGACCTTGAAGAAGTGCTTCTTGGCCTCCTCAACGCCCTTGGCGATGGCGGCCGGCACCTCCTTCGCCTTGCCGTAACCGACACCCACGGTGCCGTCACCGTCGCCCACCACGACCAGCGCGGTGAAGCTGAAGCGACGACCACCCTTCACAACCTTGGCGACGCGGTTGATCGCGACGACGCGCTCAACGTACGCGGTCTTCTCGGCGGCAGCTGCGCCGCCGTCACGGCCCTTCCGGTCCCGCCGCTCGCCGCCACCGGCACCGCCACCGCGGCGCTGGGGTCCAGCCATTGGAATTACCTCTCTCTGTCTCCGCTAGCTACGGAACCAGGACTCAGAACTTGAGTCCGGCCTCGCGGGCGGCGTCCGCCAGGGCGGCGATGCGCCCGGCGTACTGGTTACCACCACGGTCGAACACGACGGCCTCGACACCGGCGGCCTTGGCACGCTCGGCGACCAGGGCGCCGACCTGCTTGGCCTGCGCGGACTTGTCGCCCTCGCCACCGCGGATCGAAACGTCCAGGGTGGACGCCGACGCCAGGGTGTGGCCCTTCAGGTCGTCGATCACCTGCGCCACGATGTGGCGGTTGGAGCGGGTCACGACCAGACGGGGACGCTCCGCCGTACCGTTGATCCGCTTGCGGATCCGGATGTGACGGCGCTTGATCGCGGCGCGCTTGTAGGCGTCGCCCTTCAGGATCTTCTGCCCGTATGCCATGGCTTACTTACCCGCCTTTCCGACCTTGCGGCGGATGACTTCGCCCTCGTACTTGACGCCCTTGGCCTTGTACGGGTCGGGCTTGCGCAGCTTGCGGATGTTGGCCGCAACCTCGCCGACCTTCTGCTTGTCGATGCCCTCGACCGAGAATCGGGTCGGGGTCTCCACCTTGAAGGAGATGCCCTCGGGGGCCTCGACGACGATCGGGTGGCTGTAACCGAGCGCGAACTCGAGGTTCGAGCCCTTGGCGGTCACGCGGTAACCGACACCACTGATCTCGAGCTTCTTCACGTAACCCTGGGTCACGCCGGTGATCATGTTCGCCACCAGCGTGCGGGACAGGCCGTGCAGGGCCTTGCTCTGACGCTCGTCGTTGGGGCGGGTCACCTGCAGGGTGCCGTCCTCGCCCTTGGCGATCTCGATCGGCGCCACGACGGTGTGGGTCAGCGAGCCCTTGGGGCCCTTGACCGAAACCGTACGGCCGTCGATGGTGACGTCCACGCCGGCGGGAACCGCGATGGGGAGCTTGCCGATGCGCGACATAGCTGTTTCCTCCGTTCCCTTCCGCTACCAGACGTAGGCGAGGACTTCCCCACCCACGCCCTTCTTGCCGGCCTGCTTGTCGGTGAGGAGCCCGTGTGACGTGGAGATGATCGCCACGCCGAGGCCGCCGAGCACCTTCGGCAGGTTGGTGGACTTCGCGTACACCCGGAGACCGGGCTTGGAGATCCGCTTGATGCCCGCGATGGAGCGCTCACGGTTGGGGCCGAACTTCAGCTCCAGGACGAGGTTCTTGCCGACCTCGGCGTCCTCGACCTTCCAGCCCGTGATGAAGCCCTCCTGCTGGAGGATCTCCGCGATGTGAGACTTGATCTTGGAGTGCGGCATCGACACCGAGTCGTGGTACGCCGAGTTCGCGTTCCGCAGACGCGTCAGCATGTCTGCGATCGGATCAGTCATGGTCATGAATTGGCCTGTGGCCTCTCTCGCCGGGGTTTCCTGGTGCGCCATCCCTCTCCCCGATCCGAGACGGGACGGGTGCGGCGCGGTGGACCTACGGCGTAGTAAGTCGTACGGGCGGCAGACGCCCAACCCCGCAAGCCTACGGCATGCGGAGGTGGGCCCCTGCCGACCCAGTTGCTTACCGAGAGCCCGGGTAATCCCTGAATGCAGGGATTACCAGGAGCTCTTGGTCACGCCCGGCAGCTCGCCACGGTGAGCCATCTCACGAAGGCACACGCGGCACAGGCCGAACTTGCGGTACACGGAGTGCGGACGACCGCAGCGCTGGCAGCGGGTGTACGCGCGCACACCGAACTTCGGCTTGCGAGCAGCCTTAGCGATCAGAGCCTTCTTCGCCATCTCGCTCACGCCTCCTTGAACGGGAAGCCGAGGTGACGAAGGAGCGCGCGGCCCTCAGCGTCGTTGGTCGCCGTGGTGACCACGGTGATGTCCATACCCCGGACGCGGTCGATCTTGTCCTGGTCGATCTCGTGGAACATGACCTGCTCCGTGAGACCGAAGGTGTAGTTGCCACGGCCGTCGAACTGCTTGGGGGACAGGCCGCGGAAGTCGCGGATGCGCGGCAGCGCGAGCGACAGGGTGCGGTCCAGGAACTCCCACATGCGGTCGCCACGGAGCGTGACGTGGGCACCGATCGGCTGACCCTCACGCAGCTTGAACTGCGCGATGGACTTGCGGGCCTTGGTGACGGCCGGCTTCTGACCGGTGATCGTGGTGAGGTCGCGGATGGCGCCCTCGATCAGCTTGGAGTCGCGGGCGGCGTCGCCCACACCCATGTTGACCACGATCTTGACGAGGCCGGGGATCTGCATGACGTTCTCGTACTTGAACTCGTCACGCAGCTTGCCCGCGATCTCCTCGCGGTACTTCGTCTTCAGACGCGGAGTGGTGGTGGTAGCCATCAGATGTCCTCACCCGTCCGCTTGGCAACGCGGATCTTGTTGCCCTCGTCGTCGAAGCGGTAACCGACACGCGTGACGACCTTGTTGCCGTCCTTCTCAACGACCAGCTGGACGTTGGAGACGTGGATCGGCGCCTCGGTCGTGACGATGCCGCCGGCCTGGGAACCGCGAGCGGTCGGGCCGGCCTTCGTGTGCTTCTTGACCCGGTTGACACCCTCGACCAGGACGCGGTCCTCGCGGGGGAAGGCCGCGATGACCTTGCCCTGCTTGCCCTTGTCCTTACCGGTGATGACCTGGACCAGGTCGCCCTTCTTGATCTTCATGCTTACAGCACCTCCGGCGCGAGCGAGATGATCTTCATGAACTTCTTCTCGCGCAGCTCACGGCCGACCGGGCCGAAGATGCGGGTGCCGCGAGGGTCGCCGTCGTTCTTCAGAATGACGGCGGCGTTCTCGTCGAAGCGGATGTACGAGCCGTCCGGACGGCGGCGCTCCTTGACGGTGCGAACGATGACCGCCTTGACGACGTCACCCTTCTTCACGTTGCCACCGGGGATCGCGTCCTTGACGGTGGCGACGATGACGTCACCGATGCCCGCGTAGCGGCGACCGGAGCCACCGAGCACACGGATGCAAAGGATTTCCTTCGCACCAGTGTTGTCGGCGACACGCAGTCGCGACTCCTGCTGGATCACGTCTATCTCCTGTTTGTCTGCCGGTTCCCCGGGAGCCGCTCAGCGAAGCGGCTCCCGGAGCCTGGCGGAACTGTCCTGCGAGGAATGCCCCGCAGGAATTACTTGGCCTTCTCGAGGATCTCGACGACGCGCCAGCGCTTCGTCGCGGACAGCGGCCGGGTCTCCATCAGGAGGACGCGGTCGCCGACGCCGGCGGCGTTCTGCTCGTCGTGGGCCTTGAGCTTGTTCGTACGGCGGATGACCTTGCCGTACAGCGCGTGCTTGACGCGGTCCTCGACGGCGACGACGACGGTCTTGTCCATCTTGTCGCTGACGACCAGACCCTCACGGGTCTTACGGAATCCGCGTGCCTCGGTGTTCTCAGTCACGTTGCTCTCGCTCATCAGGCGCTCTCCACCGTCTCGATGCCCAGCTCGCGCTCACGCATCAGGGTGTAGATCCGCGCGATGTCCTTACGGACGGCCTTCAGCCGACCGTGGTTCTCGAGCTGACCGGTCGCCGCCTGGAAGCGGAGGTTGAACAGCTCTTCCTTGGCCTCGCGGAGCTTCGCCAGAAGCTCCTCGTTGCCCAGCTCGCGCAGCTCGGACGCCTTGGTACCGGCCGACATCACGCTTCACCTGCCTCGCGCTTGACGATCCGGCACTTCATCGGCAGCTTGTGGGCCGCACGGGTCAGCGCCTCACGGGCGATCTTCTCGTTGGGGTACGACAGCTCGAACATCACACGTCCGGGCTTGACGTTCGCGATCCACCACTCCGGAGAACCCTTACCGGAACCCATGCGGGTCTCGGCCGGCTTCTTGGTGAGGGGACGGTCCGGGTAGATGTTGATCCAGACCTTGCCGCCACGCTTGATGTGACGGGTCATCGCGATACGAGCCGCCTCGATCTGGCGGTTCGTCACGTAGGCCGGGGTCAGCGCCTGGATGCCGTACTCGCCGAACGCAACCTGCGTTCCACCCTTGGACATACCGTTGCGCTTCGGGTGGTGCTGCTTGCGGTGCTTGACCCTACGGGGGATCAGCATGTCGGTCAGGCCTCCGTTCCGGTGCTCTCAGCCGGAGCGGCGGCACCGGCCTCGGCCTGGGGGGCCTCGGCGGCGGGAGCCTGCTGCTGCGGCTTACGACCGCGCCGCTCGCCACCACGGCCACCACGGGCCGGGCGGTCGGCGCCACCGCGGGCCGGGCGGTTACCCGCACGGGCGGCAGCGTTCTCGGCGCGGACCTCGGCGATGTTCTTGACGTCGCCCTTGTAGATCCAGACCTTCACACCGATGCGGCCGAAGGTCGTCTTGGCCTCGAAGAAGCCGTAGTCCACGTTCGCGCGGAGCGTGTGCAGGGGCACGCGGCCCTCGCGGTAGAACTCCGAGCGGGACATCTCGGCGCCGCCGAGGCGGCCACCGCACTGGATCTTGATGCCCTTGGCGCCGGCCTTCATAGCGGACTGCATGCTCTTGCGCATGGCCCGACGGAAGGAGACGCGGGAGGAGAGCTGCTCGGCGACGGCCTGGGCAACCAGCTGAGCGTCGGTCTCGGGGTTCTTGACCTCGAGGATGTTCAGCTGGACCTGCTTGCCCGTGAGCTTCTCGAGGTCACCGCGGATGCGGTCGGCCTCGGCGCCACGGCGGCCGATGACGATGCCCGGACGCGCGGTGTGGATGTCCACGCGGACGCGGTCACGGGTGCGCTCGATCTCCACCTTCGAGATGCCGGCGCGCTCCATGCCGGACGTCATCATCCGACGGATGGCGACGTCTTCCTTGACGTAGTCCTTGTACAGCTTGTCGGCGTACCAGCGGGACTTGAAGTCCGTGGTGATGCCGAGCCGGAACCCATGCGGGTTAACCTTCTGGCCCATTACCGGGTTCCTTCCTTGCTGCTGACGACCACGGTGATGTGGCTGGTCCGCTTGCGGATCCGGTAGGCGCGGCCCTGGGCACGCGGCCGGAACCGCTTCAGGGTCGGGCCCTCGTCGACGTAGGCCTCGGAGACGAAGAGGCTGTCGACATCGGTGTGGTCGTAGTTGTGCGCGGCGTTGGCGATGGCGCTGTCCAGCACCTTGCCGACCGGCACGCTCGCGGCCTGCGGGGCGAAACGCAGGACCGCCTGAGCCTCCGTGGCATCCATGCCACGGATGAGGTCCACCACGCGGCGGGCCTTCATGGGCGTAACGCGGATGTACCGCGCCTGGGCCCTGGCTTCCATGGTTGTCCTTCCAGTGTCTGTCATGGTCATTCCACCCCGCGTTAGCGGCGCTTCGACTTCCGGTCGTCCTTGACGTGACCCCGGAAGGTGCGCGTCGGCGAGAACTCGCCGAGCTTGTGGCCGACCATCGACTCGGTGACGAACACCGGAATGTGGGTCTTGCCGTTGTGCACCGCGATCGTGTGGCCGAGCATGGCCGGGATGATCATCGAGCGACGGGACCAGGTCTTGATGACGTTCTTGGTGCCGGCTTCGTTCTGGGCGTCCACCTTCTTGATCAGGTGGTCGTCGACGAAGGGCCCCTTCTTGAGACTGCGCGGCATCTAAACCCGCTCCTAGCGCTTCTTGTTCGTCTTGCGGCGGCGGACGATGTACTTGTTCGAAGCCTTCTTCGGCGAACGAGTACGACCTTCCTTCTGACCCCACGGGGAGACCGGGTGGCGACCACCGGAGGTCTTGCCCTCACCACCACCGTGCGGGTGGTCAACCGGGTTCATCGCCACACCACGGACGGTCGGGCGGACGCCCAGCCAGCGCTTGCGGCCGGCCTTACCCCAGTTGATGTTGCTCTGCTCGGCGTTGCCGACCTCGCCGACGGTGGCGCGGCAGCGCACGTCGACCAGGCGGATCTCACCGGAGGGCATGCGGAGGTGGGCCATCTGGCCCTCCTTCGCGAGCAGCTGCACGGAGGCACCGGCGGAGCGGGCGAACTTGGCACCGCCACCCGGGCGGAGCTCGATCGCGTGGATCGTGGTACCGACCGGGATGTTGCGGAGGGCCAGGTTGTTGCCCGGCTTGATGTCGGCCCCGGGACCGTTCTCGACGCGGTCGCCCTGCGACAGGCCGCGCGGCGCGATGATGTAGCGCTTCTCGCCGTCGGCGTAGTGCAGCAGCGCGATGCGCGCGGTGCGGTTGGGGTCGTACTCGATGTGCGCGACCTTCGCCGGCACGCCGTCCTTGTCGTGACGACGGAAGTCGATCACGCGGTAGGCGCGCTTGTGGCCACCACCCTGGTGGCGCACGGTCACCCGACCGGAATTGTTACGGCCGCCCTTGCTGTGCAGGGGACGGACCAGCGACTTCTCCGGCGTGGACCGCGTGACCTCGACGAAGTCGGCGACGCTGGAGCCACGACGGCCCGGCGTAGTCGGCTTGTACTTGCGGATTCCCATTTCTCAGTCCTCGTCCGATATCGGACGATCCGACCCGCTTACGCGGTCGGACCGCCGAAGATGTCGATACGGTCGCCCTCGGCAAGGGTCACGATCGCGCGCTTGGTGGCGGCACGCTGACCGAAACCGGTCTTGGTGCGCTTGCGCTTGCCCTGGCGGTTGATCGTGTTGACCCCGGTGACCTTGACCGAGAAGACCGCCTGGACGGCCTGCTTGATCTGGGTCTTGTTGGCGTTCGGGTCGACGATGAACGTGTACTTGTTCTCGTCGAGGAGCGCGTAGCTCTTCTCCGACACGACCGGCTTCAGCAGCACGTCACGGGGGTCCGTGTACGCCTTGCTGGGCGCGGTGACGACGGTGTTCTTGCCCTCGGCCTCGTGGCGGCGCGCCTTGGCGACGCGCGCGGCCTTGGCGGCCTTCGCAGCCTTGGAGGCGATGCTCGGGTGACGCGTAGCCATCAGGCGTCACTCCCTTCGGTGTCGTTGGCCTTCGGGCCGGCGACGAAGGACTCGAGAGCGGCCTGGGTGAAGACCACGTCGTCCGAGACGATCACGTCGTACGTGTTCAGCTGGCCCGGCTCCAGGATGTGCACCTGGGGCAGGTTGCGGGCGGACAGCCACGCGGCCTCGTCGGCGCGGTCGACGACCAGGAGCAGGTTCTTGCGCTCCGAGATCTTGCCGAACAGCGACTTGGCGGCCTTCGTGGAGGGGGTCTCGCCCTCGACCACGCCGGTGACGACGTGGATGCGGTTGTGGCGGGCCCGGTCGGTGAGGGCGTGACGCAGCGCGGCAGCCTTCATCTTCTTCGGGGTCCGCTGCGAGTAGTCGCGCGGCACGGGACCGTGCACGACGCCACCACCGGCGAACTGCGGCGCGCGGGTCGAACCCTGACGGGCGCGGCCGGTGCCCTTCTGGCGGTACGGCTTCTTGCCGCCACCGCGGACTTCACCGCGGGTCTTGGTCTTGTGCGTGCCCTGGCGGGCCGCGGCGTTCTGCGCGACGACGACCTGGTGGATCAGCGGGATGCTGACCTTCTCCACGCCGAAGATCTCCGCGGGGAGCTCGACGCTACCGGTCTTCTCGCCGGCAGGCGAAAGGATGTCAACAGTGCTCATCGGTTACCTCAGGCCCCCTTGGCCGCGGTGCGGACCAGGACGAGGCCGCCGTTCGGACCGGGAACCGCGCCCTTGATGAGCAGCAGACCCTTCTCCGCGTCAACGGCGTGGACGGTCAGGTTCTGGGTGGTGACCCGCTCGTTGCCCATGCGACCCGCCATGCGGAGGCCCTTGAACACGCGGCCCGGGGTGGCGCAGCCACCGATGGAACCGGGCGAGCGGTGCTTGCGCTGGGTGCCGTGCCCGGCGCCGAGGCCACGGAAGTTGTGGCGCTTCATGACACCGGCGAAGCCCTTGCCCTTGCTCTTGCCGGTCACGTCGACCTTCACGCCGGCCTCGAACACCTCAGCGGTGATCTCCTGGCCCAGCGTGTACTCGGAGGCGTCCGCGGTGCGGATCTCGACGAGGTGGCGACGGGGGGTGACGTCGGCCTTGGCGAAGTGGCCCTTGAGGGGCTTGTTCACCTTGCGCGGGTCGATCTCGCCGAAGGCGATCTGGACCGACTCGTAGCCGTCGGTGTCGTTCGTACGGACCTGGGTGACGACGTTGGGGCCGGCCTTGACGACGGTGACCGGGACGACACGGTTGTTCTCGTCCCAGACCTGAGTCATGCCGAGCTTCTCGCCCAGGATGCCCTTGATCTGCTTAGCCATCTGTTCAGATCACCGGCCTCAGAGCTTGATCTCGATGTCGACACCGGCCGGGAGGTCGAGTCGCATCAGAGAGTCAACGGTCTTGGGGGTCGGGTCGAGGATGTCGATCAGGCGCTTGTGCGTGCGCATCTCGAAGTGCTCGCGCGAGTCCTTGTACTTGTGCGGCGACTTGATGACGCAGTACACGTTCTTCTCAGTGGGCAGCGGCACCGGGCCCGCGACCGACGCACCAGTGCGCGTCACCGTCTCGACGATCTTCTTCGCCGAGGAGTCGATGACCTCGTGGTCGTAGGCCTTGAGCCGGATGCGGATCTTCTGTCCCGCCATGGCTACTCAGTAGTCCTGTCTCTTCTAACGCTCTGGACCTGGTGGTCCCTTACCCGCCCCTCCGACCCACGCGGTCGGGCGTGTCGCTCTCCCGCTGACACGGATGTCCCTTGTTCGAACATCCCTGCGGGGAATGCGCACGGCCCTACCGGAACCGCAGACCGGGGGCGGAAGGCCCACCGGGTGCCTGGCCGGTGCCGCGCCCACGCTTCCCGGAAGATTCCCGTACGTCCGCCCCAGCGCTGCCAAGAGGCAGTTAGGGCGACGAGTACTGTGGGACTCGCTTCCAGTCCTCCCGGCGGGAGGCGCGCAGCATCAACACTCGACCGAGCAACTCGGACAGTCTGCCATATGGGGCAGGGAGTCCGCCAATCGAGCCGGAGAGAATACCCCGGACGTGACGTAGGTCAAACGCGGGGGAAAAGGCGCCCGGCACAGGCCGCACCCACCCGGATGTGACGGGCGTCTGCACGCGGCGTGGGGACGCTGTGCGTGCACGGTGCGTGCCCTGGGTGAGTAGCGGGACTCCTGGTGCGCGGCCGTCATAATCATCGGCATGTCTGAACACGGGGGCGGATCTAGCGAGCCGCCGGAGAACAGCGTTCCCAGGTCACGACTCGCGGAGTACGCGGAGCTGACGGTCCCTGCCCGGGAGCCGGCCGGCGAGCAGGTGCCGCCGCCGGAGCCCGTTGCGGAGCCGGCGCCCGAGCCGCCGCACGAGGACCCGGAGGCCGAGGCCCGCCGGCAGCGGTTCACCGAGCTCCTGGAGGAGTTCCGGCGTACGCCGGTGCTGGTGCCGCTGGGCGAGGGACCCGGCCCGGACGGTGAGCGGGGTCTGCTCACCGCCGACTGGAACGGCGTCCGGTTCATCCTGGCCTTCTCCCACGGGCAGGCTCTGGCCCGTTATGCCGAGGCGCGGGGCGAGTACCACCGCGAGTGGGCCTACCAGACGATCCTCGGCGCACGCCTGCTGGATGTGGCGGTGCCCGCGGCGGGCGTGCCCTGCGGGGTGGCGCTGGACTGCGCGGACGGCCCGGACGGCGTGGTGTTCCCGCCGGTGCGGGGCGTCGTACCGGACGAGGTCGCTGTCGACCGTGAAGAGGGGGGTGCCATATGAGCGTGGACGGGGAGGCGGTGACCGGCGGAGGAGTGCCGGTGGCCAGCGATCTGGTGCCGCTGTTGATGGGCGGTGGAGCTCCGGACCTGAAGACCGAGGGCATGGATCTGGTCGCCAAGGGGCTGACCGACGCGCTGGGCGAGCTGAAGGAACTGGGCATGGTCGGCATGGCCGGGGCCGGGCGCGGCTTCGGTGACATCGCCCTGAACGGGCTGGACCTGGGTCACGAGGGACTGACCGAGACGTTCGGGTCGTTCTGCGAGCGCTGGGAGTGGGGGGTGCGCGCTCTCATCAACGAGGGCAACGGGTTCGCGATCAAGACGGGCCTGGCGGCCGGCACCCTCTACGAGACCGAGCAGTACGTCGAGGGCTCGTTCAAGGTCGTGGCCAATGCCGCCATCGGCAATCCGTACGCCACCGAGGACGAGGTCACGCAGAGGGGCTGGGGTGACATCGCCAAGTCCGGTGTGTGGGGCGGCAACGTCGACTACAGCCAGGAGTCCTGGGACCGGGCGGGCGAGAACATCAGGCAGGGCTGGAAGGACGCCGGCCGCGACGTGATGACCTCCCACACCGTCGGGCCCCTCGGCCTCAACCCCGAGAATTTGCACGAGACCTTCGGGGTGTCCGACGCCGAGTACAACCAGATGCTCGACAACACGTTCGGGCCCTCGCCCGAGGCGCGCGCGGAGGCCGCCGCCCAGCAGCAGGCCGGGGGTGAGCGGTAGTGGGCATCGTCGACGACATCAAGGGCGGCCTCAACACCGGCCTGGAAATCGGCGAGAACCTCATCGACGAGGGCAAGAAGAAGCTCGGCGAGGGCGTCGACTACGCCACCGACAAGGTCGGCGACGGACTCGACTACGTCGGACTGCACGACGCGGCCGACGCGGTGGAGGACTTCGGTGACGAGCTCGCCGCCGACCTCGGCGCCATGCCCGGCGAGCAGCAGCTCGGCCAGACCGAGGAGGCCAACGAGCTCATCCACGGCAACCCCGGCAGGATCCGGGAGAGCGCCAAGCACCTCAAGGACTTCCATGCCGCCTTCGACAAGGTCGGCACGGGGATGAAGAAGGTCGACTCCTCCAACTGGAAGGGCGAGAGCGGCAACGCCTTCCGGGAGAAGTTCGGCGTGCACCCCACGAAGTGGCTGCACGCGGCCGACGCCTGTGAGCTGGCGGCGGGAGCGCTGGATGCCTACGCCGAGACCGTCAAGTGGGCACAGACCCAGGCCCAGGAGGCGATCACCCTCTACAAGCAGGGCAAGAAGGCCTCCGTGGAGGCCGTGGAGGCGTACAACAAGAAGGTCGACGCCTACAACGCCAAGATCAGGGCGGACCAAGACCCCGGACCCCAGCCCGCGCCGTTCCACGACCCCGGTGTCGCCGACATGAGGGCGGCGCGCGACAAGCTCGCCCAGGCCAGGAAGCAGCGCAACTCCGCCGCGTCCGAGGCACAGACCAAGGTCAAGGCCGCCCTCGCCCACGCCCCCGCCGAACCACCGCCGCTCGACCGGCTCGGCAACAACCTGATCGACGGCGCCCAGGCCTACTACACCGAACTCACCCATGTCGTCGGCGGCGCCCTCAAGGGGACGGCGGGCCTGCTCAACTTCGTCCGCGGCCTGAACCCCCTGGACCCGTACAACCTCACACACCCGGCCGAGTACGTGCAGAACGTCAACATGACGCTCGCCGGCCTCGTCTCCACCGCCGCCCACCCCGAACGCGTCGTCCAGGCCGTCGTCGACGGCTTCAAGAAGGACCCCTCCGAGTTCGTCGGCCGCCTCCTGCCGGAACTGCTGGGCACGAAGGGAGCCGGACTGGGACGCACCGCCCTGCGCACCGGCCTCAAGGAGGGAATGGAGAGCGCCGCGGCGAACGGCGCCAAATACGGTGACGAACTCGCCGACGCGCAGAAAGCCGCGAAGGCGGGGGATGCGCCGAAGGACTGGAGCGACCTCGCACGCAGTACGGATCACGTGTCGGAGAGGGCCATTCACGCCGACTCCGTGAACCCGAAGGCGGCGCAGGACTTCGTCGACGACCAGTTCCCGTGGTTGAAGGACATCAACAACCGCTGGGAGGACGGGTACACGCAGAACTGCGCCTACACCACGATCTCGACCGCTCGCCGGATGGAGGGCATCGAGGTCAGCGCCGCGCCCAGGCCAGGCCCGGGTCACCTTCCGCTGGAGCCGTTCAAGCTCGTGGACGATACGCGACCCTGGCAGAAGGTCGACAGCTACGATGACCTCATTCGCGATCTACAGAATCGGGGCGAGGGCGCGAAGAGTGCCGTCTTCATCGGCCGAGGAAACTCGGGCCACTTCTTCAACGCGGTGAACACGGAACACGGAGTGGTCTTCCTCGATGGGCAGAGCGGAAAGCTGGCTCAGTTGGAGAAGAACGTGGTGGAGATCCAACACGTTCCGTACGAGAAGATGGTCAAGTAAATGCTGAGCAAAGACGAGGCGCTGGAATCCGCCGCCGCGCTCCTCAGGAAGGTGTATCCCGAGAAGACGGATTCCTTGGTCATGGTTCCGGAGAAGTGCATCGAATATGCCTACGGCTGGGCGATCGCCTTCGACTGGAAAGAGCACATCGAGACCGGGGACTGGCTTCTGTCACCGATCACCAGCGTGGTCATCGTCCCGCATGACGGGGGGAAGGCCCACTTCCCCCCGAGTGTCTTTCCCGTGGACGACTACATGCACCGACGCGCTTCCGGCGACTGGCCCCCCAAGGAGTAGGCAGCCGTGATGAGTCCTGACAACCAAGCGGCAGCGTGGCTGAACGACACGTACCGGGGTCTGGTCGAACTCTCCGTCCCGGACCCGGTCAAAGAGACCTCCACCGCCTGGATGTTGTCGTGTCGGACCCTGACCCAACCGGGCTACCCGGCCACGCCCATGCTCGCGGCGTCGGTCGTCGTACCGAAGGACGGGAGTTCCCCCTTCCACCCGTCGGCCAGCGATCCCCTCGCGGACCTGGAGCCGGCCGACCCGCAGAAGGCGGCCGACAGGGTCGCCAACCAGGCCCGAAGGATCAATGCACGCGGTTGCCTGGTGGCCGTGCATTCCGCGATGGACCAGGCCCCGTCCGTTCCGTTGCCCTGGCAGCCGTCCGACGAGGCACCCGGCTGGTGGGCCAGACTGACGCGGCGCTATTTCCCGTCCTTCCAGCACGTTGCCGTGAGCGACTGGGACTCGGTGATCAGGGCCATGGCCGAGCCGGGTCCGGACACCCGGGGCGTGGTCTGGGTGCGCCGCGAGCTGGGTGGGGCTGAGGCGACCGGGAACCTGCTGTACGCGCACAACCACAAGGGTCAGGTGGTCTTTCTGGACGGCGTGACGTCGTCCCTCGCCAGGCTCGATACGGACCTGGTGCGCGAGTTGATCCTCCTGCGGTCCTCGCCCGAGGCACACGTGCCGCCGCGGCAACCGTGGGAGCGGGAGGCGCACGATTTCGAGTCCGCGGCCGCCAAGGCCCGCCTGTGGCTCGACGACGCCTACCAGGGCCAGGTCGTCCTGGACGCGCCGACGCCCCAGGACGAGACCGCGCGCGGCTGGGTCTTCTCCTGCAACACCGTCCGTTTCCTGCGCGACGGCCACTGGCAGGACGCCCTCCTCGACGCCACTGTCGTCGTCCCCAAGGACGACACCGCGCCGTTCGGCCTGCCCAACTCGGACCCCTGGGGCTGGCTGGCCCGCTGGGACGCGGGCGAGAACCCCGGATCGGCGGGCCTTCCCGTTCCGCCCCAGCCGGGCCGTGCCTCCTGGTTCGAACCGACGCTCTCGGAGCTGGGCTCGGTCCTCTCCGTCTCCGAGCACGAGGACTGGAACGGCGCGCTCGAAGCCCTGTCCGTCCTGCCCGAGGAAGCACGGGTGCTGGTCTGGGTGCGCCGCACCGACGGCCGGTCGCGAGAAGCCGTCGGCTGGTTGGTGACCGCTCGCAAGATCGCGGGCGGCGTGATGCTGGTCGACGGTGCGACCGGCTCCCCCGCGGCACCGGATCCGACGGGCGTGCACCGGCTGCACGTGATCCGTTACCGCTGAGGCAGGGCGAGGCAGGCCCTCAGGGGCCTGCCGGTCACCACTTGCGTAGAACCCCGCGCCACGTCCACCCCGAGCTGAGGACCACTTTCAGCAGGGGGTTGCGCATGTCCCGTGAGTCGAAGCGGAACGTCTCGACCCTGCGCCGGCGGCCGTCGGGCCCCCGCTCGTAGGCCCACTGGCGGGAGACCGTGGTGGTGGGCCCGCGGCCGTACCGCCTGCCGCCGGTCTCGGGTGACTTGTCCCACCGCTCGTCGAGGGTCAGCACCTCGCCCTTCTCCGGGACGAAGCGCATCCGGGTCTTGAGGGTCGTCCTCAGCTGCGGGACCTGCCACTCCGCCACCAGGTCGGCCTTCTCCTCGGGGAGGGCGTTGCGCACCCGGAACGGCACGCCGGTCCCGTTGAGCGCGAGCAGCGCGGTGCGCAGCTCCATGGCCGGCAGCGGTGCGACCCCGCTCTCGGGGTACCGGGTACCGGTGCGCTTGTCCCGGTACCTGCTCCACAAGCCCATCACCGACCCTCCGTTCCGGTGTCCGGTCGCACGGTGCGCAGGAAGTCCTGGAAGTCCCCGAGGACGGTGTCGTGCTGGGCCGCCGTGGCGGTCAGAGCCAGCCGGATCACCGCCCGCTTGTGCGGATCCGCCACGTCCGACAGGGACAGGTACACCTGCGACTGGACGAGGTCGCGTCGCGTGTCGCCGGTGACGGCCGAGAAGACCAGCCGCTGCGTCAGCGCGGGGGCGTCCGCGGAGCCGACCTCTCGGCGGCCGGCCACCTCCACCGACTCGGCGACCTGGCGCAGCTGCTCCACCGACGCGTCCGCGAGGTCCGCCAGCGTCGCCGTGTCCGGCGGCACCTCGCCGTCGATGGTGATGTTGGCGCTGAACCCGGCGTCCGGCTGCGGATGGACCGCGGCGAAGGCCACTCCCGGGGCTTCGAGCGCCTCCGGGCGGGCCGGGAGCCAGCCGTCGGGCAGGCGGAACTCGATCGGCACGGGCAGTGTCGCGGGCATGTGATGCCCTCCTTCCGTGGGGGACGTGGGCGAGTACATCAGAACCAGCCGGTGACGGTGTCCTTGACCGACCCCGCGGCGTCACCGACCGCGTCGATCCCCTCGCCCACCGCGTCGGCCGCGGCGTCGACGCTCTTGGACACCTTCTCGGGGTCGACGGTGATCTCCAGTCCGAGACCGCCGCCGACGGCGGGGGAGAGGCCCGCGTCCGCGCCGATCTTCCACACCCCGGTCTCCTCGTCCTTCTTCCAGCCCGCCCAGGCCTCCGCACCCGGCCCCTTCCACACCTCGGCCGTCCCGCCGATGCCGATCCCGGCGACCTCAACACCGCCGGCGACACCGCCCTTCGCCCCGGCGAACGCCTTGCCACCCACGGTGACCTCCTCCCTGGTCACCTTGAGGCCGGCTCCGGCCTCGGCACCGGCGAATCCCTCGCCCCGCCCGTAGACACCGGCGTACGGCCCGTATTCGGCCCGGCCTTCGACCAAGGCCCGTAGTCCCACGGACGCCTCGGCCTTGGCGACCAGACCCTTGTCCGTGACGCCGTAGTTCGCGGTGGCCCTGGCTCCCCCGTAGACGTCGGCGATCCCGGAGAGCTTCCACTGCCCGTTGGTCAGGGTGCGTTCCGCGGTCATGTGGAAGAGGTCCGCGTACGCCTTGAACGTGCCCTCCTTGCCGTACTTGGGCCCGATGACGGTGTAGCCGATGCCCGGTCCGGTCACCGTGAACTTGCGCTCCGAGACCCATCCGGAGATCTTCAGGCCCTCCTTGGCCGCCGCCGCCTCGGCCTCGTACCGCTCGATGTCGCCGTAGGCCTTGCCGTTGAAGCCGTTGAGCGTGCCGTCGTTGACGTCGGAGTCGATCACGACCGCCGCGAAGGCGATCTTGACGCCCTTGTCGGCCTCCCCCACGTCCTTCACGAGCTGGTCGATGCGCTGCTGCCAGGAGGCGACGGCCTTGCGGACGCTGTCCTGGTAGTCGGGGTCGTGGACGTAGGCGGTGTATGCGCCCGGGCTCAGTTTCTCCGTGTCGAACGTGACCACGCCCTGGTCCGACACCTTCATGCCGGCGTCGACGGCGTCCTGGCGGGCCGACTCGAGCTTGCCGCGCAGATCGACGAACTGCGTGTGCGCGTCCCGGAGCAGCGAGGCGATCGCCTCGGCCTCGGCCTGGGCGTTCTGGAACTCCTTGAGTGTGGTGTCGAAACGCCTGTTGGCCGCGTACGCGCTCAGGCCCACCCAGGAGTCGCCCATCGTGATGCCGTGCACATCCCGCTTGTAGGCCTTCTCCTGCTTGTGGAACTCCGCCGCCATGCCGTCCCAGCGGTCGGCGGCCGTGGTGAGCGCGGACAGGTCGGTCGTCATGATCTCGTGGTACGTCGGCATGGGGCCCCCGTCATGCGTGGTCGGACTCGGTCGGAGTCAGTTCGCGGACTCGGTGCTCGGACTCGGACGCGGACTCGGTACGCGGCTCAGTACGCGTCCAGATTCGACGACTGACGGATGCCGTTGCCGACCCCGAGGTCCGTGCCCTGCAACACGGTGTTGGTGCTCCGCAGCGCCGCCTTCTCCGACGCGAGCCGGTTCAACAGGTTCGTCACCTGTTCGCCCCACGTCTCGTGGGCCTTCTTGAGAGCCCCCGACGTCAGCCACCCCTCGCCGTCCTTCGGCTGGAACGCCTTGACGGCCGTGTTCGTCTCGACGTCCGCCCAGTCACCGGCTTTCCGCGTGCCGGGCTCGATGTCGTCCTCGATGGCCTTGGCCGCGGCCCTCTTCTGGGCGGGAGACGATGCCAGGTCCTTCCGGCCTCCGGAGGGAGAGCCCCCCGGATCGAGCGGAATCTGGTTCAACCGCATGCCGACGGAGCCCTCGGCCCCGCCGGCGGGTATGTGATGTTCCCCTGCCGGCTGTGTCATGACTGCCTTCCCCCGTGCGCTCTACTGGCGTACGGCGGGCAGAGTAGCAACCACTTCTGACACTCCGTTCGAAAACCGGGCGTGTGACACGAGTGCTGCACGAGTCGTACGGGACTACCCCGCATTCCGCACCCGGGCGAACGCCGTCTCCAGCCCGCTCTTCACCGCCCTCGCCACCGGCCGCTCCACACACCGGTGCACCAGCCAGCTGAGCACCAGGAACCCGGCGAGCACGACCCCCACCACCACCCGCGCGTCCAGCTCGTCCCGCAACCGACTGATCACCGTCGTACCGGCCGCGTAGTGCATCAGGTACAGCGGATACGTCAGGCTCCCGGCCGTCACCAGCCACCGCCACCGCATGCGGTCGGTCCGGCCCAGGGCCACGGCGACCATCACCAGCAGGAACACGGTGAAGATCAGCACCGCTCCCCGCCAGCTCGACACCCGCTCGACCTCGTCGATCCTCAGCCCCAGCTCGCGCTGCGCCATGAGCCAGGACAGGCCCAGGATCCCCCACAGCAGCAGGTCCTGGCCGAAGCGGTGCATCAGGTACAGCGCCAGGCCGGCGATGAAGTACCAGGCGCCCTCGGGATTGGCGATCAGCTCCAGCAGCGGCAGCTTCGCCACCGGCGCCAGCATGGCCGCCGCGCCCCAGACGCAGCAGAACAGGACCACCTTGCGGTAGGTGAGGCCGGTCGCGACCACCGCCAGGAACAGCAGGTAGAAGCGGAGCTCGGACCAGAGCGTCCAGTAGACGCCGTCCACGTTCCGCACGCCCGAACCGGACTGGAGCATCGTCAGGTTGAGCAGGACGTCCCGCCAGCGCAGCCGCTCCCACACGCCCGGCAGCGCCACCAGCACGCCCGTCGTGAACAGCACCGCGAACCAGTACGCCGGGTAGAGGCGGATCACGCGGGAGACGAAGAACTGGCGGGGCGTGCGGCCCCAGCACGACATGCAGATCACGAAGCCGCTGATGACGAAGAAGATCTCGACGCCGATCCAGCCGTAGCTCGCCACGTGGAAGACCGTCGGCATGATGTCGGAGACCGGGCGGTCCCAGATCGGGTTCCCCGGCCGGTCCACCCGGCGGGTGCCGGCGTAGTGGTGGAGCGCGACCATCAGCGCGGCGAGCAGGCGGATGCCGTCGACGGCGTAGAGGCGGGATCCTCGCTCCGGGCGGCGCGGGGCGGCAACGGATGTGGGCGGTGCGGCGAGCGGGGGCAGGGGCTGCACGTCGCGTATGAGAGACAAGCCGGTCATCCTCGTCGGGGGGTCCGGCCGATCAGGCTACGGGCGCCACAGCCGCCCCGGCGGTGACGCCGGCCGACGTTCCCCAACGGTTCATCTGCCGTACGCACCAAGGCACCCGCGCACGCGAAGGGGCCCGTACGACCGGAGTCGTACGGGCCCCTTCAGGCCTCTTCAGGTCTACTGACCCGGGTCAGGCCGACCCTCAAGCGAGTGGACTCACTTGGTGATCTTGGTGACCTGGCCGGCGCCCACGGTGCGACCACCCTCGCGGATGGCGAACTTCAGGCCCTCTTCCATGGCGACGGGCTGGATGAGCTCCACCTTCATCTCGGTGTTGTCACCCGGCATGACCATCTCGGTGCCCTCGGGGAGGGTCACGACGCCGGTCACGTCCGTCGTACGGAAGTAGAACTGCGGACGGTAGTTGTTGAAGAACGGCGTGTGGCGGCCACCCTCGTCCTTGGACAGGATGTAGGCCTGCGCCTCGAACTCGGTGTGCGGGGTGACCGAGCCCGGCTTGATGATGACCTGGCCGCGCTCGACGTCCTCGCGCTTGATGCCGCGGAGCAGCAGACCGACGTTCTCACCGGCCTGGCCCTCGTCGAGCAGCTTGCGGAACATCTCGATACCGGTGACCGTGGTGGTGGTCTTCTCGGTCTTGATGCCGATGATGTCGACGGTCTCGTTGACCTTGAGGACACCACGCTCGATACGGCCGGTGACGACCGTACCGCGACCGGTGATGGTGAAGACGTCCTCGATCGGCATGAGGAACGGCTTGTCGACGTCGCGCTCCGGCTCCGGGATCGCGCTGTCGACGGCGTCCATCAGGTCCAGGACGGTCTTGGCCCACTCGGGGTCGCCCTCCAGCGCCTTCAGCGCGGAGACCTTGACGACCGGAAGGTCGTCGCCCGGGAACTCGTACTCGGAGAGGAGCTCACGGACCTCGAGCTCGACGAGCTCCAGGATCTCCTCGTCGTCCACCATGTCGGCCTTGTTCAGGGCGACCACGATGTACGGCACGCCGACCTGGCGGGCCAGGAGCACGTGCTCCTTGGTCTGCGGCATCGGGCCGTCGGTGGCGGCGACCACGAGGATCGCGCCGTCCATCTGCGCGGCACCGGTGATCATGTTCTTGATGTAGTCCGCGTGACCCGGGCAGTCGACGTGGGCGTAGTGACGCGCCTCCGTCTGGTACTCGACGTGCGCGATGGAGATGGTGATACCGCGCTGACGCTCCTCAGGAGCCTTGTCGATCTGGTCGAAGGCCGAGGCCTCGTTCAGGTCCGGGTACTTGTCGTGCAGCACCTTGGTAATGGCGGCCGTGAGGGTCGTCTTACCGTGGTCGATGTGACCGATGGTGCCGATGTTGACGTGCGGCTTAGTCCGCTCGAACTTCGCCTTCGCCACTGGGGTCCTCCTGGGAGTGGTTCTGGTACGCCTTACTTCATCGGCGCCAGGTGATCTTTGCTGGAAAGCCCGGGCCCCGGGGCAAACATCCGTGAATGCGGGTGTTTGCCCCGTGAGGCTCCGGAGTCAAGCCTACGGCGTGTGAACGGAGTGCGTTACTCGCCCTTGGCCTTCGCGATGATCTCCTCGGCGACGTTCCGCGGAACCTCGGCGTAGGAGTCGAACTGCATAGAGTAGCTGGCGCGGCCGGACGTCTTGCTGCGCAGGTCGCCGACGTAACCGAACATCTCCGAGAGGGGCACGAGACCCTTCACGACGCGGGCACCCGCCCGCTCCTCCATGGCCTGGATCTGGCCACGGCGGGAGTTGATGTCGCCGATGACGTCGCCCATGTAGTCCTCGGGCGTGGTAACCTCGACGGCCATCATCGGCTCGAGCAGCACGGGGCTGGCCTTGCGCGCGGCCTCCTTGAAGGCCTGCGAACCGGCGATCTTGAACGCGAGTTCGGAGGAGTCGACCTCGTGGTAGGCGCCGTCGATCAGCGTCACACGCACACCGGTCATCTCGTAACCGGCGAGGATGCCGAACTGCATGGCCTCCTGCGCACCGGCGTCGACCGAGGGGATGTACTCCTTCGGCACGCGGCCACCGGTGACCTTGTTGACGAACTCGTACGACGTGTCGCCGCCCTCGATCGGCTCGATGCCGATGATGACGCGCGCGAACTGGCCGGTACCACCCGTCTGCTTCTTGTGGGTGTACTCGACCTTCTCGACGGCCTTGCGGATCGTCTCGCGGTAGGCGACCTGCGGCTTGCCGACGTTGGCCTCGACCTTGAACTCACGGCGCATACGGTCGACCAGCACCTCGAGGTGCAGCTCGCCCATGCCGCCGATGATGGTCTGGCCGGTCTCCTCGTCGGAGTGGACCTGGAAGGACGGGTCCTCCTCGGCGAGGCGCTGGATCGCGATGCCCAGCTTCTCCTGGTCGCCCTTCGACTTGGGCTCGATGGCGACCTGGATGACCGGCGCCGGGAAGTCCATGGACTCCAGGATGACCGGGTTCTTCTCGTCGCAGAGCGTCTCACCGGTGGTGGTCTGCTTCAGGCCCATGACGGCGACGATGTCGCCGGCGCCCACCGACTCGATCTCCTCACGCTTGTTGGCGTGCATGCGGTAGATCTTGCCGATGCGCTCCTTGCGGCCCTTGACCGAGTTGAGCACGGCGGAGCCGGACTCGAGGCGGCCGGAGTAGACGCGCACGAAGGTGAGCTTGCCGAGGTGCGGGTCGCTCATGATCTTGAACGCCAGCGCCGACAGCGGCTCCTCGTCGGACGGCTTGCGCCGGACGACCGTCTCCGGGTCCTTGACGTCGTGGCCCTCGATGGCCTCGATGTCGACCGGCGACGGCAGGTAGCGCACGACCGCGTCGAGCAGGGGCTGAACGCCCTTGTTCTTGAACGCGGTACCGCAGAACACGGGGGTGACGGTGGTGCCGCCGCCCTTGCCGGACGCGATGGTGATCCGACGGATCGCCGCGTAGAGCTGCTCCTCGGTGGGCTCGGTGCCCTCGAGGTACAGCTCCATGAGCTCCTCGTCGTTCTCGGCGACGGCCTCGAGCAGCTTGCCGCGCCACTCCTCGGCAGCCTCGGTGTGGGTGGCCGGGATGTCGACGACGTCGTACATCTCGCCCTTGGTCGCCTCGGCGGACCAGACCAGGGCCTTCATGCGGACCAGGTCCACGACACCCTGGAAGTCGGCCTCGGCACCGATCGGGAGCTGCATGACGATCGGCTGCGCGCCCAGGCGGTCGACGATCATGTCGACGCAGCGGTGGAACTCGGCACCGGTGCGGTCGAGCTTGTTGACGAAGCAGATGCGCGGAACGCCGTAGCGGTCCGCCTGACGCCACACGGTCTCGGACTGGGGCTCGACGCCGGCGACGCCGTCGAACACCGTCACGGCACCGTCGAGCACGCGCAGGGAACGCTCCACCTCGACGGTGAAGTCGACGTGGCCCGGCGTGTCGATGATGTTGATGGTGTGGTCGACGTCTTCCAGCGGCCAGTGGCAGGTGGTGGCAGCAGAGGTGATCGTGATGCCACGCTCCTGCTCCTGCTCCATCCAGTCCATGGTGGCAGCGCCGTCGTGGACCTCACCGATCTTGTACGAGACGCCGGTGTAGAACAGGATCCGCTCGGTGGTGGTCGTCTTGCCCGCGTCGATGTGGGCCATGATGCCGATGTTGCGCACCTTGGCCAGGTCAAGCGAAGTGGTAGCCATAAGGCTTCAGTCTTCTCTCGGTCTCGATGTGGACTGCGACTACCAGCGGTAGTGCGCGAAGGCCTTGTTGGACTCGGCCATCTTGTGCGTGTCCTCGCGCTTCTTCACGGCCGCACCGAGGCCGTTGGAGGCGTCGAGCAGCTCGTTGAGCAGACGCTCGGTCATGGTCTTCTCGCGACGGGCGCGGGAGTAACCGACCAGCCAGCGCAGCGCCAGGGTGTTGGCACGGCCGGGCTTGACCTCGACCGGGACCTGGTAGGTGGCGCCACCGACACGGCGGGACTTGACCTCGATGGTCGGCTTGATGTTCTCGAGAGCGCGCTTCAGCGTGATGACCGGGTCGTTGCCGGTCTTGTCGCGCAGGCCCTCCATGGCGCCGTAAACGATCCGCTCGGCAGTCGAGCGCTTGCCGTTCAGCAGCACCTTGTTGATCAGGGAGGTCACCAGAGGAGAACCGTAGACCGGGTCGATGATGACCGGGCGCTTCGGGGCGGGGCCCTTACGAGGCATTCTTACTTCTCCTTCTTGGCGCCGTAACGGCTGCGAGCCTGCTTGCGGTTCTTGACACCCTGGGTGTCGAGCGAGCCGCGGATGATCTTGTAGCGAACACCCGGCAGGTCCTTCACACGGCCGCCGCGCACGAGCACGATGGAGTGCTCCTGCAGGTTGTGTCCCTCACCCGGAATGTAAGCGGTGACCTCGATCCCGCTGGTCAGACGCACACGCGCGACCTTACGCAGGGCCGAGTTCGGCTTCTTCGGGGTGGTCGTGAACACACGCGTGCAGACGCCGCGACGCTGAGGGGAACCCTCGAGTGCGGGCGTCTTGTTCTTCTCGACCTTGTCCTGCCGGCCCTTGCGGACCAGCTGCTGGATCGTAGGCACTACTTCTCCGGTTTCTGTGTGCCGATGGGTACAGCTAACCTGGAACATCGCCGACCCACGCGGTCGGGTGTGTCGAATCCCGCGGACTCCCGCCGCCAGGCAGAAAGAAGCGCAGATTGCGGTGGCCGGTCTCAGCCCCGGTGCGGTCGAAGGCACGCACGAGGGCCAGGGCACACCCCAGGCACAAGGTCTGAGCGTACCCAGCGCACTCACTCCGGTCAAAACAGGGGCGACGCCACCGACGCACGGGGGCTCGCGGGCCGGATGACCTGCGCTCCCGCGAGGGTGCGCGCTTTTACCACGGGCCGCGTGGACCCGCAAGCGGAACGCTCACCGCCGCGGGGGGTGCCTGGTGTGTCCCCGGGCGTGCGTGTGTTGTGGGGGGCGATTACCCGCGCAGAGTGCTTTCATGCGCCGCCGGGGCCTCCGGCGCCGCCGCCGGGGGCTCCGGCGCCGTCGGCCGCTCCGGGGGTGGCGACGTCGCCGTGTCGTGGCCCACGAAGTACGTGGGGCGGTTCTGTACGGCCGTGTAGATGCGGCCGACGTACTCGCCGAGCAGCCCCACGCAGATCAGCTGGACCGCGCCGATGAACAGGACGCCGGTGAAGAGTGAGGTCCAGCCGGGGACGGTGTGGTCGAAGGCGTGGGCGCCGAGGGTGTAGACCATCAGGCCCAGGCAGACCAGGAAGGCGAAGCCGCCCAGCCAGGTGGCGATGCGCAGCGGGGCCGCGGAGAAGCCGGTGACGCTGTCGACCGCGAGGCGGATCATCCGGCCCAGGGGGTACTTGCTGCGGCCCGCCGGGCGCGGGGCGCGCTCGTAGGTGACCCGGCCGCTGGGGAAGCCGAGCCAGGGCACGAGGAGGCGGTAGACGCGCTGCTGGTCGGGCAGGGACTTCAGCGCGTCGACGGCGGCCCGGCTGAGCAGCCGGAAGTCACCGGCCTGTGCGGGTACCGAGGGGCCGGCCAGGCGGCGCACGAGCCGGTAGTACAGGCCTGCCGTCCACCGTTTGAACCCCGTGTCGCTGGCCCGGTCGGCCCGGATGCCGTAGACGATGTCGAGGCCCTCGTCGCGGGCCAGCGCGAGCATGTCGGGGATCTTCTCGGGCGGGTCCTGGAGGTCGGCGTCGAGGCTCACCACGTACGCGCCGACCGCCCGGTCCAGGCCCGCGGTCAGGGCGGCCTGGTGGCCGGAGTTGCGGCGCAGGCCGATCACGCGCAGCTGGGGCCAGCCGAGCCGGAAGGCCGCGAGCAGTTCGGCGGTACGGTCGGCGCTGCCGTCGTCCACGGCCACCACCTCGTAGCCGACGCCGAGGTTCGCGAGGACCGGGCGCAGCCTGCTGACCAGTGCGGGAAGGACCTCTTCCTCGTTGTACATCGGTATGACGACCGACAAGACGGTCGGAGGAGTTGTTGTATCCATTGCCTCAGCCACCCGCCCCTCCCCCAACCCCTGGCGCGAATGTGCGACTCTGTTGTGATCTTATGACAGACACTTCACGATCATCCGGACAGTCGTTCCTCCCCGGGTTCCGGTGATCGGGGCCGAGGGGGACCACAGTCATGAGCACGGCTTCCAGTGACACGGCGACGGATTCCGCCGTGCCCGGCGAGCAGGAGGCACGGCCATGGCGTGTCCGCCGCCTCGCCCTGCCGGCCGGTGTACGACCGTACCTTGCCCCGCTGATCCTTTACGGCGTCCTGAAGCTCGTCGGGCTCACCGTCTTCGCGTTCCTGCTGGAGGCGGCCGGCGACTACCGCAAGAAGGAGCCGCGGTTCGGCGGGGGCGCCCACTGGTGGGACGTCCTCTCCACCTGGGACGGCTGGTGGTACCTCCAGGTGGCCGAGAAGGGGTACGACCCGCGTCCGCTGGAGCGGCTCGATCCCGGTGGCCTGTTCACGGTCAAGCAGAACTCCGTCGCCTTCTTCCCGCTGTACCCGGGCCTGATCCGGGGCGTGTCGGAGGTGACCGGGCTCGGGCTGTTCGGGTCCGGGATCCTCGTCTCGGTCGTCGCCTCCTTCGTCGCGGCCGCCGGGATCTACGCCGTGATCTCGCTGCTCGCGGGCGCCCGCGCGGGCACGATCGCCGCCGGGCTGTGGGCCGTGGCGCCCGGCGCGGGCGTCGAGTGGGCGGTGTACTCGGAGTCCCTGTTCGTGGCGATAGCGGCCTGGTGCTGCTACTGCGTGATGAAGCGCCGCTGGGTGGCGGCCGGCCTGCTCGCCTTCGTGGCGGGCCTGAACCGGCCGACCTCCGCCGCGCTCATCGGCGCGGTCGGTCTCGCCGCGCTGGTGACGCTGGCGCGGCGGGAGAGCAGACGCGAGCACGGAGTGGCGGGACCGGTGTACGCCATGGTCGCCGCGCCGCTCGGGCTGCTCACCTACGTGGCCTGGGTGGGCCTGAGCATGGGCGACCTGACGGCGTACTTCACGCTCCAGCGCGAGGGGTGGGCGCACTACTTCGACTTCGGCGCCTACACCCTCGACGTCCTGGGCAACACGGCCGTCGGCCACCACAACTACCTGTTCGCCTTCTCCGTCCCCGACCTCCTCGCCGTGCAACTGGTGCTGGCGCTGCCCTTCCTGATCGCGCTGATGCTGCGCAAGAAGCCGCCGCTGGTGCTGGTCGCGTACACGCTGGCGAGCATCGTCACCGTGCTGGGCACCCAGCAGATGTTCGGCAACACCCCTCGCTACCTGCTGCCGTGCTTCCCGCTGCTGCTCGCCCCGGCGGCGGCGATGAGCCGGCTGAAGCTGCCCAGCCTGGTGGTGTTCTTCTCGACGGCGGCACTGGCGTCGGGGTGGTACGCGCACTACGTGATGTTCGAGCTGGGGATTCCGTAGGCGGGGCCGTGGTGACGTGGTGAGTGGGCCCGCCGATCCTGGAGTGAGCGGGCCCGCCGGGCCGTGGTAGGGCCGACCGGCCCACCGTGCCGGATGGGCGGTTCCGCCGACGCGTGAGGAGTGGGCCCGCCGATGGGGGCCGGCCCGCCGGCCCGTGGTGAGAGGCCACCGGCTCATGGTCGGTCGACCCGCCGATGGGTGGGGAGCCGGCCCATGGGGGTCGGTCCGCCGGGCCGTGCGGGGCCGGTGGTCAGCTCCCCGCGACCGCTGCCAGGAACAGGATCGCCAGGATGACCGCCCAGCCCGCCACGGACAGCCAGCCGAGGACGAGGCCGGCCATGGCGAAGCCGTCGCCGCCCTCGCCGGTCCGGCGGATCTCGGCACGGGCCGTGTGCCCGAGGATCACCGCGGGGACGCCGGTCAGGCCCATGGTCATCGTGGTGAGGACACCACAGACCATGGAGCCGACCGCCTT
Source organism: Streptomyces sp. NPDC014995 (assembly GCF_043080745.1). Taxonomy (NCBI): domain Bacteria; kingdom Bacillati; phylum Actinomycetota; class Actinomycetes; order Kitasatosporales; family Streptomycetaceae; genus Streptomyces; species Streptomyces sp. NPDC014995. The sequence continues at coordinate 219,251 of NZ_JBIBVX010000004.1, forward strand.
GCCGTTGGTGGGCGGCGGCGGGGCGGGCATGAACGTGCGCGGCACCGGCGCGGAGTACGCCTGCACAGGCGGTGCCGAGGGCTGTATGGCCACAGGGCCCTGCGGCAGGTCGGCGATGAGCAGGGACAGCTCGGCGACGGTACGGGCCTCGTACGCCCGGCCCACCCGCCTTTCGAACTCGGCCTGTTGGAGACGCCCCTCGGCGAACCCCGCTCTGAGCACGTCCACGGCGCGCTCGCGATCCGCGTGGGACGCGAGCATCGACGGACTGCTCTGCGCCTGCCACGGCTGCCATGGCGACGGATACGACACGGACACCTCCCCCGGACGGCTTGAATGCCTCCATCATTCCCCTACGTTCCGGGGCCCGCGATGGTTCCCCCGCACGAACCACCGATTCCACCGGGGTGATGTGGCAAGGCTCACCGCACCCGGCGGTTCGTCCCGCGGGCCGCGCGTTCGGCCGCGAAGACGTCCTCCAGGCGGAAGAGCTGGGCACGGCCCGCCTTCCCGGCCGGTTTCAGATGACCCAGCTGGACCCACTTGCGGATGGTCGCGGGGGCGACCCCGACCTCCTGGGCGGCGAGGGGGCCGGGGATGAGCGTCGGCCGTTCGGGGTCGTTCCTCGAGCCGCTCATCGGGCCGCCGCCTTCCACTCGCCCTCGTCCCAGGTGTGCCGGTAGGCCGGATCGTCGTGGCAGCCGCAGTCCGGCTCCGGACAGCGGCAGGCCGGGTTGATGCAGAGGACGGCGCCCCGGTCGGGGAAGGCCCGCAGCGACACCGAGTCGCACCAGGGACAGCGCCCGGGCATCCGTACGACGGTCTCGGTGTCCCCCAGCGCGCGGGCGCACCGGCGCGCCATCCGCCGCGTCTCGTCCCGCACATGCGCGGCCAGGACGGGGTCGGCGGCGATGCCGTCGAGCAGGGAGGCGATCCGTTTCAGCCGCTCCGGCACGGGTGCCCGGCGTGGGCGGGGCAGCCCGAGGCGGTCCCGTACGGCCTCCTCCAGCTCCACGACGCCGTCGGAGATGTCACGGATGGCGTCCGAGATGTGCAGCCGGAGTGGCGCGGCGCTGTGCCCGGGGGCGACGAGCCCGTGCTGCTGCTGGAGCAGCAGTGCCTCTTCCCGTTCCTGCCGCAGTCGGGCGGCGAGGTCGGCGGGGGGCGGGGACGGCGCCGGACGGTGGGCGGGTGCGGCGCGGCCGGGGACCAACTCGGCGGCGAGCTCCGGGAGCTGCTGGAGGAGGTGGGTTATCCAGAGCGCGGCCTGGGTGGTGGGGCGGGGATCGGTGAGGCTGGGATCGGTGAGGCTGGGATCGGTGAGGCTGGGATCGGTGAGGCGAGGATCGGCGGGGCGAGGATCAGCGGGGCGGGAGCGCGTTGGGCGGGAGTCCCTGCGGCCGGAATCCGTGAGGCGGGAATCGGCGGGGCCAGAACCCGTGCGCCCGGAAGCCGTTGGACGGGAACCCGTAAGGCCGGAAACCGTAAGGCCGGAATCCGCGGGGCGGGAGTTCGTCGGGTGCGGCTTGGCGAGGTCGGCGTCGGCGGGGTGGCCACCGGGCACTCGGTGTGCGGCCGGGCGCTCCCCGGACACTCGGCCTGCCGGGTGGCCCTCGCTCGGTCGGTTCTCAGCCAAGGTGGCCTCCCTGGAGGGCGGACGCGGTGGTCGGGACCGGCGCGCTGGTCAAGGCCGGCGCGGCGGTCCGGCGCGGCACAGTGGTCAGGCCGGGCGGGGTGGTCGGTGCGGGCCGGGTGGTCAGGACCGGCGCGGTGGTCGGGCCCGGCTCGGAGTTCGGAGCGGACGGTGGCCGGGGCGCGGGGACGAGACGGTCGGGTACGGCGACCGGGCGGCCGGAGCGCCAGAGGCGGCCTCCGCAGACTCCGTCGAACCAGTTGTCCGCCGGGGCCACCGCCTCCTCACAGGCGCGCCGCACCGTACAGCCGGCGCAGGCCCGCAGCGCCGCGGCGGCCTCCTTGGCCTTCTTGGAGAAGACGACCCGCGGGGAGAGCCCGGCACAGGCGGCGGCGGACTGCCAGCCGACGGCACGGGACGGGCGTGAGCGATCCGGTGGGCAGGAACTGGTTTCGGGCATGGACATGGGACCCCCCTGTCGGTTCCGGAAGACGGTCCGTCGACGGACGGCCGTACGAAGTGAACGCCCTCCAGAGTACAGATTGCGTGCGCGCCCGCAACGACCTTCCGGATCCCGGCGCTCCGCCACCCTCTCGAAATCTCCACGAACCTCCACGAACAGCGTGCACTTTGCTCAGTGCTTGCACGAGAGCACGTAATTCCGCGCGCGCAAGCAAGCTAAACTCCCCATCACCCCCCGAAGGAAGCGAGCTGACATGAACAACCAGGACCTGGACGCGTTCGCCGCGTGGGTCGAAGACCTCATGCGCGACCGCGGCTACGACATCGACAGTCCACGCGGCGGCGGTAAGTCGCGGATCGCGGACGAGGCGGGCGTACACCGCGCGGCCGTCACCCGTCTGCTGCAGCGGCAGAGCATGCCCGACCTCGAGACCACGCGCCGCCTCGCGCGCGTGCTCGGCGTCCCGGTCCGCGACATGCTCATCCGCTCCGGCCGGCTGACCGCCGAGGAACTCGCCGACCCGCACGACTATGTGGCCGCCCCCGCGCCCAACGCGGAGTACGGCCGTCGCCCCACGCTGGAGGAGGTCGCAGACCTGCTCGGCGTGCCCGCCGACCGGCGGGAGATGTTCGTCAGAGTGGTGGAGCAGTTCCTGCCGAACGACGACGAGATCGCGGCGCACCAGGAACGCGAGGACCGGCGGGTACTGGTGGAGGCCGCGACGGCGGCGTCCCCCGGCGCCGACTGATCCGCTTCGGCCGATCCCACGACGGAGACGCCGACTACGAGCACCCGTGGGCCGACGGGTGCCCCTCGTAGACGTCGGACACCTCGCGGGCCGGGGGCAGTCCGTACACGTGGGCACCCCCGTACACGTGGGCACCCCGTAGACGTGGGCATCTCCTGGACGTCGGGCGCACGTCCGCCCTCAGCGCGGCACGCGTTCCCTGCACACAGCTCCCTTCCGGAACCCTGTCGCCCCACCGGCTTCCGCGCCCCCACCTCGCACTTCCGCCCCTCCAGCGCCTCTGGTCGCGATTACCTCGCCGATTTAGTTGCGTGCGCGCACGCTCGTCTGTCACAGTTGGTGCAGCGGCGGAGCTGTGCCCGCGGCCCCCGCGGGCCGCACCCGTCGCCGTACGCCGGGCCGAGGCGCCGCGCGCCTCCCCTGCCGCCCCCGCGCTGCGCCCGCCCGGCTGCCTTCCCTTCTTCCCGGCGAGGTGACCCGGCATGACCACACCCACCCCACCGAGCGCCTTCCCGGACGTCGAGGCCCTGGTCGTCGACATCCTGGAGGCCGACTCGGCCCTCTCCACCGCGCTCGTCACCGTCGACCCGCCGTCGGACTTCGACGGCACGACCGCCGCCGTGCTCGTCAACCGGCGCGGCGGCGCGTGGGTCGGCGAGCTCCACGTCGACCAGCCGCTGATCGAGCTGGAGGTGTACGGCCCGACCAAGCAGGCCGCGCACGTCCTGGCCAACTCCGCCCGCCGCGCGCTGATGGCCGCGGCCGGCAACCGCTACGGCACCAACCTCATCACCGAGGTGGAGGAGCAGGACGGCCCGCGCTGGCTGCCCGACTACCTCTACAGCGCGGCCAACCGCTACGTGACCGTGCTCAAGGTGTTCATCGACGTCTACTGACGCACCCCGCGCGGCCCGGCCCGCCCGTGCGCCGCGCCCCACAGACCGAAGGCCCCGACCGTCCCGACGGCGGGGCCTTCGCCGTACCCGGAACGGCCGGGAACGGCACCCCCGCATCACCATCCGTCCATAAGGAGACCCACCCATGGCAGGCACCAACTCCTCCGAGATCCGCATCGCCGGAGTCGGCCGGCTCTACGTCGCCCCGGCCGACACCGACCTCCCGACGACCTTCTCCTCCGACACCGCCACCGACTGGGCCGGCTGGAAGAACCTCGGCTTCACCTCCGGTGAGGGCGTCACCTTCAGCAAGAAGGACAAGCTGGAGCCGGTCGACGTGTGGCAGGCCGTCAGCCCGGTGCACTTCGTGTACTCGGACCGCGACCTGACCCTGAAGTTCTCGCTGCTGCAGTTCAACGAGGACACGCTGCCGTTCTTCATGGGCGGCGGCGGCGTCAACGCCGTGGGCACCGGCACGGGCGTCTACCAGTACGACATCGCCGACCGCCCGTACGCCGACGTGCGCGCCCTCGGCCTGGAGTTCACCGACGTCCGGGCGAGCGACGGCACCACCCCGGTGACGTACCGCTTCGGCATCCCGCGCGGCCAGGTCACGGCGGCCGACGACATCAAGCTGGCCCGCAAGTCGCCGGCCCAGCTCGGCATCACCTTCACGGCGATGGCCGCGGGCGACGGCTCGGCGCTGGCCAGCTTCGTGATGAAGGACGCCTCGTACGCCGCGTCCTGACCCACCGGGGTGGGGCGGGCTCCCCGCCCGCCCCACCCCGGACCCCTCCCTCTTCCCACCTGGCTTCACGGACCCAAGGAGCACCCATCACCATGGCCCGTTTCGACGTCAACGCCGCCCGCGCCCAGCGCCTGGAAGCCCTCGGCCGCACCTGGTCGTTCGAGCTCGACGGCGAGAGCTTCACCCTGCCCACGGAGCTGACCCGCGCCACCGCGAAGGCGCTGCGCAAGCTCGACGACAACGACGTGGACGGGCTGCTCGGGCTGCTCATGGGTGAGCAGCAGTTCGCCCGCTTCGAGCGGCACGAGGTCACCATGCAGGACATCGCCGCCATCCTGGAGGCCTACGGCAAGGAGACCGGGCTCGGCCTGGGGGAAGGCTGAGCCTCGTCGGGTTCGTCGACGAACACGCCGAGGCCCTCGAAGCCGACCTGCTCCGCTACTACGGCATCGACCTGCTCGACTGGCACCGGGACCGCCTCTCCGCGCGGCGGCTCTCGGTGCTCATCCAGCATCTGCCGCGGGACAGCGCCCTCAACCGCGACCTGCACGGCGAGGCCGCCGACTGGTCGGTGACGGACCATCTGCTGGCCGCCGCGGTGGACCATCTGGCGGCGGCGAACTGGATGTTCGCGTGCGTCAACACCGCCGAGGACGGCGACCAGCCGGAACCTCCGGCGCCGGTGCCGCGTCCGGGGGACGGGGCCGCGGAAACACGACCGGAAGGGGAGGAGGCCGGCCGGACGACGGACGGAACGGCGGAGTCCGGCGGACACGCACCCGCGTCCGACGGTTCGCCGTCTCCGGCCCAGCTGGCGCGTTTCTTCCTCTGAGCCGGGTCGGCCCACACCCCTGTGGACCGACCCGGCTCAGCGCGGCCCCGGCGCCCCGGGCCGCTCGTCGCGCCGTCGTCCGGAGGCCCTGCCCTCCAGGTCGTCGGCGAGTGCCCGGGCCCGGTCCGAAAGCCGGGGCCGCTCCTCGCCACGGGCGCCGGGCTGGTCGGGCTCATCCGGCTCATCCGGCTGGTCGGGCTCGTCGGGCTGGTCGGGCTGGTCGGGCTGGTCGGGCTGATGGAGCCGGCCCTGTTGAGCCCCGCCGGGTCTGCTCCCTTTGTCCCGCCCGGTTCCCGAAGCGTCACCCGGCCGGGCCAGCGGGGGCACACTGGGCCGCCCGTTGCGCCGAACCACCGGTCGCCGCTCCGACGGCGCCGACCGCTTCTCGCGCACCTCGCGGGCGGACAGCAGGAAGTCGCCGGTGGAACCGGCCGGGGTGGAACCGGCCGGGGTGGAACCCTCGGGTTCGTCCCCGCTCGGACCGTCGCCGCTCGCCGCCCGGTCCGGCATCGGCTCGCCAACGTCGCCGGCGGGGGTGGGCGCGGGAGGATCCGACCCGGCCATGGCCGGTGCCGGTGTCCCGTCCGCCACGGACCGCTCCCGCTCCCCGCGTCGCTCCACCCGCGTCACCTCGGAAGGGGGGCGCAGCAGTTGGACGTACGGAAGCTGGATGACCTCTCCGCCGGGCTCGCCCTCCGCCCGCCGGGCCCTGCGGGGGCGGCGGCCGGTGCGGGCGTCGTCCTGGCCCTGGAGGTAGGCGGCGGTGATCCGTTCCTCGTAGGCACGGCGGATCGCGGGCAGTTGCTCGGCGACGACGTCGGCCCAGCCGGCGCTGTAGGCGGCCATCTCGCGGCGGTCGAGCTCGGCTCGTGGCAGGGTCACGAGGCCCTCCGGGTCGTAGCCGAGACGGAGGACGAGCTCGGAGACACGGGCGATGAGATGTGGGAGATCGGGAGACTGTTCCAACCAGTCGATCGGTTGATCATGTCGCGCATTGCTCGCGTCGGAGTCCACCCCGTTGGCCTTGCCCTCGTGCCCTGTCTCTCCGCGCCCCCCGCGCGAGGACGGCCGCCCGTCGCCGTCCACCGTCGTCCGACGGGCCCTCAGGTCGATTGCGGGGCCCTGTAGTTCATGCGTTCTCTTCAACCGACGGGAGAACGGCCGGATCCTACTCCACGAACCTGACACAAGTTTCAGTGCACCCTGCATCGCCGCAGGTCCGGACCGCAGAATCACGGAGAGTCTTCGGCAAACACGGAACGACACCACGAGACTACTCGTACACTAGTTCGAACAGGCGCTTCGAACACCCCAGGAGCGTCATCTGCACCACAGCCCAGCGGACAGACCGGAAAGCAGGCCCGACATGGCGACTGGCACCAGCAACTCCCCGAAGCAGCCGATCGACACCTACACCCGCCTCGCCCATCTCCTGCACACCACGGCCCCCGACGGCGAGGCCCTGCTCGACCGGGTGTACGAAGAACTGCTCGCCCGGGAGTCGCGTGCCTATGCGGCGGGGTGGTCGGACGCGCTGACGGAGGCGCGGCGGGCGCGGCGGGGCGGCCGGCCGTAGACGGCGAGCGGAGACCCGGTCCCTCTGTCGTCCGCCCGAGCACCCAGGGAACACCCACGGAGGAGAGGTCGACGATGCCCGACCGATCGAACGACGACGTGTACGACGAGATCGTCACGCTGAAGCGGATGCTCCGGGGCAACAGGGGCACCGTGAACAACACCATGAGCGGTGGCACGGTGCACGGCGCCGTCATCCAGGCGGGCACCGTGAGCGGTGGGGTGACCGTGAACAACTCGGAGTCCGCCTCCGGCGGCCGGTCCGGCTCCCCGGGAAGCCGGCCGGCCACGGGCGGACCGGCCGTCCCTGTCACTCCTCAGCACGTCCGCACGATGCAGCAGGCGACCCGGGTGGCAGCCGCCTGACCACGACGCTGCGCACCCTGTCCCGGGAGATGGCCCGTGCCGCCCGGGAAGCCGGGACGGACTGACCGCAACGCCCTCCAGGCCCCCTCAGGCGAGCGCCGAGACGATCTTCCAGGCCGCGGTCACTCCCAGCACGGCGCCCACGGTGTTGGCGAACAGCAGGCCGGCGTTCTGCGCCCAGGTGAGCCGCTCGCCTTCCGCCTCCTGCGTCAGGCGCGCGAACCTCGCCTCGCTCATCTCCCACACCATGCCCCGCACCCCTACCGGTCTGCTCGAGGCGAAGAGCAGCCCCACCGCGGCGAACATCAGGGCCAAGCCACCCAGCGGAATCGACGCGCGAAAGAGTTCCACGCCTCCCCAGGCCAACAGGAACGGCGAGATCAGCCGGTACGCCTCATGCCCCCGGCGGTACGGCCGGAACACGACGCCTTCCAGGAAGAGCACACAGAGCACGGCCGCGGGCATGGCGACGAGGACCAGCACGACCTGCCCCGCTTGCCCCATGGAACAGGCGACTCCGGAATAACGGGATCCGCAGCCGCCCGTGACCGCCATGTCCCGATAGACCAGGTAAAGCATCCCGAACAATGCCGCGGGAATTCCGGTGCACAGTGCCATCAGAACATAAGTGCCACCGGTCGGCCGCTCATAAGTGACTTTTTGAGGCATACCGCACTTTTACCTTTTCCTGTCGATCGCCAGATCGTCCCACATTAGATCCAAGGGAAGGCAGCATGTCGACCCCTCCAGAGAACAAACCCAAAACCCCGTCCGAGCGACTGGACACCGTCGAATCCGACATCAAAGCACTCAAGGCCGATGCGGACCAGACGGCCAAGGTCCTGGAACACGCCCAGGTCTGGCTCAAGCCCGAAGCGGTCGGAGCGGCCATGGCCGCCACCCTCGTCGCCGGTGGCATCACCCTCCTGGCGCCGGCATTCGCCATCTTCAAGGCGGAACTGCCCACGATCAAGGATTTCACGCCCCAGATCCACGCCTATGTGGACCGGAAATTCGGCTGGACCTCCGACGTCCTGAAAGCCGAAAGGGCCCTGGAGCGGCGCCTCACCGCAATCGAGGTCTCCGTCGACCTGCACGGCACGAAGATCGTCCAGCTGCGCAGGGACCTCGACGCCGCCGCCAGGCTCGCGTCGGCGGCCGACACGCGGTCCCGGGAGAACAGCCGGTATCTGAGCCGCCAGGCAGCGGCGGTCCAGCGGGTCGGAAGCCGTAGGCCGGTGGATGCCACTCAGGTCCAGGACGCCAGACAGGTGGCCCAGGAGGTCAGGCGTATGGAATTCCATGTCAATTCACTGATCGCCGCTCTCGCGCCCTGACATAAGACCCGCAAAACCGCCTGCATCTCGAAAACAAGGGTTGGTGAAACATGTCACTGTCGCGTTCTCTCGGCAGAGCAGCGTCCTCCTTCAAACAATTCAGCGACAAGGCTCAGTCGGCCGGCCGGGCCGCCGACGGACTGAAACGGAGTGCCAAGGGCGGCGAGGACCAGCTCAAGCGCCTCAAGTCGGCCGCCCAGGGCTCCACGAGCGAGCTCAAGAGCCTCAAGACAGCCTCCGACCAGGCCGAGAAGTCCATCGCCAAGGCCGGCAGGACCGGTTCCACCGCCGGCAAGAACCTCGGCAAGTACGAGTCCGGGGCGAGCAAGGCGGCCAAGGGCCAGGACAAGATGAACAAGTCGATGAAGGGCAACTTCTTCGGCATGCTCATGGAACTGCTCATGCCGCTGATCCAGAAGGTCGTCGAGATGGCGACCAGGTCGAAGACCATGCAGAAGGTCCTGAAGACCGCCTTCGGCGTCATCAAGTCCGTGATCAGCAGCGTCATGAAGGCCATCGGGCCGATCATGAAGAACGCCGCCAAGCTGATCAAGTCGGTCTGGAACGGCATCAAGACGGCGATCTCGAAGGTCGTCAAGGCCGTCGCCACCGTCATCAAGACCTACGTCAACCTCTGGAAGAAGGTCATCAGCACCGCGCTGAAGGCGATCAAGACGGTCGTCTCCAGCGTCTGGAAGGGCATCAAGGCCGTCATCTCGCCCGTCGTCAACTGGGTCAAGTCCGCGATCCCGAACGCCTTCCGGGCCGTCAAGGACAAGCTGTCCAGCATCTGGGGCGGCCTCAAGGGCATCGCGAGCCGGGCCTTCGACGGCATCAAGAGCGCGGTGAAGGGGCCGATCAACGCGGTCATCGGCATCATCAACCGCGCCATCGGCGCCCTCAACGGCATCAAGGTCTCCATCCCGGGCTGGGTCCCGGGCGTCGGCGGCAAGACCTTCGGCGTCAGCCTGCCGAAGATCCCCATGCTGGCCACCGGCGGTGTCGTCATGCCCCGCTCCGGCGGTGTCCCGGCGATCCTCGCCGAGGCCGGTGAGGCGGAGGCCGTCCTGCCCCTGAGCAAGCTCGACCGGCTGCTGCGGCGGGCCGCCGCCGAGGGCCGGGCGTACGCCGGGGCCGCCGGGGCGGGTGGCGGCGCGCTGCACATCGAGCACTACTACGCGGCCGAGAACAGCAGCCCGCAGCGGACCGCCGACGCCCTGATGTTCCTGGCGAAGGCACGCGGATGAGTGCCGCGGCGATCTCCGCACGCGGGCCCGCTGACCCGTTGTCGGGTGTCGCGTCCGCGCTGCGTTCCTTCCGGGTCCGGGTCGAACAGAGCACGGGCGCGCTGAGCTCCGTCACCGGACGGATCAAGAACGGTGCCGCGGCCGCCGACCGCGTGGCCACGACCGCCGCACAGGGCGCCGGTGTCCTGAGCCAGGTGAAGGCGGGCACCGATGCGGCCGCTCGTTCCGTCACCAAGGTGGGGCGGACCGCCGGTACCGCGGCCGCGGGCGTGAAGTCCTTCGGCGCCCGCGCCAAGGGCTCCAGGGGCGCCGTGACCAAGCTCAAGTCCGCCGCCGCAGGCATCCTCTCCCTGGCCGCCGGCCTCATCGACATCGCCGGCCTCCTCGGCGGCCTCATGGGCGCCTTCGGCACCGCCATGACGATCGGCGCCGGCGTCATGCTGGTCATCAACGCCCTCACCCGCGCCAACCCCATCGGCTTCGTCACCGGCCTGCTCCTCCCGGTCGCCGGCTGGCTGATCGACCTCGCGCTGAACTCCGAGACCGGTCAGCGGCTGATGGAACAGCTCGCCACCCTCGTACTGAAGTACGTCGAGGGCTACCTGACCGTCATGACCCCGCTGCTCAAGGGCATCGCGAGCGCGGTGAACACGTACGTCACCGCCTACCTCGGCGTGATCACCACCGCGCTCACCGCGATCGGGGCGCTCGTCGGCACGGGGTTCGCCGTGCTCAAGGCGCTGACCACCGGGGACACCCGGGCGCTCAGCGGCAGGGTGTCGTCGATCTGGCGGGGGTTCAAGGACGCCGTCAAGCCCGCGCTGCGGTGGATCACCCAGGACATCCCCCGGATGTTCACCCGGATCAAGGAGGCCACCTCCCGCACCCTCGGGGCCATGGGCAGGTTCGTCACCACCGGCGCACAGACCTTCGCCGGTGTGGTCAAGGGCCCGATCCAGGGGCTCATCGCCTTCGCCAACTGGGTCATCGACAAGCTCAACGGCCTCAGCGTCAACATCCTCGGCAAGAAGTTCGGCGTGGACCTGGACAAGATCCCGATGCTCGCCGAGGGCGGCATCGCCGTCCCGGGCGCCTCCCGCCAGGCGGGCCGGGTGCTGCCGCTGACCGACCTGGAACGCCGGCGCGCCCTCGCCCGGAAGCGGCGGGCGGCCGCGGGCCACGACCGCCACCACATCAAGGAGTTCCACGAGAGCCGGGGCGCCGGCGCCCGAGGCACCGCGGAAGACCTGATCTTCCTCGCATCCGCTCACGCCTGCCCATGACAGTGAGGTGACGGCCCCATGGCCGAGACGACGACAACCGCATACACCGAGGACGTGGCCCCCGGCTCACTCATCACCCGCGACGGGCAGATGCAGTGGGCCGGACTGCTGATGGGCCCCGGCACCCCCTACGAGATCGACCGCGCGGGGCTGAGCGGCTGGGAGGACCTGCCGGAGTACGACGCCTCCGACGCCGACCACCCCACCGCGCACGGCGCCTGGCCCGGCGCCCGCTACGCCAAGCCGCGCAAGATCGGCGGCACGGTGTGGACCGTTCCCCCGCAGGACGACACCGCCTCCTCGCTCGCCGCGATGCGCGCCCTGCGCCAGGCCCTGCTGCTCGGCGACTCCGAGCGCTGGCTGGCGGTACGGCTGCACGGCGAGACCCTGGCCGTGCGGGCCCGGGTCAGCCAGCGTGTGCTGGCCGCCGACCGGACGTACACCACGCAGGGTGTCTCCCGGGCGTCCGTGCAGTGGTACGCCACCGACCCGCGCCGCTACTCGGTCACCGAGCAGACCGCGGTCACCGGCGCCCCACAGCCGGAGAGCGGCCTGACCTGGCCGCTGACCTGGCCGCTGTACTGGGGTCAGACGGCCTCCACCGGTGATGTGAACGCCGACAACACCGGCTCCGCGCCCACCCATCCGGTGATCGCCTTCACCGGCCCGTGCGCCAACCCCACGGTGACCGACCGCACCTCCGGCCGCCGACTGCGCTACCTGATCAGCCTCACCGCCGGCGACGAGCTCGTCGTCGACACCGCAGCCGGCACGGTCACGCTCAACGGCACCGCCTCCCGCCGCAACACCGCCGCCGCCGACAGCAGCCCGGAGGAACTGTTCGCCTTCGAACCGGGCCGCGCCCAGCTGGCGTTCCGGCCGGACACCTACGACACGGGCGCCCGGATGACGGTCCGCTGGCGTGGGGCGGAGTGGTGACCCCGTGACCGTACGAACCGCCTGGCTCACCGACAGCGGCCAGACCCGGGAGGACACCCGGGTCACGCTGTCCGGTCTGCTCACCCCGAACGCCCTGGTGGCGGAGAACGTCCCTCTCAAGTCCCGGGGCGGCATCGTCCCCGGTGGCTTCGCCCTCACCGGCGCCACCGGCGCGATGACGTTCACCATCGGCACCGGCCGCGCCTTCGTACAGGGCGGCCGGACCGGCCAGGGCACCTACCCGGTGGCCGTGACCGAGCCGGAGACCCTGACGGTCACCGACGGAGACGCCCAGTACGGCCGCGTCGACCTCGTCGAACTGGCCGTCCGGGACGACGTCCACGACGGCACCGGCGCCACGGAGGCCGTCGTCCGCCTGGTCAAGGGCACCCCCGCGGCCATCCCCGCGGCGCCGAACACCCCCGACGGCAGCGCCCTGCCGCTCTACCAGATCAGGGTGCCCGCCGGAGCCTCGGCCGGGTCCGGCGGCCTGGCCTGGGACAGCGCGGTCACCAGCCTGCGCTACCCGACGGTGGCCCTCGGCGGGATCGTCCCGGCGAGCGGCTTCAACGGCGCGTACGCCGGCCAGTACCGGGACAACTCGGGCGTCCTGGAGCGCTGGAACGGCACCGCCTGGATCGCCCACCCCAGGGCCGTCGGCGGCATCGCCCCGACCGGCGCGGTCACCACCGGAAGCTACGTCGGCCAGTACCGCGAGGACGCCGCCGGACTGCTCCAGCGCTGGGACGGCTCGGCCTGGCAGTACGCGGAGGGCCGTACGACCGTGCTGCTCAGCGTCTCGCAGACCACGGCGCAGTCCGTGCCCACCGGCGTGTGGACGCAGATCAGCATGCAGAGCACCGACGTGGACGACGCGGCGGGCTGGTCGGGCTCCCAGACCTACACGGTGCCCAGGACCGGCTGGTGGCGGGTGTCCTGCTCCATCACCTGGTACACGGAGGCCACCTCCGGCAACCGCGGCGCGCGCATCTACCAGAACGGCACCGGTGTCCCGCGGGGCACCTGGCTGACCGGCGCGGGCCCGGGCGCGACCAGCGTCGGCGGCAGCTGCCTGCTCAGGATGACGGCCGGCGACAGGCTCGCCCTCTACGGGTTGCAGCAGTCGGGCTCCACCATCACCACCCTCGGCGGCTCCGGCTACGCCACCAACCTCACGGCCGAATGGCTCAGGTCCTGACCGCCCCTCGCCTTCCCTGCCCCTTCCGGAGATCACAGGAGACCCTCAGATGAACCTGCGCAGCTCATGGGTGGCCGAGACCGGCCAGACCCGCGAGGACACCCGTCTGACCCAGATCGGCGCCACCACCCCGGCCAATCCCCTGGAGGTCCGCTCCGGCATCCTCCCCGGTTCCTACGACGGCCAGTACCGTCTGTCGGGCTTCTGGATGGAGGGCCACGCGGGCACCATGTCCACGACCGTGCACGAGGGCCGGGCCGTCATCCAGGCCGACGGCGGCCAGGGCGCCTACCCGGTCACGCTCGCCGAGCCGTTCCCCCTCGCCTTCGCCGCCGGCCAGGCACAGGACCGCTACGACATGGTCGTCCTGCGGATCTACGACGACCTGTACGACGAGTCCGGCCTCACCAAGGCCGCCATCGAGATCATCCAGGGCACGCCGGACGCCAACCCGGTGCAGCCCGCCCTGCCGGACATCGCGCTGCCGATCTACCGGGTCCGGGTCCGGGCCGGGGTCAGCGCCGGCAACGGCGGCATCAACTGGAACAACGACGCCCTGGACCTGCGCACCCCCACCGTCGCGGTCGGCGGCATCCTGCCGGTCGTCGGCGACACCGGCAACGGCGCCTACCCGGGCCAGTTCCGGGACTCCGGCGGCGCGCTCCAGCGCTGGGACGGTTCCGCCTGGGTGTCGTACCCGAGCGCGCTGGGCGGCATCGCGCCGTCCGGCACGCTCAGCACGGCCAGCTACACCGGGCAGTACCGGGACTCCGGCGGGGTGCTCCAGCGCTGGAACGGCTCGAGCTGGGTGTCGTACCAGCCGGAGCCGAAGTGGACGGACTACACGCCCAAGTGGGGCGCCGAGAGCGGGACCCAGCCCAGCATCGGCAACGGCACCCTCGCCGGCTCGTACGTGAAGACGGGCACGCTCGTGCACGTCCGCATCTACCTCAAGGTCGGTTCGACGACCAACCTGGCGGCCCAGGCCTCCAACGGCAACTGGACCTTCTCCCTGCCGGTCCCGCCGCCGTCGGTCACCTGGAAGCTGGACGGGCGGGTGCTGAACGTGCTCGGCTTCGACGCCTCCGCGGGCCTGCAGTACCCGGGCAGCGGACTGCTCTCGACCACGGGCGGCGGCACCGTGCGCAACCTGCGTGAATCCCTGAAGCAGGGCAACGCCTTCTGGGACAAGGGCTTCCCCTTCGCCTGGGCGGCCGGCGACGTGCTGTCGATCTACGGCACCTACGAATCCGCCTCCTGATCCGGCCACACCCGAAGGACTCGCCATGAACGCACGCTCCGCCTGGCTGTCCCCCGACGGCCAGACCCGGGAGGACACCCGGGTCACCCAGACCGGCGCCGTCACCCCGGTCACCGACGTCAAGGGACGCTCCGGTGTCCTGCCCGGCTCCGACGGCGGCCAGTACCGGGTCACCGGCCTGTGGCTGGCCGGCGCCGCCGGCACCATGTCCGCCACCGTGGGCGTGGGCCGGGCGGTGATCCAGTCGACGATCGCCCGCGGCGCCTACCCGGTCACCGTCACCGAACCGGTCCCGCTCACCTTCGCCGACGGCGACCCGCAGTACGGCCGGATCGACCTGGTCGTCCTGCGGGTCCACGACCACGACCACGACGGCGGCGGACGGTACGAGGCCGCCGTCGAGATCGTCCAGGGCAAGGCGGCGGCCCAGCCCGTCGCGCCCACGGCCCCGGACACCTCGCTGGTGCTGTTCACCGTCGCCGTCCCGGCCGGCCGCAGCGCCGGCAACGGCGGCATCGACTGGGACAACGCCCGCGTCGACCTGCGCCCCACCACCGTCGCCGTCGGCGGCATCCTGCCGACCCGCTCCGACGACACCGCACCCGGCGGCTACCCCGGCCACTACCGGGACGTCAACAACACGCTGGAACGCTGGGACGGTTCGGCCTGGGTGCCGTATCCGAAGGGCGTCGGCGGCATCGCGCCCGCCGGCGCGGTCGCCACCGGCGGCTACACCGGCCAGTACCGCGAGTCCGCCAACGGCATCCTCCAGCGCTGGAACGGCTCGACGTGGCTGCCGGCCGTGACACCGCCGTCGTTCGCCTCGTCCCTGGACGCCGGCTCCACCACGTCGACGACGTACACCTCCGCCCTGGCCGGCACCGCCGTCAGCGCGCTGACCCTCGTCTTCACCGCCCCGGCCACCGGCGCGGTGCTGCTCAGCCTCGGCGCACGCATCCAGGTCGTCAACAGCACCACCACGAACGCGTTCATCGCCCCGCAGGTCACCCAGGGCTCCACCGTGGTCCTGGCCGCCAACGACGAGTACTCCGCCATCTTCGGAGGCGCCGTCAACGGGTCGGTCTCCACCCAGTTCCGGATGTTCGGGCTGACCGCCGGCGCGAGCTACACGGTCACCGCCATGTACCGCTCCAGCAGCTCCACGGTGACCTGCTGGTTCGACACCATCTTCCTGCGGGTGGACCCGGCCGCCTGACCCACCCCTCCCGAAAGGAGCCGACCATGCCCGTACGCTCCGGATGGCTGTCCCCCGACGGCCAGTCCCGCGAGGACACCCGCCTCGTCTCGCTCGGCGCCCTCACCCCGACCTCGCCCGTCGCCACCCGCTCCGGCATCCTGCCGGGCTCCTCCGACGGCCAGTCCCGCATCTCCGGCTTCACGCTGACCGGCACGACCGGCACCATGAGCGCCACGATCAGCCCGGGCCGGGCCGTCGTGCAGAGCACCGACGCACGGGGCGCGTACCCGGTCGCGCTCACGGAGTACCTGCCGCTCACCTTCGCCGACGGAAACGCCCAGTACGACCGCATCGACCTGGTCGTGCTGCGCGTCCACGACGACGCCTACGACGGCTCCGGCCGCTTCGAGGCCGGCGTCGAGATCGTCGAGGGCACGGCCGCCGCCATCCCGGCGGTGCCCGCCGCGCCCGGCCTGTCCCTTCCGCTGCACGAGGTCCGCGTGCCGGCCAACGCGAGCGCCGGCACCAACGGCATCCCCTGGAGCACGGCGCTCACCGGGCGCCGTACGGCCACGGTCGCGGTCGGCGGCATCCTGCCGGTCACGTCCGACACCACCAACGGCGCCTATCCGGGCCAGTACCGCGACATCGGCGGCCAGTTGCAGCGTTGGAGCGGCACCGCCTGGTCCGACTACCCGGTCCTGCCGACCTGGCAGAGCTGGACCCCGGCGTGGACCACCGGCTCCGGCGCCGCCACCCCCGCGTTCGGCAACGCCACGCTCAACTGCCGGTACGTCAGGTTCGGCACCACCGTGCACCTCAACTTCTCGATCACGTTCGGCAGCACCACCACCTACGGCACCAGCCCCACGTCGTCGGACAACTGGCGGTTCTCCCTGCCGGTGGCCGCGTCGGCGGTCCACCCGCAGCTCGGCTTCGCCGAGCTCGGCGCCGCCAACGAGACGCGTGCGGTGGCACGAATGTACTGCGCCACCACGACCACCTTCGAGATGCAGATCTCCACGGGCCGGCCGAACGCCGCCATCCACGCCAACTACGGCTCCGTGGACGCCCTGTCGCCCTGGACCTGGGCGAGCGGCCACACCATCCGAGGCACCGCCACCTACGAGGCCGCGTCATGACGACCACCAGCCCCTACCGGGCGATCTTCTGCGACCTGCTCTCCGACCGCACCATCGACATCCTGCCCCTGCGCGACGTCACCGTCGACGACTACATCGGCAAGGCCGGCTCCCTCTCGGGCACGATTCCCGTGCCCAACGAGGAGATGGCCGCCCGCGTCCGCCGCATCGAGGAGGGCCGCACCTCGGTCTACCTCCAGCGCGGCAACGACCTGTGGTGGGGCGGCATCATCTGGACGTCCACCCTGCAGAGCGACGACCGGGGCGTCCTCACCCTCGGCATCCAGGCGGCCACCTTCGAGTCCTACGCGGGCCGCCGCCGCATCCGGGCCACCACCCCCGTCTACGACCCGCAGTACAAGCTGGAGTACAAGGACAGGTACCAGCTGGACATCGTCCGGAGTCTGTGGACCGACCTGCAGACCGCGCTGCCCGGCGGCGACATCGGCGTCACGTACGGCGACGAGCACTCCGGGGTGAAGCGGACGGTCACCTACCGGGACGGCGACGAGACCGTCTACCTGGAGGCGATCGACGCGCTCGCCGGACTGGAGAACGGCTTCGAGCACCACATCGCCGTCTACCGCGACCCGGCCACCGGCGCGCGCGTGCGCCGGCTGCGGCTGGGCAGCCCGAGGATCGAGATCGGCACGAGCGACCTGGTGCTGGACCGGCCGGGCACGATCCTGTCGTACTCCTTCCCGCGCGACGCCACCCGTGGCGGCACCACCGCCCGCGCCCGCGGCGCCTCCACCAACACCAACCAGGCCGAGGAGTCCCGTCCGCTGGCCTCGCAGGTGGCGGTCGCCACGGCCCTGATCGACGACGCGAAGTACCCGCGCATCGACCTGTCCTCCGACCACAACGAGATCACCGACGGCGCCACCCTGAACGCCCTGGCCGGCGCCGAACTGGCCGCGGGCACCGGCGCGGTGGTGATCCCCGAGATCAGCGTCCGCCTCGACGACCTGGTGCCGCCCGCGCTGCTCGGCCGCACCGCGCGCATCCGGATCACCGACGAGTGGTGGACCGAGGGCCTCGACGCCCGCTACCGGATCATCGGTGTCAAGGTGAGCCCGGCCCAGCGCGGCCGGCCCGACACCGCCGAGCTCTACCTGGAGGAGGCCTGATGCCCCAGCTCCCCGAAGACATCATCGACCGGCTGACCCAGATGGAACGCCGGATCCAGCAACTGTCCACCGCCGTCAACACCCGGCCGGCGCTCAACCAGGTCTCCGGCGGCGGTGTCGAGATCACCGACGGCGGCTACCTGGCCGTACGGCCGCCGGACGGCGGTCCGGCCGTGTTCGCGGTCGGGTCCTGGAGCGGCGCGGAGTACGGCATGGCGATCCGCCGCCAGACCGGTTCCCTCGCGCTGAGCCTGCACAACGGCGACGGCTCCAGCACGTCGCTCCAGCCGCTGCGGATCTTCGACAACGGCGGCCGGGAGATCTTCGCGGACGACGTCAACACCGGGGGCCTGGCCCGGCCCTGGCTGACCATGCTGCCCCCGCAGGACAGCTCGACCGCCCGCTGGCCGCAGACCACGGCGACCGCCTGGACGACCGTCGCGATGTCGTACAACGTCGTCTGGCAGCCGAAGATGCGGCTCATCGTCAGCACCCGGGTCAGCTCCGGCGGCGCCGGCTCCGTCCAGGTGCTCGTCAACGGCGCCGTGTGGGGCACGGCCGTCACCGCCGGCACGGACTTCGACCACACCGGCCTGATCAGCAGCGACTTCGCCTCCGTCTACGGCACGACGATCAAGGTCGAGATCCAGGCCAAGGCCACGTCCGGCACCGTCTACGCCAGCCCCGTGCTCATGCACGGCCGCCAGACCTGACCCCGAGGAAGGCAGCACCACCATGGACATCGACACCAGCCAGCCCTGGGGCATCGCGATCGACTACGCAGGCCGCGCCACCCTCACCGAGGCGGGCCACACGATCCACGTCAACGTCTCCGACACCAGCCTCAGCAGCATCATCGCGCCCGACTCGATCACCGGCGCCTACTCCCCCGTCAACATCACCGCCCAGTTCACCGAGAACGGCGCCGACGGGGCCGTGCTGCGCGGCACCGGCCGCGTCACGGTCATGCCCGTCGGAACGGCCCCGGTGGTCCCCGACCGGACGGCCGTCCAGCGGGCGGTCGCCGGGGCCCTCGCCGACTTCGAGACCAACCGGGCGGCGTACGTCGCACTGTGCGCCGCGTGGGCGACGGACGAGGGCGACGGCGCCCCGGACACCGGCGGCGGCTCGGACCCGGGAACCGGCACCGGCACCGGCACTGGTGAGACCGGCACCGGCACTGAGACCGGCACCGACACCGGTACCGACGCCGAGAGCGGCACCGGCACCGGTATCTGACGCACCGCCCCGCTCCACCCCTCCGACGCACCCCCGTACCCGCGCACCCCGAGCCGCCCTCGCCGGCCGGGGTTTTCTCATGCCCGCGACGCCCCAGGGAGGCACCGCCCATGGCCAACCCCCTCTCCGCCACCGCCCTCGTGTCCGCCCTGCGGGCCGAGGGCGTCACCGTCGTCGAACACGCCGGCTGGCGCACCAACAACCGTAACCACAAGGGAAGTTGGGGCCCGGTCAACGGCGTCATCATCCACCACACCGTCACCACAGGCACCGACTCCACCGTGCGCCTGTGCTTCAACGGCCACTCCGGCCTGCCCGGCCCGCTCTGCCACGGCGTGATCGCCAAGGACGGCACGGTCCACCTCGTCGGCAACGGCCGCGCCAACCACGCCGGCGTCGGCGACCCCGACGTCCTCGCCGCGGTCGCCGCCGAGCGCGCCACCCTGCCCGCCCCCGACCAGCGCACCAAGGACGGCAACACCCACTTCTACGGCTTCGAGTGCGTCAACCTCGGCGACGGCAAGGACCCGTGGCCCGAGGCCCAGCTGGAGGCCATCGTGCGCGCCTCCGCCGCGCTGTGCCGGGCGCACGGCTGGAGCGCCCGCTCCGTCATCGGGCACAAGGAGTGGACCAGCGCCAAGATCGACCCGCGCGGCGTCGCCATGACCGACCTGCGCGCCCGCGTCGCCGCCCGGCTGACCAAGGCACCGGCCACCCCCAGCACCGGTTCCGCCAAGCCCGTCCACCAGCCCTTCCCGGGCGCCGCGTGGTTCAGGACGCAGCCCCGGTCGGCGATCGTCACCGCGATGGGCAGGCGTCTGGTGGCGGTCGGCTGCTCCGCGTACGAGGACGGCCCCGGCCCGCAGTGGACCGAGGCCGATCGCAGGTCGTACGCCAAGTGGCAGCGCAAGCTCGGCTACACCGGCGCCGCCGCCGACGGCTGGCCGGGCGCCAAGTCCTGGGCGGCGCTCAAGGTCCCGTACAGCTCCTGAGAGCTTTTTCCGAGAAACGAGGTCGCCGTGTCAGAGGCCGCCAAGCGAACCCTCCGTACCGTCGTGCAGTCCGCTGTCGGCCTGTGCGTCCTGCTGCCGGCGGTCGTCGACGCCGCCGGCATCCCCGCGACGCTGCCCTGGGTGGCAGGCGCCCTGACCGTGGCGGCCGGGGTCACCCGGGTCATGGCCGTCCCCACCGTCCAGGCCCTGCTGCCCGCGTGGCTGCGCACGGACGCCCCACCGACCGAAGAGAGCAGCGCGTGAACGAATCCCCCTCCCTCTCCGACCCGGCCGTCGTCGCCGTCGAACTGGAGCGGCTGCGCGGCACCGTCGAGGCCGGCTTCGCCCGCGCCGACGGCCAGCTCGCGCTGCTGGTGCAGCGCAGCGACCAGACCGACAAGCAGCTCGCCGACCACGAGCAGCGCCTCGACGCCCTGGAACGCTCCCGCTGGCCGATCGCCAGCATCGGCGCCCTGGCCGCGATGGCGACGGGGGCCGTCGCCCTCTGGGAGCTGACCGGCCGCTGAACACGCCGAAGGGCGGTCACCCCGTACCTGCGTATGGGGTGACCGCCCTTCGACTCATGCCCGCTTACTGGTTGTACGGACCGTAGTCGTAGTCCTCCAGCGGAACGGCCTGGCCGGAGCCCGTGCCGAACGGCGAGTAGTCGATGTCGTCGTAGCCGACGGCCGAGTACATCGCGGCCTTCGCCTCCTCGGTCGGCTCGACCCGGATGTTGCGGTAACGGGACAGACCCGTACCGGCCGGGATGAGCTTACCGATGATGACGTTCTCCTTGAGGCCGATCAGGGAGTCGGACTTGGCGTTGATCGCCGCGTCCGTGAGGACCCTGGTCGTCTCCTGGAAGGACGCCGCCGACAGCCAGGACTCCGTGGCCAGCGAGGCCTTGGTGATGCCCATGAGCTGCGGACGACCGGAGGCCGGGTGACCGCCCTCCTGGACCACACGACGGTTCTCCTGCTCGAACTTCGAGCGCTCGACCAGCTCGCCGGGCAGCAGCTCGGCGTCGCCGGACTCGATGATCGTCACACGGCGCAGCATCTGCCGGATGATGATCTCGATGTGCTTGTCGTGGATCGACACACCCTGCGAGTTGTAGACCTTCTGGACCTCGCCGACCAGGTGGACCTGGACGGCACGCTGGCCCAGGATGCGCAGCACGTCGTGCGGGTTGGTGGCACCCACGGTGAGCTTCTGGCCCACCTCGACGTGCTCGCCCTCGCTGACCAGGAGCCGGGCACGCTTCGAGATCGGGTAGGCCGTCTCGTCGCTGCCGTCGTCCGGCGTGATGACGATCTTCTTGGTCTTCTCGGTCTCCTCGATCCGCACGCGGCCGGAGGCCTCGGAGATCGGGGCGACACCCTTCGGGGTACGGGCCTCGAAGAGCTCGACGACACGCGGCAGACCCTGGGTGATGTCGTCACCGGCCACACCACCGGTGTGGAAGGTACGCATCGTCAGCTGGGTACCGGGCTCACCGATGGACTGGGCGGCGATGATGCCGACCGCCTCACCGATGTCGACCAGCTTGCCGGTGGCCAGCGAGCGGCCGTAGCACATGGCGCAGGTGCCGACGGCGGACTCGCAGGTCAGGACCGAACGGGTCTTGACCGTCTCGACGCCGTGCTTGACCAGCTCGTCGATGAGCACGTCGCCGAGGTCGGTACCGGCCGGGGCCAGCACCTTGCCGTCGACCACGATGTCCTCGGCGAGGCAGCGCGCGTACACGGACGTCTCGACGTTGCCCGTCTTGCGCAGGACACCGTCGTCGCCGCGCTCGGCGATGGCCAGCTTGAGACCGCGCTCGGTGCCGCAGTCCTCCTCGCGGATGATGACGTCCTGGGAGACGTCGACCAGACGACGGGTGAGGTAACCCGAGTCGGCGGTCCGCAGAGCGGTGTCCGCCAGACCCTTACGGGCACCGTGCGTGGAGATGAAGTACTCCAGCACGGACAGGCCCTCACGGAACGACGCCTTGATCGGACGCGGGATCGTCTCGTTCTTCGCGTTCGACACCAGACCACGCATACCGGCGATCTGACGCATCTGCATCATGTTGCCTCGTGCACCCGAGTTCACCATCATGAAGATCGGGTTGGTCTTCGGGAAGTTGTCGTTCATCGCCTCGGCGACCTCGTTGGTCGCCTTGGTCCAGATCGCGATGAGCTCCTGCGTGCGCTCGTCCTTGGTGATCAGACCGCGCTCGTACTGCTTCTGGACCTTCTCGTCCTGCGCCTCGTACCCGCGGACGATCTCCTTCTTCGCCTCGGGAACGACGACGTCGGAGATGGCGACGGTGACGCCGGAACGGGTGGCCCAGTAGAAGCCGGACGCCTTCAGGTTGTCGAGCGTCGCCGCCACGATGACCTTCGGGTAGCGCTCGGCGAGGTCGTTGACGATCTCGGAGAGCTGCTTCTTGCCGACCTCGTAGTCGACGAACGGGTAGTCCTCGGGCAGCAGCTCGTTGAAGAGCGCACGGCCCAGCGTGGTCCTCAGACGGAAGCTGTCACCCTGCTGCCACTCCGGCTCGCCCTCCTCCTGCGCCGGCGGGGTCCAGCCGCGCGGCGGGATGGTGCCGACCGGGAAGCGGATGTCGATCCTCGACTGGAGCGAGAGCTCGCCCGCGTCGAAGGCCATGATCGCCTCGGCGACGGAGGAGAAGGAGCGCTCCTCACCCTTGACGTCCCGCATCTCACCGTCGGTGGTGAGGAAGAACAGACCGAGGACCATGTCCTGGGTCGGCATCGTCACCGGACGGCCGTCGGCGGGCTTGAGGATGTTGTTCGAGGACAGCATCAGGATGCGGGCCTCGGCCTGCGCCTCCGCGGACAGCGGCAGGTGCACGGCCATCTGGTCACCGTCGAAGTCCGCGTTGAACGCGGTGCAGACGAGCGGGTGGATCTGGATGGCCTTGCCCTCGACCAGCTGCGGCTCGAAGGCCTGGATGCCGAGGCGGTGCAGGGTGGGCGCACGGTTCAGCAACACCGGGTGCTCGGCGATGACCTCTTCGAGGACGTCGTACACCACGGTGCGGCCGCGCTCGACCATGCGCTTGGCGCTCTTGATGTTCTGCGCGTGGTTCAGGTCGACCAGGCGCTTCATCACGAACGGCTTGAACAGCTCCAGCGCCATCGCCTTCGGCAGACCGCACTGGTGCAGCTTCAGCTGCGGACCGACGACGATCACGGAACGCGCGGAGTAGTCCACACGCTTGCCGAGCAGGTTCTGACGGAAACGACCCTGCTTGCCCTTCAGCATGTCGCTGAGGGACTTCAGCGGGCGGTTGCCCGGACCGGTGACCGGACGGCCACGACGACCGTTGTCGAACAGCGCGTCGACGGCCTCCTGGAGCATGCGCTTCTCGTTGTTCACGATGATCTCGGGCGCACCGAGGTCGAGAAGGCGCTTCAGGCGGTTGTTCCGGTTGATGACACGGCGGTACAGGTCGTTCAGGTCGGAGGTCGCGAAGCGGCCACCGTCCAGCTGCACCATCGGACGCAGGTCCGGCGGGATGACCGGCACGCAGTCGAGCACCATGCCCTTGGGGCTGTTGCTGGTCTGCAGGAACGCGGAGACGACCTTCAGGCGCTTGAGCGCACGGGTCTTCTTCTGGCCCTTGCCGGTACGGATGATCTCGCGGAGCTTCTCGGCCTCCTCGTCGAGGTCGAAGGACTCCAGGCGCTTCTGCAGCGCCGCGGCACCCATCGAACCGTCGAAGTACGTGCCGAAGCGGTCACGCAGCTCGCGGTAGAGGAGCTCGTCGCCCTCGAGGTCCTGGACCTTGAGGTTCTTGAACCGGGTCCACACCTCGTCGAGACGGTCGATCTCGCGCTGCGCACGGTCGCGCAGCTGCTTCATCTCGCGCTCGGCACCTTCGCGCACCTTGCGGCGCACGTCGGCCTTGGCGCCCTCGGCCTCCAGCTCGGCCAGGTCGGTCTCGAGCTTCTTGGCGCGGGCCTCCAGGTCGGCGTCCCGGCGGTTCTCGATCTGCTGCCGCTCGACGGAGACGTGCGCCTCCAGGGAGGGCAGGTCACGCGTACGGCGCTCCTCGTCGACGTACGTGATCATGTACGCCGCGAAGTAGATGACTTTCTCGAGGTCCTTGGGAGCCAGGTCGAGCAGATAGCCCAGCCGGCTCGGGACGCCCTTGAAGTACCAGATGTGCGTGACGGGAGCGGCCAGCTCAATGTGGCCCATCCGCTCACGGCGCACCTTGGCGCGGGTCACCTCGACGCCGCAGCGCTCACAGATGATGCCCTTGAAGCGGACACGCTTGTACTTGCCGCAGTAGCACTCCCAGTCCCGGGTCGGACCGAAGATCTTCTCGCAGAAGAGTCCGTCCTTTTCGGGCTTGAGCGTGCGGTAGTTGATGGTCTCGGGCTTCTTGACCTCGCCGTGGCTCCACTGACGGATGTCGTCAGCGGTGGCCAGACCGATCCGGAGCTCGTCGAAGAAGTTGACGTCGAGCACTATGCGTCAATCCCTCTCAGGGTTGTAAGTCTTGGGGTCTGAAACGGGGGTCCCGGGGCCGGCGGACCTTGGTGGTTCAAGGTCCGCCGGACTCCCGTCAGACCTCTTCGACGCTGCTCGGCTCGCGCCGGGACAGGTCGATGCCGAGCTCCTCCGCAGCGCGGAAGACGTCCTCGTCGGTGTCACGCATCTCGATGGACATACCGTCGCTGGACAGCACCTCCACGTTCAGGCAAAGGGACTGCATCTCCTTGATGAGCACCTTGAAGGACTCGGGGATGCCGGGTTCGGGGATGTTCTCGCCCTTGACGATGGCCTCGTAGACCTTCACGCGGCCGGTGACGTCGTCGGACTTGATGGTCAGCAGCTCCTGGAGGGCGTACGCGGCGCCGTAGGCCTCGAGGGCCCACACCTCCATCTCACCGAACCGCTGGCCACCGAACTGGGCCTTACCACCCAGCGGCTGCTGGGTGATCATCGAGTACGGGCCGGTCGAACGGGCGTGCAGCTTGTCGTCGACCAGGTGGTGCAGCTTCAGGATGTACATGTAGCCGACCGAGATCGGGTCCGGGAACGGCTCACCGCTACGGCCGTCGAACAGCCGCGCCTTGCCGGACGGGAGCACCATGCGCTCGCCGTCGCGGTTCGGGATGGTGTGCTGCAGCAGACCCGCCAGCTCGTCCTCACGCGCACCGTCGAACACCGGGGTGGCGACGTTGGTGCCCGGGGCGACGGAGTCGGCGCCGATCGCCTGGAGGCGCTGCGCCCACTCGTCGGCGAGACCGGAGACGTCCCAGCCGCGGCTGGCGAGCCAGCCGAGGTGGATCTCCAGCACCTGTCCCGGGTTCATTCGGGACGGCACACCGAGCGGGTTGAGGATGATGTCGACCGGGGTCCCGTCCTCGAGGAACGGCATGTCCTCGATGGGCAGGATCTTGGAGATGACACCCTTGTTGCCGTGCCGGCCGGCGAGCTTGTCACCGTCGGTGATCTTGCGCTTCTGCGCGACGTAGACGCGCACCAGCTGGTTCACACCGGGGGGAAGCTCGTCGCCCTCCTCGCGGTCGAAGACACGCACGCCGATGACCTTGCCGGTCTCGCCGTGCGGCACCTTCAGCGAGGTGTCACGGACCTCACGGGCCTTCTCACCGAAGATCGCGCGCAGCAGGCGCTCCTCCGGCGTCAGCTCGGTCTCGCCCTTGGGCGTGACCTTGCCGACGAGGATGTCACCGGCGATGACCTCGGCGCCGATGCGGATGATGCCGCGCTCGTCGAGGTCGGCGAGGACCTCCTCGGAGACGTTCGGGATGTCCCGGGTGATCTCCTCGGGGCCGAGCTTGGTGTCACGGGCGTCGACCTCGTGCTCCTCGATGTGGATCGAGGAGAGGACGTCGTCCTGCACGAGGCGCTGCGACAGGATGATCGCGTCCTCGTAGTTGTGACCCTCCCACGGCATGAACGCCACGAGCAGGTTCTTGCCCAGCGCCATCTCGCCGTTCTGGGTGGCCGGACCGTCGGCGAGGACCTGGCCCTCGATGATCCGGTCGCCCTCGTTGACGATGACCTTCTGGTTGACCGAGGTGCCCTGGTTGGAGCGGGCGAACTTGGCCAGCCGGTAGGTGATGTAGGTGCCGTCGTCGTTGGCGGTGGTGATGTAGTCCGCGGAGACCTCCTGGACCACACCCGCCTTCTCGGCCTTGACCACGTCGCCGGCGTCGACGGCGGAGCGGTACTCCATGCCGGTGCCGACGAGCGGGGACTCGGACTTAATCAGCGGCACGGCCTGACGCATCATGTTCGCGCCCATGAGGGCACGGTTGGCGTCGTCGTGCTCGAGGAACGGGATCATGGCGGTCGCGACCGACACCATCTGGCGCGGCGAGACGTCCATGTAGTCGACGTCCTCGGGGCTGACGTAGTCGACCTCACCGCCACGACGGCGGACCAGGACGCGAGCCTCGGAGAAGCGCAGCTCGTCATTGAGCGTGGCGTTGGCCTGCGCGATGACGAAGCGGTCCTCCTCGTCGGCGGTCAGGTAGTCCACCTCGTCGGTGACCTGGCCGTCGACGACCTTGCGGTACGGGGTCTCGACGAAACCGAACGCGTTGACGCGACCGTAGGAGGCGAGCGAGCCGATCAGACCGATGTTCGGGCCTTCGGGGGTCTCGA
The DNA here is from genome assembly GCF_043080745.1 of Streptomyces sp. NPDC014995. Taxonomy (NCBI): domain Bacteria; kingdom Bacillati; phylum Actinomycetota; class Actinomycetes; order Kitasatosporales; family Streptomycetaceae; genus Streptomyces; species Streptomyces sp. NPDC014995. The sequence goes on from NZ_JBIBVX010000004.1 coordinate 246,138, forward strand.
TCGGGCACATACGGCCGTAGTGCGACGGGTGCACGTCACGGACCTCGAAGCCGGCCCGCTCACGGGACAGACCACCCGGGCCGAGCGCGGACAGACGACGCTTGTGCGTCAGCCCGGACAGCGGGTTGTTCTGGTCCATGAACTGCGACAGCTGGCTGGTGCCGAAGAACTCCTTGATGGAGGCGACGACCGGCCGGATGTTGATCAGGGTCTGCGGCGTGATCGCCTCGACGTCCTGAGTCGTCATGCGCTCACGGACGACGCGCTCCATACGCGCCAGGCCCGTACGGACCTGGTTCTGGATGAGCTCGCCGACGCTGCGCAGACGACGGTTGCCGAAGTGGTCGATGTCGTCGGTCTCGACGACGATCGTGCCGCCGTTGTCCCCGGCGGTCTCGGTCTCGCCGGCGTGCAGCTTCACCAGGTACTTGATCGTCGAGATGATGTCCTCGACGGTCAGGATGCCCGCGTCCAGCGGAGCGTCCGCACCCAGCTTCTTGTTGACCTTGTAACGGCCGACCTTCGCGAGGTCGTAACGCTTGGGGTTGAAGTACAGGTTCTCAAGGAGCGTCTGCGCGGCCTCACGCGTGGGGGGCTCGCCCGGACGCAGCTTGCGGTAGATGTCGAGCAGCGCGTCGTCCTGGCCCTGGGTGTGGTCCTTCTCCAGGGTGGCGCGCATGGACTCGTACTCGCCGAACTCCTCGAGGATCTGCTCGGTCGTCCAGCCGAGCGCCTTCAGGAGGACGGTCACCGACTGCTTGCGCTTGCGGTCGATACGGACGCCGACCATGTCGCGCTTGTCGATCTCCATCTCCAGCCAGGCACCCCGGGACGGGATGATCTTGGCGGAGAAGATGTCCTTGTCGGACGTCTTGTCGATGGTGGAGTCGAAGTAGACGCCCGGCGAACGGACCAGCTGCGACACGACGACACGCTCGGTGCCGTTGATGACGAAGGTGCCCTTGTTGGTCATGAGCGGGAAGTCGCCCATGAAGACCGTCTGGGACTTGATCTCGCCGGTCTCGTTGTTGGTGAACTCGGCCGTCACGAAGAGCGGAGCCGCGTACGTGAAGTCGCGCTCCTTGCACTCGTCGATGCTGTTCTTCGGCGGCTCGAAACGGTGGTCGCGGAAGGTCAGCGACATCGACCCGGAGAAGTCCTCGATCGGGGAGATCTCCTCGAAGATCTCCTCGAGGCCGGACTTGGTGGGGACGTCCTGACCGTTCTCCAGAGCCTCCTCGACGCGAGCCTTCCACGCGTCGTTGCCGAGCAGCCAGTCGAAGCTCTCGGTTTGCAGCGCGAGAAGGTTCGGAACCTCGAGGGGCTCCTTGATCTTTGCAAAGGAGATGCGCAGCGGGGCGGTGCTGGCAGCGTTGTTCGTATTCGCGGTCGAGGCGTTGCGCGAGGCGGCCAAGAGGGGGTCCTTCCGAGGGCTCGGACTCACTACGCGCGTACCGGCCCCTCTCCCCACACAGAGACAGAGATCCCAGGTCAGAGATGATCTGTACGTCGGTGTTGGGGTGAGGGCATGCCCCTGGTGACGGGCAGGGGACAGCTAACAGGCAGCGCAAAGGGTCAGTGTAGCCATTTGGCACACTGATGTCCAGTGCGGGTTTTTCGAGACCCTCGTTGCTCTCACACGCCCTCGGTCTGCTTGCCCTCAACGCACGTTGATACTGCCCTCTTCGTCGTCGATCCATGCCTCGGATTCGGATCCTTGTGACGACGCGTCCTGAGAATTGCGCGCTGCGTGCGGTTCGTCAAGGCCCCCATGCCCGAAGCGGGGTTCCCGGAGACACGACGAAGATCACCATACCCCCCGTGTACACGGGTGCAAGGCAACCGTGGCCGCGCCCCCGGGAACGCCGAAGAGCGACCACCCGGATGGATGATCGCTCTTCGGTGCGTGAGCGTTACAGCCCCACAGGAGCCGTTTCAGCCTTCGCTACGGTCGCGGTGCGACCGTGAGAGGTTACTTGACCTCGACGGAGGCGCCGGCGCCCTTGAGGGCCTCGGCGGCCTTCTCCGCGGCGTCCTTGGCGACCTTCTCGAGGACGGGCTTCGGGGCGCCGTCCACGAGGTCCTTGGCCTCCTTCAGACCCAGGGAGGTGAGCTCGCGCACGACCTTGATGACCTGGATCTTCTTGTCGCCGGCGCCGGTGAGGACGACGTCGAACTCGTCCTTCTCCTCCTCGGCGGCGGCGGCCGGGGCGCCCGGGGCACCGGCGGCGGCAACGGCGACCGGGGCGGCGGCGGTGACGTCGAACTTCTCCTCGAACGCCTTCACGAACTCGGAGAGCTCGATGAGGGTCATCTCCTCGAACTGCGCGAGCAGGTCTTCCTGGCTGAGCTTCGCCATGACGGGCGATCCTTCCACTAATTCGGCTGGTGCCGGATGTACATGTCTGGCGGGCGTACGTTCGGCCCGCTGTGACCGCTGCTCGAGACGGGCTGCCTCAGGCGGCGGTCAATGCGCGAGCCGAATTACTCGGCACCGCCCTGCTCGTCCTGCTTGGCACGGAGCGCGTCCACGGTGCGGACGAGCTTCGACGGCAGCGCCTGGAAGACAGCGGCAGCCTGGGACTGCTTGCCCTTCAGAGCACCGGCCAGCTTGGAGAGCAGAACCTCGCGGGACTCGAGGTCCGCAAGCTTCTTGATGTCGTCCGCGGACAGCGCCTTGCCGTCAAGGACACCGCCCTTGATGACGAGGTTGGGGTTGTCCTTGGCGAAGTCACGAAGACCCTTCGCCGACTCCACCGGGTCACCGGTGACGAAGGCAACCGCCGTCGGACCGTTGAACAGGTCGTCGAGCGTCGAGATCCCGGCCTCGTTGGCCGCAATCTTGGTCAGCGTGTTCTTCACCACGGCGTACTGGGCGTTCTCACCGAGCGAACGGCGCAGCGTCTTCAGCTGCGCCACGGTGAGACCCCGGTACTCGGTCAGCACGGCGGCATTCGAGCTGCGGAACTGCTCCGCGAGCTCGGCCACCGCGGCAGCCTTGTCGGGCCTTGCCATGAGCGTCGGCCTCCTTCCGGGTGATGACGACCGCTCGGAAGGGGCTGGGACAAACGAAACGCCCCGGCGCAGGCGCACGGGGCGTAGCTCGACCGATCGAATTCCGTGGGGCGGAGTCCGTCCGGGAGCACTTCCACTGTCACCTGCGCGGGTCGTCCGCATTTCAGCGAATCCTTCGGCCACCGCACCCTCTCCCGAGCGCACGGCAACGACCAGCGGTCTTTGGCTTCTGTAGGAGCGTACGTGAACGGGTCGCTGTCAGGCAAATCCGGTCGCACGGGGCTCCGGGCGGCGGCTCAGCCGCTCTGGGCTTCCTTCATCATCTCGGCGAGGTCCATCGTGTCCTCGGCGGGCGGGGCCGTCACGGTCACCGGCTTGTTGTGGTCGAGGAAGGTGATGGTCATGTCGAGCGGGCCCTTGGTGGCGTCGCCCCGCATCCGGAACTGCTTGGTGTGGTCGTCGCCGTCGACCCACATGTCCATGGTGAGCTCGTCGACGCCCAGCTCCTCGTACTGCCGGAGGCTCTTCTCGCGGGCCGCGCGGGTTTCCTTGTCCTCGTCCTTCAGGGAGGCCCTGACGTCGTCGAGCGTGACGACGCCGGAGTAGCGGGTGGTCTCCACTCCCTCGACGGTCTCGGTGCCGACCTTCTTCACGTCCTCGGCGCCGGTGAGGAAGGTGGAGTCGGTGGCCGGATTCCGGTCGGCCTGGGCGGCGCCGGACGCCTGGCCGAGGCCCTCCTCGCCCATCGCGGACAGGTCGAACTTGATCCAGCTCTTTCCGTCCGTCTCCTTGGCCATCTCGGCGCCCCCGCCGATGTACATGGCCTTGTCGACGAGCCGGATCTCGATGTTGCCGTCCGCGCCCCGGTCGAGCGCCGTCATCTTCATGCTCATGGCGACGGTGGGCTTCATGCGCATCGAGGCCTCGGCCTCGACCCGGCCCTCCTCCGGCACCCTGCCGGTCATGCGGTACCGGAGGGACGTGATGTCCTCCGTGTTCTTCGCCGCCTCGGCGACGGCCGCCGCCGGCGTCATGCTCGGCGACTCCTCCCCCTTGGCGCAGCCCACCGCACCGCCGGCGAGAAGCAGCGCCGCGAGGCCGGCGGTCGTGGCTCTACGGCGCACGGAAGCACGTACGGACGTCATCATCGATTCCCCCCAAGGAACACACAGTCGATTCACAGCGAGGCAGTGAGCGTAACCCGGGGTGCGCGAACGGGGCGGCGGGTTTCCGCGGCGGGTTTTCCGCGGCTCAGGAGGCGGAGCCGCCGTGCTGCTCCAGCAGCTTCCCGAAGTCCTCGGTGTCACCGGCCGGGGGCCTCTCGGCGGAGACCCTGACGCCGTAGTCGCTGTAGTAGGCGGTCTGGGTCAGCTCACCGGCCGCCGTCCGGCCCTTCTCGACCTTCTTGACCAGCAGGTTGCGGGCGTCGACCCAGATGTCGACGGTCTCGGTGGTGACCCCGGCCTGCTGGAGCTGCTTCCTCAGCCGCGCGTCGGCGACCTCGCTGACCTCCACCGTGCCGGAGTAGTGCGTGGTGGTCTGTCCGCCGACCTTCTCCTCGCCGACCTTCCGCACGTCCCCGCAGTCCAGCAGCAGCTTCACCGACTGGTTCGGGGTGGTGTTGCGCAGCTGGTCGGCGAAGCTCGCGCCCGCGCCGCCGCCGAGGTCGTCGTACGCGTACCTGATCCAGTGCTTGCCGCCGGCCTTCTCGGCGAGCGCGTCGCTCAGGCGCGCGTAGTAGGCGTCGGGCAGATAGCGGGCCTCCATCGACGTGATGCCGAGCGCGCGCATCATCTCGGCCGACGTGCCGCCGGTGTACGTGATGGTCAGGGTGCCGGTGAGGCCGCCGCTCCAGCCGAGGGCGCCGTCGGCCTCGAGGGACAGCTGGGTGCCCATGACCGTCGTGGAGCGCACCTTGGCCGACGCGGCCCGCTCGGTGGACCGCTCGGCGGCACGGAGGGCCGTGAGGGAGGCGGAACTCGCCCCGCGGTCCCCCTCGGGCTTGTCGGAGGGCTCGGAGGACGTACAGGCGGCCGCCCCCGTCAACGCGGCCGTCATCGCGACCGCGAGGGCGACGCGGCGCCCGTTCGTGCACTTCATACGTCCCCCTGTGCCGTTGCCCTGTCCGCACGCTAACCCAGGTCACGGCACGCCCACACGGGAACGGGCCCCGCACCTGGGAAGGTGCGGGGCCCGTGACCGACTTCGGTGAGCGTCAGGCTCAGACCGCGGCCGGGTCCTCCTCGACGAGGAGGTTGCGGGTGCGGTTCGGGTCGACCGGAATGCCGGGGCCCATCGTGGTGGTGATGGCGGCCTTCTTGATGTAGCGACCCTTGGCGGCGGACGGCTTCAGACGGAGGATCTCCTCCAGCGCCGCGCCGTAGTTCTCCACCAGCTTGGTGTCGTCGAAGGACGTCTTGCCGATGATGAAGTGCAGGTTCGAGTGCTTGTCGACGCGGAACTCGATCTTGCCGCCCTTGATCTCGGTCACCGCCTTGGCGGTGTCCGGGGTGACGGTGCCGGTCTTCGGGTTCGGCATCAGACCACGCGGACCGAGCACGCGGCCGAGGCGGCCGACCTTGCCCATGAGGTCCGGGGTGGCGACGACGGCGTCGAAGTCCAGGCGGCCCTTCGCGACCTCGTCGATCAGTTCGTCGGAGCCGACGATGTCGGCGCCCGCGGCCTCCGCGGCCGCAGCACGGTCACCGGTCGCGAAGACCAGGACCCGGGCGGTCTTGCCGGTGCCGTGCGGCAGGTTCACGGTGCCACGGACCATCTGGTCGGCCTTGCGCGGGTCGACACCCAGGCGGAAGGCGACCTCGACGGTGCCGTCGAACTTGGTCGTGGAGGTCTCCTTGGCGAGACGGACGGCCTCGAGCGGGGCGTAGAGCTTCTCCCGGTCGATCTTGGCGTCCGCAGCGCGGAGAGACTTGCTGCGCTTGCTCACTACTGCTCCTGTGTGTTCTGAGGAGTCGTGGTCCGGGCCGAGCAGGCCCTTCCACGTGCGGCCGAGGCCGCGTTTCTACGAAGGTGCTACGGGGCTGGGGTTCAGCCCTCGACCGTGACGCCCATGGAACGCGCGGTACCGGCGATGATCTTCGCGGCGGCGTCCAGGTCGTTGGCGTTGAGGTCGGGGAGCTTGGTCTGGGCGATCTCGCGGACCTGCGCCTCGGTGATCTTGGCGACCTTGGTCTTGTGCGGCTCGCCGGAGCCCTTCTCGATGCCCGCGGCCTTGAGGATCATCTTCGCGGCCGGCGGCGTCTTGGTGATGAAGGTGAAGGAGCGGTCCTCGTAGACCGTGATCTCCACCGGGATCACCCAGCCACGCTGCGACTCGGTCGCGGCGTTGTAGGCCTTGCAGAACTCCATGATGTTGACGCCGTGCTGACCCAGCGCCGGGCCGACGGGCGGAGCCGGGTTGGCGGCGCCGGCCTGGATCTGGAGCTTGATGAGCCCCGTGACCTTCTTCTTCTTGGGAGGCATAGCTCTCCGGGTCCTTTCGGTTCGGGTCCTGCCCGCGCTCGGGGACCACCCGGACGCAGGCATACCGCACAACGATAACGGGTATAGATGCGCGGCTGAAAACCGAGCAGGTCAGACCGGCTGCGGAGAGCCCGTCCGACCTGCTCGGAAGCGGTAAGTCCAGAAAAGGGTTCCGTGCGGAACTAGTTCTTCTGAATCTGGTCGAAGCTCAGCTCGACCGGGGTCTCACGACCGAAGATCTCCACCAGACCCTTGACCTTCTTGGAGTCCGGGTTGATCTCGTTGATGGTGGCCTGGAGCGTGGCGAACGGGCCGTCGGTGACGGTGACCGAGTCGCCGACCTCGAAGTCCAGCACCTGGACCTCGACCTTGCGCTGCGGAGCCGGCTTGCCCTCGGCCTCGGCGGCCTCGCGGGCGGCCTTCTCCTCGGCCTCCGGGGCGAGCATCTTGACGATCTCGTCCAGGGTCAGCGGGTACGGGTCGTAGGCGTTGCCCACGAAGCCGGTGACGCCGGGGGTGTTGCGGACGACGCCCCAGGACTCGTTCGTCAGGTCCATGCGGACGAGGACGTAACCGGGAAGCTTGTTCTGCCGGATCGTCTTGCGGTCGCCGTTCTTGATCTGGACGACCTCTTCCTGCGGCACCTCGGCCTGGAAGATGTAGTCCTCGACGTTCAGCGAGACGGCGCGCTGCTCCAGGTTGGTCTTCACGCGGTTCTCGTAGCCGGCGTAGGTGTGGATCACGTACCACTCGCCGGGCAGGGTGCGCAGCTCCTCGCGCAGGGCGGCAACGGGGTCGACGGGCTCGGCCGGCTCTTCCTCGGCCTCTTCCTCGGCGACGGCCTCGTCGGCCTCCTCCTCGTCCTCGACGTGGAGGGCGGCTTCCTCGGCCGGCTCCCCCGCCTCGGCGTCGGCAGCCTCGAACTCGTCCAGGTCCTCGTCCGCGCCCTCGACGATGTCGAGCTCGTCGTCGGCCGACTCGGCGGCCTCCCCGCGAGGCTCCATGGCGTCGTTCAGGTTCTGGTCAGACACGGTGGCTGCTTCTTCCTGGATACATAGGGGTGGAACACGCGAAAGGGGCGCCGATCACCCGGCGCCCTTCGCTCTCGGCTCAGCCGAAGACGTACTTGGCGGCGTGGCTGAGTCCATAGTCAATCACGGTCACCAGGCCGATCATGATGACGACGAAGATGATCACCACGGTCGTGTACGTCGTCAGCTGGCTCCGCGTCGGCCAGACGACCTTGCGAAGCTCCGCGACGATCTGGCGGTAGAAGAGTGCGAGCCGCTTCAGCGGACCCTTCTTGGCCCGCTTGCCGCCCTTACGGGTCTTCTTCTTGCTCTCAGGGACCTCGTCCTGGGCATCAGGCGTGTCGATGGAGCCCACGGCATCCGCCATTCGTCCTCACCTGTTCCCGGGTCGTGGCCGTGCCGCGCCCGGTCTGAGCCGCACGGCGGTGCATTGCTGTACGTACATGCGCACACATCCTGGCGAAGGTGTGTGTAGCAGGGCCGGAGGGACTTGAACCCCCAACCGCTGGTTTTGGAGACCAGTGCTCTACCAATTGAGCTACGACCCTTTGTGTGTCCCCCAACGTACCGCATCCGGCCGGATGCTCGGTGTGCACCGGTTGTGGCACGGCTGTTGAAGGCCAACGACGTAGGAGTGTACGTGTTCCAGGGCGCCCCGTCGAACGGAAAGTGCCCAGTGGGGCGCCTCTGGCGGAAGATCGTCGGGAAATCACCGGAAGATCACCCAGGCCATCGCCGGGTCGGTGGGCGGATGCGGACGCGTGTTCAGGGGTTTGCCCGTGCATGTTCAGTCCGTGAAACCCGCGTGCCGGGCCGGTTTCCTGTCTGAAAACATGGGCTGCATGAGCGCTGCAACCCCTCCCACCGAGCGCCGGGTCTCCGCCCGCGTCGGTGCGATCTCCGAGTCCGCCACCCTCGCCGTGGACGCCAAGGCCAAGGCCCTGAAGGCCGCCGGACGTCCGGTGATCGGCTTCGGCGCCGGTGAGCCCGACTTCCCGACCCCCGACTACATCGTCGAGGCCGCGATCGAGGCCTGCAAGAACCCGAAGTACCACCGCTACACGCCGGCCGGCGGCCTGCCCGAGCTGAAGGCCGCGATCGCCGCCAAGACGCTGCGCGACTCGGACTACGAGGTCGACCCGGCGCAGATCCTGGTCACCAACGGCGGCAAGCAGGCCATCTACGAGGCCTTCGCCGCGATCCTCGACCCGGGCGACGAGGTCATCGTCCCGGCGCCCTACTGGACGACGTACCCGGAGTCGATCCGGCTGGCCGGCGGTGTCCCGGTGGAGGTCGTCGCGGACGAGACGACCGGCTACCGGGTCTCGGTGGAGCAGCTGGAGGCGGCGCGCACGGAGAAGACGAAGGTCGTGCTCTTCGTCTCCCCCTCCAACCCGACCGGCGCGGTCTACGGCGCCGAGGAGGCCGAGGCGATCGGCCGCTGGGCCGTGGAGCACGGCCTGTGGGTGCTCACGGACGAGATCTACGAGCACCTCGTCTACGGCGACGCGACGTTCACCTCGCTCCCGGCGATCCTCCCGGAGCTGCGCGACAAGTGCATCGTCGTCAACGGCGTCGCGAAGACGTACGCCATGACGGGCTGGCGGGTCGGCTGGATCATCGGCCCGAAGGACGTCGTCAAGGCCGCCACGAACCTCCAGTCGCACGCCACCTCGAACGTCTCCAACGTGGCGCAGGTCGCCGCGCTGGCCGCCGTCTCGGGTGACCTGGACGCCGTGGCGAAGATGCGGGAGGCCTTCGACCGCCGCCGCAGGACCATCGTCCGGATGCTCAACGAGATCGACGGCGTGGTCTGCCCGGAGCCCGAGGGCGCGTTCTACGCGTACCCGTCGGTGAAGGCGCTGATCGGCAAGGAGATCCGCGGCAAGCGCCCGCAGAGCTCGGTGGAGCTGGCCGCGCTCATCCTGGAGGAGGCCGAGGTCGCGGTCGTCCCGGGCGAGGCCTTCGGCACGCCGGGCTACCTGCGGCTGTCGTACGCGCTGGGTGACGAGGACCTCGTCGAGGGCGTGAGCCGGATCCAGAAGCTGCTGGCCGAGGCCAGGGACTGACGCAGCGCGCGCGGAGGGCCACCCCGGAAGGTCACGGGGTGGCCCTTCCGTCGTTCGTGCGAGCAAGACCACGTTCGGGGATTCCGCTTCCGGGACGGCTGGGACGTACGGCAGGATCCTCGAATGGAGCGTGTACGTGATGTCTCTGAGCTGCCGAAAGCCCATCTGCACCTGCACTTCACCGGGTCGATGCGGCCCGCCACCCTGCTGGAGCTGGCCGACAAGTACGGGGTGCGCCTGCCGGAGGCGCTCACCGACGCGCTGAACAGGGGGGAGTCGCCGAAGCTGCGGGCGACGGACGAGCGGGGCTGGTTCCGCTTCCAGCGCCTGTACGACGCGGCGCGGTCGTGCCTGAGGGAGCCGGAGGACATCCGGCGCCTGGTGCGGGAGGCCGCCGAGGAGGACGTGCGGGACGGCTCGGGCTGGCTGGAGATCCAGGTCGACCCCACGTCGTACGCCCCTCGCCTGGGCGGTCTGATCCCGGCGCTGGAGATCATCCTGGACGCGGTGGAGACGGCCTCGCGGGAGACCGGGCTCGGTATGCGCGTCCTGGTGGCCGCCAACCGCATGAAGCACCCGCTGGACGCCCGCACCCTGGCCCGTCTGGCCGTCCGGTACGCGGACCGGGGCGTCGTCGGCTTCGGCCTCTCCAACGACGAGCGCCGGGGCATGGCGCGGGACTTCGACCGCGCCTTCGCCATCGCCCGGGAAGGCGGGCTGCTGTCGGCCCCGCACGGAGGCGAGCTCACCGGCCCGTCCTCGGTCCGCGACTGCCTGGACGACCTGCACGCCTCACGGATCGGCCACGGGGTGCGTGCGGCCGAGGACCCGCGGCTCCTGAAACGCCTGGCCGACCGGGGTGTGACCTGCGAGGTGTGTCCCGCCTCGAACGTGGCCCTGGGCGTGTACGAGAAGCCGGAGGACGTCCCCCTGCGCACCCTCTACGAGGCGGGCGTCCCCATGGCCCTGGGCGCGGACGACCCCCTCCTCTTCGGCTCCCGGCTGGCGGCCCAGTACGAGCTGGCCCGCCACCATCACGGCTTCACCGACGAGGAGCTGGCGGAACTGGCCCGTCAGTCGATCCGGGGCTCGGCGGCGCCGGAGGACATCAGGCGCAAGCTCCTGGAGGGCGTGGAGGCCTGGCTGGCGCCCTGAGCGCCGCCCCTGTCGCGCACGATGGCCGCGCCCGAAGAGCGGCGGGAGCGGGTCGTGGCCGTGCGCCGCGGCCCGCCGCCCAGCCCGAGCGGTACGCCCGGCCGGCGACGGGCCCGCCGTACCGCCACGGCCCCTGCCCACTCCGTGCCGCGGGCTCTCCTACCGCCGCAGCGACGACGGCACGGGCTCCGGCAGCAGCGGGTACCGCGACGACAGGCGCATGGCGCCCTCCGTGACCGCGGGATCGTGCGAGGCCGCCTGGACGCCGTCCAGGTAGGCGTGCGCAGCGGCCTCGAACACGGCGTCCACCGCGGCCAGTTCCGCGGTCAGCGCCTCGCCGCGGGCGTGGCGCCGCTCCTCCGTCGTCTCCTTGTCCCGCTGGGCCGCCGCGGCCGCCGCCTCCGCCCGCGCCAGCGTGGCCGCGGCCTTCTCCAGCCGCTTGCGGTGGTACCGGTAGGCGGCCACGAACGGATGCTCCTCGGACAGGGCCAGCAGGAAGGCGATCCCGCCGGAGAGCAGCAGCAGCGAGATGAAGGTGATGCTGACGGTGTGCTCGTCCAGCTCGAGCTGCTGCAACAGCGTCGGTGGCGCGGGCGGCGGCTTGTCGACGCCCATCGCGCGGGCGAGACCGTCCACGACGGAGGCGGAGGTGTCCCGGAAGGCGATCCGGGCCCGCAGGTCACCCAGGTACCAGGCCGCCACGGCCCACAGGGAGGCGAGCGCGGCCGCGATCGGCAGCACCACCCACAGCGAGGCGGTGGCTCCCCGCCGACGCCACTGACGCCCGGCCTGGAAGGGCCCGGCCGTCATGACGACACCGACGGCCGCCGACAGCAGGTACGCGCTGAGCCTGCCCTCGGTCGTCCCGTCGTGGATCGCGAGGAACAGCGTGACGTACACCGGGAGTTCGACCAGGATCAGCAGTCCGGCGAGGAACAGCCGGGGCCGGCGGGCCATGGCCGTGGTCTCCGTGAGGCCCTCCCAGTGCGCGCCGCCCGCGGGGGCGGGCCGGGGGGTGCCGGGGTCCGGCTCGGAGTCGTCGTCCCAGTCGGGGCCGTACGGCTGCCGGGCGGGGTCCGGTTCCCCGCCCCACCCGGCGTCCCGTCCCGTCGTACCCGCGCCCGCGCTCGCGTCCCCGCCCGCGCCGAAGTGCCCCACCAGCCAGGGCAGCATCCGGTCCCGGCGGTCCTCCCGGGCCGCCATCCGGCTCGCCGCCCGGTCCAGCCGCGCGGCCGCGGCGTGCCGGCGGCGCGTCTCCTCCTCCTGGGCGGCACGGGCCTGGCGGGCCTCCTGCTCCCGGGCCGCCGCCGCGGCGTACAGCCGCGCCGAGGCCCGCAGTTCCTGTTCCTCCCGCTCGTGGTGGCGGGCCACGACCCGGTCCCGGGCGTGGCCGCGCAGCCCGGTCAGCCGACCGAAGTAGGGCAGGCGGTGGGCGGAGCCGAGGACGTACGGGTTGAGGGTGCCGTCGGCGGCGGCGCGGCGGCCGGCGGACTCGGCCCGCGTGAGCAGGCGTCCGGCCTCCTTGGTCTCGGCCGGCGGGACGGGCCCGCGCGGTGGGGTGGCGCCGGCCCGGCCGAGTCCGGGCGCACGTCCCTCGCCGCGCCGCAGCCCCAGGCGTTCCCGGAGCCGGCGGGGCTCGTCAGGCCCCGTATCCGTCGTCGACATCGACCTTCACCTCCTTCTCCAGGACCTGCTGCCAGAACTGGGCCATATGGTCGACGCGTTCGGGCGTCGTCCTGCCGCCGCGCATGGCGAAGCCGACCCGGTAGACGGTGGTGTCGGGCAGCTCGGGCAGCCCGCGTCCGGTGACCAGGGCGTCGACGGCCTGGTTCCGCCGCGCCGCGGTGTCGAGTTGGTACTTGGACAGCTTGAAGTCGGGGTCGGCCTGGTCGAAGTCGCTGATCACCAGGACGTGGAAGGTGCCGCCGCCGTCGCGGGGCACCTTGGCCACGCGGTCGAGTCCGCCGAGGACGTCCGAGCCGGGCCGGCGCTTGCGGGCGCAGTCCAGCATCTTCTCGGCGCCCGCCCCGGCGAGGAAGCGGGTCTGCGTCCACAGGCCCTCGCGCTCGGCACGCGTGTCGGCGTCCGGGTCGATGTCGATCCGGGGCACCTGGCAGGAGGAGGCGACGGAGGCCGAGGTGATGGGCGCGTACGACAGGTACTTGCACTTCTTGTCGGCGAGGAAGCGGGGCAGGGCCGCCGTCAGCTTCTCCTTCGCGCGGAAGCCGTCGTCGCTGTCGGCGCCGGAGCCGGAGCCGTCGACGACGACCGCGCAGTCGGCGGAGAGGCGTTCCGAGCCGCCCGGTACGTCGCACGCCGCCAGCAGCAGGGCCGTGGCGCCGAGGGCGGCGGCCAGCCGTCCCCCGCTCCTTCTCCGGTGCCGGTGCGGTCTGCGTGTCCTGTGTGTCATCGGGTCCCCCGTCCTCCCCGGCCGGCCGCGGCGGCCGCCGGTCCGATCCTCTGCTCCAGAATCAGCAGCGCCCTGCGCACCAGGGCGTCGTCGAGCATCCAGTCCGGTGCTCCGGTCCACGTCTCGTCGAGGACGGCGACGCCCGCGCCGTCCACCGGCGGCGGCACGGCCTGCCGGTCGGCGCGCGCGTAGGCCGCCTCGTAGTGGGCGAGTTCCTGGTCGGCGCAGGCGGCGAGGGCCAGGCCGCGCTGCTGGCAGGCCGTCACCTCGGTGCGCCACTGCGACACCCAGCCGCCGAAGCGGGCGAGGGCCGCGGGCGCGTCCTCGCGCCGCTGGTCGTACTCCGTCACGATCCGCGCGGACTCCGCGTGGACGCGGTCGATGAGGTCCGCGTGCTCCGTGACGAAGCGGGAGCGCAGGTCCTCCAGTGTCATCCGCAGCCCGCGTTCGAGCTGGCGGGCGTAGTGCTCGGTGCCGATGCCGGCCCTGCCGTCGCGCCGGCCGCGGCGGGTGGCCCGCCAGCGGGTGCGCGCGGTGAGGCGGCTGCGGCCGTAGTCCGTCGGGACGGACTTCACGTCGCTCATTCCATCCCCCTCGTCGATTTCCCCCGGACCGCCCCACGGGCCGCTTGCGGGCACGGCGAAGGCGCCCTCGCGGAGCGAACGGCTCCGCCGGAATCCGGGATTGGCGCGAGCCTAGGTGAAAAACGAACGCCGACGGGAGGGATTTCCGACACCTGATTTCCGGGCGCCCGGAAATCAGCCGGAGATCGACCGGGGCCCGACCGGAGCTGGGGCCGCGTTGCTGGAAAACTTCCGAAAAACCCGGTGGGACGTGTGGGGCTCGGAATACCCTTCCCTTCCGCTGAGGCCGGAGCACGCCGGGAACCAGCGAAAAGATCTTCGACTTGAACAATTGATCGAACGGTTTGATCGAACAGATCGACCACATCCGAGAGACCGAATGGCCGAATGGATCGAATGGCTCTTCGGATACCGGGGGTAAGGGTGCGAGGGGGGCGCATGGCCGAGAACACCGCGGACACCACAGCCGGCGACACCGTCAGCGGCAGCACGGATGCCGCGCGGGCGCGGAGCACCGCCGACGCGGCGCGGGCCGTGCGGATCGCCGACGGCTACTTCCCCGTCGAGACCCTCGGTCCCGGCCGCCGGCTGGCCCTGTGGTTCCAGGGCTGCGCGCTGGCCTGCCCCGGCTGTATGTCCCGGCACACCTGGGACCCGGCCGGCGGGCGGACGGCCACCGTGGGCGAGTTGCTGCGGCTGTGGGAGGCGGCGCTGGCCCGTGGCGCCGAGGGCCTGACGGTCAGCGGCGGGGAGCCACTGGCCCAGCCCGCGGCGCTGGCCGCGCTGCTGCGCGGGGCCGACCGGCTCCGCCGACGCCACCGGGGCCGGCCCGCGGACCTGCTCGTCTACACCGGTCACGAGCCGGACGAGGTCCCGGCCGAGGTGTGGTCGGCGCTGGCGGGCGCGGACGCGGTGGTCACCGGCCGCTTCCGGGTCGCCGAGCCGACGGACCTGGTCTGGCGCGGCTCGGCCAACCAGCGGCTGGTCCCGCGCACCCTGCTGGGCACCCGCCGCTACGGACCGCACCTGTCCCGCACGTACCCACCGGGACCACGCGTGAGCGTCCGGGCGGAGGAGACGGGGGCACGGCTGTACGGCGTACCGGCCCGGGGGGAGCTGCGGCGCCTGGAACGGGACCTGGCGGCGGGGGGCATCCGGCTGAGGGGGCCGAGTTGGCGGGCGTGAGGGGGTTGGCGGGGGGCGCGGAGGAGGCGGGTGTGAGGGAGTTGGCTGGGGGCGCCGAGGGGGCCGGTGTGGGCGGTCTGGGTGGGAGGGCTGGCGGGAGTCTTCTGGTTGGGGGGACTGGCGGGCCTCGTCTGGCTGAGGGGGCCGGCGGCACTCGGCTGGCTGAGGGGATGGGCGTGGACGGCCCGGCCGAGGTGGCCGACTGGACGCGTCCGGGTGAGGGCGGCGAGCCGGCGGGCGTGCAGCTTCCGGCTGAGGGCGCCGAGCCGGCCGACGTGCAGTACTCGGCCGTTGCGCACCCGGCCGAGGGCACCGAGCCACCGGGTGGGCAGCACCCCGCCGAGGGCACCGCACCGGCCGACGTGAAGCCCCCCGCCGGAGGCGCCGAGGTGGCCGACGGGAGACATCCGACTGCGGGCGCCGGGTCGGTGGACGTGCAGCACCCGTTCGAGGGCGCCGAGCCGGTGGACGTACAGCACCCGTTCGAGGGCGCCGAGCCGGTGAACGTGCAGCACCCGTTCGAGGGCGCCGAGCCGGCGGGCGTGCAGGCCGTGGCCGAGGCCCTCGTGCTTCGGCCGGGCCGCGAGCGCGCCTTACGGCCCCGGTACCTCCACCTCGAAGACCCTCGCCGCTTCCGGATAGCGGGTCACGATGTGGACGGTCCAGTCGGGGTCGGTGCTGAGGGCGTCCTCGATGGACCAGCGGAGCCACTCGGCGCTGGTGCGGCGGTCCAGGCCGCCCCGGCCCGCGCCCATGAGGGGGAAGCAGAGGGAGCGCAGGGCGGGCAGGCCGGCGGCGCGTTCCCGGCGGGCGCGGGTGAAGCAGGCGGCGACCGCGGTGGCGATGCTCTGGGGGTCGACGCGGTAGCCGAGGCCGTCCGGGACCGCGAGGGCCGCGTGGTAGACGCGGCGCACCCCGCGTTCGGCGAGGGCCCCCGGACCGGTGGGGACGACCGTCCCCGGCCGCAGGGGCAGGACGCCGGGCCGGGCCCGTACCCAGGCGGCGAGTTCCTCCGCGAGGACGTCGGTGACCGGGCCCTCGGAGGCGCTGCCGACGGCGGCCGAGCGGCGCAGGGCGCCGGAGACGGTGGGCCGGAACGACTTGGACATCTCCAGGTGGACGTTCTCGGAGGAGACGAGGACGTCGATGTCCCGCAGCAGTTCGATGGGCGAGAGATGGACGGTCACCGGCCGGCTTCCGGCCCGGCCGGGCAGCCCGGTGTGCGGGACGTGCGGGACCTGGAGGGGCTGCGCCCCGGACGTCCGCGGCGGCCCCGGCGGGCGGATTGCCACCCCGGAAGGGCCGGGCAGCCCCGTACCGCGCGGCCGTACGCCCGGCTCGCGGGCCTCGGCGAGCACGGCTCCCGCCAGTTGTTCGACGACCTGTCTCTCCTGGCTGTGCCGGAACCGCTCGTCGCTCACCCCGTACACCAGCGCGGCCGCCCGGCGCCGGTCCGCGGCCGGGGAGCCCCGGTGGCCGGGCAGCAGACCGAAGGTGTGCTGGGCGGCGCGGCCTATGAGGTCGTCGGTGCCGAGGCGTTCGGCGGCGGCGCGTATCAGCCGTTCCGCGCCGTCGGCCAGATCGGCCTCGCCCTCGGCGTACCCGGCGCGCAGGGTGACCGCGCGCAGTCCCGCGGGCACCAGCGACTGCAGCGCGGGCAGGCCACCGCGGCGCAGGTTGCGCAGTTCCCGTACGAGGTCGGCGCGGTCCGGCAGACCATCAGGGTTCATGCCGGTCAACATATCGGCGCCGATGCCGCGACCGCCGGGTGTTCCGGGAGCGCGATCGGGGTC
This sequence comes from Streptomyces sp. NPDC014995, assembly GCF_043080745.1. NCBI lineage: Bacteria > Bacillati > Actinomycetota > Actinomycetes > Kitasatosporales > Streptomycetaceae > Streptomyces > Streptomyces sp. NPDC014995. The sequence continues at coordinate 262,863 of NZ_JBIBVX010000004.1, forward strand.
GGAGCGGGAGGGCACCGGCATTGCAGGTTTCCCCGTCCCCGGCGGGGCACCGGGTCGCCGTATCCCGGAATTCCGCCCCGCGACCCCTCCACGGGAATCGCGTATCCATCCGAATTCATTTTCCGTGCGCCCCCTTACGCCTCCCGTACGCCGTCGCGTGCGCCCTCTCCCACGAGCTCCCCGAGGGAGAACGGAGGAAGCCTTCTCGTCCTTCCCCTTCCTCTTCGCATCCTCATCCCTTCGCCTTCCGCACATCCGCTCACGGGCCACCCGGTCCTTTCCGCCCGCAGGTGACATTCGATGACCTTTCCCGCCGACCCCGCAGAGCCTTGTGGTCCCGACGCGGACGACGACAACCTCGTCCCGCCGACCCTCTACGAACCGGAGCCCGCCGCCGACGGCATGCCCGCACCCGATCCGCGGGGTGATCCCAGCAGCCTGCCGCCCTCGCTCGCCGGCCGCTTCCTGGCGCGGGAGCGGCTGCCGCGGCGTGGGCAGCAGACCCTGCACCGGGCGGGAGAGGAGGGGCGGTCCGCGGAGTTGCGGGCGGCCGTGTTCCGGGTGATCGACCAGGAGGCCGACCCGCCCACCGAGCGGGTCGTGAAGTGGTTCCACCCCGACGCCGCCCCCGACGACGAGGTGACCGGGCTGCTGCTGCACGAGCCGCCGCACGAGGGGCTGTCGTACGTGCTGGAGCGGGGGACGGCCCGCGGGGCGCCGTTCCACGTACTGCCCTCGCACGGCAGTACCGACCTGGCGACCTACCTGCGGGACCGGGGCGGGCGGCTGTCGGCCGAGCAGATCCGGGCGCTGGTGCGCCGACTGCACGGGGCGCTGACCGCGCTGCACGCGGCGGGAGTGGTGCACCGGGACGTGAAACCGTCCAACCTCGTCCTTCCCGACCTCGAACGGCTCGAGGGCCTGGTGCTGATCGACTTCGGTATCTCGCTCGTCGCCCGGACCCCGCGCGAGGCGCCCGGCGCCTGGGCCGCCACCCCGCGCTACGCGTCGCCGCAGGCCCTGCTGCGGAAGCCGATCGTGCGCGCGGCGGACGACTGGTGGTCGCTGGGGGTCCTGGTCGCCGAGGCCGCGCGCGGCCGGCACCCGGTCGAGAAGCACCACGAGACGGCGTCGGTCATGGACGCGGTCCAGGCGGGCGCCCTCGACCTCGACGGAATCGACGACGCACACGTCCGTCTGCTGTGCCGGGGGCTGCTGGCCCACCATCCGGAGGACCGCTGGGGTTCCGAGCAGGTCGCGGAGTGGCTGAAGGGGCGCACCCCCAAGGTGGTGTCGCACCTGGGACCCGCATCGCGTACGGCGGACCGCCCGGCCCCCGAGCCCGGCCCCGGCCCCGCCTCCGGTCCCGGTCCCGAGGCGCCCCGTTTCGAGCACGCCGGCCGGTCCTTCACCGACACGGCCCGCCTGGGCGAGGAGTTCGACGCCGACTGGCCTGCCATGGCCCGACGGCTGACCCGCGGCAGGGAGCGGGAGCGGCTGGCCGGCTGGCTCGCCGGGTTCCGCCCCGAGCACGACCCGTCCCGGGCCGAGGCCCTCGACCGGATCCTGGGGGAACTGCGGCGGCGCAGAGGTCCGGACGCGGGCACGCTGGTCGACCTGATCGGCTGGATGGCCCCGCAACAGGAGCCCGGCTACCGCGGCATCCCGCTCGGCGTGGGCGACCTGCCGGCCTTCGCCCGGCGCGCGGCCGACGGCGACGGGTTCTGCGGCGACGTCATGAGCGAGGTGTACCGGCACCGCCTGCTCGCCCGGCTGGCCCGGCGGCGCGGCGGTGAGGAGCTGGAGCACGTCGAGCGGCGCTGGCGCCACCACCACGAGCAGTGGGAGGCGGCCGTCGCCCGCCTGACCGAGATACCCGAACTCGCCGCCGACCGGAACGCGCTGCGCGCCGCGACCGGCACCGGCCCCGCCCTCACCGCCGACCTCCTGCTCCTGGCCGCCGCCCCCGCCCCGACCACCCGCCGGCTCCGCGCCGACCTGGAGGCGGCCCGGCGCGCCCTGCCCGCCCCGGTGCCCTGGTTCGCCCGCCTGGCCGAGGACACCGACGAGCCCGTACGGCTGCTGCTCGCGCTGCGCCTGCATCCGCCGGCGCTGGCGCAGGCGCGGGAGATCCGACGGGCCCGGGAACGGGACCGGCAACTGGCCGCCATGGACGCGCGGTCACGGCACTTCCGGCTGGTGCAGCGCCGGCTGGAGCTGCCGGCGGTGCTGGGCCGGGCCGCCGGCGGTGCCCTGCTGCTGTTCTTCCCGCACGCCTTCGTGGTCGGCCTGGCCGACGTGGCCGGGTACGCGCCGCAGACCACCGTGCTCACCGCCTGGCTGCTGAGCGTCCCCTCGCTGGCGGCCCTGCTCGCCCTCGAGTGCTGGACCGGCTGGTACGTCGGTCCGCGCTACCACCCGGAGTACTCGGTGATGGGCCAACTGACGCGCCGGGCCCTGCCGTTGACCCGCCGGATCACGCAACGCGGGTGGCGGCGCTGGGCGTGGGCGGGGCTCGGGCTCGCGGCCCTGGCGGGGACCGTGGTGGGCACCTTCCTGCTCGCGGTGTGGATCTGGCCCGCGGCCACCGTGTCGGCGCTGCTGGTCTCGTCGGTCCTGCGGGTGCGGGCCTGGAGCCGCCATGTTGCCGAGACCCGCAGCGGGGGGCGCACACTCACCGCTCCGGCGGCTCCGGGAGGTCCCGGAAGTTTCGATGGCCCCGGGGGTTCGGGTGGTTCCGGTGGTTCCAGTGGTTCCGGTGGTTCCAGTGGTTCCGAGGGTTCCGGAGGGCCGGCGGGCGGGGTGCCAGGACCTCGCGGGGTCCCGCTCTCCGATGCCCCTACCGCTTCCCGTACTCGATCTCGCACTGGAGGAGTCGCGTGAGCAGCGCGTTCGCCGGCACCGACCTGTTGACCGTGATGCCGGACGTGTCGATGTACGGGTACCCGCCCGACGCCGGACTGGCCCTGCCGGACACCGGCAGCGTCTCGGACCTGGCGGACACGGCCGGCGGGCAGACGGCCGACGCCGTGGCCGGGCAGACGGCGGACGCGGTCACTCAGGTGAGCGACGTCGTCGGGGATGCGGCGGACGCCGTCACGGACCAGCTCCAGGACATGATCGTGCCCGCGCTCATCGGACTGGCCGACCTGAGCGGCGCGCTGCTCGTCACCCGGCTGGCGCTGCGCGGCACGGTGGCGCTCGCGGCGTTCAACAACAAGGTCGCCACCGAGCAGGCGGCCCTCGCGCGGCGGCAGATGTCGCTGGAGATGGGCAGCGAGTGCTGGCGGCGCGCCGCGGAGACCGCAGCCGGCCTGAACGCCCGGATCACCGTGCTCGGCCTGGACCCCTCCGGTCCGGGCGAGCCGCCGCTGCCCGCTCCGGTGCAGCCGGTCGGCGTCCCCCTCGACCTGCTGTGGAAGCGGCTGGCCGAGACCGAGCGCGTCCTGCGCCGGGTGGAGGCCCAGCGCGCCGCCCGGGCCACCGCACGCCTCCCCTTCCAGCACACGGAGGACCCGGAGAACGCCGCCTGGTACGACCGTCTGCGCGAGCGGCGCCGCCAGGCCCTGCTGCGGTACGCCGAGGGCGAGCCGGAGCCCGCGCAGGCCGTGGCGGAGACGACGGCCGTGGCGGAGAGGGCGGGCGTGGCGGAGAGGGCGGGCGCACCGGAACAGGCGGGTGCGCTCACCGAGGAGGACGTCCTGCGCGAGGGCGCCGAGCTGCTGGCCGGACTGCCGCTGGCGTTCACCTCCGAGAGCCGGGAGCTGATCGACGACTGTCTGCTGGAGGCCCGGCGCGCGGTGGGGCGACGGCCCACGGCGGTACGGCGCTACCTCGACGAGGCCGCGCTCATCGCCCGGAAGGAGTCGGAACGGGCGCGTCGGGCGGAGGCGGCCCGCCGGGACGCGGCACTGCGGCTGGCGGCACTCGAGGCACCGGCGCCCGCGGGAATCGACCCGCTGCCGGACGCCACCGCCGCCGTCGACGTACTGCGCCGCGTCCTGCGGGACGGCACCCCGCCCTCGGCCGCGGACGAACGGACCGTACGGCAGGCCCTCGTCACCCGTTCCGCCGCCTTGCAGCGGGCGTACCTGGTGGCCGCGCTGCGCCGGGCGACCGAGCGGTGGGGGGAGGGCTCGGTGCACGCCCGCGCCGACGCCGAGCACTGGGACTTCGCGCCGGCGGCCTGGGGAGGCCGGTACTGGCTGCGGGTCCGCCTCACCGCGGGCGGCCAGGCCAAGGTCTTCACCATGCGCCGGCCGCTGACCCCGGAGGAGGCCGCCGACCCCGGGGCCGTGGCGCGCTGGGAGGCCCTGGACGCGCAGCGGTGCGCCGAGAGCGCCGGCTACGTGGACGAGCTGGGCCCGCTGACCGAGGCGGAGGGGGTCCGCGCGGAGTTCACCTGGTCCCGCGGCCAGGTCCTGACGGGCGCCCCCGCCCCCGGGCTCACCGAGTCCGCCGCAGCCGACACCGGCACGGAGTGGACCGGCACCACCGGGCAGGCCGACGGCACGGAGTGGACCGGCACCACCGGGCAGGCCGACGGCACGGAGTGGATGGACACCGCCGCTCGGCCCGACGCCACCGACCGGACCGCCCCCGACCAGCAGCGTCGCACGACGCCCCCGCGCCGCCCGCGCCCGGCCCCGCCGCGTCACCGCCGCCGGGACCGCGACGGCCACTGACCACCGACCGCTGACCCCTGACCATCCGGCGCCCGGCCCGAGCCGCCCGACCCGCCCGCCCACACCGACCCGCGCCCCGGCCCGCCGACCGCACCGCAGGCCCACCGACCGGGCCGGGCGCCCACCCGCAGCACTTCCCCGGAGGACCCGTGACCAGCCACCCCCTCGACGTACCGCGCCTGACCAAGGCCACCGTCACCCAGACCGTGCACCCCCCGTTCGCCGCCGAGCTGTTCGCCACCCTCAGCGTCCACTCCCAGTACGTCCTGCACGGCAACGTCCGCGACGACCACCTCGTCGCCGACGTCCTGGACGACGGCAGCCGGCGCAGTCGCGCCCTCGGCCTGGAGGACCTGCTGTGGGAGGGGCTCCAGCGGGCCGGCTACAAGTGCCTGCTGCGCTACGACCAGGTGGCCGGCTTCACCGTCGTCCACAGTGACGAGGGCCTGGACATGAACACGCTCCTGGAGCGGAACACCCGTCGCGTCCCCGGCCGTTCGGAGGAGAACGACGGCGGCCGGGTCGCCCGGGTCTTCGAGTCGTTCGCCCGCGGCTGGGTCGGCGAACGGCCCGGCCCGCCGCAGGACAACCCGCGCTACGACGACTACCAGAAACCCGTGCACGCCGCCCTGCTCGTCGACTACGCCTCCCGCATCCCCACGCAGGTCAACCAACTCAGCGACGACGAGCGGACGTTCTTCCTGCGCTGCCTGAAGATCGCCGAGGAGGCCCGCGCCTTCCCCCGCCAGAAGACGGGCCGCGCCCTGTTCAACCCGGTCGTCTGGCTCGCGGACGGCGAACGGGACCTGCCCGCCTGGCTGGTGACGAGCAGCGTGCGCGTGCGCAGCATCGGCGTGCCGCTGCCCGACCTCGGCCAGCGTCGTCGTATGGCGGGTCTGCTCGCCGCACAGGCCGGAGTGCCCGGCACGGCGACCGCTCTGGACGTGGGTCCGCTGCTGAAGGGGGCCGTGCGGGAGGAGCCGACGCACGAGGACACGGAGCGGTTGGCCCGGGCGGCCAGCGGACTGACGCTGCGCGCGATGCGGGAGAGCATGCGGCTGGCCCGCGCGCGCCGGCTCCCGTTCGCCGACATGGACCAGGCGGTGCGCATCTACGAGCTGGGCGTCAGCCGCAACCCGTGGACGGGCGGCGCGGTGGCCGACAGCATCCGGGACGGCGAGGCGTCCATCAGCGCGCGGGTCCGCGGTCAGGAGAAGGCGGTCACGCAGACCCTGGACGTGCTGAAGCGGGCCGCGCTCGGCCTGTCCGGCGCCCAGGCGTCGTCGACGTCCGTGCACCGGCCCCGGGGCGTGCTGTTCTTCGCCGGGCCGACCGGCACCGGCAAGACCGAGCTGGCGAAGGCGGTGGCGACCACGCTCTTCGGCTCGGAGGACGCCTGTCTGCGCTTCGACATGAGCGAGTTCTCCGCCCCGCACTCGGCGGACCGCCTGGTCGGGGCCCCGCCCGGCTACGTCGGGTACGAGGCGGGCGGCGAGCTGACCCGCGCGGTGCGCGAGGACCCGTTCCGGGTGGTGCTCTTCGACGAGATCGACAAGGCGGACAAGGGCGTCCTGGACAAGTTCCTCCAGGTCCTGGAGGACGGCCGGCTGACGGACGGCCAGGGCGTGACGACGTACTTCAGCGAGTGCGTCCTCATCTTCACCTCCAACCTGGGTGTCCACGGCCCGTCGGGCGCGGATGGGCGGCCCCTGTCCTCCCCGCTCGGGCGCGAGCGGCTGCCGGAGACGCCGGAGGAACGGGCGGAGTTCGAACGGGAGATCCTGGAGAACGTCCGCCACCACTTCGCGCACACCCTGAAACGGCCCGAGCTGCTGAACCGGCTCGGCGGGAACATCGTCGTCTTCCAGTACATCGACGAGACCACCGCGCACCAGATCTTCAAGGGGCAGCTGGACAACATCGTCGGACACATGGAGCGGCAGGGCGGTCTGCGCCTGCGGGTGCTGCCCGAGGCCGAGAAGGTCCTCGCCGACGAGTGCACCCGCGACCGGCACAACGGCGGCCGGGGCATCGGCATGAAGCTGGAGACCCACCTGATCAACCCGCTGGCCCGCGGCGTCTTCGCCCTCGACGTCGACCTGACGCCGGGGACCGTCGTCACGGTTTCGCGGGTCACGGTCCACCCGGACGGCAACGTCGAACTGGCCCTCCACGCCACGCCGGGCGAGCGGACGCCGGACCGGCAGCCGGCGTGGTGACGGACGACAACGGCGACAACGAGGGCGAGACGCTCGGAGACGACCGGGACGATGATGCGGACCGGGACGGCCAGGCCGATCAGACCGACTGGGACGACCGGGACGATCAGACCGACTGGGACGACCGGGCCGATCAGACCGACCGGGTCGACGAGGCCGACCGGGCCGACTGGGACGACCGGGTCGACGAGGCCGACCGGGCCGACCGGGCCGACGAGGCCGACCGGCACACCCGGAACGACCAGGTCGCCCCGCACGACAGGGCCGACCGCACCCCCCGTTACATCGACAAGTCCCTCGCGGAGGGCTTCGAGATCGACGACGAACGGGAGGACGAGGACGAGACCGGACCGGCCCTGCCCCCCTGGCCCCCGCCCGAAGACCCCTGGCCTGCGTCCGAAGACCCTTGGCCCCCGCCCGGAGACCCCGGGCACGACCCCGAGGCACCCACCGCACCACCCCCACCACCCCCACCGCGCCCACCGTCGCCGCCACCCGCGCCACCCCCCGCTCACCCCTGCTGGTCCTGCCCCGCGACCGTGCCGGCCGGCTCACCGGCGTGCCCGGAGTGCCAGGAGTCGGCCCGGCACCTGCGGCTGATCAGCACCCGGCCGCCGGCCGACCTGCGGCACGGCGTGGGCGGCCCGCTGAACCTGGGCCGCCACCCGTCCTGGGCGGCGCCCGCCGCGGCCGCGGCCCTGGACGGCGCGCCGGGGGTGTCGCGCCGCCACGCGAGCGTCGAGATCACCCCGGACGGCGCGGTGTGGCTGACCGAGCACCCGAGCGGCACCACGAACGGCACCTTCGTCAACGACGAACGGATTCCGCCCGGTGCCCGCGTCCCGCTGGCCGACGGGGACACCGTGGGCCTGGGACGGCACTGCGCGTTCCGGGTGCTGCTGGTGGAGCCGCCCGCGTAGCCCGGGGCTCGCGCCCCGGGCCGTGCGCCGGTCAGTCCACGGACTCCGGCATGATCGCGGCCCGCAGCGGAGCCAGCAGCCGGTTCGCCACGTCCGTACCGGCGGTGGTGGCGAGGTCATGGCTGACCTGCGGCTCGCTGACGAAGGGCGCGGCACCGCACCGGTCCCCGAACAGCACCAGCGCCTCCCGCGGCCGGTGCCGCCGGGACTGCCACAGCAGGCCCTGCGCCTCCTTGGCCTGCCGGCGCAGTTCCTGCGCCCAGTACCGGGTGCGCGGATAGTCGTCGGGCTCGGAGTCCAGCAGCCAGGTGGTCTGGCAGACGGCCGCCAGGTCCTCCTCGGTGCGCAGCGAGATGAGGGTCAGGTCGACGGTCGTGACGATCCGGGCGAGCGTGTACTTGCCGGCCACTGCCCGTGGCACCAGCCGGGTGCCCAGCTCCGGGTCGAAGTCCATCGACCGCAGCAGCACCTCGGCGAGCGCGGTCGTGGGTTCGAGGGTGGCGTAGAGGTACGGGTACGGGTCCTCGGCCGTGCAGTCGAAGCGGCTGCCGTCGAACAGGGGGTGCGCCTCGACCGCCTTGAAGCCGGTCGCCGGGTAACGGGTGCGGTGGCAGCGCCAGAGCGCGGTGCCGGCCGGGAGCATCGTGACCCGGGGGACCATGGTGACCGCCGGGGGGATCTGCCGCGTCATCGGTCCTCCTCGACGAGGGCCAGGGCGGCGTCCGCCAGCCGGTCGTCCGGGACCCTGCCGAGCAGCGCGGCCGGCGCCCCGCCCAGCCAGGAGTTGCCGCCCAGCCACCAGTCGGCGGCACCCCAGGGGTCGCGGTCGGCGAGCAGGATGCGGTTGATCCGTACGACGATCCCGTGGGGTCGCCCGGTCTCGGGGTCGAACTGGAACTCGGGGCTGCGCGGCCCGTCCTCGGGGTCGGCGAGCACGATGACGTCGGCGGGCCCCTCGCCGGCCGCCGGGCTCCCGGCGGGAGCGGCGGCCCGCGAGGGCGCGGCGAGCAGCCGCCGCCGGGCGGCGGCGATGACGGCGGCGACGGGATCGGCGGTCCCGGCCCGGGCACCGGGCTGGGCCGGGACCCCGGACACCGGGGAGGCCCCGGCGACCGGGAAGACCTCGTCGGCCGGGGAGACCTCGTCGGCCGGGCCGTCGGGTCCTGGTCCGGGTTCCGGTGGTGGTCCGCCCCGCTCCTCGACCTCCGCCGCCGGCGCCGCGTACAACGCCTCCAGCGCCGCCAGCACCGCCTCCTCGGGAGGAACGGTGGCCGCCTGCGCGACCGCGCGCACATCGGAGTGGAGCAGCCGGGCCAGCTCCCCCGCCTCGTCGGGCACGGGCCACAGCGAGCGGACGACCGCCATGGTGGCCATGGCGACCCGCTCGGGATCGGAGCCGGCCTCGCGCAGCATCCTCAGCGCGCCGAGGAAGTGCTGGTACTGCTGGTCGTCCAGCCACTGCCCGAGCTCCTCCCGGTGCCGGACGAGCAGGGCCAGTAGCTCATTCGTGTCCAACGGTGGTCCCTCCGGGTCGGACGGGTGCGGGGTTGCCCTGGTGGATGAAGGGGGCCCAGGCGTCCACGGACAGGGCGGGCTTGCCCTCGATCCGCATGGCCAGCGGCCCGGGAAGGCCGGGAACGGACGGCCGGTCGGCGTCCAGCGCCCACAGCTGGGCGCGGCGCAGCGCCAGCGCGGGGTCGGCTCCCTCGGCGAGGAAGTGGTGCAGGACGTACATCAGTACGGCCGAACTCGTGTCGTCGATGGACCACTTGGAGCCGATCACGTCCGCGGCTCCGCGGGCGACGAAGGCGGTGGTGAGGGTGAGTGTCTCGTCGTGGTCACGGGTGCTGAGGTCGGTCTCGCAGGCGCTGAGCACCACCAGCGGCCCGGCCCCGCCGCCGCCCACCGAGGGCGCCCCGAGCAGCCGCCGTACGGTGAGCACTCCCGCGTCGTCGCCGCCCTCGCGCGGCCGGTGCAGCAGCAGCCCCGAGACGGTGGGCCGGCCCCCGGCGAGGCCGTGCACGCTGAACTCCACGAGGGTGGCGGGCCGTTCGGCCGTCCCGCCCGGCAGCAGCGGCAGCAGTTCGTCGGGGGTGCCGTCCCGGTGGAAGCCGTTGCGGCTCAGATAGCCGTAGCAGCGAGCGTCCCGGTAGAAGGCGTTGCGCAGTGCCTCGACCTCGTGTTCGGCGTACGCCAGCGTGGAGCGGGGGTCGGCGACGAGGACCGGGGCGGCGGCCACGGGCAGCCGGGTCCGGGCGGCGGACCGTACGAACTCCGCCCCCGACGCCGCGTAACTGACCACGGCGTGGTCGACGACGTGGGCGGGCCGTTCCCCCACCCGCGCGTCGAGCCGGGCCGCGTGCCAGGGCACGGAGCCGAGGTTGCCCGCGGGCAGCAGCACCAGCCGTACGGGGTCCTCGGGCCGGGCCGGGCGGCCGGGCCGGACCACGTCGAGGACCGGGCCCATCACGGCCGGCCCCGCCCAGTCGCACAGCTCCCGCAGGGCCGTCTTCCACGCCGCCACCGCATCCGCGTATGCCGGCGCCGACCGCGGCACGCCGGGCGCGGTGACGACGGAACGGTCGCGGGCGGCGTCCAGGTACCGCTCCAGGGGGGCGCGTTCCTGCCGGGCGAGCCCGGGCAGCTCCAGCGGCAGTGGCGCCGAGCCGGGCCGTACGACCAGGGCCCACCCCGGCCCGTCGCCCTGGCCGACGAGCAGGTGCACCACGGCGTCCACCCCGGCGGCCTGTGCCGCGTCGGCCACCTCCTGCCAGGCCGGCCCGATGGAGATCCCGGCCGTCCCCAGGGCCCTGAGCGCCCGACGCCGCAGGGTGCTCGGGATGAGCGAGTCGGCGTCCGCTCGGACCACACCGGTGTCGGTGTCGGCGTCGGTGTCGGCGCCCATGCGGGCCACGGCAGCGTCGGCTTCGGCCTCGGCGTCGGCGTCCGTGCGAACCACGGCGGCGCCCTCGCCGGCGCCCGGGCCGACGCCCGTGCGGGCCACGCCGGTGTCGGTGTCCGCGTCGGCGCCCGCGCGGGCCGCGTTCCGCCACTGTGCGGCGAGTTCGTGCTCGCCGTGCGCCTCCAGTTGCTCGGGGACGCTCGCCGAGGCGGCGACCGCGCGCAGGACGAGGGCGCGGCCCGCCTCCAGGACGCGCAGCGCGGTGGCGGCGTCGCCGGTCCCGGCTGCCCACCCGGCGGCCGCGACGCCGCGGTCGGCGGCCGCGCGGGCGGCTTCCAGGCCGTGCTCGGCGCCGATCTGGAGCAGCACGTCCTCGGTGACCTTCTCCAGCAGCCGCTCGGTCGCCTCCAGCGCGCGCTCGGTGTCGCCGTCGGCGGCGCGGCGCCGGTAGTGGTCGGCGAGCCTGCGGTACACGTCCTGGGCGGTGGCGCAGGCGGTGTTCTCGCCGATCTCCGCCCGGGCCGTCTCCAGCTCACGCAGCGCCGCGGCGAGGACGGCCGGGTCGCCCCGCCGGTCGTACTCGATGTCGAGGACCAGGGCCATGCCGAGCCGTGAGCGGATGTCCTGGTCGGCGACGACGGACGGGCCGCCGAGCGAGGCGCGGACCTGTTCGACCTCCTCCAGGAGGCTCCCGCCGGAGGGATCGATGATCTGCTCCAGTGCCTTGCACATGGCCCCGACGGGCGCCACCATCCCCCGCAGCGCCACCGGCAGGTCGGGATGCTCCTGGGACTCGCGCAGGTACATCAGCGCCCGCCGCACCGGCGGGCCCACCGCCCGGCCCGCCCGGCCGATCGCCTGGGCCCGCCGCAGCTGCAACACCCCGAGGACGAAGAGGACGATGCTCGTCGCGGTGCCCTCGGTCAACTCCTGACGCATGTCCAGCAGGCGCTCGCCGATGTCGTCGAGCGCGTCGAGGTCGTCCTCGGGCGTCTCGCAGATGCGCTGGTACTCGAGAAGCGCGCGGCCCGCGCCGACGAGATCGCGCCCGGCCGGACTCGACGTCATGCCGTCGGTGACGTCCGCCGGCTCGAGGGTCTCGGTGAGCAGCCGTCGCGCCGCCGCCGCGTCCGCGAGGTTGCCGCCGCTCATGGAGGCGCCCGTCAGCAGCGCGGCCTGCAGGATGGCCGCCAGGCCGGCGGGGACGTCCTGGTCCTCCTCCGCCCGCAGCAGTGGCCGCGCCGCCGCGACCAGGCCCTCCGGGTCGCCCGTGCGCATGGCCATGCCCAGGCGGGCCACACCGGCGGTCGTCCGCTCCTGCCAGGAGCCCTGCGGCAGTTCCTCGACCGCCTGCGCCAGTTCCTCCGGCCGCAGGATGCCGGGCGCGAACAGCTCCATCATCGGCAGCAGTCCGTCCGCGGCCAGCTCCACCTGCTGCCGGACGTCCTGCGCGGGCACCTCCATGGTGACCGGCGCGGAGTCGGGCAGGCCCTTGAGCATTTCCATGGCCGCGGTCATGAACGTCATGATCTGCGGCGGCATCCCCCCGAACGCGGCGGCGTGGGCACCCAGCTCCAGCAGGGAGTCGCGGTCGCGGGCGGTCTGCATCAGCCGGAGCAACGACGTCCAGCGTTCCAGCTCCGCGTGGGCCGCGGGGTCGGCCGTCTCCGCCAGTTCCTCCAGCAGTACGGCGACCTCGGCGAGGTCCTCACGCAGCGCGGAACTGTCGGCCGCCGCGAAGGTGGCTCCGACGGTCAGCACGTCGATCACGTCCTGCCGGCCCCGGAACGCGAGGTTCGGCGACCGCGGCACCAGCAGCCTGATGAGCAACTTGGTGACGGCGGTCCGGCCCCGCGTCTGCTCCTCGGTGACGGCGACGACCTCACGGGCCTCCCGCAGCAGAACCAGCGCCTCGGCCCGGTCGCCCGCCCCACCGCCGGGCCTCCCGCCCCGGTCACCACCCGCACCGCCCGCACCACCCGCACCCCCGTCGGCCCTCGCACCGGCGTGGCTCTCCTCGGCCCCGTCATCCGTACCGGCGTGACTCCCCTCCGCACCGCCGGCCAGATGCCGCACCGCCAGCAGCACGCCGCGCGCCGTCCGTAACGCCCGCCGCTGCGCCTCGTCCGCGGCCCCTTCCGCGTCCGCCAGCTCCCGCAGCACCTGGTCGGTCGCGGCGCCGTCCGGCCGTGCGCCCGTGCCACCCGCGGTTTCCCACGCCCGGCTGAGTGCGGCCGCCCGGCGGAGCAGGTCCGGCCATGCCTCCCCGCGACTCTCCCCGGCCGTCCCCTGCGTCCCGCTCACCGTCACGCGCGCCTCCGTCGGATCCCGTTCGCCCACATACTGGCGCCGGGGGACGGCCCGCGCGGTGCCTTCGGCCGTATTTCAGCCGCCCCGACCGGGAAACAACCGGACTGTGGTAGAGCCAGGAGTGACGGGGAGCGGCCACCCTCGTGAGGGGGGCGCCCGCGGCTGCCGGGGCTACGGATCGGGGGAGGCCCTGAACCCGCGGCCGCCCCCACCCAGTGCCGAGCCAGTTCCGAGCCGGGCCAAGCCAAGGCCGGGCCAAGGCGGGGTTGGCCGGGTGCGGGCCCGGGCCGGAAACAGGGATGGACCGAGGGCCCGGTTCAGCCAGGGCCGGGATTGGCCGGGGGCCGGGGCGTCGGGGCCAAGCCGGGGTTGGCCGGGGACGGGGACTGGCCGGGAGCCGCGACTGGCCGACCCGGCAGCCGCGATCGGCCGGCAGCCGGGGCGTCGGGGCCCTACAGGCCGACGCCCACCATCACCGGCTCGTTGACCAGCGTGATCCCGAACGCCTCCCGCACCCCGGCCACCACCTCGCGCGCCAGCGTGAGCAGGTCCTCGGTCGTCGCCCCGCCCCGGTTGGTGAGGGCGAGGGTGTGCTTGGTGGAGATGCGGGCGGGTCCGCTGCCGTAGCCCTTGGTGAAGCCCGCCTTGTCGATGAGCCAGGCGGCGGAGGTCTTGGTGTGGCCGTCCCCGGCCGGATAGGCGGGCGGCTCCACACCGTCGCCGAGCCGTTCCTTCACGCGTGCGTGGAACACGGCGAAGTCGGTGTCGGTGAGGATCGGGTTGGTGAAGAACGACCCGGCCGACCAGGTGTCGTGGTCCTCGGGGTCCAGGACCATGCCCTTGCCGGCGCGCAGCTTCAGCACGGTCTCCCGGGCCTCTGCGAGCGGCACACGGTCGCCGGGCTCCACACCCAGCGCCCGCGCTGTCTCGGCGTACTTGAGGGGCGCCGACAGCCCGCCCGCGTCCTCCAGCCCGAAGCGGACGCGCAGGACGACGTACCGGTCGGGGTGGGCCTTGAAGCGGCTGTGCCGGTAGGAGAAGACGCACTCTTCGTTACCGAGGGTGACCGTCTCGCCCGCGTGGCGGTCGTACGCGATGACCTCGGTGATCGTGGAGGAGACCTCCTGGCCGTACGCGCCCACGTTCTGGATGGGGGTGGCGCCGGCCGAGCCGGGGATGCCGGCCAGGCACTCGATGCCGGCGAGTCCGGCCTCCACGGTGCGGGCGACGGCGTCGGTCCACACCTCGCCGGCCGCCAGCTCCAGCGTCGTACCGCCGAGCTCGAAGCCGGTGGTGGCGATGCGCAGGGCGGTGCCCGCGAAACCCTTGTCGCCGATGACGAGGTTGGAGCCGCCGCCGACGACGAGCAGCGGCGTGCCGTCGGCGTCGGCCTCGCGCACGGCGGCGACCACCTCGGCATCGGTCGTCGCGGTCACCAGCCGGGTGGCGGGGCCGCCCAGCCGGAAGGTGGTCAGCGGGGCGAGCGGGGCGTCGTGGAGTTCCAGCACGCGCCTAAGCCTACGAGACGGCACCGACAGCCCCGCCCACGCGCTCACGCACACGTAAGGGGCGCCCCCCAGTGGAGAACGCCCCTTACACGGACTCGTGGCCTCGGGCCGGTTACCGACGCTCCTGGCCTCAGGCCAGCCGTACGACCGCCCGCGACATCCCGAGCACCTTCTGCCCGCCGCTGGTCACCGTCAGGTCGACCCGCACGGTGTTGTCGTCGAGCTTGGCCGCGACCTTGCCGCTGACCTCGATCACGGCACCCTGGTCGTCGTTCGGCACGACGACGGGCTTGGTGAAGCGGACGCCGTAGTCGACGACCGTGCCCGGGTCGCCGGTCCAGTCGGTGACGACGCGGATCGCCTCAGCCATGGTGAACATGCCGTGCGCGATGACGTCCGGCAGGCCCACCTCCTTGGCGAACCTCTCGTTCCAGTGGATCGGGTTGAAGTCCCCGGAGGCGCCCGCGTACTGCACGAGCGTGGCGCGGGTCACGGGGAACGACTGCGCGGGCAGCTCGGTGCCGACCTCGACGTCGTCGTAAGCGATCTTCGCCGTCATGTCAGCCCTCCTCGGCCGCGCGGGCGACCAGCTTCGTCCAGGCGGTCACGACGTGCTCGCCGGCCTCGTCGTGGACCTCGCCGCGGATGTCCAGGATGTCGTTGCCGGCCATGGACTTGATGCCCTCGATGGTCGAGGTCACCGTGAGCCGGTCACCGGCGCGCACCGGACGCTTGTAGGCGAACTTCTGGTCGCCGTGCACCACCCGGCTGTAGTCCAGGCCGAGCTGCGGGTCCTGGACGACCTGTCCCGCGGCCTTGAAGGTGATGGAGAACACGAAGGTCGGCGGGGCGATCACATCGGGGTGCCCGAGCGCCTTGGCGGCCTCCGGGTCGGTGTACGCCGGGTTGGTGTCCCCCACGGCCTCCGCGAACTCGCGGATCTTCTCCCGGCCCACCTCGTAGGGGTCGGTGGGCGGGTAGGTCCGCCCCACGAAGGACTGGTCGAGCGCCATGGGCTCGGCACCTCCTGGATTGCTCTACTGACCGGTACTGGTCGCTCAACGACGCGAGGCCGCCCCCGATCACTCGGGGACGGCCTCGCATACGAGCCTGATTTATCGCGTTTCGCGGTGCGCGGTGTGCGCGTTGCAACGCGGGCAGTGCTTCTTCATCTCCAGTCGGTCCGGGTTGTTACGCCGGTTCTTCTTGGTGATGTAGTTCCGCTCCTTGCACTCCACGCAGGCCAGCGTGATCTTCGGGCGGACGTCGGTGGCAGCCACGTGAGTGCTCCTTGACGAACGGATGGGACAATTCAACGCAAGAAAGAGTAGCCGATCGAAGGACCGACCCCACAATCGGCTACTGTCAGTAGCGGTGACCGGACTTGAACCGGTGACACAGCGATTATGAGCCGCTTGCTCTACCGACTGAGCTACACCGCTGTGATGCGATCGGGCCCCGCCTCGCGGCGGGAACCTCTCACACCAGAGCCCCAATACGGAATCGAACCGTAGACCTTCTCCTTACCATGGAGACGCTCTGCCGACTGAGCTATTGGGGCGAGCGATGAAGACATTACACGGTCCGCCGCCGTTCACCCAAATCCGTTTCCGGGGGCCCACCCCCGCCCCGGCCGGGACCCTTTGTCCCTGCCTGCCCCGGCCGTTTCCTCCCGTCCCGCCGGACCCGGGAGCCCGTCACGCCCACCGGACCACACCCCGGTACGACTATTGCGCTCCTCCCCGACAGCGCCGGACGGCCGCCCTAGGCTCGACTCACTCTGCGTGATCATGCCCGAGCCCCGAGCCCGGGCCCGAGCCCCCTCACCGCCGAGCCACTGGAACACGATGCCCGACAGCCAGCCGCAGCCTCCCCACTCGTCGTCGTCCTCGTCGTCGTCCTCGTCGTCGCCGGACGGGCAGCCCGACCCGGCCGCCCTCCTGCTGTGCGGCGCGCGTCTCACGGACGGCCGGACCGTGGACGTACGGCTGGGCCGCGGGCGCATCGAGGCGGTCGGTACGGCCGGCAGCCTGGCACCCGGTCCCGGCCACGGCGCCGGCACCCGGGTGGACCTCGGCGGCTACCTCCTCCTCCCCGCCCCCGCCGAACCCCACGCCCACTCCGACACGGCCCTGTCCGCCGACACCGAAGGCCCCGTCCCGAACGCCCCCGAGGACGTCCAGCGCCGCGCCACGGAGGCCGCGCTGCTGCAACTCGGCCACGGCGCGACCGCCCTGCGCGCCCACGTCCGCGTGGGCGACGTCCAGGGGCTCGGCGCGCTGGCCGCCGTCCTGCGGGCCCGGCGTTCGCTGCGCGGACTCGCCGAACTGACGGCGGTGGCGATGCCCCGGGTGCTGACCGGGGTGGCCGGCGCGGACGGGCTCGCGATGCTGCGGGACGCGGTGAAGATGGGCGCCTCGGTGGTGGGCGGCTGCCCGGACATGGACCCCGATCCGACGGGCTACGTGGAGACCGTCCTGGAGGTCGCCTCCGAGCACGGCTGCCCCGTCGACCTGCACACCGACGCCGCCGAACCGGCCCGCCTGGCCCGTCTCGCCGCGATGGCCGGCGGCCTGCGCCCCGGCGTCGCCCTCGGCCCCTGCGCCGCCCTCGCCCACCTCCCCGCCGAAGCCGCCGCCCGCACCGCCGACCAACTGGCCGCCGCCGGCGTGACGGTGGTCTGCCTCCCCCAGGGCGGCTGCGGCTCCGTGGAACGCCGCGGCACCGCCCCCGTACGGCTCCTGCGCGCGGCCGGCGTCCGCGTCGCGGCCGGCAGCGGCGCCCTGCGGGACGTCTCCAACCCGGTCGGCCGCGGCGACCCCCTGGAGGCCGCCTACCTGCTCGCCTCCCGGCACGGCCTGCGCCCCGAGGACGCCTACGACACCGTGAGCAACTCCGCCCGAGGGGCCCTGGGCCTGCCCGAGGTCCGCGTGGAGGCGGGCTTCCCCGCCGACCTCCTGGCCGTCCGCGGCGACCGCCTGCCGGCCGCGCTGTCCCTGGCGTACAGCCGCATCGTGATCCACCGGGGCCGGGTGGTGTCCCGCACGAGCGCGGTCCGTGAGTACTGCGACTCGGTGGCGGCCGCGGAGCTGGGGCTGCCGCGGCAGGGGCGGGGCCAGCCGGCGTAGGACCCGTCGCGCCGCACCCCACCCGCTCAGGCGTTCGATCTGGTCGGCAGGCGGGGCCGTCCGGGCGTACGGTCGGAAGCATGCGCATTGTCATCGCTGGAGGACATGGTCAGATCGCGCTGCGGCTGGAGCGCCTGCTCGCCGCGCGCGGGGACGAGGTCGCCGGGATCATCCGCAGTGCCGAGCAGGGCGACGACCTGCGGGCCGTCGGCGCCGAACCCGTCGTACTGGACCTGGAGTCGGCGTCGGTCGAGGAGGTCACCGAGCGATTGCGCGGCGCGGACGCGGCGGTGTTCGCGGCGGGCGCGGGCCCGGGCAGCGGGACGGCCCGCAAGGAGACCGTGGACAAGGGCGCGGCGGTGCTGTTCGCCGACGCGGCGGTCCGGGCGGGCGTACGGCGCTTCGTGGTCGTGTCGTCCTACGGCGCCGACCCCGACCACCAGGGCAAGGAGGTCTTCGACGTGTACCTGCGCGCCAAGGGCGAGGCGGACGCGTACGTCCAGGGGCTGGAGGCCCTCGACTGGACGATTCTGCGCCCCGGTTCGCTGACGGACGACGCGGGCAGGGGGCTGGTCCGTCTGGAGGCGCACACGGGCCGCGGCTCGGTACCGCGCGACGACGTGGCCACCGTCCTCGCGGAGTTGCTGGACACCCCGGCGACGGCCGGCCTGACCCTGGAACTGGTCAGCGGGTCGACACCGGTGTCGGTGGCGGTGAAGTCGGTCGCGGGGAACTGAGCGCCCCGAGGCACCCACCTCGAAAGGTCACCACTCCGACGCTCGGATCTCCGGAGTTCGGATCTCCGGAGTTCAGACCGCCCGAGTTCAGACCTCCGGAGGTCACATCTCCGAGGCTCAGAACAGGGGCAGCTGACCGGGTACGTCGGGGACGACGTACCCGTCCAACGACGGCTGGGCCGCGCCCAGTTGCGCCGTCCGGCGCGAGCCGGGGCAGGAGGTGAGCTGCCCGTTCTCCCGCGCGCCCGGCGGGTCGTGCCGGGCGAAGCGCCCCGCGACGACGGCGATCTCGCGACGGCACTCGGGACACGTTCTGCGGCGGCTGGACATGCGGCAAGTCTGCCCCAGTGCGCCAGGCGGGTACCCCCGCGCACCGCACGCCCCGCTCGCCGCGCGGAAGTGCGCCCCTCTCCCTAGCATCCGTACATGTGGCACATACCTTCGAGGAACTCGTGGAGAAACAGCGCGCGGCCGACGAGGCACACGCGAGGGTCCTGCACCTGCGGGACACCTACGGCGCGCCCACGGCGGCCCCCTGGTCGGAGACCCAGACCGACACCTACGAAACCGCGTGGCGCGCCTGGCGCGACCTCGCCCGGGACGTCCAGGCCGCGGTGACCGAATACGCCAAGGACGAGGGCAGATCGCGCGCGGACGTCGAGGCGGACGTGAAGAGGACCGCGAAGAGCCCCGAGGAGGCACCCACCGGGGAGGACTGACGAACCGCTCCACCAAGCCCCCCGAGCGCCCCGGCAGCCCAGCAGGTGGAGCGAAGACCGAGCGGCGACGCCGCGTGCGCCGTGACATCGTGGTGCCATGACCATCGAGGTGCGCCCCGCTTCGGTATTCGAGGACGTCCGTACGGTGCTCGGCCCGAAGTCACCCGCGGCAAACGTCTGCTGGTGCCTGAGCCATCGCATCCCGTCCAAGCTCAACAACGAGCTCCGCGGGCCGGCCCGGGGTGAGTACGTCGCCGGGCTGTGCCGCGCCGATCCCCCTCCCGGCGTACTCGCCTACGACGGCGACGAGCCGGTCGGCTGGGCCGCGGTGGCACCCCGCTCGGACACCTCGTTCGCGCGCAACCGCAAGATCCCACACGTCGACGACCTGCCGGTCTGGTCACTGTGGTGCATCCGCGTCCGCCCAGGTCACCGGAGGAAGGGCCTCTCGCACGCCCTCATCGCCGGCGCGGTCGACTTCGCCCGCGCCCACGGCGCACCGGCGATCGAGGCATACCCTCTCGACAACGGCGACGCGAAGGTCGACCTGACGATGGCGTACGCCGGAATCCGGAAGAACTTCGAACGCGCCGGCTTCACCCACGCCGCCGACACCACCTCGGTACTGGCCGGCCATCCCCGAATCCTGATGCGACGCGACCTGCGCTGACGACTCGGCCGCCAAGGGGCATGACGAAGGGCCCGTGACCTGCTGTTGCAGCAGGTCACGGGCCCTTCGTCTTGTGTGGCGGCGCCAGGATTCGAACCTGGGAAGGCTGAGCCGGCAGATTTACAGTCTGCTCCCTTTGGCCGCTCGGGCACACCGCCGGGTTTGCTGCAGTTCGAACCGCTTTTCGGCGGTGCTCCCTGGCAACGACGTAAACGATACCCGATGGGGAGGGGTGCTTCGCCACCCGGATTCCGCGCCGCCGGGACCGGGCCGGGTGGCTAGGCTTGTCCGGATGCGGCCCGCGTCTTACGCCGGGCTCGGCGGCAGCCCCACGGACGCCGACACGCACCCATACGTACCCGATAAGCACCCAATACAAGGAGCCACAGGACATGGCCGACTCCAGTTTCGACATCGTCTCGAAGGTCGAGCGGCAGGAGGTCGACAACGCCCTCAACCAGGCCGCCAAGGAAATCTCGCAGCGCTACGACTTCAAGGGCGTCGGCGCCTCGATCTCGTGGTCCGGTGACAAGATCCTGATGGAGGCGAACTCCGAGGACCGGGTGAAGGCTGTCCTCGACGTCTTCCAGTCGAAGCTGATCAAGCGCGGGATCTCGCTGAAGGCGCTGGACGCCGGCGAGCCGCAGCTCTCCGGCAAGGAGTACAAGATCTTCGCGTCGATCGAGGAGGGCATCTCCCAGGACAACGCGAAGAAGGTCGCGAAGATCATCCGTGACGAGGGCCCCAAGGGCGTCAAGGCCCAGGTCCAGGGCGAGGAACTGCGCGTCAGCTCCAAGAGCCGTGACGACCTGCAGGCCGTCATCGCCCTGCTGAAGGGCAAGGACTTCGACTTCGCTATCCAGTTCGTGAACTACCGGTAGGCATCCGGTACCGGTCGCCCGGTGCCGCCGGTGACGAGGAGGACGAGGAAGGGTGGGCACCCGGGCGGCGCCCGCCCTTCTCGCCCGCCGGCTGCGGGGCAGGGGCGCGCTCAGTCGCGCGAATGGCCGAACAGGATCCGGTAGCCGATGAGGAGCACGAGGGAACCGCCGATCGCAGCGGCCCAGGTGGCGCCGTCGTAGAAGTCCTTGCTGATGGGGTGGTCCAGCCAACGGGCCGATATCCAGCCGCCGATGAACGCGCCCGCGATGCCGATGAAGGTCGTGCCGATGAAGCCGCCCGGGTCCCGGCCCGGCAGCAGGACCTTGGCGATGACTCCGGCCAACAGCCCCAGAATGATCCAGCTGATGATGCTCATGCCCTGAACCTGCCCTTCCGCGCTGTGCCCGCACTGTCCCGGCACTGTGAAGTCGCTCCGGACCGGCTGTGCGTTCGTGGCGTCAAGCGCCGTTCTCGTCGTGCGTGGTCGCGCGTGTGCCTGCTGCGCGCGTCGTGCCGTGGTGCGCGCGTCGGGCTCTGTGGTTCGCGCCTTGTTGATTCCTGCGTACTGATTCGTGCGGTGTTGAGCTGGACGACGCCCTGGCGGCATCCCCCGGTTCCCTTGGTCAGTAAGGTGCGGCCCATGACACAGTCCGGATCGGCCGCCGAGCTGCGGCGCACCCTGGGCGTCGGGGACGCCGTGGTCATCGGGCTCGGCTCGATGGTCGGCGCCGGCATCTTCGTCGCCCTCGCTCCCGCCGCGCACGCGGCAGGCTCCGGGTTGCTGCTGGGACTGGGACTCGCCGCCGTGGTCGCCTACTGCAACGCCACGTCGTCGGCCCGCCTGGCCGCGCTCTACCCGGCCTCGGGCGGCACCTATGTGTACGGACGCGAGCGGCTCGGCCCGTTCTGGGGGTACCTCGCGGGGTGGTCGTTCGTGGTCGGGAAGACGGCCTCCTGTGCGGCGATGGCTCTGACGGTCGGGGCGTACGTCTGGCCGGGGCAGGCGCACGCGGTGGCGGTCGCGGCCGTGGTGGCGCTGACCGCGGTGAATTACGGCGGCATCCAGAAGTCGGCCTGGCTGACGCGGGCGATCGTGGCGGTGGTCCTGGCGGTCCTCGCTGCCGTGGTCGTGGTCTGTCTGGGGTCCGGGGAGTCCGACGCCGGACGGCTGGACGTCGGGGCGTCCGGGGGCGTCGGCGGGGTGTTGCAGGCCGCCGGTCTGCTGTTCTTCGCGTTCGCCGGGTACGCGCGCATCGCGACGCTCGGCGAGGAGGTACGGGATCCGGCGCGCACCATCCCCCGCGCGATCCCGCTGGCGCTGGGCATCACGCTGGCCGTGTACGCGTGTGTGGCCGTGGCTGTCCTTTCCGTGCTGGGGGCCGGGGATCTCGGGCGCGCGACGGCGCCGTTGGCCGACGCCGTGCGGGCGGCGGGCGTGCCGGGGCTGGTGCCGGTGGTCCGGGTCGGGGCCGCCGTGGCCGCGCTGGGTTCGCTGCTCGCCCTCATCCTGGGCGTCTCGCGTACGACGCTGGCCATGGCGCGGGACCGCCATCTGCCCGGCGCGCTGTCCGCCGTGCATCCGCGCTTCCAGGTGCCGCACCGGGCCGAACTGGCCGTGGGTGCGGTGGTCGCGGTCCTGGCCGCCACGGTGGACGTCCGGGGCGCGATCGGCTTCTCCTCCTTCGGTGTGCTGGCGTACTACGCGGTGGCCAACGCGTCGGCGTGGACGCTGGATCCGGCTCCCCCGAAGCGGGCGCTGCCCGCACTGGGCCTTGTTGGTTGCGTGGTCCTGGCGTTCGCGCTGCCGGTGACCTCGGTGGTCGTGGGGGCGGGTGTGCTGGCGGTGGGTGTCGTGGCGTACGGGGTGCGGGGACGGATGGCGGCGGGGCGGCGGTAGGGCAGGACCGCGGCCGGGCGGGCGTCCGCTTCCGTACTGCGAGGTCGGCGCCTCAGGCCGCCCCGGGTATCCCGTCCGCGCGCCGCGGACGGGCGTGGGCCGGCCCTGACGTCGGTCGGGTCTGTGCCTGCTCGTGCTCGGTCATGCGTTCATGATGCGGGCCGCCACTGACATCCGGGCCGGCCTGTGGACAACCGGCCGGTTGTGGACAGCGGGCGGTCGAGGGATGGGCGCCGACGGGTAGCGGGGCCCAGGTCAACGGGCGGCGAACGGCTGGTCCGTGGGCACGATGTCGCGTCCCAGCGGGAGCAGCGAGACCGGGATCAGCTTGAAGTTGGCGATGCCGAACGGGATGCCGATGATCGTCACGCAGAGCGCGATGCCGGTGGCGATGTGGGCCAGCGCCAGCCACCAGCCGGCGAGGACCAGCCACAGGACGTTGCCCACGCAGGAGGGGGCACCCGCGTCACGGCGCTCGACCGTCGTGTAGCCGAAGGGCCAGAGGGCGTAGACGCCGATGCGGAACGCCGCGACGCCGAACGGGATGCCGATGATCGTCACGCACAGCAGCAGGCCCGCCAGCATGTACCCGAGGAACAGCCAGAAGCCGCTGACGATGAGCCATATGACGTTCAGGATGGTCTTCACTGGTGGTGACCTGCCATCTTCTCGAGACGGGCGATGCGCTCCGCCATCGGCGGGTGCGTCGAGAACATCTTGGACAGTCCCTGGCCCGGCCGGAACGGGTTAGCGATCATCATGTGGCTCGCGGTCTCGATACGGGGCTCGGGGGGCAGCGGGAGCTGCTTGGTGCCGAGTTCGAGCTTGCGCAGGGCGTCGGCGAGGGCCAGGGGGTCGCCGGTGAGCTGGGCGCCGGAGGTGTCGGCCTCGTACTCGCGGGAGCGGCTGATGGCGAGTTGGATGAGGGTGGCGGCGAGCGGACCCAGGAGCATGATCAGGAGCATGCCGAGGAGGCCGGGGCCGTCGTCGTCGTCCGAGCGGCCGATCGGGATCAGCCAGGCGAAGTTGACCAGGAACATGATCACGGAGGCGAGGGCGCCGGCGACCGAGGAGATGAGGATGTCCCGGTTGTAGACGTGGCTCAGTTCGTGGCCGATGACGCCGCGCAGTTCACGCTCGTCGAGGAGGCGGAGGATGCCCTCGGTGCAGCACACGGCGGCGTTGCGCGGGTTGCGACCGGTGGCGAAGGCGTTGGGGGCCTCGGTCGGGGAGATGTACAGGCGGGGCATGGGCTGGCGGGCCTGGGTGGAGAGTTCGCGGACCATGCGGTAGAGGGCCGGGGCCTCGAACTCGCTCACCGGGCGGGCGCGCATCGCGCGCAGGGCCAGCTTGTCGCTGTTCCAGTACGCGTAGGCGTTGGTGCCCAGTGCGATCAGGACGGCGACGACGAGCCCGGCGCGGCCGAAGAAGCTGCCGATGACGATGATGAGCGCGGACAGTCCCCCGAGGAGTACTGCGGTCCTGAGCCCGTTGTGCCGGCGGTGCACGGTACGCCCTCCAAGTCGTGCGGCAGGGGGACCCTTCGCTTGCTGATCTTGCCTCTGGTCTGCGGTGCCACTGGTGTCGTGGTGTCACGTCCAGTGGAACCTCCCGGTTTGGTCAACGCCAGGCGAGCAGCACTAGTTCCCTTGTGCGTCCGGGGGCATGCGTGGGCCGTTCGGGTGAGGGCGCGGAGGCGGCTCAGAAGAGGGCGGTGCCGGCGAAGCGCAGGACGAGCTGGGGTGCTCCGGAGAGGGCGAGGCCGAGGACCGCGGTGAGGGTGAGGGCGGCCGTGAGGGGCGCGGGGACGCGGTGCCTGACGGGTTCGCCCTCGGGGGCGCGGAAGAGCAGGGCCGTCCACTGGAGGTAGTAGTACAGGGCGATGACCACGTTGACGGCCATGACGACCGCGAGCCAGCCCAGGCCCGCGTCGACGGCCGCCGAGAAGACGGTGACCTTGGCGAAGAGGCCGATGATGCCCGGCGGCAGTCCGGCGAGGCAGAGCAGGAAGAAGGCCAGGAGGAGGGCGGCCAGGGGGTTCTTCGCGTGCAGGCCCCGGTAGTCCGTGACGCGGTTCGCGGGGTTCGTGCGGCCGACCAGGGCGGCGACCGCGAAGGCGCCCAGGTTCACGACGGCGTACATGAGGGCGTAGGCGACGGTGGAGCCGATCGCGTGGTCGGGGTCGTCGGAGTACGCGGCGGCGGCGATCGGGACGAGGAGGTAGCCGGCCTGGCCGACGGAGGACCAGGCGAGCAGGCGTACGGCGCTGTACGCGCGCGTGGCCTGCTGGCGGAGGGCGCCGAGGTTGCCGACGGTCATGGTGAGGGCGGCCAGCGCCGCGAGGGCGGGGCCCCAGACGTCGGCGTACGAGGGGAAGGCGACGACCGTGACGAGGACGAGGCCGGAGAAGCCGACCGCCTTGCCGACGACGGACAGGTAGGCGGCGACGGGGAGGGGGGCGCCGATGTAGGTGTCGGGGACCCAGAAGTGGAAGGGGACGGCGGCCGTCTTGAAGGCGAAGCCGACGAGGGTGAGGACCACGCCGGTCTGGGCGAGGGTGTGCAGTTGGCCGTCCACGTCCTGGATGCGGTCGGCGATCCGGGTGAGGTACAGGCTGCCGGTCGAGGCGTAGACGAAGCTGATGCCCAGGAGGCTGACGGCGGTCGCGGTGACGGAGGAGAGGAAGAACTTCAGGGCCGCCTCGGAGGACCTGCGGTCGCCGTGCCGGATGCCGACGAGGGCGAAGGCGGGCAGGGAGGCGACTTCCAGGGCGACGACGAGGGTGGCGAGGTCACGGGAGGCGGGCAGGAGGGCGGCGCCTGCGGCGGAGGACAGCAGCAGGAACCAGAACTCCCCTTCGGGCAGGCGCCCCCGCGCGTCCTTCAGGGCGGTGACCGACAGGAGGGCGGCCAGCAGTGCTCCGCCGAGGACCAGGAACTGGATGACCAGGGTGAAGCGGTCGGCGGTGTAGCTGCACACGCGCGGGTCGCCGGTCAGGCAGAAGGTGGAGCGGTCGCCGTCCAGGAGGGGCAGCAGGAGGGCCGTGGACACGGCGAGTCCGGCGACGGAGAGCCAGCCGAGGAGCGGCTTGCGCGCGTCGGGCACGAACAGGTCGGTGACGAGGACGGCGAGGCCGACGACCGCCGCGAGGGTGGGCGGGGCGATCGCGAGCCAGTCGACGGACTGGACGAGCGACTCGGCCAGGGGCTGGGCCAGGGAGCTCATCGGGTGCCTCCTGCGAGGAGCTGCTGCACGGCCGGGTCGGTCAGGCCGAGGAGTGCCTTCGGCCAGAGGCCGGCGACGACGGTGAGGACGACGAGGGGCGTCCAGGCCGCGAACTCGTACGTGCGGACGTCGGTGAGGCGCGGGGCGTCCTGAGGAACGGTGCCCATGCAGACGCGGCGGACCACGACGAGCAGGTAGGCGGCTGTCAGCAGGGTGCCGAACGCGCCGATCGCGGTGAAGGTGAGGAAGGCCGGGCGGCTGAGGTGGTCGGCGGGGTCGAAGGCGCCGAAGAGGGCGAGCATCTCGCCCCAGAACCCGGCGAGGCCGGGCAGGCCGAGTGAGGCGACGGCGGCGAAGGCGAGGAGGCCGCCGAGGCGCGGGGCCTTGCCGTACAGGGCGGCGCCGGTCTCCTGGGCGAGGGTGTCGAGGTCGGTGGTGCCGGTGCGGTCCTTCAGGGCGCCGACCAGGAAGAAGAGGAGGCCGGTGATGAGGCCGTGGGCGACGTTGGCGAACAGGGCGCCGTTGACGCCGGTGGGGGTGGTGGAGGCGATGCCGAGGAGGACGAAGCCCATGTGGCCGACGGAGGAGTACGCGATGAGGCGCTTGAGGTCGCCCTTCGCGCCCCGTTTGGCGAGGGCGAGGCAGGCCAGGGAGCCGTAGATGATGCCGACGACGGCGAAGGCGGCGAGGTAGGGCGCGAAGATGCGGAAGCCGTCGGGCGCGACCGGGAGGAGGATCCGGACGAATCCGTACGTACCCATCTTCAGCAGGACTCCGGCCAGCAGGACCGAGCCGACGGTCGGGGCGGCGGTGTGCGCGTCGGGCAGCCAGCTGTGCAGCGGCCACATCGGTGTCTTGACCGCGAGCCCGACTCCGATCGCCAGAACGGCGATGACCTGCACGGATGTGGTCAGCGACCGGCCGTTGTCAGTGGCGAGTGCCACCATGTCGAATGTGCCCGCCCTGATTCCGATCAGGAGCAGGCCGAGCAGCATGACGACGGATCCGAGCAGCGTGTACAGGATGAACTTCCAGGCCGCCTGGGTCCGGCCCTCGCCGCCCCAGCGGGCGATGAGGAAGTACATCGGGATCAGGACCATCTCGAAGGCGAGGAAGAACAGCAGCAGGTCGAGGACGGCGAAGGTCGCGAGGGTGCCGGACTCGAGGACGAGCAGGAGCGCGACGAAGGCCTTCGGGCTCGGACCCGCGGGCAGGTTGAAGTACGAGTAGAGCGCGCAGAGGAAGGTCAGCAGCGCGGTCAGGACCAGAAGGGGGAGGGAGATGCCGTCGATGCCGAGGTGGATCCGCACGTCGAGTGCGGGGATCCAGCTGATGTCGGTCGTGGCCTGCATCTTCGACGGCTGGTCGTGGTCGAAGCCGAGCGCGAGGACGATCGCGGCGATGAGGATGGCGCCGGTCACGGTGACGCCGTGCCGCAGCACGGCCTGCTCGGGCGACTTCCCCTTCAGTCCTGGCGGGGCCGGCAGGAGAGCGGCGGCGGCGCCGAGGAGCGGGCCGACGACGATGAACGCCAGAAGGAACTGCATCACGGACTCGCTGATATCGATCACGCCTGCTCACGCTCCCGTGGCGACGAGGAGGGCGGCGACCGCCAGGACGACGGTGCCGGCGAGCAGCGCGCTCACATAGGTCTGGACGTTGCCGGTCTGGGCGCGCCGTACGGCGGTGCCGAGCCAGCGGGGCAGGGTGCCCGCGCCGCGTACGTAGGTGTCGACGACCTCGCGGTCGAGGAACCGGACGATGCTCGCCGCGGCCTGCACCGGGCGGACGAACAGGGCCCGGTAGACGGCGTCCAGGTGGAAGCCGACGGCCGCGTGGCGGTGCAGCGGGCCGAGCAGGAGCCGTCCGGGGTCGGCCGGGTCGGGGGCGGAGGCGATGTCTCCGTAGGCGGGCGCGTGGGTCGCGATGGCCTCGGCCTCGACCTGTCCGGCGTCGCCCTCGGGGTGGGCGGCGACCGCGCCCAGGGGGATTCGGGGGGCCAGCGCGGTGGTGTGCCGCCAGGCGGCGTAGACGACGAGGCCGCCGACCAGGGCCACGCCCGTCCCGAGGACGGAGGTGGTGACGGTCGGGGCGAGGTCGCCGCCGTCGAACCAGTCGGGGAGCGAGCGGTAGGCGAACCCGCCGAGGGCGAGGGAGGGGACGGCGAGCACCCACAGGACGACGGTCATCGGCAGCGGCTGCCGGCCGTGGTCGGGAGCCTCGGTGCCCCGGCCGCGGAAGGCCAGCAGCCACAGACGGGCCGCGTAGCCGGCGGTGAGGAGGGCGGTGAGCAGGCCGGCGACGAGGACGATCCAGCCCGCGGCGACGGGGGCGTGCTCGGTGTGGCCGGTGGAGACGTGCTCGGCGGCGCCGAGGACGGACTCCTTGGAGAAGAAGCCGCTGAACGGCGGGATCGCGGCGAGCGCGAGGAGCGCCACGGTCATCGTCCAGAAGGCGTCGGGGACGCGGTCGCGCAGGCCGGTCATGCGGGACATGGCGGCCAGCGAGTTGGTGCCGGCGGCGTGGATGACCACGCCGGCGGCGAGGAACAGCAGGGCCTTGAAGGCACCGTGCGAGAGGAGGTGGAAGACGGCGGCACCGCGGTCGCCGACGGCGAGGGCACCGGTCATGTAGCCGAGCTGGCCGATCGTCGAGTAGGCGAGGACGCGCTTGATGTCGTCCTGGGCGAGCGCGGCGAGACCCGAGCCGGCCATCGTGACGGCGGCCATGGCGGCGAGGACGACCATCGCGGCCTGGGATGCCTCGAACAACGGGAGGAGACGGGCGACGAAGTAGACACCGGCGGCGACCATCGTCGCGGCGTGGATCAGCGCGGAGACGGGTGTCGGGCCCGCCATCGCGTCCGGGAGCCAGGTGTGCAGCGGGAACTGCGCGGACTTGCCGGCCACGCCCGCCAGGAGCAGCAGGGCGATGAGCGTCGGGTGGTCGAGTCCGCCGTGCGCGACGGCGCCGAGGACCCGCGTGATGCGGAAGGAGCCGGCGTCGGTGGCGAGGGCGAACAGACCGATGAGGAAGGGGACGTCGCCGAGCTTGGTGACCAGGAAGGCCTTGATCGAGGCGGCGCGGGCCTCGGGGGTCTCCCAGTAGTGGCCGACCAGGAAGTAGGAGCAGATGCCCATGACCTCCCAGCCGACCAGCAGCACGATCAGGTCGCCGGAGTAGACGACGAGGAGCATCGCGGAGGTGAACAGGGAGACGAGGGCCGCGTACGAGGGGTAGCGCGGGTCGTCGCGGAGGTAGCCGGTCGAGTAGATCTGCACGCAGGTGGCGACGAGGCCGACCAGGACGGCGACGAGGGCGGCGAAGCCGTCGATGTGCAGGGCGAGTTCGACCGGGACCGAGCCGGTGGGCGTGAGTTCGGTGGCCGCGTCGACGGCCGTGTCTCCGCCCTGGCGTACGGCGACCAGGACGGCCAGGACCAGGGAGGTGAGGGTCGGCAGGACGGCGAGCGGTCGGACGAAGCCGGGGGCGGTGCGGCCCAGGAGCAGGCCCGCGGCCGCGCCGAGGAACGGAAGGAGGGGGACGAGGACGGCGAGGGTGGTCGTGGTCACGCGGTGGCCTCAGCCTTCTCGGTCCGCTCGGTCGGCTCGGCGTCGCTGTCGGGGCCGTCGCCCGGGTGGCTCTCGTGTCCCTCGGCCGTGTCGCGGAGTTTGTCGATGTCCGCGGTGCCGCGGTTGCGGTGGACGGCGAGGACGATGGCCAGGCCGATGCCGATCTCCGCGGCGGCGATGGCGATGGTGAACAGGGTCAGGGCCTGGCCGGAGTGCAGGGTCTCCTCGGCGGCCCTGCTGAGCCAGACGTCGAAGGCGACGAGGTTGAGGTTGACGGCGTTGAGCATCAGCTCGACCGACATCAGGACCAGGATCGCGTTGCGGCGGGCGAGGACGCCGTAGAGGCCGGTGCAGAAGAGGAGGGCGGCGAGGACGGCGGGATAGGCGAGGTGCATCAGCGGACACCTTCCTTGTCGGCCTTGTCCTGGGCCGGGTTCCGCGCGCCGGGCTTGTCCGCCTTCGCCTTGCGGGACAGGACGATCGCGCCGACCAGTGCGGCGAGGAGGAGGACGGAGAGGGCCTCGAAGGGGAGGACCCAGTTCTGGAAGAGGCTCGCGCCGGTGACCTTCGTCGAGCCGGCGGCCGGGCCGTCGAGGTCGATCCAGGTGGCGCGGAAGGCGTCGACGACGACCCAGACCAGGGCGGCCGCGGCGGCCACGGCCACGGTGAGGGCGGCCCAGCGGTTGCCGGAGTCGGCGTCCGGTGAGCGGCCGATGGGGGCCCGGGTGAGCATCAGACCGAACAGGAGGAGGACGACGACGGAACCGACGTAGATGAGGACCTGCACCCAGGCGATGAACTCGGCGGTGAGCAGGAGGTACTCGACGGCCAGGCCGCCGAGGGTGACCACCAGCCACAGGGCGGCGTGGACCAGTTGCCGGGTGGTGACGGTGACGAGGGCGGCGCCGAAGGTGACCAGGCCGACGAGGAGGAAGGCGATCTCGACGCCGGTCGGGGAGAGGAAGCCGTGGGCTTCGGCTGCGAGGCTCACGCGTCCCCCTCCTGTGGGCCGGCCTGGGTGGCGGCCAGCTTCTCGGCCGTCTTGCGGGCGGCGGCGATCTCCTTCGGTTCCTCCGCGCCGGGGTCGAGGGCGGGCGGGGCCGGGACGGTCCACATCCACTCGCGGAGCTTGTCGCGTTCGTGGGTGAGGTCGCGGATGTCGGTCTCGGCGTACTCGAACTCCGGGGACCAGAACAGGGCGTCGAAAGGACAGACCTCGATGCAGATACCGCAGTACATGCACAGGGAGAAGTCGATGGCGAAGCGGTCGAGGACGTTGCGGCTGCGTTCGCGGCCGCCGGGGGCCGCCGCCGGGATCGTCTCCTTGTGGGAGTCGA
Source organism: Streptomyces sp. NPDC014995 (assembly GCF_043080745.1). Taxonomy (NCBI): domain Bacteria; kingdom Bacillati; phylum Actinomycetota; class Actinomycetes; order Kitasatosporales; family Streptomycetaceae; genus Streptomyces; species Streptomyces sp. NPDC014995. Next base: position 293,574 of record NZ_JBIBVX010000004.1, read on the forward strand.
TGTAGATGCACCAGTCGGGGCACTCGCGGGCGCACAGCATGCAGACCGTGCAGTTCTCCTCGAACAGGCCGATCACCCCGCGGGTGCGGGGCGGGAGGTCGGGCTGGGTGTCCGGGTACTGCTGGGTGACGGTCTTCCTCGTCATCGTGCGCAGGGTGACGGCCAGACCCTTGGCGAGGCCGCTGCCGGGGATGCGGGGCCGGGTGGGCGGGAGAGACTCGGCCATGGCTACTGGATCACCACCTTGACGACGCCGGTGAGGGCGATCTGGGCGAGGGAGAGGGGGACGAGGAGGGTCCAGGAGAGCTTCTGGAGCTGGTCCTCGCGCAGGCGGGGGTAGGTGACGCGGAGCCAGATGACCAGGAAGGCGAGCAGCGCCGTCTTCAGCAGGGTCCAGACCCAGCCGAGGCCGTCGGCGCCCCACGGGCCGTGCCAGCCGCCCAGGAAGAGGACGGTGGTCAGGCCGCACAGGACGACGATCCCGGCGTACTCGGCGAGCAGGAAGAGGGCGAAGCGGAGGCCGGTGTACTCGGTGTACGCGCCGAAGATGATCTCCGAGTCGGCGACGGGCATGTCGAAGGGGGGTCGCTGGAGTTCGGCGAGGCCGGCGACGAAGAAGACGATCGCGCCGACGATCTGCCAGGGCAGCCACCACCACTCGAAGGCGTCGAGGATGCCGGGGATCGACACGGTCCCGGCCGCCATCGCCACCGAGGCGGCGGCGAGGAGCATCGGGAGTTCGTAGGCGAGGAGCTGGGCGGCGGTGCGCAGGCCGCCGAGGAGGGAGAACTTGTTGGCGCTGGCCCAGCCGGCCATGAGGGAGCCGAGGACGCCCACGCCCATCACGGCGAGGACGAAGAAGACACCCGCGTCGACGACCTCGCCGACCGCGCCCTCGCTCGGGCCGATCGGGATGGCGAGGAGGACGAGGAGGTACGGGAGGAGGGCGACGGCGGGGGCGAGCTGGAAGATACGGCGGTCCGCGCCCGCCGGGACGACGTCCTCCTTCTGCGCGAACTTCACGCCGTCCGCGATGAGCTGGGCCCAGCCGTGGAAGCCGCCGGCGTACATCGGGCCGAGGCGGCCCTGCATGTGGGCCATCACCTTGTGTTCGGTCTGGCCGATGATCAAGGGGAAGGTGAGGAAGACGACGAAGACGACCAGGAGTCGCAGGGCGACGTCGAGAGCGTCGTTCACTGCGGGCCTCCTCGGGGGTTCGCCGGGGGTTTGTCGTCGGGGTGGCTGTGGTGCTTGGGGGTGTCGTTGCCGGGGGTGTCGTTCTCCGGGGTGTGGCGCTCGGGAACGGGGGTCTCGGGGGCCGGGGTCTCGGAGTCGTCCGTTGCGGAGGACGGCTCCTTGTCGGGCTCCGGCACCGGCCGGGACTCCGGAACCGGCGTGGCACCCGGCACCGGCCGGGACTCCGGCTGATCGGAGCCGGTTGGCTGCGATTGATCGGAGTCGGTTGGCTGCGGTCCCGGCCGCTCGGGTGCGGGCCCCTTCGGCTTCGGCTGATCGGAGCCGGTCCGTGGCGGCTCCGGTTCGTCGAAGGCCGGGCGGGCGTGGTGCCAGGGGGCGTCGGAGCTGCGGGGGCGCGCCGGGGGGTGCGGGGTCGCCGGGGACTGCGGACCCTCCGCGGGAGGCGTTCCCTCGGCGGAAGCCGCTTCCTTCCCGGGAGCCGCTTCCTCGGCGGCAGAGGCTCCCTCTGCGGTAGGCGCTCCCTCTGCGGTAGCCGTTTCCTCTGCGGCAGGCGCTTCCTCAGCGGTAGGCGTCCGCTGCGAGGCGGAGCCGTCGCTCACGCTGCGGGACCGGCGCGGTCCGGCCGCGCTCCGGGGCTCGCGGGGAGCGGACGGTGCCGGGGAAGGTGCCGTACCCGTCGCGGGCGTGGCCTTCGGGGGCGTGGTCTTCGGGGTCTCCGCGGCCTCCGCCGGAGCCGGGGCGCCCTCGGTCGCCGCCCCCGATGCCGGGGCCAGCGCCGCTGCCTGGCTGGCCGAGCCCTCGGCCGCCGTGCGCGCACGCCGCACCGGACGTTCCCCGGCAGCCCGCGCGGGACGTTCGCCGGTGGCCCGGGCCGGCCGTTCCCCGGCCGCGCGGCCCGCCGCCGCGCCCCGCGCCGGGCGGGCCGGGGCAGGGGGGAGCTGGCCCTTGAGGGGGCCCCACTCGTTCGGGTCGGGGACGCCCGGGGGAAGCATCTGGCGGCGCTTGGGGCCGCCGTGCTCGGACTCGCCGGGTTCCTTGGCGCCGGGCCAGGCCTTGGCGACGCGCGACGCGAGGACGAAGTCCTTGCGAAGGGGGTGGCCCTCGAAGCCCTCGGGCAGCAGGAGGTGGTCCAGGGCCGGGTGGCCCTCGAAGACGACGCCGAACATCTCGTGCGTCTCGCGTTCGTGCCAGGCGGCGCCCGCGTAGACGCCGACGGCGGAGGCGAGGGTCGGGGCCTCGTGCGGGACCGTCGTGCGCACCAGCAGCCGGCGGACCGGCGAGAGGGCGACGACGTGGGCCGAGACGCGGAAGCCGGTGCCGGGTTCGTCGACCGCGCTCAGCCAGTCGAAGTAGGTGCAGCCGAGGCGGTCGCGGGCCGTCTCCAGTGCCGTGGTCCAGGCGGCCGGGGGGACGTCCACCGTCAGGACGTCGTAGGCCTCCTCGGCCGTGGCGTCCGGGCCGAAGAGTTCCTCGGCGGGGGTGGGCAGCCAGCCGACGGCGGTCATCGGTCCGCCTCCCCCGAAGCGCCGGCCGGCGGCTGCACCAGCCCGCTCTGCAGCGCCGCCGCCGACGGGCGGGACGTCCCGTACCGCTCCCCCAGCGACTCCCGGGCGATCTTCTCCTGGAGCTTGAGGATCCCCTGGAGCAGTGCCTCGGGGCGGGGCGGGCAGCCGGGGACGTACACGTCCACCGGGATGATCTGGTCGACGCCCTTGGTGACGGAGTACGAGTCCCAGTAGGGGCCGCCGCAGTTGCTGCACGCGCCGAAGGAGATGACGTACTTCGGCTCGGGCATCTGCTCGTAGAGGCGCTTCACGGCCGGGGCCATCTTGTCCGTGACCGTGCCCGAGACGACCATGAGGTCGGCCTGGCGCGGGCCGGGGGCGAAGGGGATGACGCCCAGGCGGATGAAGTCGTGGCGGGCCATCGACGCGGCGATGAACTCGATCGCGCAGCAGGCGAGGCCGAAGTTGAAGACCCAGAGCGAGTAGCGGCGGCCCCAGTTGAGGACGACCTTCATCGGCTCGGGGGCGAGGCGGGCGAGGGCGCCCAGCCGCTTCGGCTCCGGGAGGTACACGGGCTCGGAAGGAGCGGGGGTCACGTCCATGCCAGGACGCCCTTCTTGTAGGCGTACAGCAGGCCCACGGCCAGGAAGCCGAGGAAGATGAACATCTCCACGAGGGTGGTGGCGCCGTAGCCGGGGGCCGCGAAGACCGTCGCCCAGGGGAAGAGGAAGATCGAGTCGACCGCGAAGATCACGTAGAGGAAGGCGTAGACGTAGTAGCGGACCTGGGTGTGGGCCCAGCCCTCGCCGACGGGGTCGACCCCGCACTCGTACGTCAGAAGCTTCTCGGGGGTCGGGACCACGGGGCGCAGCAGGCGGCCCGCGCCGAAGGCGACCGCGACGAACAGCACGCCGACAGCGGCGAGCAGTCCGACGACCGCGTAGGAGTGGAAGTAGTCCGACGCGACGACGACCGTCGAATCCCTCAACGTTTCGTGCGACGTCTGCGGCACCGTCCGTCCCTCGCTCCCCGACCTCGGCCTGTTCGACGATCTGTACGCACGGGAGTCTAGGGCCTGATAAAGGCACGGTAAGCAGCCCGTCACGCTTGGGGCAACGGGGGTGGGGTTTTCCCCAGGCGACAGAGGCGGCGAACTCCATGGCGCGGCGGGGCGGCGCGCGGCACGCTAACCCGTATGACCGCATCCAAGCCCGCCCCCGGAGCCGGGTACCAGCCCTCCCGCGGAACCGGGTACCAGCCCTCTTCCGGGGCGGCGGGCCAGCCTGCCCCCGGAGCCGTGCACCGGCCCGCCCCCCGAGCCGGATCGAACCCCTCCCCCGCAGCCGTGCACCAGCCTGCCCCCGGAGCCGGGTACCCGCCCGCTCCCGGAGCCGGGTATCCGCCCGCTCCCGGAGCCGGGTACCGGCCCGCCCCCGCGGCAGTGCGCCCGCCCGCCGTGCCCGTTCCCGTGGCCGTTCCCGCGCCCGTGGCCGATCGGGGGAAGGCGGGACGGGGCGACCGTCTGCCGCCGGCCCGCCTCGCCTACGACCCGCACACGTGGAAGGAGATCGCGCATCTCCTGGCGAACCTGCCGATGTCGCTCCTCGGCTTCACGTATGTGATGACGGTGCTGTTCACCGGCGCCGCGTTGACGTTGACGGTGATCGGGTTGCCGCTGCTCGCGCTGGGGCTGCTGGGGGCGCGGCTGATCGGCCGGTTCGAGCGGGGGCGGGCGCGGATGCTGCTCGGGGTCCGGATCGACGAGCCGAGCCCGCTGCCGTTACGCCGGGCGGGCAACGTCTTCCAGGGGATGTGGCTGGCGCTGCGGGACCCGGTGGCCTGGCGGACGGTCCTGTACGACTTCATCCGGCTGCCCTGGGGCCTCGTCACGTTCACGATCGTCTTCACCTCGCTGTTCGTGCTGTGGCCGGTGCTGCCGTTCGTGGCGCGCGGGCTGGCCAACGCGGACCGGGCGATGGTCCGTGCCCTGCTGTCCCCCTCCGACGAACTGGAGCGGCGGATCGCCGAACTGGAGTCCGACCGGGGGGTCGTGGTCGACACGGCCGCCGCCGATCTGCGGCGCATCGAGCGTGATCTGCACGACGGGGCGCAGGCCCGGCTCGTCAACCTCGCGATGGGGCTGGGCCTGGCCAAGGAGAAGCTGCTGGAGGACCCCGACGCGGCCTCGGCGATGGTCGAGGAGGCGCACGGCGAGGTGAAGCTCGCGTTGCAGGAACTGCGGGACCTGGCCCGGGGCATCCACCCGGCCGTCCTGACCGACCGGGGCCTGGACGCCGCGCTGTCGTCGGTGGCCTCCCGGTGCACCGTGCCGGTGCAGGTGACCGCCGACCTGCCGTCGAGGCCCGCGCAGGCCATCGAGGGCATCGCCTACTTCACCGTCTCCGAGCTGCTCCAGAACGTCAGCAAGCACAGCGGGGCGCGGTCGGCCTCCGTCGACGTGTGGCGGGTGGAGAACCGGCTGCTCATCCAGGTCTGGGACGACGGCCGGGGCGGCGCGCGGCTCGACGGCGGCACGGGGATGCGGGGGCTGGCGGAGCGGCTGGGCGCCGTGGACGGACTGTTCGTCGTGGACTCGCCGCCGGGCGGGCCCACGACGGTGACCGCGGAGCTGCCCTGGCGGGACCGGACGGAACAGCCGGGCCGGCCGGACCGTCCGCAGCGCGCGGGGTAGGGAAAACCCCCCGTCCAAGACGCCGACGGACTCCATGGTCCGTGCGCCCGCCACCGAGCAGGGTGGAGGTAGGGGGCGACACCTGACGAGCGCCCGACGCACTCCTGACGAGCGCCTGGTGAACACCCGGCGAGACCCACCGAGAGCGGCCCCACCGACCCCGCCGGAGACCGGCCCCGCGGAGACCGACCCACCGGAGGTCGCCCCGCCGGAGCCTGCCCCGGAGACCGGACCCGCCGAGCGCCAGGAACCCGCCGACACCCCGCCAACGAGACGAGTAGAACGGACGACGCCGATGACCACGCAGTACAGCGAGTACGGGGAGTACACCCGGTACACGGACGGGTACGGGCACGGTCCCGGCGGCGGGCGCCGGCACCGGCTGCCGCTCGCGCTGCGGGCGCCGGTCGAGGCACGGGCCTGGCGCGAGTTCGCCTACGTGCTGCTGAGCCTGCCGATCAGCATCGTGCTGTTCACGTTCGCGGTGACGACGCTGTCGCTGGGCGCGGGCCTGCTGGTGACGTTCCTCGGCATCCCGGTGCTGGCGGCGGGGCTGGCCGGCTGCCGGGGCTTCGGGACGGTGGAGCGGACGCGGGCGCGGACACTGCTCGGCCTGGAGGTGGCCACGCCCGAGCCGCTGCGGCCGCGCGGGCGGGGCGCGCTGTCCTGGATGGGCGCGGTACTCAGGAGCGGCACGTCCTGGCGGCACGTGCTGTACGCGGTGCTGCACCTGCCGTGGGCGGTGTTCTCCTTCGCCGTCGCGGTCGCCTTCTGGTCGTACGGCTGGGCGATGCTGACGTATCCGCTGTGGTTCTGGCTGTTCCCGGTGTACGGCGGGCAGGGCGGGCTCCAGCTGTACGGGGACGAGCAGCACCAGGTCTACCTCGACAACCCGTTCGAGATCACCCTCACGGCGCTGGTGGGGCTGCTGTTCACACTGGCCACGCCGTGGATCGTGCGGGCGCTGACGACGGTGGACCGGGTGCTGGTGCACGGGCTGCTCGGGCCGTCGCGGCTGGCGTCGCGGGTGGTGGAGCTGGAGTCCGACCGGGGGGTCGTGGTGGACACGGCGGCGGCCGACCTGCGGCGCATCGAGCGGGATCTGCACGACGGGGCCCAGGCGCGGCTGGTGGCGCTGGCGATGGATCTGGGGCTGGCGAAGGAGAAGCTGCGGGAGGATCCGCAGGCGGCGGCGCTGATGGTGGACGAGGCGCACGGCGAGGTGAAGACGGCGTTGCAGGAACTGCGGGACCTGGCCCGGGGCATCCACCCGGCCGTCCTGACCGACCGTGGCCTGGACGCCGCGCTGTCGTCGGTGGCCTCCCGGTGCACCGTGCCGGTGCAGGTGGAGGTCGACCTCACGGAACGGCCGGCGCCGGCCATCGAGGGCATCGCCTACTTCACCGTCTCCGAGCTACTCCAGAACGTCAGCAAGCACAGCCGGGCACGGTCGGCCTCCGTCGACGTGTGGCGGGTGGACAGCCGTCTGCTGGTGCAGGTCATCGACGACGGCGTGGGCGGCGCGGACACCTCCGCCGGGTCGGGCCTGGCGGGCCTGGCCGGTCGGCTGGACGCGGTGGACGGAATCCTGGTGGTGGACTCGCCCGTGGGCGGCCCGACCCGGGTGACGGCGGAACTTCCCTGGCGGTCGGTCTAGCCGGACGGGTACGGCCGCAATCCCCTGACCGTCCGCCGGTCCGGCGGGCGACGAGAGCCCCAGCCACCGGGCGGACACCCCTCGGGCGAGTGGCACGGTGGGCGTGCAGACGGCGGACGGCGGACGAGCGGCGGACGGCAGCCGACGGGCGGCATACGGCAGACGGCGAGCGGCGGTCGGCAGACGGCGGGCCGACCGGATACGTGCCGGCCCGGACCACCCCCGCCGTCGGCCCGGACCTGCCCCCGCCGTCGACCCGGTTGGCGATCGGGCACAGCGCCTGGCACGCTGCTTGCCTTTCGTGCGGATCGGGGGCGGTGCGGTGGCCGGCTACGGGATTCTCGGGCGGGTGCGGGGACGGTTGAACGGCCAGCGGGCGGCCACGCCCGTGCCGCTGCCGGGGGACGGCGGTACGGCGACCGCGCCGGCGGCGCCGTGGACGCCCTTCGACCACCGGGTGCGGGTCCTGGTGGAGATACGGGACGACCCCGACGAGATCGCGCTGGCGAAGGAGGTCGTCGGGGGGTTCGGATGGCCGATGCGGGAGCCGAGGCCGGGTGAGGGCCCGACGGGGGGCGTGACCGTGTCGCACGTCGCCCAGGTGGTCGAGGTGCGGCTGCTGGGGGCGCGGCGCGGGATCGCGGCGCAGGCGGCGCACGAGCTGGACCGGCTGGCCCGCAGCACCGGGCTGTCGCTGGTCGTGCGGGAGGCCGCGCTGATACGCCGGCCGGAGAGCCCCGGGCAGGAGTGGGAGGTCGTTCCGGTCACCGTCTCCCCGCGGGACCGGGTACGCGGCTTTTTCAACGGCGACAAGGACGACCGGCCCGAGCACGTCATCCGTGTGCCCGAGGGATCGCCGTCCCCGACGCCGGACATCGCCTCCCTGTCCACGGCGCTCGACCCGCAGCCCTTCGTCCCGGCCGATCACCGGCTGCGGCGCCTGACCTTCCGGCCGTCCATGGCGGCGCTGCTGGTCGTCGGCCTCGGCTTTCTGGGCACGGCGGGCCTCGGGGGCCTGATCCACCTGACGAACCTGGCGCCGGGGACGGCTCCGAACATGGTCCGGGCCCTCGCTCTCGCCCTGTCGCTGACTCTGGCGGTCACCGTGGGCCTATTCGGGCTGGCGCACGCCGTCCGCTACTCGGCGGCGCTACGCCTGGCCCTGCCCTGGACCATCCCGCTGGCCCTGCCCGTCCTCCTGGCCGGCGTGCCCCGGGTCGGCGGTGTCGTCCAGAACAGGTACCTCGCGCACTTCGACCTCCCCGGCAGCCCCGTGACCACCGACTGGTGGGACTCACTGCGTGCCGGTGTGTTCACCTGTCTGTGCGCGCTGGCGGGTTTCCTTCTGCTGGTCGGGACGGCGGGCTTCGTGCACCGCCTCGGCGCGCGGGCCGGCGCCCCGTTCTCGCATTCCCTGGTGATCGGCGCCCTGTACGGCACAGCCGCGGCGCTCGCGTTGTCGGTCGTAGCCATCAGCCGGGTCGACGCCGCCGCCGCGGACGACCGGCACACCCTGGCCGACGGCCGCGTCCCGGACGGCCTCTACGGCCTCCACCCCGACTTCGTCTGCGTCCGCCCCACCGACAGGACACCCCCCGTCTACGGCACCCTCCCACCCGCCACCCGCCCCGTCGTCACCTTCGGCCCGTCCGGTGACCGCATCTCCCTCTGGGACCCGAAAACCGGCCAGTCTTTGAGCATGCGGCTGGAAGACGCCGTTTTCGTGCCCGCAGAGACCGAGAAGGGCCGGGCGGTCTGTCCACAGGCCCGGTAGCGGAGCGCGGATCGCGGGATACTGAGGGGCCGATGACGGAGCGGGTGCGCTGGGGGGCCGGAGATCGTGGAGGACAGGGTGCGGGTGGTCATCGCCGAGGACTCGGTGTTGTTGCGGGAGGGGCTGACCCGGTTGCTGACCGACCGGGGGCACGACGTGGTGGCGGGGGTGGGGGACGCCGAGGCGCTGGTGAAGACGGTCGGCGAGCTGGACGCGGCGGGTGAGCTGCCCGACGTCGTGGTCGCCGATGTGCGGATGCCGCCCACGCACACCGACGAGGGGGTGCGGGCCGCCGTACAGCTGCGCAGGGCGCATCCGGGGCTCGGGGTGCTGGTGCTGTCGCAGTACGTGGAGGAGAGGTATGCCACCGAGCTGCTGGCCGGTTCCAGCCGGGGCGTGGGCTATCTGCTCAAGGACCGGGTGGCGGAGGTGCGGGAGTTCGTGGACGCGGTGGTGCGGGTCGCGCGGGGCGGTACGGCCCTGGACCCGGAGGTCGTGGCCCAGCTGCTCGGGCGCAGCCGCAAGCAGGACGTGCTCGCGGGGCTGACCCCACGGGAGCGGGAGGTCCTGGGGCTGATGGCCGAGGGGCGGACGAACTCGGCGATAGCCAAGCAGCTGGTGGTGAGCGACGGCGCGGTCGAGAAGCACGTCAGCAACATCTTCCTCAAGCTCGGCCTGTCCCCCAGTGACGGCGATCACCGACGGGTTCTCGCGGTCCTCACCTACCTGAATTCCTGAGCCGGCGGTGTCGGTGTATCGCCGGCCGGCCGGTGGGTGACAGGAGAACCGGTGCGTTCGGCCGGAGCGTCTTCCGGCACAGCGCCGGAGGGCGGGAAATCATGACAAGTCAGGGCGCCGGGTCGTCTCAGGGCAGTGTCCGTCATACAAATGACCGAGGGAAGGCGACCCTCACAGACGTAGGGTTGATCCAGGGAGGACCTTCGGGAAGGTCCCTCCCGGACAGCCACCTCGAGGGAGGTCCAGTTCAGTGACCAGTCAGGTCAGCAGCCCAGCGGAACCGGCCGACGAAACCGTCGTGGGAGAGCAGCGCAAACCGGGCGGGACGAAGGACGTTCGTCGTCTCGACCGGGTGATCATCAGGTTCGCGGGCGACTCGGGTGACGGTATGCAGCTCACCGGTGACCGCTTCACCTCCGAGACGGCGTCGTTCGGCAACGACCTCTCGACGTTGCCGAACTTCCCCGCCGAGATCCGTGCGCCCGCCGGCACCCTGCCCGGCGTCTCCTCGTTCCAGCTGCACTTCGCCGACCACGACATCCTCACCCCGGGCGACGCGCCCAATGTGCTGGTCGCCATGAACCCGGCGGCTCTGAAGGCGAACATCGACGACGTGCCGCGCGGCGCGGAGATCATCGTCAACACGGACGAGTTCACCAAACGGGCGATGCAGAAGGTGGGATACCAGAGTTCACCGCTTGAGGACGGGTCGCTCGACGGCTACCAGCTGCACCCGGTGCCGCTGACGACACTGACCGTCGAGGCCCTGAAGGATTTCGACCTCACCCGCAAGGAGGCCGAGCGCAGCAAGAACATGTTCGCGCTCGGCCTCTTGTCATGGATGTACCACCGGCCGACGGAGGGCACCGAGAGGTTCCTGAAGTCGAAGTTCGCGAAGAAGCCGGACATCGCGGCCGCCAACATCGCCGCCTTCCGTGCCGGCTGGAACTTCGGTGAGACCACCGAGGACTTCGCCGTCTCCTACGAGGTGGCCCCGGCGGCGCAGGCCTTCCCGGTCGGCACCTACCGGAACATCTCCGGGAACCTCGCCCTGGCCTACGGCCTGGTCACCGCCTCCCGGCAGGCGGATCTGCCGCTGTTCCTGGGCTCGTACCCGATCACCCCGGCCTCGGACATCCTGCACGAGCTGAGCAAGCACAAGAACTTCGGTGTGCGGACCTTCCAGGCCGAGGACGAGATCGCGGGCATCGGGGCGGCGCTGGGGGCGGCCTTCGGCGGGTCGCTCGCCGTGACCACGACGTCCGGTCCGGGGGTGGCCCTGAAGTCGGAGACCATCGGGCTCGCCGTCTCCCTGGAGCTGCCGCTGCTGGTCGTGGACATCCAGCGCGGCGGGCCGTCCACCGGGCTGCCGACCAAGACCGAGCAGGCCGACCTGCTCCAGGCGATGTTCGGACGCAACGGCGAGGCCCCGGTCCCGATCGTCGCCCCGTGCACCCCGGCCGACTGCTTCGACGCGGCCCTGGAGGCCACCCGGATCGCGCTCACCTACCGCACGCCGGTGATGCTGCTGTCCGACGGCTACCTCGCCAACGGCTCCGAGCCCTGGCGGATCCCGGAGCTGGACGAGCTCCCGGACCTGACCGTGCAGTTCGCGCAGGGTCCCAACCACACCCTGGAGGACGGCACCGAGGTCTTCTGGCCGTACAAGCGGGACCCGCGGACCCTCGCCCGGCCCTGGGCGGTCCCGGGCACACCGGGCCTGGAGCACCGCATCGGCGGCATCGAGAAGGAGGACGGCACGGGCAACATCTCGTACGCCCCCGCCAACCACGACTTCATGGTGCGCACCCGCCAGGCGAAGATCGACGGCATCGACGTCCCGGACGTCGAGGTCGACGACCCGCACGAGGCCAGAATCCTGGTCCTGGGCTGGGGATCGACCTACGGGCCCATCACCGCCGCGGTACGGCGACTGCGGGCGGCCGGGGAGTCGATCGCGCAGGCCCATCTGCGGCATCTGAACCCGTTCCCGAAGAACCTGGGCGCGGTGCTGAAGGCCTACGACAAGGTCGTGATCCCCGAGATGAACCTCGGCCAGCTCGCCACCCTGATCCGGGCGCGGTATCTGGTCGACGCTCACTCGTACAACCAGGTCAACGGCATGCCGTTCAAGGCGGAACAGCTCGCCGCGGCGCTCAAGGAGGCCATCGATGGCTGAGACGTCCACGAAAGGCACGGGCACGATCGAGGCGCTCTCGCTCGTTCCCAAGGCCGAGGCCAGGCAGTCCATGAAGGACTTCAAGTCCGACCAGGAAGTGCGCTGGTGCCCCGGCTGCGGTGACTACGCGATCCTGGCGGCCGTCCAGGGCTTCATGCCGGAGCTGGGCCTGGCCAGGGAGAACATCGTCTTCGTCTCCGGCATCGGCTGCTCCTCGCGCTTCCCGTACTACATGAACACCTACGGCATGCACTCCATCCACGGCCGGGCACCCGCCATCGCCACGGGCCTGGCCGCCTCCCGGCGCGACCTGAGCGTGTGGGTGGTGACCGGGGACGGCGACGCGCTGTCCATCGGCGGCAACCACCTCATCCACGCCCTGCGCCGCAACGTGAACCTGAAGATCCTGCTGTTCAACAACCGCATCTACGGCCTCACCAAGGGCCAGTACTCCCCCACCTCCGAGGTCGGCAAGATCACCAAGTCCACGCCCATGGGCTCACTGGACGCCCCCTTCAACCCCGTCTCCCTCGCCATCGGCGCCGAAGCGTCCTTCGTGGCGCGCACGATCGACTCCGACCGCAAGCACCTGACGGAGGTACTGCGCCAGGCCGCCGCCCACCCGGGCACGGCACTGATCGAGATCTACCAGAACTGCAACATCTTCAACGACGGCGCCTTCGAGGCACTCAAGGACAAGCAGACGGCCGAGGAAGCGGTGATCCGGCTGGAACACGGACGGCCCATCCGCTTCGGAAGCGACCTGTCCAAGGGCGTCGTACGGGACACGGCCACCGGCGACCTCAAAGTCGTCACCGTGACCGCGGAGAACGAGGCCGAGGTGCTCGTCCACGACGCGCACCCCCCGTCCCCCACCACCGCCTTCGCCCTGTCCCGGCTGGCCGACCCCGACACCCTGCACAACACCCCGATCGGCGTCTTCCGCTCCGTCGAACGGCCCGTCTACGACACCCAGATGGCCGAGCAACTGGACACCGCGATCGAACAGCGCGGCAAGGGCGACCTGGCCGCCCTGCTGGCCGGCGGGGACACCTGGACGGTCGTCGGCTGAGACCGCCGGGACCGGCAGCGGTTCACGAGGCCCGGGACTGGATGTCCCGGGCCTCGTGATACGCCTGGCGGGCCTTCTCGACGTCGGCCATGCGCTCGTGGGTCCACGCGGCGAGCCCGCGCACCTGTTCCGCCGCCTCACGGCCGAGGTCGGTCAGGGAGTAGTCGACGCGGGGCGGGATGACCGGCTTGGCGTCGCGATGGACCAGACCGTCGCGCTCCAGGGTCTGGAGGGTCTGGGTGAGCATCTTCTCGCTGACGCCCCGGCCGAACCGGCTGATCACCCGGCGCAGCTCGCTGAAGCGATGCGGGCGGTCGAGCAGCTCGATCAGGACGAGGACGCCCCAGCGGCTGGTGACGTGTTCCAGGAGGAGACGGGAGGGACACATGCCCCCCGACTCCGGGGCTTCCACCTGCTTACTTACGGCCATGCCAGTACCTTACTTCAAAGTGGGTACTTTCGCAGAGTTAGCGCACTCCCTAGGGTTAGTGCCAGACCGCACCCCTCAAGGAGTCGTGAACCATGCGCATCGTCATCACCGGAGCCACCGGGCACCTCGGCCGCCACGTCGTGGAGCAGCTGCTGGAGAAGGTTCCGGCCGAGCAGATCACCGCCGTCGTGCGCGACGAGGCGAAGGCCGCCGACCTCGCGTCCCGCGGCGTGAAGCTCGCGGTCGCCGACTACAACGCGCCCGAGACCTTCGACGGCCTGTTCGCCGCCGGGGACAAGGTGCTGCTGATCTCGGGCAACGAGTTCGACAAGGGCCGCCCGCGGCAGCACCAGGTCGTCATCGACGCCGCCAAGGCGGCCGGTGTCGCGCTGCTCGCGTACACCAGCGCGCCGGGCGGCCTGACCGCGGCGCTGGCCGACGACCACCGCGCCACCGAGGAGGCCCTGCTCGCCTCCGGCCTGCCCTACACGCTGCTGCGCAACGGCTGGTACCACGAGAACTACACCGAACAGCTCACCCCGGTGCTCGAGCACAACGCGGTCGTCGCGGCCGCCGGTGACGGCCGGGTCTCCTCCGCCTCCCGCGCGGACTACGCCGCCGCCGCGGTGGCCGTGCTGACCGGCGAGGGCCACGAGAACAAGACGTACGAGCTCGGCGGTGACGAGGCGTGGAGCTTCGCCGAGTACGCGGCGGAGCTGAGCCGGCAGACCGGCAAGGAGATCGGCTACCACGCCGTGTCCACCGAGGCCCTGACCGGCATCCTGGTCGGCGCCGGGCTGCCCGAGCCGCTCGCCGCGGTGTTCGCCGGGGTGGACGCGTCGATCGAGAAGGGCGAACTGACCGTCTCCACCGGCGACCTGTCCCGCCTGGCCGGGCGCCCGACCACCCCGCTCTCCGAGGCGATCACGACGGCGCTCAAGGGCTGACCAAGGCCCCTCAGCGACACACCCGCGCGACACACCCCCGCTTGTCATGACCGTATGCCGATACGGGCATGACAGGCGGGGGTGCTCGGCGTTACCGTCGTGCACGCATGCCTGACGCTCCACGCATGCCTGTCATGAGAAGGAGGGCCCGTGGCCGGAACATCGAGGGGTGAGGGCCGGGCAGGGCTGCTGAACGGTTTCGCGGCCTACGGAATGTGGGGGCTCGTCCCCCTCTTCTGGCCCCTGCTCAAGCCCGCCGGGGCGGTGGAGATCCTCGCCCACCGGATGGTGTGGTCCCTCGTGTTCGTCGCCGCCGCGCTGGCCGTCGTGCGGCGCTGGGCATGGGCGGGCGAACTGCTCCGGCAGCCGCGCCGGCTCGGACTGGTCACGGTCGCCGCGGCCGTCATCACCATCAACTGGGGCGTCTACATCTGGGCCGTGAACAGCGGGCACGTGGTCGAGGCGTCCCTCGGCTACTTCATCAACCCGCTGGTCACCATCGCCATGGGCGTGCTGATCCTGAAGGAACGGCTGCGGCCCGTGCAGTGGGCCGCGGTCGGTGTCGCCTTCGCCGCCGTGCTGGTGCTGACCATCGCCTACGGCCGTCCGCCGTGGATCTCCCTCTGTCTGGCGTTCTCCTTCGCCGTCTACGGGCTGGTGAAGAAGAAGGTCAACCTCGGCGGGGTCGAGTCACTGACCGCCGAGACCGCGATCCAGTTCCTGCCCGCCCTCGGCTACCTGCTGTGGCTGTCCGCCGACGGCGGTTCCACCTTCGCGACCGAGGGCGCCGGACACGCCGCCCTGCTCGCCTCCACCGGCATCGTCACCGCGCTCCCCCTCGTCTGCTTCGGCGCGGCGGCGATCCGCGTGCCGCTGTCCACGCTGGGCCTGTTGCAGTACCTGGCGCCGGTCTTCCAGTTCCTGCTCGGCGTCCTCTACTTCGGCGAGGCCATGCCGCCCGAGCGCTGGGCCGGGTTCGCGCTGGTCTGGCTGGCGCTGGCCCTGCTCACCGGGGACGCGCTGCGCACCGCGCGCCGGACGGCCCGCACGCTCGCCGCCGGGACCGACGTACCCGGCACCACCCTGACGACGACCACCGCCGACGCCGTACGGAAGGCGGAGAGCGGGACCTCGGGGCGGGGCACACCCACGGCGCCCGAACCGTCTCCGCTCGCCAAGCCGTAGACCCTCGAGCCGCAGCTCGCCAAGCGGTGGGCGAGCCATAGGTCGTCGAGCCGTAGGTCGTCGAGCCGTAGCAGGGAACTCGCGTTTCCGGGCGGGGCGTTGGACGCGACGACGCGCCGCGGGCGGAGGCACGGGTTCAGGGGCCGGACGCCTATAACTGGTGGCATGACGCAGACACCCGCACCCGTGCACTGGAAGCTCGTCGTCGACAGCGCCGACCCGCACGCCCAGGCCGACTTCTGGGCCGCCGCACTGCACTACGAGGTCGAGGACAACAGCGCGCTGATCGAGCGGTTGCTGGAAGTCGGCGCGCTGCCGGGCGAGGCGACGGTGGAGTACCACGGCCGGCCCGCCTTCCGGGACCTGATCGCCGTACGGCATCCCGAGGACCCGTTCGACGCGGGCAGCGGGACCGGGCTGGGGCGGCGGCTGCTGTTCCAGCGGGTGCCGGAGGCGAAGACGGCCAAGAACCGGCTCCACCTCGATCTGCACCCCGGCGACGGGCGGCGCGAGGGCGAGGTCGAACGACTGACGGCGCTGGGGGCGAGTGTGCTGCGGGAGGTGAAGGAGCCGTCCGGGAGCTGGGTGGTGATGGCGGATCCGGAGGGGAACGAGTTCTGCGTGCACTGAGCGAGTGGACCGGGCGCGTGCACTCAGCGAGTGGGGGCGCGTGCACCGAGCGAGTGACCGGGCGCGTGCACCGGGTGTGTGCACTGGGCGAACAGCCGCGCTCCGTTATGTGAACTCGCTGTCCAGATAGCGCTCTTGACGGAGAGTTGGCCACAGCTTCACCATCCAGGCACCCCATTCACTGTGGGTTCCCTGTGGTCATCCCGTGGGGAGCCCCTGCGGAACTCGGAGCCCCCCACCATGAAGCTCTCCGTCTCCGGGCGGGCGACGGCGGCCGCCGCCGTCGCCGCCACGCTGCTCGCCACCGGCTCCACAGCCGGCGCGGCGCCCGTCCCCGAGCCCGTCGCGATCACCGCGGCCCCCGACATCCCGGTGGCCGAGGTCAAGGCGCACCTGACCCAGTTGCAGTCCATCGCCACCGCCAACGGCGGCAACCGCGCCCACGGCCGCACCGGCTACAAGGCCTCCCTGGACTATGTGAAGGCCAAGCTGGACGCCGCCGGATTCACCACGACCGTCCAGCAGTTCACCGCCTCCGGCCGCGTCGGCTACAACCTGATCGCCGACTGGCCCGGCGGTGACACCAACCAGGTCGTCATGGCCGGCTCGCACCTCGACAGCGTCAGCTCCGGCGCCGGCATCAACGACAACGGCACCGGCTCGGCGGCCGTCCTGGAGGCCGCGCTGACCGTGGCCCGCACCAACTACCAGCCCACCAAGCACCTGCGGTTCGCCTGGTGGGGCGCGGAGGAACTCGGCCTGGTCGGCTCGCGGTACTACGTCAACAGCCTGTCCGCCGCGAACCGCGCCCGCATCAGCGGCTACCTCAACTTCGACATGATCGGCTCGCCGAACCCCGGCTACTTCGTCTACGACGACGACCCGGCCATCGAGAAGACCTTCAAGGACTACTTCACCGGCCTCGGCGTCCCGACCGAGATAGAGACCGAGGGCGACGGCCGCTCCGACCACGCGCCCTTCAAGAGTGCGGGCGTCCCGGTCGGAGGCCTGTTCACCGGAGCGAGCCGCACCAAGACCGCGGCGCAGGCGGCGAAGTGGGGCGGTACGTCCGGGCAGGCCTTCGACCGCTGCTACCACTCCTCCTGCGACACCACGGCCAACGTCAACGACACGGCCCTGAACCGCAACGCGGACGCGCTCGCGTACGCGGTGTGGACGCTGTCGGCGTAGACCTGCGTGCGGGGTCAACCCCGCGGAAGCGCGCCCGAGGCGCGGGCCCGCTCGGCCAGCCGGGTCATGCGGGCGCGCGCCGACTCCAACTCCTCGACGTCCTCGGCGGCCGGCCCCTCCTCCGTGGTCAACTCCGTCCACAGGACGAGGAGTTCGGCGCCGAGGTTGAGGCCCTGCAAGGGGTCGCGTACGGCACGCCAGGCCGCCGCCGCGCTCTGGACGTTGCCGTACGCGGCCTCCGCGTCGCGGGCGCGGCGGCGGATCCGGGCCAGGTCGAGGGAGAGATGGAAGGAGCGGAGCGGGTCACCGGCCAGGTAGGCGATGTACGCGGTGAGTTCGCGCAGCCGCAGGACCTCGGGGTGCTCCGGCCCCAGCGTCGCCGACGCCTCCGTCACGGTCCGCTCCGCGAGCGCCGCCGCCGTCTCGGTCCGGCCCGCCCGCACGGCCTCGTTGATCTGCGCCACCGGTTCCCCGAGGAGGGCGGGCACACCGCCGGCACCCGGAAGCGTGCGCGGGTCGTCCCCGAGCACGGCCTCCGCCATGGCGTCGAAGCCGCGGGCGGGGGTGGGTTTGGGGTCGGGGTCGAAGTCGGGGGCGAGAGCGAGGTCGAAGTCGGGGCTCGGACCGGCTTCGGGAAGGAGGACGGGGGCGGGCTCGGGGACGGAGGCGGGTGTCGGTTCCAGGGCGTGGGCAGGGGCCGGCTCCGAGTCCGGGACGGAAACCGACTCCCGGTGGAGGGCAGAGGCCGGCTCGCGGCCCGGAGGGGTGAGGTCGGTGTCCGGGGTCGGCGGTGCGTCCATCGTGGGCGGTGGTCCGAAGACGCCCGTCGGGGCGGTGACCGTACCGAGGGCCGGGACGTCGTCGTGTGGCCGCTGCTCGGGGACCGTGCGCAACGGGAACGTGGGAGCCGTCTCCTTCACCGGTTCCGGCACGGACCGCAGAACGTGCGTGGACCTGTCCCGCCGGGGCTGCGCGGACGGTTCGTGGCCGGGAGGGACGGCAGGGGCCTCGGCGGGCGATGAGGTGTGAGGGGCGGCGGGATCGGGAGAGTCGGGCTCCTCCGGCTCGCTCTCAGCAGCCACCCGCAGCGGCTCCCCCGCGAAGTGGCTGGAACCGTCCGGGTCGACGCGCAGCGGAACGACGTAGCCGATGCGCTCGTCGTGGACCGTGGCGGCGACCGGATGCCCGGTGGCGAGGGCGATGCGGTGGAGGTGGCCCAGGACGGCCTGCTGCATCTCCTGGCCGTCGGCCGCGACGACGGGGACGCCGCCGATCGTCGCCGGCCCGCCCCCGGGGACGTGCACGTCGAGCGGCGCCACCACGGCGGCCGGACGCCCGGCGTGCTGCTGTTCCCGCTTCTTCTCGCGGCTGAGTCGCGACATCGGTTCCCTCACTCGGACACGGCTTCCGTGCACGTACCTCGTGCTCATAACCCGTGCGGCCATACGTACACGTACTGTGAGTCTCTCCGCTCGCTCCCTGTCCCGACGTCACCACGACGTCACAGCCTCGTTCCAAGGGCCGGTCGGGCCGGTCGTCACGTTCGGGGAGACCGGGGCGGCGACGGGTAGGGGACCGGACGCGGACCAGGCCGGACGCGGACGAGGAGGAGCACGGATCATGCGGACGACGGATGGGCAGCGCGGACCGGAGATCTGGATCCGCGGGCCGGTGGCCGCACCGGAGCCGGTACCGGGACCGTACGAGTCCGTGGCCGCCTCCGCCGCCACGCCCCGGCGCTTCTCGTGGCTCGCCACCCACGGCGGGGCCGGCGCCTCCACGCTCGCCGCGGTCTACGGCGGCCACGACTGCGGACGTGACTGGCCCGGCCCGGATGCCCCCTCGTCCGTCCTGCTGGTCGCCCGGACGCACGCGACCGGCCTGGCGTCCGCCCTGCGGGCCCTGGAGGTCTTCCGCCGCGGGGACGCCCCGCCCGGCCTCGACCTGGACGCGGTCGTCCTGGTGGCGGACGCCCCGGGCCGTCTGCCCCGCCCGCTCGCCCAGCGGATCCGGCTGATCGAGTCGGCCATCGACGTGTACCGCGTTCCCTGGGTCCCGTCCTGGCGCCTCGGCGACCTGTCCGGGGAGCCGCCGCGCGAGACGGAGCCGCTGTCCCGCCTCACGGGCGCGAACGTGCGGCGGGCGCGCTGAGCCGGTCCGCACCCGTGGCACCGCCTCCCCCGCCCGCCGTCGGGACCGCCGCCGCCGTGCGGGAGGGGCGGCTGCGGGCCGTCGACGTCGTCGCGGAGGCGGTGGAGCGGATCCGGCGGGCCGACCGTGTGCTGTGCGCGTTCGCCGAGGTGTGGGAGGAGGCGGCGATGGCGTCGGCGAGTGAGGTCGACGTGCGGGTCGCCGCGGGTGAGTGGCTGCCGCTGGCCGGAGTGCCCATCGGCGTCAAGGGCCGGAACGGGCTGCGGGCGGCGGGACCCCTGATCCGCGCCGGGTGCGTGCCGGTGGGGGCGACCGCCGTGCCCGGTCCCGGAACTCCCTGGCAGACCTGGGGACTCGGCGCGTACGGCCGTACGGTCAACCCGTGGCGGGCCGACCGTACGCCGGGCGGCTCGTCGGCCGGTTCCGCGGCGGCGGTCGCGGCCGGTCTGGTCCCGCTCGCGACCGGCAGCGACGGCGCGGGCTCGGTGCGGATCCCGGCGGCGTGGTGCGGGATCATCGGCCTGAAGGTCACGCATGGCCGGTTTCCGTCACCCGACCGTACGGGGCTCGCGGCGCCGGGCGTGCTCGTGCGGTACGCGGCGGACGCGGAGGCGTACTGGCGGGTGATGACCGGAGCGCCGTCGGCCGTCTCCCTGCCGCGCGGCCCTCGCCCGCTCACCGCCGTCTTCTCCCCCGGCCTCGGCTTCGCCGATCCCGACCCGGAGCCCCTGGCCCTGGCCCGCGCCGCCGCCGCGCGTCTCGCGGACGCCGGTGTCGTACGGCTGCTGCGGCCGGAGGTGCCGGTACGGCTGGAGGACCCCGCGCCCGCCTGGCTCGCACTCCGCGCCCCGGGCGCCACCGGTACCGGTGCCGGCACCGCCGCGGCCGTCCGGGGTGTCAACGACCGGCGGCTGGCCGACCTCTTCGCACGGGCCGACCTGCTGCTGACCCCTACGACCCCCAACCCCCCGCACGGTCACGAAGGCCCCGGCGAGCGCTACTCGACGGCACTCACCTGGGCGTTCAACCTCGGCGGGCATCCGGCGGCCAGCATCCCGGCCGGGGTCGGCGCGGATGGGTGCCCGGCCGGGCTCCAGGCGGTGGCGGCGCACGGAGGCGAGGCGCTGCTGCTGGCCCTGGCGGCGGCCGCGGAGGCGGAGACCGGGGTCCTGGTGCCACCGCCACCGCCGACAGGACCCGCACCGACAGAAGCCACTGGCGAGACTGATTGCATGCGCATATAATGCAGATGCGCTTTATCGTCGTACGCCGACAATCTGGGGGAACCCATGAGCACCCGCCGTTTCCTGTTCGTGCTGGGCAGCGCTCGCAGCGAGGGCAACACCGAACTGCTGGCCCGCCGGGCCGCCGAGCAGTTGCCCGCCGACGTCGAGCAGGAGTGGATCCGTCTCACCGAGCACCCGCTGCCCGACTTCGAGGACCTGCGCCACGACGAAGACCACGTCCGCCCCACCGAGGGCAACGTGGCACTGCTGCTCGACGCCACGCTCGCGGCGACGGACATCGTGATCGCCTCGCCGCTGTACTGGTACTCGCTCTCCGGCCAGACCAAGCGCTACCTGGACCACTGGGCGGGCTGGCTGCGCACGCCCGGCCTCGACTTCAAGGCGAGGCTCGCCGGCCGCACCCTGTGGGGCGTGGCCGCGCTCGCCCACGAGGAGCCGGTGGTCGCCGATCCGCTGGCCGGCTCGCTGCACAACTCGGCCGCGTACATGGGGATGCGGTTCGGCGGGGTGCTGCTCGGCAACGGCAGCAAGCCCGGTGACGTCCTGAACGACACGGAGGCGCTGGCGCGTGCGAAGACCTTCTTCGCGCAGGAGGCGCCCCTCGCCCGCTTCCCCTTCGAGACCGAGTGACGGCAGCGGCTACGCGGTGATGTCCTTCGCCGTGAAGCGCGCCCAGGCCGCCGACCCGAAGACGGCGACGTAGAGGGCCTGCACGCCGAGGTTCTTCTGGAGTTCCTCCCAGTAGACCGGGTCGCGCATCAGGTCGGCGAAGGACAGCCAGTAGTGGGAGAACAGGTACGGCTGGATCGCGTGCAGTTGCGGGATCTGGTCGAGGATCTGCACGGTGGTCAGCAGTCCCACGGTCGTCGCCATCGCCGCGATCCCGCTGTTGGTGAGCGTGGAGACGAACAGACCGAGTGCGGCCACGCCGAGCAGGGACGCGGCGACGACCAGGGCGATCAACAGGGCTCTGGCCAGACCGTCGGCGAAGCTGATCCGCGTCCCGGAGATCGTGGTGAGGTCGCCGAGCGGGAACAGCAGCGCGCCGACCGCCAGCGCCGAGACCGCGACGACGAGGGTGGCCAGCAGGCAGAAGGCCACCGTCGTCACGTACTTGGCGAACAGGAGGCGGGTGCGGCCGGCGGGGGCGACCAGGAGGTAGCGCAGGGTGCCGGCGTTCGCCTCGCCGGCGACCGCGTCGCCCGCGACGACGCCGACGGCCATCGGCAGGAAGAACGGGAGCGTCGCCGCCAGCGCCGTGAACACCAGGAACAGGCCGTTGTTGGTGATCTGCGCCATGAACGCCGGCCCTTCGCCGCCGCCACCGCCCGGCCCGGCCGTCGAGCCGTCGCTGGTCTCGATCTTCACGGCGATGCCGACGAGGACCGGCACGGCGGCCAGCACGCCCAGCAGGGCGAGGGTGCGCCAGCGCCGCAGAGTGATGAGGAACTCGCTGCGGAAGAGCCCGAGGGTCCACAAGGGGTTGCCCCCGCGGACGACTTCGGTGTGGGGCCCGCGTCCGACCTCGGTGTGTGCCGGTGCCGTCGTGTCAGCCCGCGACATCGAACCCCTCCCCCGTGAGTGCCACGAACGCGTCCTCCAGGGAGGCGCGTTCCACGCCGAAGCCGCGGACGCGGACGCCCGCCGTCACCAGAGCGGCGTTGAGGTCGGCCGGTTCGCGGTCCGTGGGCTCGCCCGTCACCCGGTCCTCGGTGACGACGACGTCGCCGACGCCCTGCTCCTTCAGCACCCGGGCGGCTTCCGCCGTGTCCGGGGTGGTCACGACGAGCCGGCCCCGCGCCCGGGCCGCGAGGTCGGCCACCGGGCCCTGGACGAGGAGGCGTCCGCGTGCCATCACGGCCACATGCGTGCAGACCTGCTCGATCTCGTCGAGGAGGTGGGAGGAGAGGAAGACGGTGGTGCCGTCGGCGGCCAGCTCCCGGACCAGGACACGGATTTCGCGCATGCCCTGCGGGTCGAGACCGTTGGTCGGCTCGTCGAGGACGAGCAGACGGCGGGGCTGGAGCAGCGCGGCGGCCAGACCCAGCCGCTGCTTCATGCCGAGCGAGTACGCCTTCGTCTTCTTGCCGGCGGCGGCCGTCAGACCCACCCGCTCCAGCGCCTCCGCCACGCGGTCACGCCGGGTGCGCGGGTCGGCGGTCGGGTCGGCGGCGTCGTAGCGCAGGAGGTTGTCGCGGCCGGAGAGGAAGCCGTAGAGGGCGGGGCCCTCGATGAGGGCCCCGACGTGCGGCAACACGGCGCGGGAGGCGTGCGGCATGGGCCGCCCGAGCACCCGCGCCGTGCCGGAGGTGGGCTCGATGAGGCCCATCAGCATGCGGATCGTGGTGGTCTTGCCCGAGCCGTTCGGACCGAGGAAGCCGAAGACGCTGCCCGCCGGGACGGCCAGGTCGAGGCCGTCGACGGCGAGCTGTCCGCCGCGGTAGCGCTTGGTGAGGGCGCGGGTGTGGATGACGGTGTCCCCCACACCCGGCACCGCCCCGGGCGCCTCCGCCGCGTCGTCGTCCATCGGCTCCCCCGATCGTCGGTACTCGTCAGGGTACTTACTGCCCCGAGCCGGCCGCCTTCACGAGGGCGTCCTTGGTGACGGCGCCGACGTAGACCTTGCCGTCGTCCGTGACCAGGGCGTTGATCAGACGGGTGGAGAAGACGGTGCCGGAGCCGAACTTGCCGGTGACCTTGTCGCCGAACGAGTCCAGGAAGCCGCCGAGAGCGCCCGCGTCGGGGATGTCCCCGGAGGACGGAACGCCCTCGCCGCCGGTGTCGAAGGTGGCGACGGAGGTCCAGCCCTCGCCGAGGACGTCGAGGCCGGCGAGGTCCCGGCCGAAGTCCTCCTCGGGGAGCTTGCCCGAGTGCTCGGGCGCCCCGGCCCCGTCGCCGGCGTCGCCCTCGGTGACCTTCGCGCCCTGGGGCGGGGTGAAGTCGAAGGTGGAGGCGGCCGGCTTGGCGAAGCTGACCTGGGTGAAGCCGGCGTCCACGACGGCGGCGCCGCCGCTCGCCGGGGTCAGCGTGAACTTCAGCGGCAGCCCCGTGCTCGCGTCCACGGCCACGCTGATCGCACCGACGGTCGAGCCGGACTGCTTGGGCTTGACCAGCAGCTTGTAGGCGTCGCGGCCGGCCACCCGGACGGTGCCGTCGACGGTGACGGACGTGGTGTCGTCGACGGCCTTCAGTGCTTCCTCGGTGAGCTCCTTGGGCGTGGCGGGCACGGGCGCCTCGGCGTCCTTCGACCCCTCCTCGACGGTGGAGTGGTAGACCTCGTCGGAGGCGCTGTCGTACCCCCACAGGTCCTTGCCGTTGTGGATGACGCTGTACTCGGCGGCGTTCTCCAGCAGCGAGAGCTTCTGCTTGTCCGGACCGTCGGCGGCGACGCGCAGGGTGTGCGTGCCGGAGGCGAGTTCGGTGAGCTTCGCGGACGGGTCGGCGGACGAGCCGCCGGTTTCCCCCGTGGCCTCGGAGAGCAGCCCGCTCTCCAGCCCGCCCAGGTCGGGCAGGCCCAGATCGGTGCTGATCTTCACGGTGCCGGAGAGCTGCTGTACGTCCGATGCGGCTATCTTCTCGATGAGCTGCTGTGCGCTGATCTTGGGCAGGTCGGGGTCGCCCGAGTCGGCCAGCGCCGGGACGAGCCCGATCGTCGCCGCCGCGACGCCCGCCACGGTGACCGGAACGACGTACCGCAGGGCCTTGCGCCGCCCGACGCGCGGGTCGTCGGCCTCCCCGGCGTTCGTGCTGTCGTCGGATGCGTACGGTGCCATGTGTGCCTTACCTCCGTCGTCGGCGGCGGCTGGTCATCTCGCGAAGGTCCCCACCCGAGCCGCCATTCTCACCCGAATCGGTGAGGAGTGGTGATTTCCGTGGTTTCCATCTCACCAAATCAGCCGACCACATTCGTCAGCCCGAGGACTCAACTCCACGTACGCCTGCGGTATGACACGGGGTGGGGCGGGCGGGGGTTACCCGTAGGGGGAGGGCGTCGGGGGCGGCGCGACCGGAGGGTGCTCAAGACACCCGCTCGGGCGGGCGGGTGGGCGAGGGCGGCGCCTCACCCGGCCCGGTGCACCACCGCGTCGCACAGTTCCATCAGCGCCGCCTTGGCCCCGCACTCGCGCAGCGGCGCCAACGCCGACCGCGCCTCCTTCGCGTACCGCACGGTGTCCCGCCGGGCCTGTTCCAGCGCCGGGTGGGCCCGCAGGGCCGCCAGTGCCTCGGCGTGCCGCGCGTCGTCGCTCAGGTCGGAGTCCAGCAGCTCGCAGAGCGCGATGTCCTCGGGCCGGGACAGCCGAGCCGCCTGCTCCCGCAACCGCAGCACCGGCAGCGTGGGGATGCCCTCCCGGAGGTCCGTCCCCGGCGTCTTGCCCGACTCGTGCGAGTCCGACGCGATGTCCAGCACGTCGTCCGCGAGCTGGAAGGCGACCCCGAGCCGCTCCCCGTACTGCGTCAGCACGTCCACGACCGTGTCGTCGGCGCCGGACATCATCGCCCCGAACCGGCACGACACCGCCACCAGCGACCCGGTCTTCCCGCCGAGCACGTCGAGGTAGTGCTCGACCGGGTCCCGACCGTCCGTCGGCCCCGCCGTCTCCAGGATCTGCCCGGTGACCAGCCGCTCGAACGCCTCCGCCTGCACCCGCACCGCCTCGGGCCCGAGGTCGGCGAGGATGTGCGAGGCACGGGCGAAGAGGAAGTCACCGGTGAGGACGGCGACCGAGTTGCCCCAGCGGGTGTTCGCGCTCGGCACCCCCCGCCGTACCGCCGCCTCGTCCATCACGTCGTCGTGGTACAGCGTGGCCAGGTGGGTGAGCTCCACCACCACGGCCGACGGCACCACGCCCGGCGCGTACGGATCACCGAACTGCGCCGCGAGCATCACGAGCAGCGGCCGGAACCGCTTCCCGCCCGCCCGCACCAGGTGCTGGGCGGCCTCCGTGATGAACGGAACCTCACTCTTGGTGGCCTCGAGCAAGCCTTCCTCGACAGCCGCCAATCCGGCCTGGACATCGGCTTCCAGAGCCTGGTCCCGCACGCTCAGCCCGAACGGCCCGACGACGGTCACGAGGGGTCTCCTGTCTGCTGGTGTCTACTGGCGATTACACGGTTTGTCGATAGGTCGCTGCCATCACTCGAGTCAGCGTATCCGGTCACGTTTCGATCACCGATAAGCCCCCACGTCCCCCGGTCCCCGGTCGCTCGACCGGGAGGCGCCGGGAGGTGTCCGGATCAGCCCGGGCGGCTTCGGATCACGACCGGCACCTTTCCGATCCATCGACACGGGCGGACATTCATCGACTGACCGGGAAGCGGTGATTCATGTCCCGCGCGGAGGCGGAAGGCAGACGTCGCGTCCCCGAGGGGCGCCCCCTCCGCGACGGCGCCCTCTCCACGACGGCCATGCCTTTCCCTTGCCGTCCCAAGGGTCTGCTCACACATTCCCCGGCGACCTGAGCAGGCCGGCTCGTCCGGAACCGGTGCCTCTCGGCGGCCGCGGCCCGTATGACGTGCGGCCGGGTCGAGTACGTGGCGGGCCGCCGTCACCTGGCCGGGTGACGGCACGCCGGGGGATGCGCGCCGCGGTCGCCACCGGTCCGGTCCTGCCGCCGCGCACTCCGGTGAGGGGTCCGTACGTGACCGGAATCACGCCTGCCTCCCATGCGCCCCGCCCTCACCCTCACCCTCTCCTCCCGTGCCGACCGCGGAGCCGGCCCCACCGGAAGTGGGCGACGGGCTTCACCCTCCCGGCCACACTCGGCCGGCCGCGCCGCGCCGCCCCACATCGCGTCCCATAAAAGGGACTTGAGGTTTATTGTCCGATTCACCCCTCTTGTTAAGGGTGGTGACTTGGCTCACTTCACCATCGATGCCACGACCGACGCCGGACGCTGTTATTCCGCTTTTCCGGTAAGTGAGTTGACGTTTGACGACAGCAAAGGATCAAGCACCCCATAGGCCTCCGATCAAGGTCAATAGGGGTGTTCTGTGAATCCGGTACTTGTTCCGGACATGTGCCCTCGCATACGTTCCCGGCCAGTCGGGCGGACGCCTAATCCTGCCGCCGCCCTTCGCCACCCATCGACGAACACTCGCGCACGGCAGGAGCGGGGGACCCAGGTAGGACGCCGGGCCGTACGTCATCGCACGTACGGGACCGGCTCGGGGTGAAGTCGCGTCGCCGTACCCCCACGGCGGCCGGCCGGGCACCTCCCGCCCGAACCCGACAGCTCACCCCGCAGGCGCCGGAGAGGAACTTCGCCATGCCCGCTGCCGCCCAGCCCCGCCGCGCCCGCACCCGTCTCACCCGGACCGTCGCCGTCATGTGCACCGGCGCCGCCGTGTTCGCCCTCCCGCTCCTCGGCGCGACCAGCGCCTCCGCGGCCGGCACGACGCCGGCCACCACGGTCGCCGGGTACCCCAACAACCTCGACGGCTGGATCCGCGAGTCGCTCGCGATCATGGCTGAGAAGGGCATTCCGGGCACGTACAACGGCATCTACCGCAACATCATGCGCGAGTCGTCCGGCAACCCGAACGCCATCAACCTCTGGGACTCCAACGCGGCCAAGGGCACCCCGTCCAAGGGCCTGCTCCAGGTCATCGACCCGACCTTCGCCGCGTACCACGTGGCCGGCACCTCGTACGACCCGTACGACCCGGTCGCCAACATCACCGCCGCCTGCCACTACGCGCAGCACCGGTACGGCTCGATCGACAACGTCTTCGGCCCGTACTGATCCCGGCTCCCCCACCGGTACTCAGGGGAAGAGGCGTTCGAGGACGACGGCCACGCCGTCGTCCTCGTTCGATGTCGTCACCTCGTCGGCCACCGCCTTCAGTTCGGGGTGGCCGTTGGCCATCGCGACGCCGTGCGCCGCCCAGTCGAACATCGGGATGTCGTTGGGCATGTCGCCGAAGGCGAGTGTGTCCTGCCGCCCCAGACCCAGGTGTTCGGCGGCCAGCGCCAGGCCCGTCGCCTTGGTGATGCCGCACGGCTGGAGCTCCACCGTGCCCGGCCCCGACATGGTGACGGTCGCGAGCGAGCCGACCACCGAGCGGGCCGTCGCCGCCAACTCGTCGTCGGACAGGGTGGGATGGCGCAGGAGCACCTTGCTGATCGGCGCGCACCACAGGTCGTCGCGCGAGTGGACACGCAGGGCCGGCAGGGTCGGATGCGGCATCCGGTAGCCCGGCTCGATGAGCGTCAGCCCGTCGACGCCGTCCTGGTCCACGGCCGCGTACACCTGACCGACCTCCGCCTCGATCTTGCCGAGGGCGGTCTCGGCCAGTTCCCGGTCCAGGGTGACCGACCACAGCAGGCGGTCCGCGCCGGCGTCGTACAACTGCGCGCCCTGGCCGCACACCGCCAGCCCCCTGCTGTGCAGGTTGTCCAGCAGCGGCCGCACCCGGGGCGCCGGACGGCCCGTCACCACGAGGTGGCGGGCGCCGGCGGCCGCCACCCGCGCGAGCGCGTCGAGCGACCGGTCGGAGAACGTGTCGTCGCCGCGGAGCAGCGTTCCGTCCAGGTCGGTGGCGATGAGGGAGTACGCGCAGCGCGCGGCGTGTGCGAGGGGTGCGGCCATGATCAGAGAATACGGATCCCGGCCGCCTCCAACTCACCGCCCGTTCAGTCCCAAGTGATGCCCGCGGGCTCCTTGATGGTGGCGTTGAGGCGGTTGAACAGGTTGGTGAGCGAGATGACGAGGATCAGCGCGGAGAGCTGCTTCTCGTCGAAGTGGTCGGCCACCTCGTCCCACAGCGCGTCCGGCACGCACTCGTGCGAGCGGTCCGCGAGACGGGTGACCGACTCGGTCAGCTGGAGCGCGGCGCGCTCGGCGTCGTCGTAGAACGGCGCCTCGCGCCAGGCGGAGACGGAGGCGATCCGCTCCTCGCTCACCCCCGCCTTGCGCAGGTTGTGCACATGCCCGTGGACGCAGGCGCTGCACCCGTTGATCTGGCTGGCGCGCAACCCGACGATCTCCGCCAGCTCCCGCGGCAGGCCGCCCTCGCCGATGGCCTGGAGGAGCATGCCGACGCCCTTCGCGGCGCCGGGAAGGATGTACGCGGGGTTCTTCATCCGAGCCTGCATGGCCGGTCTCCTTCGGTGCGTGAGTGTGAGTAGGTGCGGTGTGTGAGTAGGTGCGGTGTGTGAGTAGGTGCGGTGTGTGTGAGCACGTGCGAGTGAGTGGTGCGTGCGGGTGCTCGGCGGGTGCCTCGGCCGCACCGGCGTCTTCACCGCACTGACGGTTCCACCGCACTGACGGAGCGGGCGCGAAAGATGTGACAGGGCCGCCGAAGAAAAGCGCGGGCAAAAATTCGGCAGGGTCGCGGCAGGGCGAGAAACGGCTTTCTGCCGCAACGCCGGGTACGGACCGGTTAAAGGCCTCTGCACCGGTTGGCAACAACATGCTCCGCTACCTACCGCCCGAACTGGCTGGAGCGGTACCGTCCAAAGAGTCCAGGGGGGACTTGATCGGGGGGTCAGGTTGAGCAGTGGACGTATTCGTGTGCTGAGGCCCGAGGAGCTCGGCGAGGGGGAACGGGAGCGGTGGCGGGCGCTGCGCGCCGCATCGACGATTGCGCGGAACCCGTTCATGGAACCGGAGTTCACCGACGCCGTGGGCCGCGTACGGTCCCGCGCGCGGGTGGCGGTGGTGTACGAGGGGCGTGAGCCGGTCGGCTTCCTGCCGCACGAGCGGGGCCGGCTCGGCCAGGGCCAGGCCCTCGCGTACGGCGTCTCGGACGCCCAGGGAGCCGTGCTCGGCCCGGGGACCGGGCTGAACGCCGACGAACTGATGCGGGCGTGTTCCCTGTCGAGCTTCGCCTTCGACAACCTGGAGGCGGAACAAGGGCTGTTCGTCCCGCACGCGGCCGCCGAGTACGCGGCCTACGTCATCGACGTGGAGAAGGGGTACGAGACCTACGAGTCCGTCCTGCGCGCGCAGTCACCGAAGTTCCTGAAGACGACGCTCGCCAAGGAACGCAGGCTCGGTCGCCAGGTCGGACCGCTGCGGTTCGTGTTCGACGAACGCGACCCGGCCGCGCTGCGCGCGCTCATGGCCTGGAAGTCGGCGCAGTACCGCAGGACCGGCCGCCGGGACCGGTTCGCGCAGGGCTGGATCATCCGGCTCGTGGACACGCTCTCCGTGACACGGGCCCCGGAGTGCTCCGGCACGCTGTCCGTCCTCTACGCCGGTGAGCGGCCGATCGCCGCGCACTTCGGACTGCGCTCGACGACCGTCCTGGCCTGCTGGTTCCCGGCGTACGACCCGGAGTTCTCGAAGTACTCACCCGGCCTGGTGCTGCATCTGCGGATGGCCGAGGCGTCGGCCGCCGACGGCATCGGCCTGCTCGACCTGGGGCGGGGCGCGGCCGAGTACAAGGACTCGCTGAAGACGGGTGAACTGCCCGTCTACGAGGGAGCGTGGACGCGCCCGGGGACGGGCGCCGCGCTCCACTGGCTCAGCCGTGAGCCCTCGCGCCGCGCGCACCACTTCGTGCGGAACCGGCCGAGGCTCGCGGCGGCGGCCGCACGGATCCTGAGGCACGCGGGCCGGCTGCGCCGGTCGGCGTGACGCGGTTCGTGGTTCGTGGTGGGGGTGGGGAGGGGTCATGGCAAGAGCGGGAGTCATGGCAGGGAGAGGACTCGTACCGCGGGAGGGCCCGTGCCGGGCGACGGAGAGGACTCGTGCCGCGGGAGGGCCCGTGCCAGGCGGAGGATTCACAAGGTCACAGAGGTTCATGAGGTCAGGGGGGTTCATGACGTCAGGGGGGTTCATGTCCCGTGCGGGTGTGGAGCAGGAGATCCGGCGGTTCCTCGACATCGGGGCTGTTCAGGTCGCCGAGCTGGACCTGGAGGGTGCCGAGGCCGTCCTGAGATCCGGCCCCGGCAGCCCGCCCGTCACGCACGGCGAGGTGTTCTGCCTGGTCAGGAGGGGTGGCCGACCGGTCGGCACGCTGCTCGGGCGGGTTCCGGAGGGCGCCGACCCGAAAGCGGTCCTCGCCGGCCTGGCCCGGGAGCGGATCGTCGAGGAGCCGGTGGGGGCGCCCGAGCCGGTGGGGGCGCCCGTCACGGCGCCTCCCGTGCCGGACACCACGGTCGTCATCGCCACCCGCGAACGCACCGACCGGCTCGCTCACGCGCTCGACTCGATGCTCGCCCAGGACCACCCGCACTTCGAGATCGTCGTCGTCGAGAACGCGCCGGTGACGGACACCACCCGGGACCTGATCGAGCGCAAGTACGCCGAGCGCGTGCGGTACGTGACCGAGCCGGTGCCCGGTCTCGCCGTCGCGCACAACAAGGGCGTCGAGGCCGCGCGCGGCGAGGTGATCGCCTTCACCGACGACGACGTGGTCGCCGACCCGCGCTGGCTGACCGAACTCACCGCGCCCTTCACCGCCGACCCCGGCCTCGGCTGCGCCACCGGTCTGATCCTGCCCGCCCGGCTGCGCACACCGGCCCAGGTGCTGCTGGAGAGCCACGGCGGCTTCGCGAAGGGCTTCACGGCCCGCACGTACGACCCGCACGACCCGCCGGCCGACGAGCCCCTGTTCCCGTTCACGGCGGGCCGGTTCGGCTCCGGCGCCAACATGGCCTTCCGGACGGGCGTACTGCGCGCGGTCGGCGGCTTCGACCCGGCGACCGGCGCCGGCACGCTCGCCCGCGGCGGCGACGACCTCTACGGCTTCGTCCGCGTCCTCGCCCACGGCCATCGCCTGCACTACACGCCGCAGGCCCTGGTCTGGCACCACCACCGGGAGACTTGGCGGGACCTGGAGACCCAGGCGTACGGCTACGGCGCCGGCCTGACCGCCTACCTCACCGCGATCCTCGTCAACCGTCCCGCGCTGCTGCCCGCGTTCCTCGCCCGCCTGCCCCGGGGTCTGGCCCACGCCCGTTCCCTGACCGCGACCCGGGAGACGGACGCCGGGGGCGCACCGGGCGCCCACGACGACCGCACCCACCCGTGGCCACGACGCCTGTCCCGACTCCAGCGCCGCGGAATGGCCTACGGCCCCGTCGGCTACCTGCGCGCCCGACGCGCGCTGCGTGCGGCCCTGGCCTCCGGGAGGTCACGATGATGGGGGCGGAGGGTGGCAGAGACGGCATAGGCGGGGCGGGCGGCTTCGGGGGCGGGGACGGGGACGGGGAGAGCGAACCCGTAGCCGGGGAGAGCCAGCCCCTGGCTGGGGAAGGTGAGCCCCTGGCCGGGAAAGGCCGGCCCATGGCCGAGGTGGGCGGCCTCCGGACCGGAGTGGGCGGCCTCCGGACCGAGGTGGGCGGCCTCCGGGCCGAGGTGGGCGGCCTCCGGGCCGAGGTGGGCGGCCTCCGGGCCGGAGCGGGCGGTCTCCGGGCCGGGGTGGGCGGGGCGCGGGTGCGGGTGGGTATCCCCGTGTTCCTCTACCACGCCGTGATGGAGGACCCGCCCGACTGGATCGCCGAGTTCACCGTCACTCCGCAGCAGTTCGCGGCGCATCTCGATGCCGTCGTCGACAGTGGTCGCACGCCCGTGACGGTCGGCGCGCTCGCCGACCACCTGGCCGGGCGGGCGCCGCTGCCCGCCCGGCCGGTGCTGCTGACCTTCGACGACGGTTTCGCCGACCTGCCGGGTCCGACCGCCGAGGCACTGGCCGCGCGGGGACTGGCCGCGACCGCCTACCTCACCACCGGTGCCATCGCGCCGGGCGGACGCAGTCTGCTGCCGCCCGCCCCGATGATGACGCTGGAGCAGGCGGCGGCACTGGAGCAGTACGGCATGGAGGTCGGCAGCCACACCGTCACCCACGCCCAGCTCGACACCCTGCCGCCCCGGGACCTCGCGCGCGAACTGCGCGACTCCCGGGCCGCGCTGGAGGACGCGCTCGGGCACGGCGTCCGCCATCTCGCCTACCCGCACGGCTACAACAGCGGGCGGGTACGTCGCATGGCGGCCGCCGCCGGTTACGAGACCGCCACCGCCGTACGGCACGCGCTCAGCTCGGACCGGGACGAGCGGTACCGCATCGCCCGGCTCATCGTGCGCCGGAGCCACACCGTCGCCGACGTCGAGAGCTGGCTGGCGGGCGAGGGGGCGCGCATCGCGCCGTACCGGGACGGTGCGAGGACGGTCGCGTGGCGGTGGTACCGGCAGGCCCGCGCGGTGGTGCGCGGGCCCGTGTTCGCGGGATGAATCCCTCGTTCCCCGTCCGCAGGCGGTCTCCGGCCCCGCTCCTACCCCAACGGCTGGTTGAGGTAGGGGTCGGAGACCGCCTCGCGCAGGCTGTCCCACGCCTGGTCGCCGGCCACCGCCAGATCGCAGTGGGGTCCGGGGTCGCGGTAGTTCCACTGGAGCGCGGCCTTGACCCCCGTCAGGCTCTTGAGGACCGCCGGGACCTGCGCGTACCAGTCGGCCTGGCGGCCGGGCTGTGACGGGTCGTTCGCGGTGCCGAACTCGGAGAGCATCAGCGGCTTGTCGTCGGAGATGTTCCTGCGGATCCAGTCGTGTGTGGCCCGCTGGGTCTGGGCGAAGGTCAGCCAGCCCGCCCGGTGGCAGCGGTAGTAGTTGTACTGGTTGTAGGCGACCCAGTCGACGTAGTCGTCGCCGGGATACATCCGCTTGATCAGGTCGGCGTGCTCCAGGTAGCCGGTGGTGATCCAGGTCCACACCACGTTGGTCACGCCCAGTTGCCGGAACCGGTCGTGGATGTGCCGGTAGGCCCGGACGTAGTCCTCCGGGGTGCCGTTGGCCGGGGTGCGGGTGTCCATCTCCAGGTCGAAGGAGAGGAAGACCTTCTTGCCGAACTGCTTGACGCGCCGGGCCTGCACGTCGATGACGGACGCGTCGAGGCCGCCGTCGGCTATCTGCTTCCAGGTGGGCTGCTGGGCCTTCGTACCGCCCCACCACTTGCTCTCCCAGGACAGCAGCAGCAAGTGGTCGTCGGCGGCGACCCGTTGCTCCTCCTCGGTGAGCAACTGGCCCTCCAGTCGGTCCCCTTCGACGAGGGACATGTCGTGGTACGTGTACACGATGTCGAGCTTGCGGCCGACGCGGTCCTCGTAGTCGCGGACCTTCTGCGTCAGGTTGCTCTTGTTGTGCGGGACGAAGGCGCCGAACCAGGCGCCGCAGGGCGGTTCGAGGAGCGCCGTCGGGGCACACTCCCCGCCCACGGCGGGCGGCCGCGACCTGAAGTCCTGACCACGGCCGGAGCCGGCGTCCCCCGGACCGACGCCGTCACGCAGGAGCAGTACGGCGGTCAGGACGGCACACAGAACCGTGGCGACCGCGAGTAAGAGGTGGCGAGGTCGGTCGGGGATGCGGGGGCGGTCGGGGACGCGGGACCGGGCCGGCATGTGGGACCGGGCCGGCATGCGGGACCGGTCGGGTACGTGGGACCAGCCGGGCATGTGGGACCGGTCGCGGGGGCCGGGCACGCGCAGTCGGCGTCGCGGGCGTCGGTGGCGGTGTGCACGGCGGTCGGCGCCCGACGGGCGGCCGTCGCCGAAAGGGTGGAGCAACCTCACAGAGCAGAACCCTTCCCAGTCCTCGGCGGGGAGGCGCGCAGCCGCGGGCAGAACGCGGCGACCGTGGTCAGCAGCGTGAGTGTGAGCAGGACGCGCTGCGCGCTGAAGGCATGCGTGGCGATGAACACCGTCGCGGCGAGCAGCACGGCGGCCACGCTCACGAAGACGGTCAGCATCAGCCGTTCCAGCAGGTCGGAGTGGCGTTCGAAGGCCGGGTCCCGCAGCTCGACCGGCCCCGCGGCGGGGGCCGTGGCCAGCGCGGGCCCGCAGATTCTGAGCAGGGCGGCGCCCGGCCCCGCCGCCAGGAAGACGATCACCGCCGCGCCCCGCAGCGGGGAGCCGCCGGGCAGCGCGAGGGCGGACAGGGCGAGCCAGCCGCCGAACGGGGGCAGCATCCGCACGACGAGTTCCTGCGGGGTCACCGGCCCGCCTCCTTCAGTACGTAGGCCGAGCCGGCGTCGTTGGCAGCGACCCGCTCGAACAGGGGTGACGTGGCGACCGACTGCTCGACGCGGTCCAACTGGCCCTCGGTCAGCAGCCCGTTCATCTCGGCATCGGCGAACTGGCCCCGGGTGAACAGCAGATAGGCCCGGCCGGGCGACTCCACGGCGGACATGTCACGGGCGAGGGTGGCGGCCGGGTCGCGCACGATCCGGTCGACGTGCTCGCGCGCGTCGTCGAGGAACCAGTAGTGGTCCACTCTCCAGTACTGGTCGAACGCGAGCGGGTAGTTGCGGTCGGCCGCGACGACGAGGGAGTTGTCGGGCGCCTGGTCGAACACCTGCTGCACGAGCTCCACTTCGGCGGGCGGGAAGTAGCTGATCCGGTCCTTGCCGGAGTAGCTCGGCACGAAGGCGAGGGTGCCGACGAGGAGGGCGAGCAGCGGGAGCCAGACGTAGCGGCGGGGCTCCGGCTGTCCGCCCCGGTGGGGCCCGGGCTGGCTGCCCCCGTGGGGCCCGGGTTGCCCGCCCCCGCGGGGCCCGGGTTGCCCGCTGTTCTCCAGCGCCGCCAGCGTGCGCACCTGCGGCCGCAGCGCCGCCGCGGCGAAGAAGGCGGCGCCGGGCAGCGTGAACATCAGCACCCGGAAGATCATCTCGCTGCCGTAGCTGCTCGCACCGAGCATCGGCAGCGGCGCTGCCGCGAGCAGCAGCAACGGCATCGCGCGGTGCCGCAGCACCGGCTGCCGCAGCACGCCGACGACGGCGAGCAGCAGCACCGACGCCGACAGCAGCCGGGCCACCCAGGACGTCGTCACCGCGCCCGTGCCGGTCGGGGTCGCGCCGTATCCCGTGGAGACGTTGCCGCCGATGTCGCCGATCGAGCGGATCATCTCGGGCATCGTCGCGGCCAGGAAGGGCAGCGCGGCCGTCAGGCACCAGGCCAGGAAGATCACCGCGGTGGTGATCAGCGGGACCTTGTCGCGGTAGCGGCGGACGAGGAAGAGGGCGGCCAGCGAGACGATCAGCATGCCCGGGGTGAGCTGGTGCGAGATGACGATGGCGACGACCAGCACGGTCAGCAGCACCGTCCAGACCGCCTGGCGCTGTCGCGTCACCGTCAGGCCGGGGCGGCGGTAGCGGCGCAGGACGACGGCCAGTACACCGAGGTGGAGCGCGAAGGCGACGGACTGGGGGGAGAAGTAGTCCTGGCCCACCCAGTTGGCGACGTAGAAGAGCCAGACCGCCGTCCAGATCAGGCGACGGTCCTCGGTGAACGTGCGGTAGATCAGCAGCAGCGGGAGCAGCAGCATCAGGCTGGAGACCAGCGGCCACCAGGCCATGAACTGTGCGGCGGCGTCCACGCCGAGCAGCTTGACCAGGGCGGCCTGGGCGGCGAAGAAGCCCGGCCACTGGTCGTAGACGGCGAGGTCCCCGAGCACGTCGTCGCTCTGCAGCCGACCCGCCGTCAGCAGGTGGTCGATGATCGCGTCGTGCTTCCACGCCCACGCGTACAGCGGCGTCGGGTACACCACGGCCTGGGTGGCGCGCTCCATCACCAGCAGGCCGAGCACGTACGCCGGCGCCCAGGCGGGATGGCGGCGCGGGCCGCGGAGGGTGAGCCAGAAGCCGGCGGTGAGCAGTGCGAGACCCGCCCAGAACGTGGGGTGCACCGCGGTCACCAGACCGAAGTCGTCGAGGTCGGAGACGTCGGTGTGGGTCACCGCCCAGCCCCACAGGGCGAGGGCGACGAGCAGTGCGGGGGCGGGGTGCAGCGCGGCGATCCGCCAGGGACGCACGGGCGGGAGGTCGGAGAGGTCGCTCACGGGCTCACCACCTGCCGGAGCGGGCGCATCCGGAACGGTCGCGGTTGCGGCAGCGGGCTCCGACTGGCGCGCGGTGGCCACGTCGGCTCCCGGGCCCGGTGCGGGCTCCGGTTCGGATCTCTCCCGTGGAGTGGTTGGCGGACGCACGACGGTTCCCCCCTGGCGTTCGGCTCTGGGCTTGATCAGTCGCTGGACGGATCTCGGTTCCGGTCGGTGGGACGGGTGTTCACATACGAAGCGTGCGGACCTCGCGCGGCCTCCGCCGGCGACGAGCGACGCGCGGCCTCGACCGAGGACGGCCGGTGCGCGGCCTCGACCGAGGACGGCCGGTGCGCGGCCTCCGCCGACCGTTGGTGGTGCGCGGCCTCCGCGGGCCTCTGATGGTGCGCGGGCCCCGACGGCGTCGGACGGTCAGCAGGCCCCGACGGCGTCGGACGGTCAGCAGGCCCCGACGGCGTCGGACGGTCAGCAGGCCCCGTCGGCGTCGGACGGCCGGCGGGCCCCGGCGGCGGCTCGGCTCGGCGGAGGGACAGGAGCAGGACGAGCAGGAACAGCACGGCGAGCACGGGCAGCGCGAGGGGCGCGAGCGGTTCCCTTCCCGCCCAGCCCCCCACGGCGGCGAGATAGACGACCCCCCAGTGCGCCGCCCACGGCAGCCGTCCGCCGAGACGGTCGCCGAAGCGGTCGCCGATGCGGTCGAGCAGCAGCCACAGCGGGACCAGGCACAGCAGCTGACAGACGGGCGGCACCCAGCGCAGCAGCGGGTCGGGACCGGGCAGGCCCAGTGTCTGCGCGAAGAACGCGGCCGTTTCCCCGTAGAACGTCCCTCCCAGCGGCCTCGGTTCCCGGCCGAGGGCGACGGGGACGGAGTAGAGGGCGAGCGCGACGACTCCCAGCGCGGTACCGGGCAGCCAGGTGTCGCGCCGCACGTCCAACGTCACGGCGGCGACGAACAGCACCAGCAGCAGCACCCCGGCGACGATCGCCGGGCCGGGCAGCCGGTCGAGCATCCCGCCGCCGCTCATGGGGGCGGCGAGGCCGTCACCGACGTACCCGCCGAGCCACGGCAGGTTCCGCAGCGCCGCCCAGAAGACGACGGCGGCGACGCCGAGCAGGCTCCACAGCCCGGCGCGCAGCCACCGCTGGCCGCGCTCGGACCAGATGCCGTCCCTCTCGTAGTCGGGAGCCGGCGCGCGCGGCCCCTCGGCGCCCTCCGCGGGCGCGGTTCCCTTGTGGGGCCGGACGATGACGGCGAGCGTGTCCGCCTCCAGGGCCTCCCGCTCGTAGCCGGGACGCCCTATGAACAGCGCGACGGTGTCCTGGTCGGAGGGCCCGTGCTCGTAGGCCGTCCGGCGCGCCCAGCTCGTGCCGTAGCCGGCGGTGGCGTTCAGCCGGGCCCAGCGGGCGCCGTCCCCGGGGACCGCGTCGGCGGGGGTGGCGGGCGAGGCGGGAGCGGCGGCCGCGGGCGTCGTCTGTTCGGCGGGGGCCGTGGGGGGTGCGGCGGGCACGACGGCCGTCTCGCGCAGCGCCGCCCGCAGCCCGATCACCGAGACGACGGCGATCAGCGACATGCTCAGCAGCACCGCCCAGCCCGCGCCCGCGATACCCGCGGGGGTGAACAGGACGGCCGCGCTGCCCAGCACCAGCGTGCACATGGCGCCCTGGAGGGCGGCGAGCACCCCGGTGCGGCCCTGGACGCGCAGCACGCCGATGTACAGCTCCACCACGACCCGCGGCAGCGCACCGGCGGCCAGCAGCCGCAGCACGGTGGTGCCGTGCTCGGCGTAGTCCTCGCTGAACGGCAGCAGGATCTGCGGCGCGAACAGCACCAGCACCAGCACCACCGGCACCAGCAGAAGGATCATGCGGCGCAGCGCCCCGCGGACGCCGTCGGCCAGGTGACGCGGGTCGTGCGAGGCGTGCGCGGTGAGCGAGGAGGCCATGTTGATGGCCATGAACTCCATCGTGCCGCCGACTGTGTACGCCACGTAGAAGTAACCGTTCTCGGCGGCGCTGAAGCGGACGGCGACCATCACCGGCAGCAGGTTGATCATCGCGAGGCTGAACAGCGCGCCCAGCGAGTCGCCCGCCAGGAAGCGGCCCATCTCCCTCAGCCGGGGCGGCTCCAGGTCGCGGTCGGCGGTGGCCTGGCGCGGGATGAGTCTGCGGAAGATCAGCCAGCCGAGCGGCAGCGTCGAGAAGGCGATGGCGACGGCCCAGGACACGAAGATGCCGAGCACCGGCAACGCGCCGGCGACCACGACCAGCAGGATCAGCTTGCCGACCGAGAACACGGCGTTGCCGACCGGCACCCACCCCGACCTGCGCAGTCCGGTCAGCACCCCGTCCTGCAGCGTGAGCAGCGCCCACGCCACGCAGGCGACGACGAACGCCGCCCCCGCGGCCGGCGTGCCGAGCGGCGCGTACGACGCCCCCCACAGGTCGAGAGTGAGCAGGAAGACGAAGGCGGCGATCGCCACGACCACCGAACTCGCCGCGTACGCCCGCCACACCAGGGAGCCCGTCGCCCGTCCCGCGCGCGGGACGAAGCGGACCACGGCACCGATCATCGTCGTCGCCGTGATGCTGGCGAGCAGACGCATCGCGGCGATCGCGGCGGAACCCTGGCCTACGGCCTCCTCCGAGTAGTAGCGGGCGGCCACCAGCCAGAACCCCAGGCCGAGCACGGCGGACACGCCGGTGCTGAGCATGAGGAAGTAGGCGTTCCTGAACAGGGAGTCGGAGCCGTGTCCGTGGCGCTCCGGCCCGGGCTCGGCCACGCCCTCTCCGGCGAGGCCGGTCGGGCCGGCGGGGGGTGCGGCGGCCGGTGCGACGGGCTCGTGCACCTGAATCCCCGCCTGTCTGCCGGCCGGTGACCCCTTCTGGCTCCCGGCCTGCGCCTCGGTGTGTGTCCCGGCCTGCGTCCCGGCCCGTGTCTCAGCCACGCGTCGGCTCCAGCCCTCCCGGCGCCTCGGCCGGCCGCACGCCGGACTCCTGGAGCACCTCGACGACCTGCCGCGCGCGCAGCGGATCCACGGGCAGCGCGTGCCGCGCGAACCAGCGGGCCCCGGCCGGATCGGGCGAGGGGTCCGTGAAGGCCGCCCCCGCGTAGTCGTCCAGGGGCGGGTCATAGAGGTACCCGACGACGATCCCCCGCCGCGCGAGCGCCGTGATCGCGGCGTCCCGGTCGGCGACGAACAGGGGGACACGGAAGAGGGGTTGGACGACGGATGCCGGAGACCCGGAGAAAGGCCCGGCCGAGAAGCCCGGACCGGACGAGGGACCCGGACGGGACGAGGGACCCGGACGGGACGAGGAGCGCTGCCCCGAGTCCGGCAGCGGGCCCGGACGGGTCGCGAAGCCCTGCCCCGAGCCCGGCTGCGGGTCCTGCCGGGCGCGCCCCGCTGCTGACGCAGCGCCCGAACCGGTCGCGGAGCCGAGGCCGGCCCGCGCCCCGTCCGGCACCGCGCTCCGCCCACCGCTCGCGGCCGGTCTCGCCCACGGCGTCGACAGCAGCAGCCCGGTACCCGCCCGGCAGGCGTCCAGCACCTCGTCCAGGTGGCCGAGCTTGCGCCCGATGCGGCCCAGGCGCAGCGGTCCGGAGCGCAGCCGGTAGTCGTGCATGTCGACGCGGACCCAGGAGTCGTGCGCGGTGAGGTCCGGCGCCGCGTCGACCGCCCGCGCCAGCTCCGCCGCGCGCAACGGCATCCTGATCTCCTCGCGTTCCATCAGCCCGAGCAGCCGCATCGTGCCCCAGGCGGCACGCCGAAGCCGCAGCCCCCGCACCGCCGCCTCCGCGTACGGCCGCACCGTGAAGGCGAGTTCGGCGGTGAGCCGACCGGGCAGCAGCAGGTCCGCGCAGGTCTTCTCCAGGGCCTCGCGCAGGCCCGGGTCGGCACAGGTCAGGAAGCCCCCCGCCTTGGCCCCGACATGCTTGGACAGGCTGAAGACGGAGGCGTCCCCCCAGGCCCCGACCGGCCGACCGCCGACCTCGCTGCCGATGGCGTGCGCCCCGTCCTCGAACAGCGGGATCCCGAGGGCGTCGCACTTCTCCCTCAGGCGCGGCGCGTCGTCCGGATTGCCGTACAGGTTCGTCGTGAGCACCGCGGACAGCGAGGTCCACACCTCGTCGGGCACCGCGTCGACGTCGATCGACGCGGCCAGCGGGTTCAACGGCGCCTGCACCGGCCTGAGTCCGGCCGCGAGCACCACGAAGAGGATCACGTCGTCGTTGACCGGCGACATCAACACCCGTCCGCCGGGCGGGCACCAGTGGCGCAAGGCCACGAACAGCCCGAACCGGCAGGACGGCACGTACACGCATTCCCGGCCGAGTCTGCCGCGCATGGTCTCCGCCAGCCGCTTCGGCCGTGAACCACGCCGCGCCGACCCGAGGCCGGCCTCCCCAATGGCCATCCGCCCCCCAGGTGTGCCAGGGGAAGGCCCCCTCCCCGAGGCCTTCCAGCACCCGCCCAGAGTCTCCCTGTTCGCACCGCTCCGTCAAGAATGCGGTACCGCCTGTGGACAACGGGCCGTGCACAAGCGGAAGCGGAGCGCTGCGAGTCGGCCACCTCATTCCTCACCTCCCGTGTCACGTCCGTGTCGTCGCGGTGACTCTCCTCCGAGGTCAGCCGTAACGTGTGCGGCGACTCGGCACACAGGCAGAGCACCCCCGGAGCACCCCGGTGCACCGGCGCATGGCGAGCACTCGGCCATGGCGAACACATGTGCATATTTGGCGCATGCGCGGCGCACACGCGGCGCATACACGGCGAGCACGAAAGCGAGGCAGCACCCGATGCCCCCCTTGGCCCCCTTCGACCTCCCCGAGGGCGACCCCTTCGGCCCGCACAACCTTCCGTACGGCGTCTTCTCCCTCCCCGGCTCCGAGCAGCGCACCGTCGGCGTCCGGCTCGGCGACCACGTCCTGGACGCGGGCGCGGTCGCCCGGGCCCTCGGCTCCCCGCACACCGCCCTGCTCACCGCCCCGACCCTCAACCCGCTGCTGGCGGCGGGCCGCACGGCCTGGTCCGAGGTGCGCGGCTCCCTCACGGAGTGGGTCACGGACCCGTCCCACCGCGAGACTCTCGCCCCACTGCTGCACCCCCTCTCCGCGGTGACCCTGCACCTCCCCTTCGAGGTCGCCGACTACGTCGACTTCTACGCCTCCGAGCACCACGCCCGGAACGCGGGCGCCATCTTCCGCCCGGACGCCGCGGACACCCTCCTGCCCAACTGGAAGCACCTGCCGATCGGCTACCACGGCCGCGCCGGCACGGTCGTGGTCTCCGGCACGGACGTCGTCCGCCCGTCGGGCCAGCGCAAGGCACCCACCGACCCCACCCCCGTCTTCGGCCCGTCCGTACGGCTCGACATCGAGGCCGAGGTCGGCTTCGTGGTGGGCGTGCCGTCGCGGCAGGGCCGACCGGTCCCGCTCGCCGACTTCCGCGAGCACGTCTTCGGCCTGTGCCTCCTCAACGACTGGTCGGCCCGCGACATCCAGGCCTGGGAGTACGTGCCCCTCGGCCCGTTCCTCGCGAAGTCCTTCGCCACGTCGGTCTCCGCGTGGATCACCCCGCTCGAGGCGCTGGAGGCGGCACGGATCTCACCCCCCGAACGCACCCACCCCCTGCTGCCCTACCTGGACGACGCGTCCACCGAGCCCGCCGGCTACGACCTGCGCATCTCCGTCGCCCTCAACGGCCACGTCATCTCCGAACCTCCCTTCTCCACCATGTACTGGACGGCCGCCCAGCAGCTCGCCCACATGACGGTCAACGGCGCCTCCCTGCGCACCGGCGACCTGTACGGCTCGGGCACGGTGAGCGGCCCGGC
The DNA here is from genome assembly GCF_043080745.1 of Streptomyces sp. NPDC014995. Classification (NCBI taxonomy): domain Bacteria; kingdom Bacillati; phylum Actinomycetota; class Actinomycetes; order Kitasatosporales; family Streptomycetaceae; genus Streptomyces; species Streptomyces sp. NPDC014995. The sequence continues at coordinate 335,777 of NZ_JBIBVX010000004.1, forward strand.
CGAACGTCAGCGGGGCTCCCTCCTGGAGCTGACCTGGAACGGCCGCGACCCCCTGGAACTCCCCGACGGCAAGCGCACCTACCTGGAGGACGGGGACGTGGTGACCCTGTCGGCCTGGGCACCGGGACCGGACGGACTGCGCGTCGGTCTGGGGGAGGTGAGCGGGCGGGTTCTCGCGGGCTGACTCCGGCGGTTCCCGCCGTCATACTGGCGGCGGGAACGGTCCTCGCGCCGCGCCCGCCGTACGCACGCACCCGGAGCACGACCGCCCGGCCCGGCACCGCCACGTCCGGCGGGCCCGGCCGGTCCGTCCGCTCCGACGTGTTCTTCCCCCGTCGTCTCCGACCAGGATCCGGAGCCCGTGGCATGACCCTCTGCCTGCTCCTGCTGAGCGTCGTCGCACTGGCGGCCGCCGTGCCGGCCCCGCGTGCGCTGACCCGGGCCACGTGGCCCGAGCGGGAGCCGGTGGTCGCGCTGTGGGCGTGGCAGTGCCTGGTCGCCACGGTCCTGCTGTGCTGTCTGACGGCCCTGGTCCTGGGCGCCGCCGCCGTCTTCCACACCGTCCGCCGCCAGGTCTTCGCACCCGCCCCGCCGGCCGTGACCGAGGCGTACGACCTCTCCACCACCCCGGTGTGGACTTCGGCCCTGACCCTGCTGCTGGCCTGCGGAGCAGCCTGGACCACCGCGATGCTCGCCCGCGAGCTGGTCGAGGCGCGACGACGCCGCGGTCGGGCCCGCGCGCACCTGCGGGAACGCGCCCCGGACCTTCCCGCGGGCCTGCCCTCGGCCCGGGGCCCGCTGCTCGTCCTGGAGGACGAGTACCCGGACGCCTGGTGGATGCCCGGCAACCCTCCCCAGCTGATCGTGACCACCGGTGCCCTGCACCGCCTCACCTCCCATCAACTCGATGCGGTCCTCGCCCACGAACGCGACCACGCCCGCGCCCACCACGACTGGCTGCTGCACCTGTCGACCGCCCTGGCGACCGGCTTCCCGCGCGTGCCGCTGTTCGCCCACTTCTGCGACCAGACCCACCGGCTGGTCGAACTCGCCGCCGACGACACGGCGTCCCGCCGCTGCGGCCACCTGACAACGGCCCTGGCCCTGATCGAGCTGAACCAGCACCGGGGCGTCCTGTCCTGCGCGTCCAGCCGACGCCTCCTGGGCGAACGCGTGGACCGTCTCCTCCAGCCGCCCCCACGGCTGCTCCGCCGGCACCGCGCGCTGACGACGACGGTGGCGGCGCTCGTCCCGCTGCTGCCCCTGCTGATCACCTTCGCACCCGGACTGACGGCGCTGGCCTGAACACCACGTCCAGTCCTCTACAGCCAGTCCTCTACGTCCGATCCCCTACATCCAGTCCTCGGGCTCCGGCTCCGCCTCCATGTCGGGCCAGTCGTGCGGGCCATGGGGGCCGTCGGAGCCGCCCGGGCCGTCCGGACCGTCCGCTTCCGACGCGGCACCCGGAGTCGAGCCCGGCGCACCGCCCAGCGACGCCAGCACCGCGACCACGCCCTCCCCGTACGTCGCCAGCTTCTTCTCGCCGACGCCACTGATCCCGCCGAGCTGCGACACCGACGTCGGCCACACCGTGGCGATCTCCCGCAGCGTGGCGTCGTGGAAGATGACGTACGCCGGGACGCCCTGCTCGCGGGCCTGTTCGGCGCGCCAGGCACGCAGGGCCTCGAAGGCGGGAAGCAGCTCCCCGGGCAGCTCGGCCGCGACCGTCCTGGCCTTGCGGTCCCCGCGGCCCGACGCGGACGACGAGCCCGACTTGGCGGCCGTCGGCTTCTTCGGCTCCTTGCGCAGCGGCACCTCCCGCTCGCGCCGAAGCACCGCGCCACTGTCCTCCGTCAGCACCAGCGTGCCGTAGTCCCCCTCGACCGCCAGCAGCCCCTGCGCCAGCAACTGCCGTACGACGCCGCGCCATTCGCCCTCGGTCAGCTCCTCGCCGATGCCGAACACGGACAGCTGGTCGTGGTCGAACTGGATCACCTTGGCCGTGCGCTTGCCCATCAGGATGTCGACGATCTGCACCGCGCCGAACTTCTGTCCGCGCTCGCGCTGCAGCCGCACCACCGTCGACAGCACCTTCTGTGCCGCGATCGTGCCGTCCCAGGTCTCCGGGGGCGTCAGGCAGGTGTCGCAGTTGCCGCAGCCCGCCGGGTCGGGTTCCTGCCCGAAGTAGGCGAGGAGTTGTCCGCGGCGGCACCGGGCCGTCTCGCACAGCGCCAGCATCGAGTCCAGGTGCGCCGCCGCCCGCCTCCGGAACGCCTCGTCGCCCTCTCCGGACTGGATCAGCTTGCGCTGCTGTATGACGTCGTTGAGGCCGTACGCCATCCAGGCCGTCGACGGCAGTCCGTCACGGCCCGCACGACCGGTCTCCTGGTAGTAGCCCTCGATCGACTTCGGCAGGTCGAGGTGGGCGACGAACCGCACGTCCGGCTTGTCGATGCCCATGCCGAAGGCGATGGTCGCGACCACGACCAGGCCTTCCTCCCTGAGGAACCGGGACTGGTGCGCCGCGCGCGTCCCCGCGTCCAGGCCCGCGTGGTACGGCACCGCCTCGATGCCGTTGCGGGAGAGGAACTCGGCCGTCTTCTCCACGGAGTTGCGCGAGAGGCAGTACACGATGCCCGCGTCGCCCGCGTGTTCCTCGCGCAGGAAGCTCAGCAACTGCTTCTTGGGGTCGGCCTTCGGCACGATCCGGTACTGGATGTTGGGCCGGTCGAAGCTCGCCACGAAGTGCCGGGCCGTCGGCATGTTCAGCCGCTGGGTGAGCTCCTGGTGCGTCGCGTGCGTGGCCGTCGCCGTGAGCGCGATGCGCGGGACGTCCGGCCAGCGCTCGCCGAGCAGGGACAGGGTGAGGTAGTCGGGGCGGAAGTCGTGGCCCCACTGGGACACGCAGTGCGCCTCGTCGATCGCGAAGACCGCGATCTTGCCGCGCGAGAGCAGGTCCAGCGTGGAGTCCAGGCGCAGCCGCTCCGGCGCCAGGTACAGCAGGTCCAGCTCGCCGGCCAGGAACTCGGCCTCGACCACGCGCCGCTCGTCGAAGTCCTGCGTGGAGTTCATGAACCCGGCGCGCACACCCAGGGCCCGCAGGGCGTCCACCTGGTCCTGCATCAGCGCGATCAGCGGCGAGACGACGACACCCGTACCCGGTCTCACCAGGGCCGGGATCTGGTAGCACAGCGACTTGCCGCCGCCGGTCGGCATGAGGACGACGGCGTCCCCGCCGGCCACCACGTGCTCGATGACGGCTTCCTGCTCGCCGCGGAAAGCGTCGTAGCCGAAGACCCGGTGCAGCGTGGCCAGCGCCTCGCTCTCCGTCCCCGGTGTCCCGGTGGTTCCTGGCATCTCGATGATCCCGCCCGTCCCGCGCATAGTCCCGTCCCCCGTACGTGGTCCCTCGACCACTGCCTCCACGATAGGGGCCCGCACCGACACCGCCGGAGTTATCCACAGGCTCACCCTCACCCGCTCCGTATCCGATCAGTTGCGTGCGGTGATGACCTGGTGTCCGATCGGGCGAGACTCCCGGCAGCACAGCGGCCCGGCACCCCGCGAACGGGTGCCGGGCCGGCCTGCACGGTCCGGAGAGCCTCAGCGCACGAACACCCCCGCCTGGCCCGCCAGGTCCAGGAAGTACTGCGGTGCCACACCGAGCACCAGGGTGACCGCCACGCCCACCGCGATCGCCGTCGTCGTCAGCGGCGACGGCACGGCCACCGTCGGCCCCTCCGGCCGCGGCTCGCTGAAGAACATCAGCACGATGACCCGGATGTAGAAGAACGCCGCGATCGCCGACGAGATCACGCCGACCACGACCAGCGGCGCCGCGCCGCCCTCCGCCGCCGCCTTGAACACGGCGAACTTCCCGGCGAAGCCGGAGGTCAGCGGGATGCCGGCGAAGGCGAGCAGGAACACCGCGAAGACGGCCGCCACCAGCGGCGAACGACGGCCGAGTCCGGCCCACTTGGACAGGTGGGTGGCCTCGCCGCCCGCGTCCCGCACCAGCGTCACCACCGCGAACGCGCCGATCGTCACGAACGAGTACGCCGCCAGGTAGAAGAGGACGGACGAGACGCCGTCCGGGGTGGTCGCGATGACACCCGCGAGGATGAATCCGGCGTGCGCGATGGACGAGTACGCCAGCAGCCGCTTGATGTCGGTCTGCGTGATCGCGACGATCGCGCCGCCCAGCATGGTGACGATCGCGACGCCCCACATGACCGGCCGCCAGTCCCAGCGCAGGCCGGGCAGGACGACGTACAGGATGCGCAGCAGCGCGCCGAAGGCGGCCACCTTGGTCGCGGCGGCCATGAAGCCGGTGACCGGGGTCGGCGCGCCCTGGTAGACGTCCGGCGTCCACATGTGGAACGGCACCGCGCCCACCTTGAACAGCAGACCCATGACGATCATCGCGGCGCCGACGAGCAGCAGCGCGTCGTTGCCCATGGTGTCGGCGAGGGCCGGGCTGACGTTGGTGACCGTGCCGTCGACGACCTGCGCGATCGTCGCGTACGAGACGGAGCCCGCGTAGCCGTAGAGCAGGGCGATGCCGAACAGGGTGAACGCGGAGGCGAAGGCGCCGAGCAGGAAGTACTTGACCGCTGCCTCCTGCGACATGAGCCGCTTGCGGCGGGCCAGCGCGCACAGCAGGTACAGCGGCAGCGAGAAGACTTCCAGGGCGATGAAGAGGGTCAGCAGGTCGTTGGCCGACGGGAAGACCAGCATGCCCGCGACCGCGAAGAGCAGCAGCGGGAAGACCTCGGTGGTCGCGAAGCCCGCCTTGACCGCGGCCTTCTCGCTGTCGCTGCCCGGCACGGACGCGGCCTGCGCGGCGAAGGAGTCGACGCGGTTGCCGTGTGCCGCCGGGTCGAGCCGACGCTCGGCGAAGGTGAACAGACCGACCAGGGCGGCCAGCAGGATGGTGCCCTGGAGGAACAGGGCCGGCCCGTCGACGGCGATCGCGCCCATCGCCGCGATGCGCGCCTTGGTGGTGCCGTACCCGTCCGCCGCCAGCGCCACCACCGCGGCGAACGCGGCGGTCAACGCGACGACGGACACGAAGAGTTGGGTGTAGTAGCGGGACTTGCGCGGCACGAGGGCCTCGACCAGGATCCCGATGATCGCCGCTCCCACGACGATCAGGGTGGGCGACAGTTGCGCGTATTCGATCTTCGGCGCGTCGATCTTCGAGATCGGGTCGGCCGCGGTTGTCCACAGGCTGTGGACGGCTGCTGTGCTCACTTGGCCGCCTCCACCTCGGGCTGGGGGTCCTTCTTCTGTACGTCCGACAGGGTCTGTTTGACCGCCGGATCGATGATGTCCGTGACGGGCTTCGGGTAGACGCCCAGGAAGATCAGCAGCACGATCAAGGGGGTGACGACCACGAGCTCACGCACGCGGAGGTCCGGCATCGTGGAGACCTCGGGCTTCACCGGGCCCGTCATCGTCCTCTGGTAGAGGACGAGGGTGTAGAGCGCGGCCAGGACGATGCCGAAGGTGGCGATGACGCCGATCGCCGGGTACCGCGCGAACGTGCCGACCAGGACCAGGAACTCGCTCACGAAGGGAGCCAGGCCCGGAAGCGAGAGGGTCGCGAGTCCGCCGATCAGGAACGTGCCGGCGAGCACCGGAGCGACCTTCTGCACACCGCCGTAGTCGGCGATGAGCCGCGAGCCGCGCCGAGAGATCAGGAAGCCGGCGACCAGCATCAGCGCGGCCGTCGAGATGCCGTGGTTGACCATGTAGAGCGTCGCACCGGACTGGCCCTGGCTGGTCATCGCGAAGATGCCCAGGATGATGAACCCGAAGTGCGAGATCGACGCGTACGCCACCAGCCGCTTGATGTCGCGCTGGCCGACGGCGAGCAGCGCGCCGTAGATGATGCTGATGACGGCGAGGACGAGGATGGCGGGCGTCGCCCACTTCGACGCCTCCGGGAAGAGCTGGAGGCAGAAGCGGAGCATCGCGAAGGTGCCGACCTTGTCGACGACCGCCGTGATCAGGACGGCGACCGGGGCGGTGGCCTCCCCCATGGCGTTGGGCAGCCATGTGTGCAGCGGCCACAGGGGCGCCTTCACCGCGAAGGCGAAGAAGAAGCCCAGGAACAGCCAGCGCTCGGTGTTCGTCGCCATCTCGAGCGAACCGTTGGCCCGGGCTTCGGCGATCTCCGTGAGCGAGAAGTTCCCCGCGACCACGTACAGCCCGATCACCGCGGCCAGCATGATCAGCCCGCCGACCAGGTTGTAGAGCAGGAACTTCACGGCCGCGTACGACCGTTGCGTGGACGCCGTCTCCTCGCCGTGCTCGTGGGCACGGTCCCCGAAACCGCCGATGAGGAAGTACATCGGGATCAGCATGGCTTCGAAGAAGATGTAGAAGAGGAAGACGTCGGTGGCCTCGAAGGAGAGGATCACCATCGCCTCGACGGCCAGGATCAGGGCGAAGAAGCCCTGGGTCGGCCGCCAGCGCCTGCTGCCGGTCTCCAGCGGGTCGGCGTCGTGCCAGCCCGCCAGGATGATGAACGGGATCAGCAGCGCCGTGAGCGCGATGAGCGCCACCGCGATGCCGTCCACACCCAGCTCGTACCTGACCCCGAAGTCCGCGATCCAGGAGTGGGACTCGGTGAGCTGGTAGCGGTCGCCGCCCGGGTCGAAGCGGACCAGGACGACGATCGCCAGGGCGAGCGTGGCGAGCGAGAAGAGCAGCGCCAGTGATTTGGCGGCGTTGCGCCGCGCGGCCGGGACGGCGGCCGTGGCGACCGCCCCGATCGCGGGGAGCGCCGCCGTCGCTGTCAGCAGAGGAAAGGACATCGGTATCAGACCGCCCTCATCAGCAGGGTCGCGGCGATGAGGACCGCCGCACCGCCGAACATCGAGACCGCGTAGGAGCGCGCGAAGCCGTTCTGGAGCTTGCGCATGCGCCCGGAGAGGCCGCCGACCGAGGCCGCCGTGCCGTTGACGACGCCGTCGACCAGGGTGTGGTCGACGTACACCAGGGACCGCGTGAGGTGCTCGCCGCCGCGGACCAGGACGACGTGGTTGAAGTCGTCCTGGAGCAGGTCGCGCCGGGCGGCCCGGATGAGCAGAGACCCGCGCGGGGCGACGACCGGGACCGGGCGGCGGCCGTAGTGGAGGTAGGCGAGGGCGACGCCGAGCGCCAGGACCACCATGGTGGCGAGGGTGACCGTCAGGGCGCTGACCGGGGGGTGCCCGTGATCGTGCCCGGTGACGGGCTCCAGCCAGTGCAGGAAGCGGTCGCCGATGCTGAAGAAGGCGCCGCCGAAGACGGAGCCGACGGCCAGCACGATCATCGGGATCGTCATGACCTTGGGCGACTCGTGCGGGTGCGGCTCGGCGTGCTCCCCGCGGTGCTCGGCCGCGGGCTCGGCACTCGGCGCCTCCGGTGAGCGAGTGGGCTGGTTCCTCCAGCGCTCCTCGCCGAAGAACGTCATCAGCATCACGCGCGTCATGTAGTACGCGGTGATGGCCGCGCCCAGCAGCGCGCAGCCGCCGAGGATCCAGCCCTCGGTGCCGCCCTTGGCGAACGCCGCCTCGATGATCTTGTCCTTGGAGAAGAAGCCGGACAGGCCCGGGAAGCCGATGATGGCGAGGTAGCCGAGGCCGAAGGTGACGAAGGTGACCGGCATGTACTTGCGCAGGCCGCCGTACTTGCGCATGTCGACCTCGTCGTTCATGCCGTGCATGACCGAGCCGGCGCCGAGGAACAGGCCGGCCTTGAAGAAGCCGTGCGTCACCAGGTGCATGATCGCGAAGACGTAGCCGATGGGGCCGAGGCCCGCGGCCAGCACCATGTAGCCGATCTGCGACATGGTCGAGCCGGCCAGCGCCTTCTTGATGTCGTCCTTCGCGCAACCGACGATCGCACCGAACAGGAGCGTGACGGCACCGACGATCGTGACGACGAGCTGCGCGTCGGGCGCCGCGTTGAAGATCGCTCCGGAGCGGACGATCAGGTAGACGCCCGCCGTGACCATCGTCGCCGCGTGGATGAGGGCCGAGACCGGGGTCGGGCCCTCCATCGCGTCCCCGAGCCAGGACTGCAGCGGCACCTGGGCGGACTTGCCGCAGGCCGCGAGCAGCAGCATCAGGGCAATGGCCGTGAGCTGGCCCTCGGTCGCGTCACCGGCGAGCCCCGCCTCCTCGTGCGTGCCGAGCAGCGGGCCGAAGGCGAAGGTGCCGAAGGTGGTGAACATCAGCATGATGGCGATCGCCAGGCCCATGTCGCCGACGCGGTTGACCAGGAAGGCCTTCTTCGCGGCGGTGGCGGCGCTGGGCTTGTGCTGCCAGAAGCCGATGAGCAGGTAGGAGGCGAGACCGACGCCCTCCCAGCCGACGTACAGCAGCAGGTAGTTGTCGGCGAGGACGAGCAGGAGCATCGCCGCGAGGAACAGGTTCAGGTAGCCGAAGAAGCGGCGGCGCCGCTCGTCGTGCTCCATGTACCCGACCGAGTACAGGTGGATCAGCGAGCCGACGCCCGTGATCAGCAGCACGAACGTCATCGACAACTGGTCGAGGCGGAAGGCGACGTCCGCCTGGAAGCCCTCGACCGGGACCCAGCTGAACAGGTGCTGCGTCAGCGTCCGGTGGCCGGCGTCCTTGCCGAGCAGGTCGGCGAAGAGGACGAGGCCGAGCGCGAAGGAGACGGCCGCGAGCAGCGTGCCGATCCAGTGGCCGACGGCGTCGAGCCGGCGGCCGCCGACCAGCAGGACGGCCGCTCCGAGCAGGGGCGCCGCGATCAGCAGCGCAATCAGGTTCTCCACGATTCTTCCGACCCCTTACAGCTTCATCAGGCTGGCGTCGTCGACCGAGGCCGAGTGGCGGGAACGGAACAGCGACACGATGATCGCGAGTCCGACCACGACCTCCGCGGCGGCGACGACCATCGTGAAGAAGGCGATGATCTGGCCGTCGAGATTGCCGTGCATCCGGGAGAAGGCGACGAACGCGAGGTTGCAGGCGTTGAGCATCAGCTCGATGCACATGAACACGACGATCGCGTTGCGCCGGATCAGCACGCCCGTCGCGCCGATCGTGAACAGCAGGGCGGCGAGGTAGAGGTAGTTGACCGGGTTCACTTCGACGCCTCCTCGGTCCGCTGGGAGTTCCCCTTGAAGAGCGGCGGCTCGATCGCGGTCCGGTCCAGGCGCTCCTCCGCGCGCCGCTCCAGCGCCTTGAGGTCGTTGAGCGCCTCGGTGGACACGTCACGGATCTGACCGCGCTCGCGCAGCGTCTTGCTGACCGTGAGCTCCGACGGGGTGCCGTCGGGCAGCAGGCCCGCGATGTCCACGGCGTTGTGCCGCGCGTACACACCGGGCGCCGGCAGCGGGGGTACGTGCTTGCCCTCGCGGACGCGCTGTTCGGCCAGCTCACGCTGGGTTTTGGCCCGCTCGGTGCGCTCGCGGTGGGTGAGCACCATGGCGCCGACGGCGGCCGTGATCAGCAGGGCGCCGGTGATCTCGAAGGCGAAGACGTACTTGGTGAAGATGAGGGCCGCGAGTCCCTCCACGTTGCCGCCCGCGTTGGCGTCGGCCAGGCCGTTGAACTCCGTCAGGGAGGCGTTGCCGATACCGGCGACGAGCAGGATGCCGAATCCGAGGCCACAGACGAGGGCCAGCCAGCGCTGGCCCTTGATGGTCTCCTTCAGGGAGTCCGCCGCCGTGACGCCGACGAGCATCACCACGAACAGGAACAGCATCATGATCGCGCCGGTGTAGACGACGATCTGCACGATGCCCAGGAAGTAGGCGCCGTTGGCGAGGTAGAACACCGCCAGGACGATCATGGTGCCGGCGAGACAGAGCGCGCTGTGCACGGCCCTCTTCATGAAGACGGTGCACAGGGCGCCGATCACCGCGACGGTGCCGAGCACCCAGAACTGGAACGCCTCGCCGGTGGAGGTGGAGTAGGCGGCGAGCTGCGCGCTCATCGGCCGATCACCTCCTCGGAGGCGGGCTCGCCGTCACCGAACGTCGAGGCGGCCTCCTGCGGGACCTCGCCCTTGGAGACGGCGACCTGCCGCTCGGTGCCGGGCGCGGCCTCCGTCACCAGGCCCCGGTAGTAGTCCTGCTCGTCCATCCCCGGGTAGATGGCGTGCGGCGTGTCGACCATGCCCTCCTCGAGGCCGGCCAGCAGCTGCTCCTTGGTGTAGATCAGGTTGGCGCGGCTGGAGTCGGCGAGCTCGAACTCGTTGGTCATCGTGAGCGCGCGCGTGGGGCACGCCTCGATGCACAGGCCGCACAGGATGCAGCGGGCGTAGTTGATCTGGTAGACGCGCCCGTACCGCTCGCCCGGCGAGTAGCGCTCCTCGTCGGTGTTGTCCGCTCCCTCGACGTAGATCGCGTCGGCGGGGCAGGCCCAGGCGCACAGCTCGCAGCCGACGCATTTCTCCAGGCCGTCCGGATGGCGGTTGAGCTGGTGCCGTCCGTGGAACCGCGGAGCCGTGGTCTTCTTCTGCTCCGGGTACTGCTCGGTCAGCCGCTTCTTGAACATGGCCTTGAAGGTCACGCCGAAGCCGGCGACGGGGTTCTGGAAACCGGGCTTGGTCTCCTTGGGCTCCTCAGCCATCGGACGCCTCCTTTCCATCCAGCGATCCGTCACTGACAGTGTCCGACCCGCCACTGACAATCAGCTCCCGCTCCCGGCGCGGGCGGCGCCTGGGGACCGGTGGCAGTTCCTGCCCCGGCATCGGCGGTACGGGGAACCCGCCCGCCATCGGGTCGAAGCCGGCGGGCTCGGCGGGCGCCTCGGCCTGCTTGCCGCGCTCGCGGAACATGTCCGCGATGAAGGAGAGCAGCAGCAGGACCAGGACAGCGCCGCCGACGTAGAGGGCGATGTCGGCGAAGTCGTAGTTCTCGTTGCGCAGGGTCCGCACGGTCGCGACGAGCATCAGCCACGTCACCGAGACGGGGATGAGGACCTTCCAGCCGAGCTTCATCAGCTGGTCGTAGCGGACCCGCGGGAGCGTGCCGCGCAGCCAGATGAAGAAGAACAGCAGCAGCTGCACCTTGACCGTGAACCAGAGCATCGGCCACCAGCCGTGGTTCGCGCCCTCCCAGAAGGTGCTGATCGGCCAGGGTGCCCGCCAGCCGCCGAGGAACAGCGTCACCGACACGGCCGAGACCGTCACCATGTTCACGTACTCGGCGAGCATGAACATCGCGAACTTGATCGACGAGTACTCGGTGTTGAAGCCGCCGACCAGGTCGCCCTCGGACTCCGGCATGTCGAAGGGGGCGCGGTTGGTCTCGCCGACCATCGTGACGATGTAGAGGATGAAGGAGACCGGCAGCAGGATGATGTACCAGCGGTCCTGCTGCTGCTCGACGATCGTCGACGTCGACATCGACCCGGAGTAGAGGAACACCGAGGCGAAGGCGGCACCCATGGCGATCTCGTAGGAGATCATCTGCGCGCAGGAGCGCAGGCCGCCCAGCAGCGGATAGGTGGATCCGGAACTCCAGCCCGCCAGGACGATGCCGTAGATGCCGATCGAGGCGACCGCGAGGATGTAGAGCATCGCGATCGGCAGGTCGGTGAGCTGCATGGTGGTGCGCTGGCCGAAGATCGAGACCTCGTTGCCGGCCGGGCCGAAGGGGATCACCGCGATCGCCATGAAGGCCGGGATGGCCGCGACGATCGGTGCGAGGACGTAGACGACCTTGTCCGCGCGCTTGACGATGAGGTCTTCCTTCAGCATCAGCTTCACGCCGTCGGCGAGCGACTGGAGCATGCCCCAGGGGCCGTGCCGGTTGGGGCCGATGCGCAGCTGCATCCAGGCGACGACCTTGCGCTCCCAGACGATGGAGAACAGCACGGTCACCATCAGGAAGGCGAAGCAGAAGACCGCCTTGACGAGGACCAGCCACCAGGGGTCGCGGCCGAACATCGAGAGGTCTTCAAGGGCGAGGTACGGGCTCATGCCTCCACCTCCTGGGGGGCTTCGGCGGCGAGCGTCGCCGGGCCGATGCGGACGAGGGAACCGAGCCGGGCCCCGGTGTCGGAGGCGACGCCCCCACCGACGGAGTTGAGCGGGAGCCACACCACCCGGTCGGGCATCTCGGTGATCCTGACGGGCAGCTCCACCGTTCCGACGGGGCCGGTCACGGCGAGCACGTCGCCGTCCCCGACGCCGGCTTCGGCGGCCGTGGCAGCGGACACGCGCGCGTACGCGGCGTGCCGCGTCCCGGCGAGCGCCTCGTCGCCCTGCTGGAGGACGCCCTGGTCGAGCAGCAGCCGGTGTCCGGCGAGCACCGCCTCACCGGCGGCGGGCCGCGGCAGGAAGCCCGCGCCCTCCAGCGGCTCGGTGGCCCGCGGCCCGTCCCAGGCGCCGAGCCGGTCCAGCTCCGCGCGCGCGGTGCGCAGGTCCGGCAGGCCCAGGTGGACGTCCATGGCGTCGGCCAGCATCTGGAGCACGCGCGCGTCGGCCGACGCCAGGCGGCGGGTCAGCTGGTCGGGCTTGAGCGCGGCCTCGAAGAAGCGCACCCGGCCTTCCCAGTTGAGGAAGGCGCCCGCCTTCTCGGCGACCGCGGCCACGGGCAGGACGACGTCGGCGTGCTCGGTGATCTCGGTGGGCCGCAGCTCCAGCGACACCAGGAAGCCGACCTCGGTGAGCGCCTCACGCGCGCGTGCCGGGTCGGGCAGGTCGGCGATCTCCACCCCGGCGACGAGCAGGGCCTGCAGCTCCCCACCGACGGCGGCCTCAATGATCTGCTCGGTGGCCCGGCCGTAGCGGTGCGGGAGTTCGGCGAGCCCCCAGACGGCCGCGACCTCCTCACGCGCGCGCGGGTCGGTGGCCGGACGTCCGCCCGGCAGCAGCGACGGCAGCGCACCGGCCTCGATCGCGCCCCGCTCGCCGGCCCGGCGCGGAATCCACACCAGGTCGGCCCCGGTCGCGGTCGCGGCCCGTGCGGCGGCGGTGAGCCCGCCGGCCACGGCGGCCAGCCGCTCGCCGACGACGATCACCGCGCCCTCGGTGCGCAGTGCCTCGGCGGCCCTGCTGCCGGCCCCCTCCAGGCCGACCCCCGCGGACAGCGCGTTGAGCCACTCGGTCTCGGTGCCCGGAGCGGCCGGCAGCAGCGTGCCGCCCGCCTTCTCCAGACCCCGGGTGGCGTGCGTGGCCAGCGAGAACACCTGCTGCCCGTGCTTGCGCCAGGCCTTGCGCAGCCGCAGGAAGACGCCGGGCGCCTCCTCCTCCGACTCGAACCCGACCAGCAGGACGGCGGGTGCCTTCTCCAGCGAGGTGTACGTGACGCCCGTACCGTCGAGGTCGCGGCCGTGTCCGGCCACCCTCGCCGCCAGGAAGTCGGCCTCCTCGCTGCTGTGCACGCGCGCGCGGAAGTCGATGTCGTTGGTGTCGAGCGCCACGCGCGCGAACTTGCTGTACGCGTACGCGTCCTCGATGGTGAGGCGGCCGCCGGTCAGGACACCGGTCCGGCCGCGCGAGGCGAGCAGCCCCTGGGCCGCGATCTGCAACGCCTCCGGCCAGGACGCCGGTACCAGGACCCCTTCGGCGTTCCGCACGAGGGGCGTCTCGAGCCGGTCCCGCTGCTGCGCGTACCGGAACGCGAAGCGCCCCTTGTCGCAGATCCACTCCTCGTTGACCTCGGGGTCCGGGGCGGCCAGGCGCCGCATGACCTTGCCGCGCCGGTGGTCGGTGCGCGTGGCGCAGCCGCCGGAGCAGTGCTCGCACACCGAGTCCGAGGAGATCAGGTCGAAGGGCCGGGAGCGGAATCGGTACGCCGCCGACGTCAGCGCGCCGACCGGGCAGATCTGGATGGTGTTGCCGGAGAAGTACGACTCGAAGGGGTCGCCCTCACCGGTGCCGACCTGCTGGAGCGCGCCCCGCTCGATCAGCTCGATCATCGGGTCGCCCGCGATCTGGTTGGAGAAGCGGGTGCAGCGGGCGCACAGCACGCACCGCTCGCGGTCGAGCAGCACCTGCGTGGAGATGGGCACGGGCTTCTCGTACGTGCGCTTGCGGCCCTCGAAGCGGGACTCGGCGTTGCCGTGCGACATGGCCTGGTTCTGCAGGGGGCACTCGCCGCCCTTGTCGCAGACCGGGCAGTCCAGCGGGTGGTTGATGAGGAGCAGCTCCATCACGCCGTGCTGTGCCTTCTCGGCCACGGGCGAGGTGAGGTGGGTCCTCACCACCATTCCGTCCGTACACGTGATCGTGCAGGACGCCATGGGCTTGCGCTGGCCCTCGACCTCGACGATGCACTGGCGGCAGGCGCCGGCCGGGTCGAGGAGGGGGTGGTCGCAGAAGCGCGGGATCTCGATGCCGAGCTGTTCGGCGGCCCGGATGACCAGCGTGCCCTTGGGCACGCTGATCTCCGCGCCGTCGATGGTCAGCGTGACGAGGTCCTCCGGCGGGACCGCCGCCTCTCCCCCACCGGCGGGAGCGTTGGTGGTCACGGTCATGCGTTCACCTCCGTGCGGTCGGCCCAGGCCGTCGACTTGGCCGGGTCGAAGGGGCAGCCGCGGCCCGTGATGTGCTCCTCGTACTCCTCGCGGAAGTACTTGAGCGAGGAGAAGATCGGCGAGGCGGCACCGTCGCCGAGGGCGCAGAAGGACTTGCCGTTGATGTTGTCGGCGATGTCGTTGAGCTTGTCGAGGTCGGACATGACGCCCTTGCCGGCCTCGATGTCCCGCAGCAACTGGACGAGCCAGTAGGTGCCTTCGCGGCACGGCGTGCACTTGCCGCAGGACTCGTGGGCGTAGAACTCGGTCCAGCGGGTGACGGCACGCACGACGCAGGTCGTCTCGTCGAAGCACTGGAGAGCTTTCGTGCCGAGCATGGAACCCGCGGCGCCCACTCCTTCGTAATCAAGAGGGACGTCGAGGTGCTCGTCGGTGAACATCGGTGTCGAGGAGCCGCCCGGCGTCCAGAACTTGAGGCGGTGGCCCGGTCGCATGCCGCCGCTCATCTCGAGGAGCTGGCGGAGGGTGATGCCGAGCGGGGCCTCGTACTGGCCTGGGCTGGCGACATGCCCGCTGAGCGAGTACAGCGTGAAGCCCGGGGACTTCTCGCTGCCCATCGACCTGAACCATTCTTTGCCGTTGTTCAGAATGGCGGGAACTGACGCGATCGATTCGACGTTATTCACCACAGTCGGGCAGGCATAGAGGCCCGCGACAGCAGGGAAGGGGGGACGGAGCCGCGGTTGACCCCGGCGGCCTTCGAGCGAGTCCAGCAGCGCGGTCTCCTCACCGCAGATGTACGCGCCCGCGCCCGCGTGCACGGTGAGTTCGAGGTCGAGTCCGCTGCCCAGGACGTTCTCGCCGAGGTAGCCGGCCGCATAGGCCTCGCGCACGGCCTCGTGCAACCGCCGCAACACGGGGACGACTTCACCACGCAGATAGATGAAGGCATGCGACGACCTGATGGCATAACACGCGATGACAATGCCCTCGATGAGGCTGTGCGGGTTCGCGAAGAGGAGCGGGATGTCCTTGCAGGTTCCGGGCTCCGACTCGTCGGCGTTGACAACTAGATAGTGCGGTTTTCCATCACCCTGCGGAATGAACTGCCACTTCATTCCCGTCGGGAATCCCGCGCCACCGCGCCCGCGCAGACCGGACTCCTTGACGTACGCGATCACGTCGTCCGGCGACATGGCGAGCGCCTTGCGGAGCCCCTCGTACCCCTCGTGCCTCCGGTAGACGTCCAGCGTCCAGGACCTGTCCTCGTCCCAGAAGGCCGACAGCACGGGTGCGAGCAGCTTCTCGGGGCCGGTGTCTTTCAGCTCGGGTGCCAAGGTCATCACTCCCCCTCCTCGGCGGTAGGCCCTGCCGGGTGGGCCGGGTCGGAGGCCGATGTGTCCTGCGGCGCGTCGTGCGAACTGAGGTGCTCGGCCGGCGACGGCTCGTGCACGGCCCGCTGCGGTTCGTCGTGCGGTCCGCCGTCGCGCGGGTGGACCACGCGCGCGGGTGCGGTCTCTCCCCTCGCCAGGCGAAGGCCCACCAGCGACGCCGGTCCCGCGCTGCCGCTCGCCTCGACGGCGCCCTCGCGCTCGTCGGGGAAGCCCGCCAGGATCCGGGCGGTCTCCTTGAAGGTGCACAGCGGCGCCCCGCGCGTGGGCGAGACCGTACGTCCGGTCCGCAGGTCGTCCACCAGGCGCTTCGCGCTCTGCACGGTCTGGTTGTCGAAGAACTCCCAGTTGACCATCACGACCGGCGCGTAGTCACAGGCCGCGTTGCACTCGATGTGCTCCAGGGTGATCTTTCCGTCGCCGGTGGTCTCGCCGTTGCCGACGCCGAGGTACTCCTGGAGCTCCTCGAAGATGGCGTCGCCGCCCATCACCGCGCAGAGGGTGTTGGTGCAGACGCCCACCTGGTAGTCACCGCTCGGCCGACGCCGGTACATGGTGTAGAAGGTGGCGACCGCGGTGACCTCGGCGGTGGTCAGGTCCAGCATGTCCGCGCAGAACCGCATCCCGGTGCGCGTGACGTGTCCCTCCTCCGACTGCACGAGGTGCAGCAACGGCAGGAGCGCGGACCGGGAGTCGGGGTAGCGGGCGATGATCTCGCGCGCGTCCCGCTCGAGCCGGGCTCGGACGTCGTCCGGGTACGCGGGCGCGGGCAGCTCGGGCATGCCCAGGCTGACGCCCCGCTCGGAAGAAGAGGTGGTCACCGGTCGACGCCTCCCATCACGGGGTCGATGGACGCGACGGCGACGATGACGTCGGCGACCTGGCCGCCTTCGCACATCGCCGCCATGGCCTGAAGGTTGGTGAAGGACGGGTCGCGGAAGTGGACCCGGTAGGGGCGGGTGCCGCCGTCGGACACGGCATGCACCCCGAGCTCGCCCTTGGGCGACTCGACGGCCGCGTACGTCTGTCCCGGCGGGACGCGGAAGCCCTCGGTGACCAGCTTGAAGTGGTGGATCAGGGCCTCCATGGAGGTGCCCATGATCTTCTTGATGTGGTCGAGGGAGTTGCCGAGGCCGTCCGGGCCCAGGGCGAGCTGGGCCGGCCAGGCGATCTTCTTGTCGCCGACCATGACCGGGCCGGGCTGTAGCCGGTCCAGGCACTGCTCGACGATCCTGAGGGACTGGCGCATCTCCTCGAGGCGGACCAGGAAGCGGCCGTAGGCGTCGGAGGAGTCGGCGGTCGGGACGTCGAAGTCGTACGTCTCGTAGTCGCAGTAGGGCTGTGCCTTGCGCAGGTCGTGCGGCAGGCCGGTGGAGCGCAGGATCGGGCCGGTGACGCCGAGGGCCATGCAGCCGGCCAGGTCGAGGTAGCCGATGTCCTGCATGCGGGCCTTGAAGACGGGGTTCCCGGTGGCGAGCTTGTCGTACTCCGGGAGGTTCTTCTTCATCTTCTTCACGAACTCGCGGATCTGGTCCACCGCGCCGGGCGGCAGGTCCTGGGCGAGTCCGCCGGGGCGGATGTACGCGTGGTTCATCCTGAGGCCCGTGATGAGCTCGTAGATGTCGAGAATCATTTCACGATCACGGAATCCGTAGATCATGATCGTGGTGGCGCCCAGCTCCATGCCGCCGGTGGCGATGCACACCAGGTGGGAGGACATCCGGTTCAGCTCCATCAGGAGCACCCGGATGATCTTGGCTCGCTCGGTGATCTGGTCCTCGATGCCGAGGAGCTTCTCGACGGCGAGGCAGTAGGCGGTCTCGTTGAAGAAGGACGTCAGGTAGTCCATGCGCGTCACGAACGTGGTGCCCTGCGTCCAGGTCCGGTACTCGAGGTTCTTCTCGATGCCGGTGTGGAGGTAGCCGATGCCGCAGCGGGCCTCGGTGACCGTCTCGCCCTCGATCTCCAGGATCAGGCGGAGCACCCCGTGGGTGGAGGGGTGCTGGGGGCCCATGTTGACGACGATGCGCTCGTCGTCGGCGCGGGCCGCGGACTGGACGACCTCGTCCCAGTCGCCACCGGTGACCGTGTAGACGGTCCCCTCGGTGGTCTCGCGTGCCGATGCTGACTGCGTGCTCACGAGTACGACCTCCGCTGGTCCGGAGCCGGGATCTGGGCGCCCTTGTACTCGACGGGGATGCCGCCGAGGGGGTAGTCCTTGCGCTGGGGATGGCCCTGCCAGTCGTCCGGCATCATGATCCGCGTCAGGGCCGGGTGACCGTCGAAGACGATTCCGAAGAAGTCGTAGGTCTCGCGCTCGTGCCAGTCGTTGGTCGGATAGACGGAGACCAGGGACGGGACGTGCGGGTCGCCGTCCGGGGCGCTGACTTCGAGGCGGATCAGCCGGTTGTGGGTGATCGAGCGCAGGTGGTAGACGGCGTGCAGTTCGCGGCCCTTGTCGTTCGGGTAGTGGACGCCGCTGACGCCGGTGCAGAGTTCGAAGCGCAGGGCCGGGTCGTCGCGCAGGGTGCGGGCGACCCGCGGCAGGTGCTCGCGTTCGATGTGGAAGGTGAGTTCGTCGCGGTCGACGACCGTCTTCTCGATCGCGTTCTCGGGGAGGAGGCCCTGTTCCTCCAGCGCGCCCTCGAGTTCGTCGGCGACCTCGTCGAACCAGCCGCCGTAGGGCCGGCTCGCCGGTCCCGGGAGCCGGACCGAGCGGACCAGGCCGCCGTAGCCGGAGGTGTCGCCGCCGTTGTTGGCGCCGAACATGCCGCGCTGGACGCGGATCTCCTCGCCGCCCTGGCCTCGCTGGCCGGGGAGGTTGGACGCGGAGAGGTCCCGCTCGGGGTTGGTCCCGTTCGCCTCTCCGCCGGTGCCGTTAGCGTCGCTCACCGCAGCAGCCCCTTCATCTCGATCGTGGGCAGGGCCTTGAGAGCCGCCTCCTCCGCCTCGCGGGCCGCCTCCTCGGCGTTCACGCCCAGCTTGGAGTTCTGGATCTTGTGGTGGAGCTTGAGGATCGCGTCCATGAGCATCTCCGGGCGCGGTGGACAGCCGGGGAGGTAGATGTCGACGGGGACGATGTGATCGACGCCCTGGACGATCGCGTAGTTGTTGAACATGCCGCCCGAGGACGCGCACACGCCCATGGAGATCACCCACTTCGGGTTCGGCATCTGGTCGTAGACCTGCCGGAGCACCGGCGCCATCTTCTGGCTGACCCGGCCCGCGACGATCATCAGGTCCGCCTGGCGGGGCGAACCGCGGAAGACCTCCATGCCGAAGCGCGCCAGGTCGTAGCGGCCGGCACCGGTGGTCATCATCTCGATGGCGCAGCAGGCGAGGCCGAACGTGGCGGGGAAGACCGACGCCTTGCGCACCCAGCCCGCGGCCTGCTCGACGGTGGTCAGCAGGAATCCGCTCGGCAGCTTTTCTTCGAGTCCCATGACTAAAGGCCCCTCAGTCCCATTCCAGGCCGCCGCGCCGCCACACGTACGCGTAGGCGACGAAGACGGTGAGCACGAAGAGCAGCATCTCCACGAGCCCGAAAAGCCCCAGGGCGTCGAAGGTGACGGCCCAGGGGTAGAGGAAGACGATCTCGATGTCGAAGACGATGAAGAGCATCGCCGTCAGGTAGTACTTGATGGGGAAGCGCCCGCCGCCGGCCGGCGTGGGGGTCGGCTCGATACCGCACTCGTAGGCCTCGAGCTTGGCGCGGTTGTACCGCTTCGGCCCGATCAACGTGGCCATGACCACGGAGAAGATCGCAAAGCCTGCCCCGAGGGCTCCCAGTACGAGGATGGGCGCATACGCGTTCACCGCTCCTCGCTCCTCTCAGTCGGCACTGACTGCTGGCGATGGCATGGACTCACTTCCGTCTCACATGACCCACAAGCCCCGCTGGTCCCGGCGAAGATCGCGAACATGTGAAGCAGGTCACAAGCCCAACTGCCTCGCATCTTATGCCTGCCGCTCTGTGATCTGCGACACGGGGTATTGCACAAGCTTTGTGATCTCCACCACCTGACGAAGGATCATGAAGTCATACCAGTGGTGATCTTCGTACGGGAAGCGTCAGAGTGATCACAAGAAGTGACATTCATGCTCGTCACCGCAGGCCAGACGGGGGCGTCTCCATATCAAGAAACTTCCCTTGCATGCAAATTGGCGCTGGACGTGACCCCCTGCTAGAGGATGCGTTCACGCCTCGGGGGGAGCCGAGAAGGCAGGTCTGGGCACGTGCACGCGTTCACGAGCGGAACCGGCCACTCCGTTCGCGCGGGACGCGGGCGGACGGGTAACCGTTCCGTGACCTCCACCACATCCGCGAGGGGCGCCCAGGAACCGGGCTTGGCCAACAGTCGCAACCAGTGGTAGGTGCGGGGCAATTCGGGCGTAACAGCGAAAGCCCATGATCACAGGCTTGATCACCCGAGTCCGCAATGTCCGTTACGGCGTCAATAAAGAGCGGCGTGCCCGGTGTTCGGAGGTGCCATTGAGTAAATGTGGCGCAGCACACGTTTCTTGAAGGTATGAAGGAGCCCCTGGTACCGGTTGTACCCATGTCCCACACCGCTCACATACGCAGCCACCGGAAGCCCCGCCGCAGCGCGTCGACGATCGCGATGCGGGCCGGAGTCGCCAGTGGTGTCCTCGGCACGCTGGCCGTCGCCACGGCGGCTGGTTCGGCCAACGCCGCCGAGCCGGTGACGCAGACGCTCGAACTGCCCGTGCTCACGGGTGACGTGGCCGCTCAGGTCGCGCAGTCCGCCCAGGCCACGCAGCAGGCCGCGGCCAACTACCAGCTGGAGGCCGAGCGCGACGCGGCCGCCGCCGCGGCGGCCAAGGAGGCCAAGAAGGACCTCGTCGCCGCCAAGAAGGCCGAGGCGAAGAAGAAGGCCGAGGAGGCCCGCAGGGCGGCCGCCGAAGCCGCTGCCTCCCGTTCCTCGGAGCGGACCGTCCTGTCCGCTTCCGCGTCCACGTCCGTCTCCGCGCCGGCCAGCGGCAGCGTGGCGACGGTCATCGCCTTCCTCAAGGCCCAGGTGGGCGACGCCTACGTCATGGGCGCCACCGGACCCAACGCGTGGGACTGCTCCTCGCTCGTCCAGGCCGCGTTCAAGCAGGTCGGCGTCGACCTGCCGCGGGTCTCGCAGGACCAGTCGATGGTCGGCACCGACGTGTCCCTGTCCAACCTCCAGGTCGGCGACATCCTGTACTGGGGCGGCAAGGGTTCCGCCTACCACGTGGGCGTCTACATCGGCGACGGCCAGTACCTCGACGCGGCCAACCCGTCCAAGGGCGTCGTCATCCAGGACCTGTCCGGTTACCCGGCGTCGGGTGCGGTGCGCGTGCTCTGACGCGCGCCCGCGCACGACAGACGGGACGAAGGGCCGCAGCCGCTCGGGGGCAGCGGCCCTTCCGGCTGCCGTGCGCCTGCCGGCCCCCGGTCCCCGGGCCCCGGCTTCCCTCCAGGTGTTTCCGGCCTCCCGGCCCCTGGCACCAGGCGTCCGGGCCTCCCTGCCCGCTGCCCCGGGCCTCCGTGACCCCTGCCCCGTGCCCCCTGCCCCCGAGCTGCCCGGACCCCTGGTCTCCTGGTCCCCGGCCTCTTGGCGCCCGGCCTCCTGGGCCTCCGGCTTCCGGACCTCCCGGCTTCCGGACCTGCCGCCCCCGACCTCCGACCCCCGACCCTCGGCCCCCGGCCCCGAACTCCCCATCACATTTCGGCGACATACCCGCCACACAATCCGTGTCCGACATGCCGGATACGGCGTCAACTCGGCGCCAGTAACGTCCACCCCGGAGGGGGCCGCCGGGCAGCACTCCCTCACCGCGTGACCGGGCCTGCCCCCGCCCGGTCACGTTCGCCTCCCGGTCACGTCCGCCCGCCGGTCAGGTCGTCCGACGGACCGGTCGTTCCGACGGCCGGTCGTCCCACGGACCGGTCATCCCACCGCCGGACCGGTCGTCCCACGGACCGTCCGTCCGCGTCACGCCTTGGGTGCCACCTTGCTGAGGCCGTTGATGATGCGGTCCATCGCGTCGCCGCCCGTCGGGTCCGTGAGGTTCGCGAGCAGCTTCAGGGTGAACTTCATCAGCAGGGGGTGGGTCAGGCCCCGCTGGGCGGCGATCTTCATGACCTTCGGGTTGCCGATGAGCTTCACGAAGGCGCGGCCCAGCGTGTAGTAGCCGCCGTAGGTGTCCGCCAGGATCTGCGGGTAGCGCCGCAGGGCCAGTTCGCGCTGGCCGGGGGTGGCGCGGGCGTGGGCCTGGACGATGACGTCGGCGGCGAGCTGGCCGGACTCCATGGCGTAGGCGATGCCCTCGCCGTTGAAGGGGTTCACCAGGCCGCCGGCGTCACCGACGAGCAGCAGGCCCTTGGTGTAGTGGGGCTTGCGGTTGAAGGCCATGGGCAGGGCGGCGCCGCGGATCGGGCCCGTCATGTTCTCCGGCGTGTAGCCCCAGTCCTCCGGCATGGAGGCGCACCAGGCCTTCAGGACCTCGCGCCAGTCCAGTTCCTTGAAGGAGTCGGAGGTGTTGAGGACGCCCAGGCCGACGTTGGAGGTGCCGTCACCCATGCCGAAGATCCAGCCGTAGCCCGGGAGGAGGCGGTCCTCGCCCGGCCCGCGCCGGTCCCACAGCTCCAGCCAGGACTCCAGGTAGTCGTCCTCGTGACGCGGGGAGGTGAAGTACGTGCGCACCGCGACGCCCATCGGGCGGTCCTCACGGCGGTGCAGGCCCATCGCCAGGGACAGCCGGGTGGAGTTGCCGTCGGCGGCGACCACGAGCGGGGCGTGGAAGGTGACCTCGCGCTTCTCCTCGCCCAGCTTGGCGTGCACGCCGGTGATGCGGCCGGTGCGGTCGTCGATGATCGGGGCGCCGACGTTGCAGCGCTCGTACAGCCGCGCGCCCGCCTTCTGCGCCTGCCGGGCCAGTTGCTCGTCGAAGTCGTCGCGCTTGCGGACGAGACCGTAGTCGGGGAAGGAGGCGAGATCCGGCCAGTCCAGCTGGAGGCGCACGCCGCCACCGATGATGCGCAGGCCCTTGTTGCGCAGCCAGCCGGCCTCCTCGGAGATGTCGATGCCCATGGCCACGAGCTGCTTGACGGCGCGCGGGGTGAGGCCGTCGCCGCAGACCTTCTCGCGCGGGAACTCGGTCTTCTCCAGCAGGAGTACGTCGAGTCCGGCCTTGGCGAGGTGGTACGCGGTCGTGGAGCCGGCCGGCCCCGCCCCGACGACGATCACATCGGCGGTGTTTTCGGAGAGGGGCTCAGTCACGGTCACGGCGGGATCTCCCCAAGTTCGACATCTTCGTGCCGACCGGCACTGGACACGGGCAGTCTATTCAGCAGAATTGATCACCCATCTGAAGGGCTGCCCCCGTGAACCGAGTTCTCCCCGTAGTACGGCTGCGTGTCCCCACGGACGAGGACGCGGTCGCGTGGCACCGGGTCTTCGACCATCCGGACGTCATGGAGTTCCACGGCGGCAGGTCCGCCGGGCTGTCGGTCTACGAGGAGCTCACCGCCCGCCAGCGCCGGCACGACGCCGAGCGCGGCTTCTGTCTGTGGACCATGCTCGACGAGTCCGGTCGGGTCATCGGCTTCACCGGCGCCCAGCCCTGGGAGCGGGAGTGGGGTCCCACGGGTGAGATCGAGATCGGCTGGCGGCTCGGGCGGGAGCACTGGGGCCAGGGGTATGTCACCGCGGCCGCGCGGATGACGCTGGAGCGGCTTCGGGCGGCCGGGGTGCCGAGCGTCGTGGCCATGGTCGACGCGCGCAACGCCCGCTCCATCGCGGTCACGCGACGGCTCGGTATGCGGCTGGCGGAGGTCTTCTCGACGCCCGAGTCGCGCCGGGAGGGGCACTGTTACCGCCTCGACCTCCAGGATGGCGACTCTCTGTAGTCGATTGCTACAGAAAGACACCGGACGCTTCCGGACGGCACCTCCAGGCGGTTACCCTTCCGGTACCGCTGGGGGTGACATCTGTGCTCATACGGCCCAAAACACCCGAAGTGCGCGTGCCGAGGCTCGTCGGCCTGATGGCCATGGACGCGCGCGAAGCGGCTACGGCGCGAGGAGTGCTGCTGGCCGCACCCGACCGGCCCGACTTCCACCGCACGGTCGTCGACTACGTCGTACGGCAGTACCCGCCGCCCGGTGTCGAGGTGCCGCGCGGCGCGGTCGTCACCGTGTGGTTCGACTTCGCCGAGGGCGAGGGCGGCGGGGGTGCGGGCGTACGCGAGCCGCGTCTGCCGAAACCCGGCGGGGGCGGGCTGGAACGCGAGCTGGACCGGCCGGGAGACGCCTTCGAGGCGATCAGCGGGTAGTCACGGCCCCCCGGGCCCCTCAGCCCCTCAGCTCTCCTTGAAGCCCCGGTGCAGGGCCACCACGCCGCCGGTCAGGTTGCGCCAGGCGACCTTGGACCAGCCGGCCTTGCGCAGGTGCTCGGCCAGGGCGGGCTGGTCGGGCCAGGCTCGGATGGACTCGGCGAGGTAGACGTACGCGTCGGGGTTCGAGGACACCGTGCGCGCGACCGGCGGCAGGGCGCGCATCAGGTACTCGGTGTACACGGTGCGGAAGGGCGCCCAGGTCGGGTGCGAGAACTCGCAGATCACGACCCGTCCACCGGGCCGCGTCACCCGGTACATCTCCCGCAGGGCGGCGTCGAAGTCCTGCACGTTGCGCAGCCCGAAGGAGATGGTGACGGCGTCGAAGGTGTCGTCCTTGAACGGCAGCCTCGTCGCGTCACCCGCGGTGAACGGCAGCCAGGTGTGCTTCTTCTTGCCGACCTGGAGCATGCCGAGGGAGAAGTCGCAGGGGACGACGTAGGCGCCGGTCCGCGCGAACGGCAGCGAGGAGGTGGCCGTGCCCGCCGCCAGGTCCAGGACCTTCTGCGCGGGACGGGCGTCGACCGCCCGGGCGACCTCCTTGCGCCATCTCCGGTCCTGGCCGAGCGAGAGGACGTCGTTCGTCAGGTCGTACCGTTCCGCCACGTCGTCGAACATCGAGGCGACTTCGTGCGGCTGCTTGTTCAGGGAGGCGCGGGTCACCCGCCCATTGTGGCAGGGCCGCTCCGAGCATCACGGCAGCAGCCTCGGCCTCTTTCTCGCCGCCACGTCCTCGACCCACCCGCACAGCAGCACGAAGACCACGATCAGCAGCCGGCCGACGCCGAACATGAACCACTGGCTGTCCAGCGGCAGGTACCTCACGAACGCGGGCACGTCCCAGAAGCGGTCGGTCAGCGGTACCGCCAGGATCAGGGCGATCTCGTGCCAGAGGTAGATCGTCACCGCCCGCGCGTCGAAGACGGTGACGACCCGGTCCGTGCGCCGGAAGCGGCTGAGCCGGGCGAAGTCGATCCGGAAGTACGCCTTCGCGAGACGTTGACGCTCGCGGACGCGGCGCAGGTGCGGACGTTCGCCGAGGGGAAGGGCATCTCCTGGGTGTCGATGTGGTCGACCTTCCGCGACCGGGAGTGTGCGGACGGGGACGCCGGTCAGGACGACGCGCTGACCAAGTGCAGCGGGGTGGAACAGGGTTCGGGGGCGTTCGCGGAGGCGTTCACCGGCTGAGGGGTCCTCGCGCCATGCCCGCCCGGGTCGCCCATCGGGCGAGGGCCCCTAACGCCGTCGGTACACCAGGCGCCCCTCGACCACCGTCGCCACGCAGGTCGCGACTCCGCGTGCGGCGAGCGCGGCCTCGTCCGGGACGTCGAAGACGGCGAACCGGGCGGCGGAGCCGCGCTCCCTCGGCTGCGCGAACTCCACCGGCAGGCCGCTGGCGTACGGGTCGAGCGAGGGCACCCCGCCCGGACGTCCGAGCCGCCCCACGACCCCCAGGCCGGAGCGGCGCACAGCATCCCGTACGGCGCGGTTGCGGAGTTCCTCGCAGGCCGCCGCGACGGTGCCGTTCGCCAGCATGCGCTGCACCCCGCGCCGGGCGCTCGCCCCCCAGCGGGCGTCGTTCATGGCCAGGGCCGCGAGCGCGTCCCCGGTCAGCGGCTCGGTGCCCAGCTCGTCGGCCTCGCGCGGATCCGGGTGGTACGTCTCCTCCAGCAGCTCCGTGCCGTGCGGGTTGACGAGCCCGGGGGTGAGGATGCCGGGCCACTGGCGCACCCGGGCCCGCGGCCGGTCGGCGACGAGCTTCTCCAGCGGGCCCGCCTCGGCGATCCACGCGCCCTCGACGGCGAGCGCCCATCCCGTGGAGTCCGCGTGAATCGTGAGCATGGGGCGGCTAGTTGGACGCGAGGATCTTCAGCTCGGGGTGCGCCGTGCCGCCCGCGATCGCCGTCGAGGAGATGTGGGAGACGACCCGCTCGTCGACGGGGTCGTTCGCCGGGTCGTCGTGGACGACCAGGTGCTCGTACGTCGTGGAGCGCTGCGCCGGGACGCGGCCCGCCTTCCTGATCAGGTCGATGATCTCCAGGCGGTTGGAGCGGTGCTTGGCGCCGGCCGAGGAGACGACGTTCTCCTCCAGCATGATCGAGCCGAGGTCGTCCGCGCCGTAGTGCAGGGACAGCTGGCCGACCTCCTTGCCGGTCGTCAGCCAGGAGCCCTGGATGTGGCGGACGTTGTCGAGGAAGAGGCGGGCGACCGCGATCATCCGCAGGTACTCGAAGAGGGTCGCCTGGGTGCGGCCCTTCAGGTGGTTGTTCTCGGGCTGGTAGGTGTACGGGATGAAGGCGCGGAAGCCGCCCGTCCGGTCCTGCACGTCACGGATCATCCGCAGGTGCTCGATGCGCTCGGCGTTCGTCTCACCCGTGCCCATCAGCATGGTGGAGGTGGACTCGACGCCGAGGTTGTGCGCGGCCTCCATGATCTCCAGCCAGCGCTCGCCGGACTCCTTCAGCGGCGCGATGGCCTTGCGCGGGCGCTCCGGCAGGAGTTCGGCGCCGGCACCGGCGAAGGAGTCCAGACCGGCGGCGTGGATGCGCTGGATCGCCTCCTCCACGGACACCTTCGAGATCCGCGCCATGTGCTCGACCTCGCTCGCCCCCAGGCTGTGGATGACGAGCTGCGGGAACTCCTTCTTGATGGCGGAGAAGTGCTTCTCGTAGTACTCGACGCCGTAGTCCGGGTGGTGTCCGCCCTGGAACATGATCTGGGTGCCGCCCAGTTCCACGGTCTCCGCGCACCGGCGCAGGATGTCGTCCAGGTCGCGCGTCCAGCCCTTGGCCCGGTCCTTCGGGGCGGCGTAGAAGGCGCAGAACTTGCACGCCGTGACGCACACGTTGGTGTAGTTGATGTTCCGCTCGATGATGTACGTCGCGATGTGCTCGGTCCCGGCGTACTGGCGGCGGCGTACGGCGTCGGCGGCGGCGCCCAGCGCGTGCAGGGGCGCGTCGCGGTAGAGGGCGAGCGCTTCCTCGGGCGTGATCCGTCCGCCCGCGGCGGCTCGGTCGAGGACGGCTGTGACATCAACAGAGGTGAGGTCGGCCTTCTCGGTCACCGGGGCGTCCCTTTCGTCAAGGGTGTGGATCGTCAAGGGTTGACGCACGGACCGAACCAGCCTACGCCAGCCGTTTCCGCTGCTGGGTGTCAGGCCGCGTACGCACCGATCAGCAGCCCCACGAAGGCGCCCGCGATCAGGAACGGCCCGAACGGGATCGCCGTCTTGCGGCCGGCCCGGCCCGCGACGAGGAGCGCGCCGCCGTACAGCGCGCCGAGCAGGAACCCGGCGAACGTGCCCAGCATGACGGTGGCCCAGCCGTACCAGCCGAGTGCGGCGCCCGCGCCGAGGGCCAGTTTCACGTCTCCGAGGCCCATGCCGCCGGGGTTGAGGAGGTGCAGCACGAGATAGCCGGCGCTCAGCGCGACCGAGCCCAGCAGGGCGGTCGTCCAGTCCCCGGCGTGCTCGGGCAGCAGCGCGGCCACACCGAGCAGCGCCAGGGCGGTGGCGGCGAGCGGGAGGGTCAGCGGGTCGGGCAGCCGCCGCACCCGCAGGTCGACCACCGCGAGCAGCACGCCGACGGGCGCGAGCACCAGCCAGACGGCCAGCTCGGGGCGGATGCCGGTGGCGAGGGCGAGAGTGACGCAGAGGAGCGCGGTGAGGGTGGCGAGGAGGGGGGTGCCAGGGCCGTACGACGCGGCCGTGCCGGCGCACGCGCGGCAGCGGGCCGGGCCGGTCCAGCCGCGGAGCGGGTGCCCGTTCGGACAGGTGCTCCGCCAGCCCGCCGGTTCCCCGACAGCCGTCTGGTCCTCGACCGGCCCCGGATCCTCAACCGGCCCCGGGTCCCCGGCCGAGGCCCGGTCCTCCTCCTCGTGGGGCACGGAGAACCGGTAGGCCGCCCGTGGCAGCAGCGCCCCCGTCACCGCGCCCCACACCGCCGCGACGGCGATCAGCACGGCGTCGAACGGTGTGACCTCGCTCATTCCGGACCCCTCGGACTTCCCGTCGGACTTCCCGTCGGACTTCCCGTCGGGCGTGAAGTGCTGTGTCGCGCCATGGCGGTGCCCTGGGTCGGGTGCGGGCAGGGTCGTTACCGGGGCGGGGCTCGGGCGCATGGAGCCTACTGCCACCGGGGTACGGCGGCACGCGCTCCGGAACGTCCACACCCCGCGAACAACCGGGATGCCGGGCCGCGCCCTTCGGGCCTCAGCGTCCCTGACGGGCCCGCACCGCGCTGCGGCTCTTCCCCTTGCCCTTCTTGCGCAGCCTCTTCAGCCGGGCCCGCTCCTGGGCCCGGTGTGTGTCCGTCGCCGTCCGGTACCGGCGGTACCAGAGCCAGCCGCCGACGGCCACCGTGGCCGCGTACGCCAGGAGGACGCCGCCCGTGCCCGGGATGTACGCGCACATCGCGGCGCCGGAGCGGCAGTTGCGGCCGGGCAGGGCGCCGAGGACGTACATCGCCGCGCCGAACCCCACCGTCCAGCACACCCCGCCCCCGACCGCGAACCCGGCTCGCCCCGTACGGGTACCGGGGGCCCGCTTTCGTTCCCGGGCGGAGAACCACCCGCCGCCGGCCCAGCCGGCCAGGGACAGCAGCCCGAGCACACCGCCGGCCGCCCAGCCTCCGCCGGGCAGGTCCACCAGCAGGGGGGCCGTCGCCCGCACGATCCGCTTCAGGACGCCCAGCACGGACAGCAGGACGACCAGGAGGAGCGCGGCGACGAGGACGCCACCGGCGATCCCCCAGCCGTCACGGGCCCGGAAACGGGTCGCCTTCGGGTCTCGCATCCTCTCCCACTCCCTTTCCGGGCGTTCCGAACACCCCTGCGGTGGCCGACGCCCCGGAGCCCGCTACCCGACCCTCGACATCCGCGCCACCGGCTTGCCCTCCGCCGTGCTGTCCGACGAGTAGGTGAGGTCGTCTCCGGTGCGGGTGAGGTGGATGGTGTGGGGGGTCGGGTTGCAGCCGCCGTGGTTGGTCTTCGCTCCGACCGACGTGGCGAGGACCTCGGTCGGCTTCACCTGCTTCAGGGTCAGGACGTCGAGGCAGACCCCGCCGAGCAGGTCCGTCTGTCGCAGCTGCCCCAGTTCCTCGCCCACCTTCGCCTGGCGGACCGTCACCCGGAAGGTGCCCATGGGGAGCTTGCCGTCCAGGCCGCTGCCCTGGCCCTCCCAGGTGCCGACGTAACCGGAGGGCAGGGTGGTGGGCGTGCTGCCCTCGCCCGCGGTCGGGCCGGCGGTGGGGGCCGAGGAGGGCACGCTGCCGGCGGCGTCGTTCCCGCCGTCACCGGACGACCCCGGCAGCAGGTCGAGCACGAACACCGTCCCCACCGTCACCGCGGCCATCGCTCCCGCGACCGCCAGCGCGACGGAGCAGCTCAGCCGCCGCCCGCGTCCGCCCTCCCCGGGCGTCGCGGCGGCCGCCACGGTCACGGAGACCTTTCCGGGCCGCTCCCTGCTCTCCCCGCCCCGCCGGGGCGCGGGAACCGCGTCCGCCGGAGCCGGCATCACGGGCGGCGGCCCGAACTCCCCGACGGTCGACGACGTTCGCGGCGGCCCGGACTCCCCCACCGTCGACGGCGTTCGCGGCGGCCCCGGCTCCCCCACCGTGGCCGGCGCCCGCGTCGGCGGCGCCTGCGGCGAACCGAGGTGCCCCGCCGTCACCGACGGACTGCTGAAGTCCACCGGCCCGGAGACCGGGCCCGCCCCCGTCGCCTCGAGGTTCAGCAGTTCTACGGCGCTGCGGCCCACCTGTTCCACCAGCGTCCCCGGCAGCCACCCGCCCGCCACCAGCCGCGCCGCCCCCTGAGGCGCGAGCCGCCGGGCGACCTCCCCGGGGGTCGGCCGGGCCCCCGGGTCCTTCGCGAGGCAGGCCTCGGCCACCTCCCGCAGCTCACCGTCCAACTCCCCGAGCACCGGCTCCTCGTGGACGACCTTGTACAGAAGGGCAGCGGAGGAGTCCCCGGGGAACGGCGGCTCGCCGGTCGCCGCGTACGCCAGCACCGCCCCCAAGGAGAAGACGTCGGCCGCTCCCGTGACGCCCTTGCCGAGGATCTGCTCGGGGGCCATGTAGCCGGGCGAGCCGACGGACACCCCGGTCGACGTCAGTGACGCCGTGCCGTCCGTGGCCCGGGCGATGCCGAAGTCGATGAGGAGGGGCCCGTCGACGGTCAGCAGGATGTTGGACGGCTTGACGTCCCGGTGCACCAGCCCCAGTTCGTGGACGGCCGCGAGCGCTTCCGCCAGCCCCGCCCCCAGCACCCGTACCGTGTGCGCGGGCAGTGCGCCCCCTCCCGCACCTCCGTCCCCACCCGCGCGTCCGCCGCCGCCGGCGACCGCCGACGCCAGTGAGGGACCGGCCGCGTACGCCGTGGCGACCCAGGGCACGCCCGCCTCCGGGTCGGCGTCCAGCACCGGCGCGGTCCAGGCGCCGCCCACCCGCCGGGCGGCCTCGACCTCGCGCCGGAAGCGGGCGCGGAACTCCTCGTCGAGGGCGAGGTGGGGGTGCACGATCTTCACGGCGACCGTGCGGCCACCGGCACTGCGCCCCAGGTAGACGCGGCCCATCCCGCCGGACCCGAGCCGGCCGAGCAGCCGGTAGGGGCCCACGCCGGTGGGTTCGTCGGCTCCGAGCGGCTGCATGACGTCCATCCCTCCCCCGTACGTCCCGCCGGCAGACTACGGCGCTACGGCTGAAGCAGCCGCACCTTCACGTCCGCCGGGAAGCCCGTCGTCGGCCCGACCCGCCGGGCGAACTCGGTCACCGCCTCCAGTTGCGGTCCCCCGAAGCGGAAGTCGAGCGTCGTGAAGTACTCCTCCAGGACCCGCTCGTCGAAGGCCTCCCAGCGGGCCGCCTGTTCGGCGACCTTGCCGACCTCCTCCAGGGAGAGGTTGCGGGAGTCGAGGAAGGCTTCGTGGACCTTGCGGGTGATGAACGGCTCGCGTTCCACGTAGTCGCGGCGTGCGGCCCAGACCGCGAAGACGAACGGCAGGCCGGTCCACTCCTTCCAGAGCGCCCCGAGGTCGTGCACCTCCAGGCCGTACTTCGGCCCGTCCAGCAGGTTGGCCCGCAGCGCCGCGTCGCCGATGAGGACGCCCGCCTCCGCCTCCTGCATCATGAGGCTGAGGTCGGGCGGGCAGGTGTAGTAGTCGGGCCGGACGCCGAAGCGGTCGGAGAGCAGCAGTTGGGCCAGGCGCACGGAGGTGCGCGAGGTGGAGCCGAGGGCGACCCGGGCGCCGTCCAGCCGCTCCAGCGGGACCTGCGAGACGATCACGCAGGACATCACCGGGCCGTCGCAGCCGACGGCGATGTCCGGGAAGGCGACCAGGTCGTCCGCGTTCCTCAGGAACTCCACGAGGGTGATGGGACCGATGTCGAGGTCTCCCCGCACCAGCTGCTCGCTGAGCTTCTCCGGGGTGTCCTTGGTCAGCTCGAAGTCGAGGAGCGTGCCGGTTCTCGCGAGCCCCCAGTAGAGGGGCAGGCAGTTCAGGAACTGGATGTGGCCGACACGCGGCCGGGTGCGAGAAATGTCCACATCGCGAGACTAGACCCCGCCGGGTACGCTGCGGACTCCGCCCCCTGGGTCAACCACCGGACTCGACGTTCAAACATTCGGGTGACGTGATCTTGACCTCTATTGCTTTCGGCTGCCCGCGTGCTAGGCTCGCCGCAAGTTGCAGTTTGGTTTCCCTTGCAGTACAGAGCCTGCGGAGCATGTGACCGCGGGCTCTCGTCGTTTTCAGAAGTATGCAGTTGTGCAGCACTGTTTTCACACTTGCAGGTTCTGGAGCAGGGCAACCCTTTGGGCCCAAGGAGGGCTTATGGCTACCGGAACCGTGAAGTGGTTCAACGCCGAAAAGGGCTTTGGCTTCATCGCCCAGGAGGGCGGCGGCCCCGACGTCTTCGTCCACTACTCCGCGATCAACGCCTCGGGTTTCCGTTCCCTCGAGGAGAACCAGCAGGTCTCCTTCGACGTGACCCAGGGCCCGAAGGGCCCGCAGGCGGAGAACGTCACCCCCGTGTGATCGTGACACCTCGTGTGATCGCAGTCTGAGAGCAGTACCCAAGGAGCCCCGCGCCGCATGGCCGGGGCTCCTGCCTTTCCGCGGCACGGCCCCTTTCCCGGGCCCGAGCCCTTTCGGCCGGCCGAGGCGTTCCCGCCGCCCGGTCCGTTCCCGCCGCCCGAGCCCTTTCGGCCACCCGGGCCCCCTTTCCGCCATTCGGCGGTGAATTCCCGGCAAACTCTTCCGCTCTTCCGCTCTCCCGCGTGTGCCCCGCCTCGTCTCACACGTGCTGCATGACGAGCACGAAGGTCGTCCCCGGCGCCAGCGCCTCGTACGAGTGCGGCACATCACCCCGGTACGTCATGTAGTCCCCGGGCTCCAGCTCCACCGTCTCCCCGGCCGGCCCCGCCTTGACCCTCCCCGTGCTCACGATCAGATGCTCGACCGTGCCCGGGATGTGCGGCTCCGACACCCGGGCGGCCCCCGGCTCGGCCCGCAGGTGGTAGAGGTCCCGCCGGGCGCCCGGCGGGCTGGCCGACAGCAGGGTCGCCACGTACGGCGCCTGTTCCGAGGCGACCGCGGGTCCCTCCCCCGCCCGGATCACCCGGACGGCCGGCGCCGGCGGCTCCACCAGTGCGCTGAACGGCACCCCCAGCGCGACACCCAGCGCCCAGATCGTCTCCATGCTCGGATTCCCGCTCGCCGCTTCCAGCTGCGACAGCGTGGACTTCGCGATGCCGGCCCGTTTGGCCAGCTCGGACAGGGACAGCCCGGCCCGGGTGCGCTCGCGCCGCAGGGAGGCGGCGATCCAGTCGAGGGGGAGGCGGGAGGGGACATCGGACATGTCGTTCGCTCCAACGGTACGATCGTTCGGTTTGACGAACACGGTCGGCTCTGTTCATTGTAGAAAACATGCGTTCGCCACAACGAACATCCCGTACTCCCCGCCAGGCTCGCACAGCGCTCGTCCGGGACAGCTCCCTCGTCTGGCTCGCCAGTGGAGTGGTCGGTGTCTCCTTCGGCGCGATCTCCGTCGCGGGCGGCCTGCCGGTCTGGGTGCCGGTGGTGATGTCGCTGGTGGTGTACGCGGGCTCCGCGCAGTTCAGCGCGGTCGGCGTGCTGCTGGCCGGGGGCGGGCCGTTCGCCGCCGCGGCCACCGGTCTGCTCCTCAACACGCGTACGGTCGCCTTCAGCCTCGCCGTCGCCGAACTCCTCGGTCCCGGCCGCGCGGCCCGGCTCCTCGGCGCGCACCTCGTGACCGACGAGACCGTGGCCTTCGCCCTCGCACAGCCGGACCCGGCCCGCCGCCGCGCCGCCTTCTGGATCTCCGGGCTCGGCCTGTTCGCCGTGTGGAACGCGGGCGTCCTGGCCGGAGCGCTCGCCGGCACCGCCCTCGGCGACACCGCCACCTACGGCCTGGACGCCGCCTTCCCCGCCGTGCTGGTGGCCCTGGTCCTCCCCGCCCTCCGCGAGGACCGGCCCCTACGGCGCTCGGCGGCCCTCGGCGCACTCCTCGCCCTGGCGGCGACCCCCGTCGTCCCCGCCGGGGTGCCGGTGCTGCTGGCGCTCGCCGGGCTGTTTCTGTACGGCCGTGAGGGGGCCGCCGTATGAGTGCGTCGGCCGCCGTGATCCTGGTCCTGGCGGTGGGGACGTACGCCTTCCGGCTGGTCGGGCCCGCGCTGCACGGGCGGGTCGAACTGCCCGCCCGGGTCCGCGGGTTGCTGTCGGCGGGTGCGGTGGTCCTGCTGGTCGCGCTGCTGGCGACGGGCGCGCTGACCGAGGCCGGCGGCTTCGCCGGGTGGGCCCGGCCGGCCGGGGTGCTGGTGGGTGCCGTACTGGCGTGGCGGCGGGCGCCGTTCGCGGTGGTGGTGCTGGGCGCCGCGCTGACGACGGCGGGGCTGCGGGCGCTGGGCGTGGCATGAAAAGCCCGGCACGGCCAGCGGCGCCGCCCTCGCCGCCCGTGCGCGGCGAGAGGGGCGCCGGAGCGAGGAGCGTCCTGAGTAGGCTCCGGCCATGACCCACGCCGACCACCTCACCGCCACCCGCGCCTTCTACGACGCCATCGCCGACGACTACGCCGACCACTTCCGCGACGCGCATGCGGCCGACCCGATGGACCGGGCCGTCCTCACCGTGTACGCCGAACTGGTCGGCACGGGCGGGCGGGTGGCCGACCTGGGCTGCGGGCCGGGCGGGATCACGGGTCTCCTCGCTTCGCTCGGCCTGTCGGTGTCCGGCCTCGACCTCTCGGAGTCGATGCTCGCGATCGCGCGCCGCGAGAACCCGGGGATCCGGTTCGAGCGCGGCTCGATGCTGAAGCTGGAAGGGCACGCGGACGGCTCGCTCGACGGGGTCGTCTCCTGGTACTCCTCCATCCACACTCCGGTGGACGAACTCCCCGCCCTCTTCGCCGAGTTCCACCGCGTCCTGACCCCGGGCGGGCATCTGCTCCTCGCCTTCCAGGTCGGCGACGAGCCCCGCCACCTCGACCGGCCCTGGGGCCACCCGGTGGCACTGGACTTCCAGCGGCGCAGGCCGGAGCGGATGGCCGAGCTGCTGGCAGCGGCCGGTTTCGACGTCCGTGTCCGGACGGTTCGCGAGCCGGAACCGGATCGCGACGAGAGCGCCCCCCAGGCCTACCTCATCGCCCGCAGGCCCGCCTAGTGCCGCGACACCGCTCAGCTTTTCCCCCACAGCACGATCGCGGCGGTGTTCCGAATGCGGCCTGGCGCAACTTGGCGATTCTCGAAGCCAAGGGCGGCTTCTCCAAGCGGTACCCGGTCATCACACCCGCTGCTCGCGCAGCCACCCGGCTGCGCGAGCAGCGCCATGTGTCAACTCCTTCACGGCTCCCGGGGCTCCTCGGCGGCGAGAACCCGTCGGCAGTCGTCCCAGGCGGCCTCGCTCAGCAGTGGGCGGAGGCGGGTGAAGAGGGCGAGGAGATCCGGGCCGTACCGGTCGCGGAAGGCGGGGTCGTGGTCGGCGAGGTCGAGTTCGTTGGCGGCGGTGAGGTCGGCGAAGTCGCGGAGCAGGTGTGGGGCCGGGAGCTGCCGGGTGCCCGTGAAGCGGTCGCGGAAGCGGGCCTGGGGTTCGGCGGGCGTCGGATAGCCGGCCGCCCGGTCCCAGCTCGCGTACAGGTACACGATCGCCTCGGCCTCCCGGCCGATGACGTCGGCCAGTTCGCTGCGGCGGGCCGGCGGGAGCAGGGCGGTGGGGAAACCGTCGGTGCCGTAGAAGGCGTGGCAGAGACCGGCGAGCTGGAGGGCGGGACGGGCCTGCCAGCCCGCGAGCCGGGAGCGCACGCGGCGCAGGTGGGCGAGGAGGGTGCCGCCGGGATGGGCCAGCGCGCCCGCACCCAACTCCCGCAGCAGCGCCTCGGCTCGGGCGACCGCATCGTCCTCAGCCATGGTCAGGTTCCCTTCGTCGGGAGCGGACGGGTCGTCGTGGAGGTCAGCACCCCAGTAGCGTAGGCGGGCCGTTCCGGCGGGCTGAGCGGCAGTTCGGCCCACACCGTCTTGCCGACCTCCCGCTCCGCGACGCCCCAGGTACGGGCCAGGACGGCCACGAGGATCAGCCCCCGGCCGCCCTCCGCGTCCGCGTCCGTCACGATCCGCAGCCTCCGGTCCCCCCGCGCGTCACTCACCTCGACCCGCAGCGTGCCCCCCGGGAGCAGCAGCAGACGCAGTTCGAAGTCCCGCCCCGGCACCCTGCCGTGCGTGACGGCATTGGCGGCCAGCTCCGCGACGACGTGCTGGGCGATGTCGCTCGCCTCGCCGTCGTGCGGGTAACCCCACGCGTCGAGCTGCTGCGCCGTGAGCCGCCGGGCGAGGCGGGCGCCCCGGGGCGTCGAGCTGAGGCGCAGGGTCAGTTCCCCGAGGGGGGTGGAGATCTGGGTGGAGATTTCGGAGTTCACCCGACTGAGCCTGGTCCGTTGTATCTACGCTGGCCAGGGGCGACTTGGCGACTCTCCGTAGCCGTACGGCTGCGATCGGGTGTCCGTACGGGTCGTCGGTCGTGACCACAGGGACGTGAAGGCGGTGGGGTGGCATGAAGGACGAACGGGAGCGGAGGCCGGAGACACCGGCGGAGTCCGACGGGACGACGGGGTTGTTCACGGCGCTGGGCAAGATGCTGAAACTTCTGAGGGAGCGGAAGGGGCTGACCCAGAGGGAGTTCGGGCAACTGGTCGGATACGGGCCCGATGCGATCTCCTCCATGGAGAGGGGGGTGCGAATCATCCGCCCTGAGGTGTTGGAACAGGCGGATGGCTTGCTGGACGCCGGCGGGCTGTTCAGGCAGGCGATTCCCGAGGTTCGGGAGGCGATGGGGCGGGTTCGGACTAGGCATCCGGAGTGGTATCGGGGGTACGCAGCCTTGGAGGCGGAGGCAGTTGAGCTGCACCACTACTCAAACCACGCAGTGCACGGGCTTCTTCAGACGCCTGAGCACGCGCACGCCGTGTTCGCGAAACGGCGTCCCTTGCTGAGCGAGGAGACGATCGAGAAGCGTGTCGCCGATCGGATCACACGCCAGCAGATCTTCGAACGCTGGCCTGCGCCGGTCGTGAGCTATGTGATCGAGGAAGTTGTACTGGAGCGACCGATCGGCGGACGAGAGGTTCACACGGCCCAGTTGCAGCGTTTGCTGATGGTCAGCACCATGCGGAGCGTCGAGATTCAGGTGATGCCGACCAGGGTGGAGGACCACCCCAACCTGGGCAGCGCGTTCAACCTACTGACCCCCAAGAAGCATCCACAGGTGGCATACACGGAGGCACAGGGCTACCCCCGGCTTATTACCGACCCAGAAGAGGTCAGGAAGATCGCCGAACGCTATGGGATCATGCGGGCGATGGCTCTCTCGCCCACGGAGACCCGCAGGTTGATCGAAAAGAAGCTGGAGGAGCTATGAACAGCGAGAACCTCACCTGGTTCAAGTCCAGCTACAGCGACGGCGAGGGTGGCGATTGTGTGGAAACCGCCTACACCTGGCGCAAGTCGACGTACAGCGGTGGCGAAGGCGGCGAATGCCTGGAGGTGGCCGCCTGCCCCGCCACCATCCACGTCCGTGACTCCAAGGACACGGACGGCCCCCACCTCGCCCTCTCCCCCACCGCCTGGGCCGACTTCGTCACGTACGCCGCCGCGAGGGCGTGATTCAGTGCCCCGGGACCGAGGCGGCGTCCAGTAGCGCCGCCTCGAACGCCGTGCGGTCGAAGGTGAACGGGCCGATCCGCAGCTCTCCCCACTCCTCCCGGTACGGCTGGCGGAAGGACGACCAGGTGATCGTCGTGGGGGTCGCGGTGACGCGGGCCATGAGGGGCCAGCAGCCCCAGATGCCGCACGGGCAGCCGAGGAGGGGCGTGGCGTCGGCGGGGGCCAGGAAGTGGTCCGGCCGGTCCTCGAACTCGCGCACGGGCAGGCCGCCGTGCTGGTCCCGGACGTGCTCCTCGATCTCCTTCTCGTCGTCCTCGAACTCCCCCTCCAGCTCCGCCCACCACAGGCCACGCGTCGCGTCCGCCGCGTACGCGCGCAGGTCGGTGCCGTCGATCCGGATGCCCCAGAGGAGGTGCGCCGGGTTGTCGGCCGGGTTGTCGGCCCAGGGGTAGTGGAAGAACTCGACGCGGTTGAGGATGCCGTTCACGAGCGGCATCCTCGCCCGCCGCACCGCGCCACGCGAGCCCTTTACCGCGCGTACAGTCCCTCCACCGCGTCCGCGAAGTCCCGCATGATCACCTCGCGCCGCAGTTTCATGGACGGGGTGAGGTGGCCCTCCTGCTCGCTGAAGTCCCGGGGCAGGACGGCGAATCGCCGGATGGACTCGGGGCGCGAGACGAGTTTGTTGGCCTCGTCCACGGCCCGCTGGAGGACGGCGTTCAGCTCCTCGTCGCCGATCAGCAGCTCCGGCGGTACCGGGTGCTTGCGGTTCATCTGGCGCCAGTGGGTGAGACCGTCGGGGTCGAGGGTGATGAGGGCGGAGACGTAGGGGCGGCCGTCGCCGAGGACGATGGCCTGGGAGATCAGAGGGTGGGAGCGCAGCCAGTTCTCCAGCGGGGCGGGGGCGACGCTCTTGCCGCCCGCCGTGATGATCATCTCCTTCTTGCGGCCGGTGATGGTCAGATAGCCCTCGTCGTCGAGTTCGCCGAGGTCGCCGGTGGCGAGCCAGCCGTCGGGGGCGGCGGGGACGACGCCGCCGGCCGCCGGGTCCCAGTAGCCGCGCAGGACGTGGTCGCCGGCGATGAGGATCTCGCCGTCCGCCGCGATGCGGATCTTCGTGCCGGGCAGGGGCCAGCCGACCGTGCCCAGGCGGGGCTTCAGCGGCGGGGTGACCGTCGACGCGCCCGTGGTCTCCGTGAGGCCGTAGCCCTCGTAGATCTCGATGCCGGCGCCCAGGTAGAACGCGGCCAGGCGGCGGCCCAGCGGGGAGCCGCCGCAGATGGCGTGGCGGACGCGGCCGCCCATGGCGTTGCGGATACGGCGGTAGACCAGCGGGTCGTAGAAGGTGCGGGCGGCGCGGAGGGCGGCGCCGGGGCCGGAGCCGGTGGCGGTCTTCTGCGCCTCGACCGCCTCGCCGTAGCGGATGGCCGTGTTCGCCGCGCGGTCGAAGGTGGAGAGCCGGCCGCCCGCCTCCGCCTTCGCGCGGGCCCCGTTGAAGATCTTCTCCAGCATGTAGGGGATCGCCAGGAGGCAGGTGGGTCTGAACGCGGCCAGGTCCGGCAGGAGGTCCTCGGCCTTGAGGCTCGGGGCGTGGCCGAGGCGGACGCGGGCGCGGACGCAGGCGATGGCGACCATCCGGCCGAAGACGTGGGACATGGGGAGGAAGAGGAGGACGGAGAGGTCCTCGGTGTCCGACTTGAAGACCGGATAGAGGAGTTCGATCGCGTTGTCGACCTCGGCGAAGAAGTTGCCGTGGGTGAGGGCGCAGCCCTTGGGGCGGCCCGTGGTGCCGGAGGTGTAGATCAGGGTCGCGAGGGTGTCGGGGACCAGCATCCCCCGGCGGACGTCGACCTCGGCGTCGGGGGTGTGCTCGCCCAGCTCGGCGAGGCGCTCCACGTGGCCCTTCTCCATCACCCATACGTGGTGGAGGTCGGGCAGCCGGTCGCGTTCGGGGCCGACGGCCGCCGCCTGGGAGACCGTCTCGGTGACCAGGGCGACCGCGCCGGAGTCCTGGAGGATCCAGCGGACCTGGAAGACGGAGGAGGTGGGGTAGACGGGGACGGTGACCAGGCCGGCCGCCCAGGCGGCGAAGTCGAGCAGCGTCCACTCGTACGTCGTACGGGCCATGATGGCGATCCGGTCGCCCGGCATCAGACCCTCGGCTATCAGCCCCTTGGCCACGGCGTGCACCTGGGCGGCGAACTCCCGCGCCGTCACGTCCGTCCACCGGCCGTCCTGCGACTTGCGGCTGAGGACCACCGCGTCGGGGGCCGCCTCCGCGTTCTCGAAGGGCAGGTCGGCGAGCGACCCGTAGGTCACCGGCCGCGCGAAGGCCGGTACGGACGCCTCCCGTACGGCCCCGTCCAGTCGCCGCGTCTCGGGTTCCACCAGGGCGGGGGGAGCGTCGTAGAAATCGGTGGAGGCGGGGTACGGGGTGGACACGGGCGGCTCCCTGGGCGTGCAGCCTGAGGCACTGCTTGCTGCATGAGATACGTGCCTCGCATGCCGAGGCGTTCACCGGTTGGACCCGAAGAATGGGGTTACCACCGGTTAGGTAGCGGATCGTACGGCGTTCGCGTGGGGAGGCTGTGCGTTTTCGGGGATGGTCCGGGGTCGGGGATGTGCAACGTCGGGGGTTGTGTGAAATGCGCTCACGTTCGCTCGGGTGCGCCAACCTCCCTGGTGGGGCAGCGATTTGACGTTTCGTTGACCCCGCCTTGACCCGCCGGGTGCACACCGGACCGTCACGGCCGCTCAAGGATCGCCGTCACCCCCTGCCCTCCGGCCGCGCACACCGAGATCAGGCCGCGCGACGGCCCCTCCCGCTCGGCGAGCAGCTTGGCGAGGGTGGCCACGATCCGGGCGCCGGTCGCCGCGAAGGGGTGGCCGGTCGCCAGGGACGAGCCCGCCACGTTCAGGCGGTCCCGGGCGACCGGCGCCAGCCCCCGCTTCTCCCAGGCCTCCAGCGTCGCCAGCACCTGGGAGGCGAACGCCTCGTGGATCTCGACCAGGTCGAAGTCCTCGATGCCGAGACCGGCCCGCTCCAGCATGCGCGGCACGGCGTGGGCGGGCGCCATCAGCAGCCCGTCCTCGCCGCCGGCGACGTCACCGCGCACGAAGTCCACGGCCGCCGTCTCGTAGGCGGTCAGGTAGGCCAGCGGTTCCAGGCCCCGCGCTTCGGCCCACTCCTGCGAGGCCAGGAGCACCACGGCCGCGCCGTCCGTCAGCGGCGTCGAGTTGCCCGCCGTCATCGTCGGGCCGGGGGCGTCGAGGCCGAACACGGGCTTCAGCCGCGCGAGTTTCTCCGCCGTCGAGTCGGGGCGCAGGTTCTGGTCGCGGGCGAGGCCGCGGAAGGGGACGACGAGATCCTGGAAGAAGCCGCGCTCGTAGGCGGCCGCCAGCCGTTGGTGACTGGTCGCCGCCAGTTCGTCCTGCGCCGCGCGGCCGATGCCCCGGGCGCGGGCGGTGACCGCCGCGTGTTCCCCCATGGACAGGCCGGTGCGCGGCTCGGCGTTGCGCGGGATGTCGGGGATCAGGTGGGAGGGGCGCACCTGCGCGAGGGCCTTCAGGCGGGCGCCGGTGGACCTGGCCCTGCGGGCTTCGAGGAGGATGCGGCGCAGGCGGTCGTTGACGCCCAGCGGGGCGTCGCTGGCGGTGTCGGCGCCGCCCGCGACGGCCGACTCGGTCTGGCCGAGGGCGATCTTGTTGGCGGCGGCGACGACGGCCTGGAGCCCGGTGCCGCAGGCCTGCTGGATGTCGTACGCCGGGGTGCGCGCGTCCAGCTTCGAGCCGAGGACGGTCTCGCGGGCGAGGTTGAAGTCGCGGCTGTGCTTGAGGACGGCGCCGGCGACCAGTTCGCCCACGGAGCCGGGCACGTCGAGTCCGTAGCGGGTGGCCAGTCCGTCGACCGCCGCCGTGAGCAGTTCCTGGTTGGAGGCGGTGGCGTACGGGCCGTCGGAGCGGGCGAAGGGGACGCGGCTGCCGCCGACGACCGCGACGCGACGGGCCTCCGGCCGTTTCAGGGGGCTCATCTCGACCTGCTCCTCACCTGTGGCATAGACTTACCGCCGGTAACCTTACTCCAGAGTAAGGAGACGGGGTAAGAACCCGGGGCATGCCCCGGACCCGCCCCGGAGCACGACACCGACACAGCCACCGGAACAGCAGGCACCCAGGAGTTGGACGTGGCCGACCGCTATCTGAGCTTCACCGCCACCGCACCCGGCCGCTTCCTCACCCGACGGCTCGGCCTGCCGCAACCGGCGGTGCTCAGGCGCTGGTCGCCCGCACAGTCCTCCCTGCCGGGCGGCCTGCTGCACCTGACGGCCGGGACGTCCCGCCTCGACCTCGCCGCCGTCCTGGCCCGCACGGGGCCGGAGGCCGCCGCGTCGGATCC
Organism: Streptomyces sp. NPDC014995; assembly: GCF_043080745.1. NCBI lineage: Bacteria > Bacillati > Actinomycetota > Actinomycetes > Kitasatosporales > Streptomycetaceae > Streptomyces > Streptomyces sp. NPDC014995. Next base: position 377,563 of record NZ_JBIBVX010000004.1, read on the forward strand.
GGCCGCCGTCGTCCTCGACGCCACCGGCGTGCGGGACGTGGACACCCTCGCCGAGGTGCACGCCCTGCTGCATCCCGTGGTGCGGTCCGTCGCGGAGAGCGGGCGGGTCGTGCTGCTGGGCGCGCCCCTCGACCCCGACGACCACCACCAGGCCGCCGTACAGCAGGCCCTGGAGGGCTTCACACGCTCCCTGGGCAAGGAGATCGGCCGGGGCAGGACGGTGAACCTGGTCCGCCTGACCGACGCGGCCGCCGCCGAGTCCACCCTGCGCTTCCTGCTCTCCCCCAAGTCGGCCTACGTCAGCGGCCAGGTGATCGGGGTGGGCGCGGGGCCGGCCGGGGACCGCGCCGACCCGGACCGCCCCCTCGCCGGCCGCACCGCCCTCGTCACCGGCGGCGCCCGGGGCATCGGCGAGGCGGTCGCGCGGACCCTGGCCCGGGACGGCGCCCGGGTCGTCGTCCTCGACGTACCGCAGGCCGAGGCGGACGCCCGCGGGGTCGCCGAACGGCTCGGCGGCGGTGCCCTCGCCCTCTCCCTCGACATCACGGCCGCCGACGCGGGCGAGCGCATCGCCGCCGAACTCCCCGACGGGCTCGACGTGCTGGTCCACAACGCGGGCATCACCCGCGACCGCCGGCTGGTCAACATGCCCGCCGAGCGCTGGAGTGCGGTGCTCGACGTCAACCTCGCGAGCGTGCTGCGGACCACCGACGCGCTGCTCGCCAAGGGCGCCCTGCGGCCGGGCGGGCGCATCGTGGCCACCGCCTCCATCGCCGGGCTCGCGGGGAACGCGGGCCAGACGAACTACGGGGCGAGCAAGGCGGGCGTCGCCGGACTGGTCCGCGCCCTCGCGCCCCGCGCGCTCGCCGAGCACGGGGTGACGGTGAACGCGGTCGCGCCGGGCTTCATCGAGACGCGGATGACGGCCGCGGTGCCGCTGTTCATCCGGGAGGCGGGACGCCGGATGAACTCCCTCGCCCAGGGCGGGCTGCCCGTCGACGTCGCCGAGACGACGGCCTGGCTCGCCCGTCCGGACTCCGGGGCGGTCAACGGGCAGGTCGTGCGGGTGTGCGGCCAGAGCCTGCTGGGGGCGTGATGCCGACGCTGACGAGCCCGCCCGCGCTCGGCCCGCTCCTCGCGCGCGGCGCCCTGCTGTCCCCGTTCAAGCGCCCGCGCCCGGACGCCGGCCACCCGCGGACCCGTCTGCTCCTGCCGGGCCTGCGGGTCGACCTGGCCCGGCTGGCCGCCTACGAGCGGGTCTGCGGCTTCCCCACCGGCGAGGACTGTCTGCCGGTCACCTATCCGCACGTCCTCGGCTTCCCGCTGGCCATGCGGCTGATGAGCGACCGGGCCTTCCCGCTGCCCCTGCTCGGCCTCGTCCACACGTCGATCGAGATCACCCGCCACCGGCCCCTGCCGGCCACCGGCACCTACGAACTCACCGTGTACGTCGACCGACTGGTCCCGCACCGGCGCGGCACCGAGGCCCGCGTCGTCACCGAACTGCGGGACGTGGGCGAGACGGTGTGGGAGTCGACCAGCGCGTACCTGGCCCGGCACCGCACGAGCGGGACGCCCTCGGCCGAGCAGCCCGTACGGCGCGTGCCGGACCCCCTGCCCGTCCTCGACGAGTGGCGGCTCGCCGGTGACGTGGGCCGCCGCTACGGTGCCGCCTCCGGCGACCGCAACCCCATCCACCTGTACCCGCTCACCGCCCGCCTCTTCGGCTTCCCGCGCGCCATCGCCCACGGCATGTGGACCGCGGCCCGCTGCCTCGCCGCCCACGGCACCCCGCCGGCGGCGCGGATCCGCACGGAGTTCCGGGCACCGGTGCCGCTGCCGGCGACGGTGGCCTTCGCCGCGGACGGGAGCCGGTTCGAGCTGCGGGGGGCGGGGGACGCGGGGCGGGTGCACGTGAGCGGGCGGGTGGACCGGCTCGGTTGACCAGGGGCCGGGCCCGCGGCAATGGGCTACGCCTCCGGCGGTGACCATGGCCGGCCGGCCATGAGGTTCCCCAGCCCCGCCCAGGCGAAGTTCATCAGCGTCGCCGCCGCCTGGCGGGCCGTGACGCCGTCGGTGACGTTGGCCCAGGCGGCGAGCGACTCGGCGGCGCCGACCAGGGCCTCGGCGAGACCGGCGACCTCGCGTTCGGGGAGGTCGGGGTCGCGGTGCGCGTCCCGGGCGGCGACGACGATCAGCTGGGTGACGAACGCGACGATCTCCGCGCGCATCGCCGCGACCTCGGCGGCGAACGGCTCGCCGTGGGTGCGGGCCTGGAGGTGCAGCACGGACCAGGCGTGCGGGTGCTCGCCGGTGTGCGCGAAGAACGCCAGCAGACCGTCCCAGAGCTGGCGGTCGGCGGACAGGCCGGTGTGGACTCCCGCGCGCACCGCCTCGACGAGGGCCTTGGCCTCGCGCCGGATGCAGGCGGTGAACAGGTCTTCCTTGGAGTTCAGGTACAGATAGACCAACGGCTTGGACACGCCCGCCAGTTCGGCGATCTCGTCCATCGACGCGGCCATGTACCCCCGCCGCCCGAAGATCTCCACGGCTGCGTCCAGCATCTGCTGCTCACGGACCGCCCGCGGCATCCGCTTGGTCTTCACGGCACCCATGGGGTCAGCCTAGGGGGTGCGCGCAGCAGGCCCCGCGACCCGACGGCCGGATCCGGCAGCGGCCCTCCGGCGAGGGCCGGCCGGGCCCAACTCCCTTACGACGTCTGCTCCTGGGCCCGGACCTGGCCGTGGGCGGCGTCCACGGCCTCGTCCTCCTGCGCGCGGTTGGCCGCCAGGCCGGCCTTCATCCGGTCCACCCGGCGCACGACCGTCTCCGAGGCGCGGTCGCGCTCCTTGCGCAACGCCACGAAGCTGATCGGGGCGGAGATCACCATCGCGAGCAGGATGATCCACATGCCGTTGGAGGAGCCGAGGCCGCGCGGGACCACACCGAAGTAGACGAGCCCCCAGACGGCCACGAGGCAGCCTGCGAAGACACCGAGGCGCATCAACGTGTAGCGGAGCATCTCAATCCACTCTTCCGATTCCAAAAGGGGCCGTCGTCCAGTGAAGCACGCCGGGCCGCGGATCTTGGAGGGGGGTGGTGCCCCCCTCGGCCCCGTCAGCGCAGCGGCAGCAGCATGGTGATGTCGTCCCGTTCGTCGCCCGGCGCCACGCGTATCGCGCCGGGGACGCGGCCGACCTCCTTGTATCCGCAGGAGCCGTAGAAGTCCTCCAGGCCCAGGCCGCCCCGGCAGGTGAGGCGTACCGCCTCGATGCCGTCGAAGGTGCGGGCCGCGTCCGCGGCGGCGGCCAGCAGGTCGCGGCCGTAGCCCCTGCCCTGGTGCCGGGGGTGCACCATCACCGTGTACAGCCACAGCCAGTGCGTCATCAGCCGGTGCGTGTTGAAGGTGAGGAACACGGTCGCGGCGAGCTGCCCGGACTCGTCGTGCCCGACGAGCAGCCGGGTACGGCCCTCGGCCAGCTGCGCGAGGTACCGGACCACCTCGGGCCGGATCTCCTCCCGCGTCACCGGCGGCACGAAGCCGACGGCGCCGCCCGCGTTGGTGACGTCCGCCCACAGGTCGAGGAGGCCGTCGCGCAGGGTCGGGGTGACGGCGGGGTCGAGGGTGAAGGTAAGGGACACGAGAGGATGGTAGCCCTTACGCCTGAGGTGATCACCGTGATGCTCACGACAGGACGCGAGCCGCCACCCTCAGATCGGCGACCAGGCCCTGGTACGCGGCCTCGCGGTCGTCGGCGCGCAGCACCGAGGACGGGTGCACCGTCGGGACCAGCCGCTCGGGGCGGCCGTGGATCTCCCGCTCCAGGACCGTCCCGCGCACCTGAGTGACCCGGAACGCCGAGCCCAGCAGCGCCTTGCCCGCCGTCGCCCCCAGCACCACGATCAGCTCCGGCTCCACCACCGCCAGCTCGGCGGCCAGCCAGGGGCCGCACGCCGTCATCTCGCGCAGCGTCGGCGCCTTGTGGATGCGGCGCTTGCGGGGCTCGGCCCGGGTGAACTTGAAGTGCTTCACCGCGTTGGTGACGTACGCCTCGCCGGGGTCGATGCCGGCCTCCGCGAGCGCCCGGTCGAGCAGTTTCCCCGCCGGGCCGACGAACGGCTCGCCCTGGCGGTCCTCCTGGTCGCCGGGCTGCTCGCCGACGAGCATCACCCGCGCGTGGGCGTTCCCGGTACCGAAGACGGTCTGCGTGGCGTCCCGGTGCAGCGGGCAGCCCCGACAGCCGGCGGCGGCCCGGCGCAGGTCGGGGAGACCGGCCCCGTCCGGGACGAAGGGGGCGGCGGTGTAGGCGTCCTCGGGGGCCTTCGTGACAGCCATGCGCGACGAGTACCCCTCGTTCCCGGCGGGCGAACGAGGGGGGCTTCGTCCGGACGCCGCCCGCGGGTCGCGGGGGGCCTGCCGCGCAGTTCCCCGCGCCCCCGGGCAGCTCCACTCATGCCTGTCGCGTCACACCCGCATCGGCTGCGGCGACTCCCTGCGGGCCGGGTCCGGGCCGTCGTACTCGCGGATGATCTCGTAGCGCGTGTTGCGCTCCACCGGCCGGAAGCCCGCGTCGCGGATCAGGTCCAGCAGGTCCTCGCGGGTCAGCTTGTTCGGGGTGCCGTAGTTGTCGGCGTCGTGCGTGATCTTGTACTCGACGACCGAGCCGTCCATGTCGTCCGCGCCGTGCTGGAGGGCGAGCTGCGCGGTCTGGACGCCGTGCATGACCCAGAAGACCTTGACGTGCGGGACGTTGTCGAAGAGCAGGCGGGAGACCGCGAAGGTCTTGAGCGCCTCGGCGCCGGTGGCCATCTGGGTGCGGGCCTGGAGGCGGTTGCGGACCTTGCCGTCCCGCACGTCCACGAAGTCGTGCTGGTAGCGCAGCGGGATGAAGACCTGGAAACCGCCGGTCTCGTCCTGGAGTTCGCGGAGCCGCAGCACGTGGTCGACGCGGTGACGGGGCTCCTCGATGTGGCCGTAGAGCATGGTGCACGGGGTCCTGAGCCCCTTCTCGTGCGCCAGGCGGTGGATCCGGGACCAGTCCTCCCAGTGGGTGCGGTGGTCCACGATGTGCTGCCGGACCTCCCAGTCGAAGATCTCCGCGCCGCCGCCGGTGAGGGACTCCAGACCCGCGTCGATCAGCTCGTCGAGGATCTCCGAGGCGCTGAGGCCGGAGATGGTCTCGAAGTGGTGGATCTCGGTGGCGGTGAAGGCCTTCAGCGAGACGTCCGGCAGGGCGGCCTTCAACTCCCGCAGGGAACGCGGGTAGTAGCGCCACGGCAGGTTGGGGTGCAGCCCGTTGACGATGTGCAGCTCGGTGAGGTTCTCCGACTCCATCGCCTTGGCGAGCTTGACGGCCTCCTCGATGCGCATCGTGTACGCGTCCTTCTCGCCCGGCTTGCGCTGGAAGGAGCAGTACGCGCAGGAGGCCGTACAGACGTTGGTCATGTTGAGGTGCCGGTTGACGTTGAAGTGGACGACGTCGCCGTTCTTGCGCGTCCGCACCTCGTGGGCGAGCCCGCCGAGCCAGGCCAGGTCGTCCGACTCGTACAGCGCGATGCCGTCCTCGCGGGTCAGCCGCTCACCGGAGCGGACCTTCTCCTCCAGCTCGCGCTTGAGCCCGACGTCCATGGTCATCCCTCTCGTAGACAGTCTGTGTAAACCGTACGCCCAGCCCGCTAGACCTCTTCGGGAAGGTCACCCACCCGGTTCTCCCACTTCGTGGAGAGCACGATGGTGGTACGGGTGCGGGAGACCCCCTTGGTCCCGCTGAGCCGCCGGATGATCTTCTCCAGGCCGTCGACGTCGTTGGCCCGGACCTTGAGCATGAAGGAGTCGTCGCCGGCGATGAACCAGCAGTCCTCGATCTCGTGGAAGTCCTTCAGCCGGGCGGCCACGTCCTCGTGGTCGGCGGCGTCGGAGAGGGAGATCCCGATGAGGGCGGTGACGCCGAGGCCGAGGGAGGCGGCGTTCACGGTGGCGCGGTAGCCGGTGATGACACCGGCCGCCTCCAGCCGGTTGATGCGGTCGGTGACGCTGGGTCCCGACAGGCCGACGAGGCGTCCCAGCTCCGCGTAGGAGGCCCGGCCGTTCTCCCTCAGGGCCTGGATGAGCTGCCTGTCCACCGCGTCCATGCGATCGAGCCTTCCGATGAATGAGGTCTGAGAGTTCGTGGAGTTCCTGGAGGTGGTGCTGCGAGGTGGTGCTGCCGGCGCTGCCCGGTGTTCAGGCGGGGTGTGGTGAGCCGCCGCCCAGCTCGCCCTCCCACCGGCGGTAGAGCCGGTGCGGGACGCCCGCCGCGTCGAGGACCCGCCCGGCGACGAAGTCGACCAGGTCCTGGATGTGGGTGGCGCCCGCGTAGAAGGCCGGGGAGGCGGGGACGACGCTCGCGCCCGCGTCGTCCAGGGCGACGAGGTGCCGCAGGGTCTGCCCGTTCAGCGGGGTCTCGCGTACGGCGACGACCAGGGGCCGGCGCTCCTTGAGCGTCACGCCCGCCGCCCGCTGGAGGAGGTCCTTGGACAGCCCGAGGGCGACTCCCGCGACGCAGGCCGTCGAGGCGGGGACGATCAGCATCCCCTTCGTCGGATACGACCCCGAGGACGGCCCGGCGGCCAGGTCCCCCGCGCCCCAGTACCGCACCCCGTCCAGGTCCACGTCGAAGGTGCCCGGTTTCCCGTCGGCCCCTCGCGCGAGCCATTCCCGGAGGTCGTCCCGCCAGTGCGCGTCCCGGAAGGAGATCCGTGTCTCGTCGAGCAGCGTGAGCCGCGAGGCCCGGCTGACGACCAGGTCGACGCTCTCGCCCCCCGCGAGCAGCGCGCGCAGGACAGCGGCGGCATAGGGCGTACCGGACGCCCCGGACACCCCCACGATCCAAGGCACGCGCTGCGTTTCTCCTGCGTTCACACCTTGAGCGTACCGGTGGGCGGAAAGGTCTTCAGGACGGGTCGGGCCCGCGGTCCCCGTGGGTGCCTTCCCTCCCGGGCCCCCGAACTCACCCGAACGGACTACACGGTGAGTCCGCGCACCAGCAGGTCCAGCAGCGCGCACCCGAACAGGGCGATCCCGATGAAGCCGTTGACACTGAAGAACGCCCTGTTCAGACGGGACAGGTCGTGCGGCCGCACGATGGTGTGCTCGTAGCCGAAGGCGCCCGCGACGATCAGCAGACCGAGCCAGAAGAAGGCGCCCGCGCCGGTGGCCAGCGCGTACCAGACGAGCAGGGCCGTCGTGACCGCGTGGCAGACCCGCGCGCTCCGGATCGCCGCCGGGATGCCGAAGCGGGCCGGGACCGACATGACGCCGGTCTCGCGGTCGGCCTCGACGTCCTGGCAGGCGTAGATCAGGTCGAAGCCGCCGATCCAGACGCCGACGGCCAGGCCCAGGATCACCGCGTCCCAGGACCACTCGCCGGTGACGGCCAGCCAGCCGCCGACCGGTCCCATCGCCTGGGCCAGGCCCAGGATCGCCTGGGGGAAGTTCGTGAAGCGCTTGCCGTAGGGGTAGACGACCATCGGGACGACCGCGACCGGGGCCAGCGCCAGGCAGAGCGGGTTCAGCAGCGCCGCCGCGCCGAGGAAGACCACCAGCGCGATCAGGGCGCCGGTCCAGGCGTGCTTCACCGACATCGCGCCGGTCACCAGCTCGCGCTGGGCCGTGCGCGGGTTCCTCGCGTCGATCTCGCGGTCGATGATCCGGTTGACGGCCATCGCGAAGGTCCGCAGGCCCACCATGCAGACGGTGACCAGGAGCAGCCGGCCCCAGTGGATGTTCCGGTCCAGCTGGAACATCGCCGTCAGGGAGGCGATGTAGGCGAAGGGCAGGGCGAAGACCGAGTGCTCGATCATGACCAGGCGCAGGAACGCCTTGGTGCGTCCCGGCTGCGGGAGGGCTGCGGACGCACTGCTCACAGGCCGTACTCCTTCCAGCGGCGGTCCACCTTCGCCGCCGTCTCCGGGTCCGGCAGCACCATGTCCGGCCAGCCCCCGTCGCGCGTGTAGCCCTCCTCGGGCCACTTCCTCGTCGCGTCGATGCCCGCCTTGCCGCCCCAGAACTGCTGGTAGGAGGCGTGGTCGAGGTGGTCGACGGGGCCCTCCACGACCGACAGGTCGCGGGCGTAGTCGGTGTTGCCGAGGGCGCGCCAGGCGACCTCGTGCAGGTCGTGGACGTCGCAGTCGGAGTCGACGACGACGATCAGCTTGGTGAGGGACATCATGTGGGCGCCCCAGATCGCGTGCATCACCTTCTGCGCGTGCTTGGGGTACTTCTTGTCGATCGAGACGATCGCGCAGTTGTGGAAGCCGCCGGCCTCGGGGAGGTGGTAGTCCACGATGTCCGGGACGATGATCTTCAGCAGGGGCAGGAAGAAACGCTCCGTCGCGCGGCCCAGCGGGCCGTCCTCCGTCGGGGGGCGGCCGACCACGATCGACTGGAGCAGCGGCCGCTTGCGCATCGTCACGCAGTCGATCCTCAGCGCCGGGAACGGCTCCTGCGGGGTGTAGAAGCCGGTGTGGTCGCCGAAGGGGCCCTCGGGGAGCATCTCCCCCGGCTCCAGCCAGCCCTCCAGGACGACCTCCGCCTGCGCCGGCACCTGGAGCGGCACCGTCTTGCAGTCGACCATCTCGATCCGCCGGCCCGCGATGAACCCGGCGAAGAGGTACTCGTCGATGTCCCCGGGGAGGGGGGCGGTGGAGGCGTACGTGACGGCGGGCGGGCAGCCGAAGGCGATGGCGACCGGGAGGCGTTCCCCCCTGCGCGCCGCCACCTGGTAGTGGTTCCGGCTGTCCTTGTGGATCTGCCAGTGCATGCCGATCGTGCGCCTGTCGTGGCGCTGGAGGCGGTACAGACCGAGGTTGCGGATCCCGCTCTCGGGGTCCTTGGTGTGGGTCAGGCCCAGGTTGAAGAAGGAGCCGCCGTCCTTCGGCCAGGTGAAGAGGGCGGGCAGCTGCTCGAGGTCGACGTCGTCGCCGTGCAGGACGACCTCCTGCACGGGACCGTCCTTCACCTTCTTCGGCGGGACGTGCGTCATCGCGCCGAGCTTGCCGAAGGCCTCCCGGACGCCGACGAAGCCGTGCGGCAGTTCGGGCTTGAGCAGTCCGCCGATCCTGTCGGTGATCTCCGCGTACGACTTCAGCCCGAGCGCCTTCAGCAGGCGGCGGTCGGTGCCGAAGACGTTCATCGCGAGGGGCATCGCGGAGCCCTTCACGTTCTCGAAGAGCAGCGCGGGACCGCCGGACTTCTGGACCCGGTCGACGATCTCCCCGACCTCCAGGTACGGATCGACCTCCGCCTTGACGCGCTTGAGGTCGCCTTCACGTTCCAGTGCCCTGAGCAGGGAACGAAGATCGTCGTAAGCCATGGGGTCAAGTATCCCCGAGGGGCTACCCTGGCCCAGTACCTGGGGCCCGTGCTCGTGGCCCCGACGACCACTTCGCTGGAGAGGCCCCCATGCTCCGGGTACTGATGTTCCTCGTGCCGCTGGCGCTGAGCGTGTACGCGTTCATCGACTGCATCAGCACGAAGGACGACGAGATCCGCCACATGCCGAAGCCGCTGTGGGCGATCCTCGTGCTGCTGTTCCCCCTCGTCGGCTCGATCTCCTGGCTCATCGCGGGCAAGCGGCGCAGCCCGGCCGCCGAGGGCTGGTCGGGCGTCCGCAGCGGCCGCCCGCAGCGACAGTGGGTCGCCCCCGACGACAACCCCGAGTTCCTGAAGTCCCTGGACGAGGACGGCGGGGACAAGGGGAACGGGCGGGACAAGCAGGACAAGGGGGACGACGGGCGGGACGAGAGCTGAGCCGTCCCCGCCGGTGACCGGCTGCCGCCCCGGTGCGCGGTGAGTGCGCGGCGGCCCGGGCCCGGTCGGCTCAGTCGACCCCGAGGACCAGGTCCAGCAGCCCGGGGAAACGGGCGTCGAACTCCGCCCGGCGCAGCCGGTTGACCCGCTTGGGCCCCTCGTCGCGCTGCTCGACCAGGCCGGCTCCGCGCAGTACGGCGAAGTGGTGACTGAGGGCCGCCTTCCCGACCGGCACGTCGAAGCTGCCGCAGGCCCGCGACCACTCGGGCGAGCCCGCCAACTCCCGGACGAGGGTGAGCCGTACGGGATCGGCGAGGGCGGCGAGCGCGGTGAGGAGCGGGACGTCGTCGGGGTGGGTGTGCTCGGGGGCGGCCCGATGACTCGCGGTGCGCTGTGCCACGCCCGACTCCTTCCGTGGACCCGCCTGCGCGGCTTGCCGGCTGTTCGATGAAAACCATACACTCGCGACTGTTCGCTTTTCGTTGAACAGTCGAGCGGGAGTCCGGCATGCGCGCGATCGAGTTCCAGGAGTACGGCGGTCCCGAGGTCCTGAAGGTGGTGGAGGCCGGCGTGCCCGAGCCGGGCCCCGGTCAGGTGAGCGTCGACGTCGCCTACACGGGCGTGAACTTCGCCGACCTGAAGGCCCGGGCGGAGGGCTACCGGGTCGCCGCGCTCCCCTTCCGCCCCGGCCTGGAGGTCTCCGGCCGGGTCCGGGCGCTCGGCGCGGGCGTCGAGGGCCTGACCGTCGGCCAGGAGGTGACCGCGCTGACGGACGGCGGTGCGTACGCGGACGTCGCGGTGGCCGACGCGGTGACCGTGTTCCCGCTGCCCGCCGGGGTGGACCTGCGCACGGCGGCCACCCTGCCCACGGTCCTGCCGACGGCGTACGCCCTCGTCCACGCCGTGGGCCGGCTCCAGCCCGGCGAGAGCGTCCTCGTGCAGGGCGCGGCGGGCGGGATCGGCACGGTGGTGGGCCAGTTGGCGAAGGCGGCGGGCGCGGGCGCGGTGTACGGCGTGGTGTCCTCGGCGCCGAAGGCCGAGTACGCCCGCTCCCACGGCTACGACGAGGTGTTCGTCGGCGACTTCGAGAAGGCGGTCCGCGCGGCGACCGGCGACCGCGGGGTGGACCTGGCCCTGGACCCCGTCGGCGGCGACACCCTGCGCGCCTCCCTGGCCTCCCTCGCGGTCTTCGGGCGCCTGGTCTCCTTCGGCAACGCGAGCTCGGCCGAGCCGTGGAGCGTGGGACAGCCGGAGCTGTACCCGACGGGCGTCTCGGTGGGCGGCTTCTCCGTCCTGAGCCTGGCCAGGACCGCCCCGACCGCGCTGCGGGCGCTGGCCGAGCGGGCGTTCGCGACGGTGGCCGACGGGACGGTCTCGCTGCCCGTCACCGCCGAGTTCACGCTGCCGGAGGCGGCGGAGGCACACCGCCTGATGGGCGCCCGGACGAGCACGGGGAAGCTGCTGCTGAGGGTGACCGGGTAGGCCGGGCGTCGGGCTTGTGCGGCGTCGGCCTGATGGGGCGTCGGCCTGGCGGGGCGCCAGCCGTTTGGGGCCTGCGGCGCCTGGCGGGGCGCCCGCGCCTGAGGCCTGCGCGGGCGTGTGCGGCGTCGGCCTGGTGGGGCGCCTGCCGTCTGGCGTCTGGCGCCCGGGGGCGTCTGGCGCCCGGGGGCGTCTGGCGGGGCGCCCGCGCCTGCGGCCTGCGTGACTGCCGTCTTCCGCGTCGGAAGTCACCCGCGGGAGTGCCCCGTTGCCGTAGAACCGACCGTGATGACGCCTCAGAACGACGACGGTCGGCGCGCCGTCCGTCTCCGTACCGTCGACCTGGCCCGCCTCGCCGGGCTCTCGACGCAGCAGATCCGCAACTACGAGGAGGCCGGTGTGCTGCCCCCGGCCGGGCGCACCGCGTCGGGGTACCGGACCTTCGGGGCCCCGCACCGGCGGGCGCTGCTGACGTACCGGGCGCTGCAACCGGGCTACGGGCCGGTGGCGGCCACCCGGATCATGCGGGCCGTGCACGCCGGTGACGTGCCGGGCGCGCTCGCCCTCGTCGACGCCGCGCACGCCGCGCTGCACGAGGAGCGGGCCGCTCTTCGGGCCACCGGGGAGGCACTGGAGGAGCTGGCCGGGGAGCCCCCGGCCGCCGCGCCCCGCTCGCCCCTGCGCATCGGCGAGGTCGCCGCGCTGCTCGGCGTACGGACGTCGGCGCTGCGGGTGTGGGAGGCGGCCGGACTGCTCACCCCGCCCCGCGAACGCGGCACCGGCTACCGGGCCTACGGGCCGGCCGACGTGCGCGACGCCCGCGTGATCCGCGCCCTGCGCCGCAGCCACCACCTCTTCGACCGGATCCGCCCGGTCCTGGAGGACCTGCGCCGGGAGGGCGACACCGACACCCTGCGGTCGACGCTGGCGGCACGCGGGGAGACCCTGACGGCCAGGACACGGGCGATGCTGGCGGGGGCGGGGGCGCTCCACGGCTACCTCGGGGCGGAGGGGGCGCGGGGAGCGGAGCAGCCGGGCGGGACTGAGCATCCGTAGACCGCTCGGACCGGGCGTCGGCCACGGGACCGGAACGGGGGGCGGTCCCGGATCGCCGGTGCGACCACGTCAACGCGCAGCCCGAGACCGCCGAGCCACCTCGACGCGGACGACCCGAACCGACGGGCAGCCGGCCGGAACCGAGCAGTCCTGGACCTCTCGGCCCGGGCGTCGGCCCGGGCGTCGGCCCGGGGACCGGAACGGGGGCGCGGTCCCGGGTCGCCGGTGACCGCGTCGGCGCGGAGTCCGGGCCGGGCCGAGCCGCCTCGGCGAGGACGACCCGGGCCGGCCGAGGAGCCCTCTCGGCTCGGACGACCCGGGTCGATCGACGAGTCCCCCGGCTCGGACGACCTGGGTCGATCGAGGAGTCCCCCGGCTCGGACGGCCCGGGCCGGGCCGAGAACCACTTCAGCGCCACGACTCCTACGGGCCCAAGAGCCCCCTCGGCCGGCCGTCACCCGGGCCGTCGAGAGGCCGGGTCAGCGCAGTCGGGACGAGGACAGGATCGACAGCAGGTGGGCCGGGACCATCACCCACGTGATCACGGCGATGGCGGCAAGGGCCCAGCGGGTCGGCTCGATGCCGCCGGTGGCCGCGTCCGCGACCGCCACGGCCAGCAGGAGCAGGGAGGCCTCGATGCCGTTGGTGAGGCGGTGGATCTTGAAGGCGGCGGCCAGGCGGCGGACCGAGGCGACACCCTGCGAGCGGGGACGGGTCGACTCGTCGTCGGCGACGGGGAGACCGCGGCGGGCGCGGGCCACGTCCACCAGGTCGGTGGAGGCCTTCAGCAGCACCACACCGAGCGCGGTCGCGAGGCCGAGCGAGACCCAGCCGTTGAAGCCGGCCCAGCCGCCGAGGCCCGACTCGGCGGCCCGGAAGCCGAAGCCGGTCATCAGCGCCGCGTCGGCCAGGTAGGCGCCGAGGCGGTCGACGTAGATGCCGGTCGCGCTGTTCTGCCCCTTCCAGCGGGCGACCTCGCCGTCGACGCAGTCGAAGAGGAGGAACAGCTGCATGAAGAGGGCGGCCAGGACCGCGCCCGTCAGGCCGGGGACGAGCAGCGCGGCGCCGGACAGGATCCCGCACACCACCATCGTCCAGGTCAGCTGGTCCGGGGTGACCGGGGTGCGCACGAGCTGGCGGGTGAACCGCAGCGAGACACGGCGCATGTAGAGCCGGCCCGCCCAGTGTTCGCCGTTGCGGCTCGCCAGCTTGGCCTGCGGCTGGCAGACCTCCCGCAGCTCCTCCAGTACCGGAGCAGCACCCATGACCGTTCCTCCCACGCGCCCAGGCCTCAACTGCCGCACAGGTGGCGGCGATCGGCACAGGCTACTTGACCCGCTCCTGGACGATTCCCGGGGGATTTCGGCACCGTGAGGGGCACCGGCCGCGACGACACCCTGCGCACCCCGCGGACGGTGCTGTGCCCGGCGCCGTTCGACGGCCCGAGCCGGGTGACCCTCCGGCCGTCCGAGTCGTCATCCGAGGGGGCCGTCCTCGACGGCTTCCGCCCGGACCCGGGAGCGTGTCCGCCGCACGGTGCCCCCGCGTTTCCGCCCCGGCGGAGTGAGGCATGGATCACGCGGAGGTGGACCTCATGGATCAGGCCACGGCACGCACCTGGCTCGCCACCGCCGTCGAGGAGGCCCGCACCGGCCTCGCCGAGGGCGGCATCCCGATCGGCGCCGCGCTCTACGGCCCCGACGGCGCCCTCCTGGGCCGCGGCCACAACCGGCGCGTCCAGGACGGCGATCCCTCGACGCACGCGGAGACGGCGGCGTTCCGCGCGGCGGGCCGGCAGCGGTCGTACCGGGGCACGACGATGGTGACCACCCTCTCGCCGTGCTGGTACTGCTCGGGCCTGGTCCGCCAGTTCGGCATCTCCCGGGTGGTCGTCGGCGAGGCGGCCACCTTCCACGGCGGCCACGACTGGCTCGCCGAGCACGGCGTGGAGATCGTGCTGCTGGACGACCCCGAGTGCGTCGCGATGATGCGCGACTTCATCGAGAGGAACCCGGCCCTGTGGAACGAGGACATCGGCGAGTGAACCGCGGGCCCCGAGGGAACCGCGACACCGCCATGACGGAATTTTCGTAACCCAACGGACATCACGCGATCTGGCACACATCAACTCCCCCTCCCTACCCTGGCGTTGAGGGACCGACCCTGGGGGAGGTGCGGTGCACGGACGGTTGTACGGGCGGGGGGCGCTGTTCGACGTGGAGCCGGCCGGGCTGGTGCCCCGGCTGGTGGGGCTGCGGCCGTACGAGCACTTCGCCGTGAAGGTCGAGCATCCGGACGAGATGCCGGTGCTGGTGCTGGCGGGCGGCCGGGGGCTCGGCAAGAGCGCGGTGCTCGGGGAGGTGTGGGAGGCCTACACCGAGCGGAACCGGAAGGGCGAGGCCCGCAAGCGCACTCCGGTCGCGTTGGTCGACTGTGCGGACGAGCAGTTCGCGGGGCCGCCGCACGAGGAGAACCCGGAGTCCTGGTCGCCGGTGTGGCAGGCGCTGCTGGTGCTCGCCGAGCAGTTGACGGAGCCGGTGAAGGCGGCCGGGCAGCTCACGTTCCCGCGGCTGACGGCGGGCCTGGTGGCGGTGCGGGCCAGCGACTGGAGCGGGCGGACCGACTCGGAGCGGATCCGGCGGGAGCTGGTGCGGATCCTGCTGCTGAACGAGCGCGGTTCACGGTTCAGCATGGCGGGGCGGTGGGCGGCCCGGGTGGCGGGGCGGGTCATCGGGGCCGCGAGCGGTCAGGGCCCGTTCGTGGCGGCGGCCATCGAGGCCACGCTGGAGGCGCTCTCGGAGGGGTTCACGCACCACAAGGAGCAGAAGCCGTCCCAGTGGTACCGCGGTTACCCGAACGCGGGCGGCAACGCCAAGCGCGGCCTGCTGCTGCTCGCAGGGAACTTCCGGGCCGGCGGCACCTCGCGCGAGCACGCCGAGCGCTGGCTGGTGCGGGCGCTGATCGCCGACCTGGCGGAGGCGTACGCGGGGCTGGGCTCGCATCTGCGGCGGCTGGGCCGGCCGGTCGTCCTGCTGGACAACGCGGGCAGCGGTCCGGGTCCCGGGCTGCTGGACGCGGTGCTGCGCGACCGGGCCGAGGGGACGGCCGACCAGGTGGTGTGCGTGGCCACCGTCCGCGGGACCGGCCATCCGGCGCTGGCGGACGCCGTACGGCGGGCGCTGCCGGAGGTGGCGCGGGCCACCGAGTGGGAGCCGGGGAGTGCGCCGTCCTCACGGGCGCTGCTGGTGACGCTGCCGCCGCTGTCCCCGGACGACACCCTGCACATGATGGGCGCGGTCTGCGACGACATCGAGATCCCGCCCCGGCTGCCGCAGGCCACGCACCGGCTGACCGGCGGGAACCCGCTCGGCATCGTCCTGGTGTCCACCGCGGCGCGCCGGCACCCGGGCCGGGCGGCGTCCCTGGGCCGGCTGCTGACCGCCGGGATCCGGCTGGAGGAGGGCCAGACCGACGACCAGCCGGTCTACGGCGAGCTGCTGCGCCGTCTGGTCCCGGTCGACCGGCTCGAGGAGCTGACCGTGCTGGCCGCGGCCCACGACCACGACTCCGCGGTGGCGCTCGCCGCCGCCCACCTCCCGGACGACTTCGGCTCCTCGGGCGTACGGTCGCTGCGGGTGCGGCTCGCCGAGGAGGGGCTGCCGGCCGTGCCGGGCCACTTCGTGGGCGACCCGTTCGTGCGCACGCTGCTGCTGCTGCGGCTGTACCACCGGGACGCCGACCACAGCGGCTGGCGCGAGGTGCACGAGACGCTGATCCGGCACTACGCGGAGCCCGACGGCGAGCACGACGCCGACCCGGCCCGCGCCCGCTACCGGCTCTCCCACGAACTGGCCCTCGGACACACCGCGAACGCCGTCGCCCACCTGCGCGACACCTTCCTCACGCTCGACACCCGCGCCTGGCTGGACACCCTGTGCTTCCTGGCGTCGGCGCCCTGCTTCCCCGCGCACGACGACGAGGGCCGGGACGCGGCCGGCCACGACGACCACCGGACGGCGGTCGCGCTGGGCCGTACGGACGCCGCGCACGAGCCGCCGGAGGGCGCGGACGCCTTCCTGCACCTGCGGGTACGGCGGCTGCTGCACGCGGTCTGGCAGGTCACCGACCCGCTGGTGCTGCCCGACCCGAAGGTGTGCGGGCGGCTGGAGTTCGAGCTGCTGCAACTGTCCGACCTGCGGCCCGCCGGGGGCGCGCTGCTGTTCGCGACGTCCCGGGCCTGGCCCCGGGACGCGCGCGCCGGCCGCCCCCTGCGCACACCGGCCGACGACGGATCCGACGACGGGGACGGGGAGGCGTGATGGCGAGCGATGGCGGTGGCGGTGGCGCGGGGGTGAGAAGCCCGTTCGTGCGGTGGCTGCGGGAGATCTGGGAGATCCGCCTCTACCGCTACCTCGCGCTGCTGGTGACGGCGGCCCTGGTCACCGGGCTGGTCTTCGCGGTGCGGGCGTTCACCCAGGAGAACCGCTCCTGCGCCCCGGGGGTGGCCCGGCCCGAGGGCAGCGACGAGTGCGTGGGCGTGACCTCGACGGCGTACGACTTCGGACGGCCGCGGCTGCGCGAGGCGGTGCGGGCGATCGACCGGGAGAACGACCGGCTGAAGAAGGGGAGTTACGTGACGGTGGCGCTGATGCTGCCGTACACCGCCACCACCCCCTCCACCCTCAGCGACATCCTGCACGAGGTGCAGGGCGCCTATCTGGCGCAGTGGCAGGCCAACCACACCTCCAACGGGCAGGCCCCGGCGATCCGGCTGGTGCTCGCCAACCCCGGTGCCACCAGCGAGCACTGGGAGCCGCTGGTGGACCGGTTGGAGCGGATGGCCGAGGGCGCCGACCGGCTGCGGGCGGTCGTCGGGGTCGGCATGAGCACCGACAACAACAAGAAGGCCGTGGCGGAGCTGACCCGGCGGGGCATCCCGGTGGTCGGCGCCTCCATCACCGCCGACGACCTCGCCAACGGACAGGGCGGCCGGGACCCCTTCCCGGGGCTGGCCCGGGTCTCGCCCACCAACACCGACGAGGCGCGCGCCCTGGCGTCGTTCGCGAAGGTGAGCGCGGGGCGGGCGCTGCTGGTGTACGACAAGCCGGGCGATCCGTACACGCGGACGCTCCAGACGTCGTTCGCGGGGCTGATCAAGGGGTCGCCGTACGAGCCGCAGCCGTTCACGCCACCCGCCGACCGCACCCGGGAGGGGACGACCGCGAACACGTTCCGGCAGATCACGCACCTGGTGTGCGACACCTCGCCGGAGACGGACACGATCCTGTTCGCGGGCCGCCACACGCAGCTGCGGCAGTTCATCAACGCGCTGGGCACCCGCGGCTGCCAGGACCGCAGGTTCACGCTGCTGACCGGCGACGAGGGCTCGTACCTGGCCGGCGACAAGAAGCTGGACCGCACCGCCCTCACCCACAACCTGTCCGTCCGCTACACCGCCCTCGCCCACCCGGACGCCTGGACGACGGCCCCCGCCGGGACGCCCGGCGGTTCGGCGGCGGACGCGCGGGCGCTGACCGACCTGCTGGCCCGCGGCACGCGCGCGCCGGTCGGCCCGATCGGCTCGACCGGCCTGGAGGACGGCCAGCTGATCATCGCGTACGACGCCCTGCGGCTGGCGATCCACGGCATCCGCGAGGCCACGCCGCCGGGTGGGACCGCCCCGCCCCTCGCGGACGTCGGCCTCCAGTGGCCGCAGGTCAAGGGCTCGCTGCGGGTGAACGGGGCGAGCGGCTGGATCTGTCTGGACGCGCACGGCAACCCGTACGACAAGGCCGTGCCGATCGTGGAGCTGCACGCCGACGGCGGTTCCCGTTTCGTGCGGATCGCCTGGCCGGAGGGGAAACCGCCGGAAAAGGAGTGTCTGCCGCCGTCCTCCTAGGCGGTCGACTCAGCATTCCCGCACATTCCCCCCAATTCACCCTTTGGCCCGATTTGCCGACCCGTAATATTCCTTGGCGCTCGGCTGCGAGTTCGATTATGATCATGGACGACCAAAACCTTCATACGAAACGGGTGGGAATGAAGATTTCTCTGGGCAGGAAGTCCGCACAGATTCTGGGAACCGTCGTCGCCACGGCCGGGCTGGTCCTTTCCATCGGCGCCGGAACCGCCGCCGCCGGACCCTCCGGGGTCCGCTTCGACGTCGGACCGAAGCTGAGCGACGGTTCGCGCGAGATCGACATCTACCTCAACGACCGGTACGCCGGATACGGGAAGTGGACGGCGAACGGGGACACCCTCACGGCGCACGACTCCCTGGCCGACGGCTACGGCATCGGCGCCTACCTGGGCACGAGCCCCGTCCGCGAGGCCGGCACGTTCGGGTACAGCTCCCCGTTCACGAGGAACGTGGGCGGAGACCTCCCCGAGGACAGGTCCTACAACTTCTGGGTCTGCATCGGCAACAACAGCGCCGGGCTGACGTGCTCCAACGTCTACGGGGTCACGTCGTAACGACGAATTCCGCCAGGGCGGATCACCCGGTTTCCATTCCGGGTGGTCCGCCCTGGCTATTTCAGCCACTCGACGAGCGATTCGAATCGGGCCCGCCAGCGCGGTTCCGTCTCCCCCTCGCCCTGGAATTCGTGCGTGAAACGCAGGACGGTGCCGGTTTCCCCGTCCCGCTCCAAATGGAAGCGGATACGGCCACCGCCCTCCACGGTGTACTCGGCCACGCGGTCCACGTCCCAGGCGGTGACCTGCCCGCTCCCCACACCGCGCAGGGCGACCAGTCCGCCGAGCCGGGGTTCGAGGACGTCGACGGCCGCCCACCAGGCCCCGAGCCCGTCCGCGGTGGCGACCGCCGGCCAGACCGTCTCCATGGGCCGGGGGAGCCGCACCAGCAAGTGCAGGATGTGCGTGTTCCCGTGGGTCTGGCTGGTGCCCTGTTCGACAGAACCGGTCATGACACCAGCCTGACCCCTGGCCAGGGCTCGCGCACCCGTTACGGACGCCGCCGGCCGGCACGGCTCCGCCGTCGGGCTCGTCGGGCGGTCCCCCTGTCGCACGGCAAAGGCCGGTTCCCGTGACCCGAGCCACGGGAACCGGCCTTCCGTGCGTGGGGTCACACGCCCGCGTACGAGTGCTTGCCGGAGACGAAGATGTTGACGCCGTAGTAGTTGAACAGCCAGCAGCCGAAGGCGATCAGGGCGAGCCACGCGGCCTTGCGGCCCTTCCAGCCGGCCGTGGCGCGGGCGTGCAGGTAGCAGGCGTAGGCGACCCAGGTGATGAAGGACCAGGTCTCCTTGGGGTCCCAGCCCCAGTAGCGGCCCCAGGCGTCGCCCGCCCAGATCGCGCCCGCGATGATCGTGAACGTCCACAGCGGGAAGACGGCCGCGTTCACGCGGTAGGCGAACTTGTCGAGCGAGGCCGACGCGGGCAGGCGGTCCAGGACCGAGTTCGCGAACCTGCCGGGCCTGCCGCCGGCCGCGAGCTTGTTCTCATAGGAGTCCTTGAACAGGTACAGGATCGTGGCGACCGCGCCGACGTAGAACACCGCGCCGCAGAAGATCGCGGTGGAGACGTGGATGTACAGCCAGTACGAGTGCAGGGCCGGGACCAGCTGGTCGCTCGCCGTGTAGAGGACGGTGACCGCGAGGCCCAGGTCGAGCAGGACCGTGGTGGTCAGGAACAGGCCGAGCCAGCGCACGTTCTTCTTCAGCGCGAGCAGGCCCAGGTAGACGCCGACGGCCACCGTGGAGAAGGTGATGTTGAACTCGTACATGTTGCCCCAGGGGGCCCGCTCCACCGAGGCCGCTCGGGCGATCACGCCGCCCAGTTCGACCAGGAAGGCGAGCACCGTGAGGGAGATGGCGATCCGGCCGTACAGGTCGCCCTGCTCGTCCCCGCCGTGCGCGCCCGGCCCGTCG
The DNA here is from genome assembly GCF_043080745.1 of Streptomyces sp. NPDC014995. Taxonomy (NCBI): domain Bacteria; kingdom Bacillati; phylum Actinomycetota; class Actinomycetes; order Kitasatosporales; family Streptomycetaceae; genus Streptomyces; species Streptomyces sp. NPDC014995. The sequence continues at coordinate 397,777 of NZ_JBIBVX010000004.1, forward strand.
GGCACGTCCCGCGCGCCGGACGCGGAGCGTACGACGACCCGCGGGCGCTCCAGGACGGCGGTGCCGCCGTTCTTCTTGACGGTGACGGCCGGGGCCTTGCCCGTGTGCGTCGCCTCCGCGGTGAGCGCGGCGGCGGTGCGGCCGACCTTGCTGCGGCTGCCGAAGAGCCATTCGGCGATGTACGCGAAGAAGGCCAGGGTGTAGACGGCCATCGCGGAGTAGATCAGCGTGTTGCTGATGTTCGCGAGGTTCTCGTTGGTGGCGGCGGCCAACTCGGTTGCGGCGGCGAGAGTCACTTCTCAGCCCCTTCGGCAGGTACGGCTTGGGGGTCGGGGGATTCGGAAGGGTCGTCCTCGGGATCGGGTGCCCCGGGGGCCTGGTCGTAGAGGATGCCGGCGAGGTCGCCGAGTTCCTCGGGCACCTTGGCGGACTCGCTGCGGCCCAGCCCGGCCATCTCGACGACCGTCACGCCGTCGGCGCCCCGTACCGCCCGCACCCACACCCGGCGGCGCTGGATGAACAGGGAGGCGGCCAGACCGAAGATCGCGGTGAGGGCACCGGCGAGCGCCCAGCCGCTGCCGGGCTGCTGCGTGATCTGGAAGTTCGCCCACTCCTTGGTGCCCTCGTAGGTGATCGAGCCGGCGCCGCCCGGAAGCGTCAGCGTCTCACCCGGCTGGAGGTTGTCCCGCAGCTGGAGGCCCTTGGCGTCCTTGAAGTCCTTCATGTGGGTCTTGTCCAGCTGGTACACGCTCTGCGGGATGCCCGAGTTGACGCCGAGGTCGCCGTGGTACGGCTCCAGGTTCAGCATCGGGTTCAGCAGCGCGGGGAAGGTGGAGGACACCTCGTTGCCCGGAGTGTAGGAGGGCAGGAAGAAGGCCTGGAAGCCGAGCTGTTCGGTGACGCCCTTGGCGTTCCTGTAGCCGTCGAGGACCTTGATCACGCCGGAGGAGGTGACGTTGGAGTCCAGCGGCAGCAGCGGGACGGCGTCGTGGAACACGACCTCGCCCTTGCCGTCCCGGACGGTGACGACGGGGGCGTAACCGTGGGCCGTGAGGTAGACCTTCGAGTCGCCGATCTCCAGGGGGTGGTTGACCTTGACGACGGTCTTCTCGTCCTTGCCGTAGGCGCCCTTGGAGTAGGTGAGGGCGGCCTGGTAGGTGCGCGGGGTGCCCTTGTTGGGGCCGGAGGCCTCGTAGGTGCCGGTGAAGTCGTCCAGGCTGAAGCTGAACGGCGTCAGGTCGTCGGCGGAGAAGAGGTTGCCGGACTTGAAGTCGTCGTACGAGATCAGCGTGTTGGAGAAACCGTTGCCCTCGACGAGGAGCTTGTTGCCCTCGGACTTGAAGAGCTGGCCCCAGGCGAAGGCGACCAGCATCACGATGAGGGCGATGTGGAAGGCGAGGTTGCCGACCTCGCGCAGATAGCCCTTCTCGGCGGCGACGGCGTCACCGGCCAGGTGGGCGCGGAAGCGGCGCTTCTTCAGCAACGCCAGCGCGGCCTCGCGCACCTGCTCCGGCTCGGCCTCGGTACGCCACGTGGTGTGCGCGGGCAGCCGGGTCAGCCGCTTGGGCGCACCCGGCGGACGGCCGCGCAGCTGGCCCACGAACTGCCAGGTGCGGGGCACGATGCAGCCGATGAGGGAGACGAACAGCAGGATGTAGATCGCGGAGAACCACACCGAGCCGTAGACGTGGAAGAGGCCGAGCTTGTCGTAGATCGGCGCGAGGGTCGGGTGGTTCTTCTCGAAGTCGGCGACCTTGGTGGCGTCCTGGCCGGTCTGCGGGATCAGCGAGCCGGGGATGGCTCCGAGCGCCAGCAGCAGCAGGAGCAGCAGGGCCACCCGCATGGAGGTCAGCTGCCGCCAGAACCAGCGGGCCCAGCCGGTCACGCCGAGGGCGGGCCCGCTCGCCAGGGTGTCCGCGGGCGCCGTGGACAGCTGGGAGCCGGCGGCGCCGAGGTCCTGGTCGTCGGGGGCGGCGGCCGGGGTGTCACCGGTCGGCGCACCGGTCGTAGTGGTCTTGCTCATGGATCAGATCCCCACGGTGAATCCGGCGGACCAGGACTGCATGTCCTGTACGAGGCTGTCCCAGGCACCGGTCAGCAGCAGCAGGCCGGTGACGATCATCATCGTGCCGCCGATCCGCATCACCCAGACATAGTGGCGCTTGACCCAGCCGAAGGCGCCGAGCGCCTTGCGGAAGGCGACCGCGGCCAGCACGAACGGCACACCGAGGCCGAGGCAGTAGGCGACGGTCAGTACGGCACCGCGGCCCGCGCTCGACTGCTGCGAGGACAGGGCGAGCACGGAGGCGAGGGTCGGACCGATGCAGGGCGTCCAGCCGACGCCGAAGAGCGCGCCGAGCAGGGGGGCGCCGACCAGTCCGGCCACGGGCTTTCGGTGGAGGCGGAACTCCCGCTGGGTCATCCACGGCATCAGCCCCATGAAGAACACGCCCATGAGGATCATGAGCGCACCCAGCACCTTGGACAGGACGCCCTGCTGCTCCTGGAGCGTCGCCCCGAAGTAGCCGAACAGGGCCCCGCCGGAGACGAACACGGCGGTGAAGCCCGCCACGAACAGCGAGGCGCCCGCGATCATCCGGCCGCGCCGGGCCTCGGCCAGATCGGTGCCGGTGACCCCGGTGACGTAGGAGAGGTAGCCGGGGACCAGCGGCAGGACGCACGGGGAGAAGAAGGAGACGAGCCCGCCGAGCAGCGCGATGGGCAGGGCGACCAGCAGGGCGCCGTTGAGCACCGTGCCGTTGTAGCCCTCCGCGGCGAGCGTGGTGACCGCGCTCACGTCACTTCTCCGCCAGGACCGGGGCGATCATGGAGCGCAGCTTCTCCTCGCTGAGCGCGGCCAGGGAGCGGGCCGCGATCTTCCCGTCCCGGTCGAGGACGAGCGTGGAGGGGATCGCCTGTGGGTTGAGCGTGCCCTTCTCGAAGCGGAGCATCAGCTTGCTGCTCGGGTCGTACAGGCTGGGGTAGGTGACGCCGTACTGCTTCTCGAAGGCGAGTGCGCTCTTGACCTGGGCGTCGGCGACGTTGATGCCGACGAACTGCACGCCCTGCGACGCGAGGTCCGTGGAGACCTTCTGGAAGTTCGGGGCCTCGGCGCGGCAGGGGGCGCACCAGGAACCCCACACGTTCAGGACGACGACCTTGCCCTTGAAGGAGGAGACCGCCAGCTGCTTGTCCTCGAGGGTCTTGCCGGACAGGTCGGGGGCCGGATCGCGCTTGCCCTTCTCGACGGTGGAGATGCCGTCCTTGCCCATGATGAAGTTGGTGTCACCGCCACCGCCGGAGAGACCTCCGGAGGTACAGGCGGACAGCAGCAGCGCGGCAACCGCGGCACCGGCGGCGGTCGTCAGACGGGCGGCACTCATGTGAAAAGTTTCGCATGCCCGTTCTGGGGATCTTGCGCACCCCCCTTGCGGGGGGAAATCCGCATTTCAGGCGGTGCTTGGGGACGCGGTCGCGGTCTCCCCCAGGAAGGACTTCCAGCCACCGGCCGGCTGCTGCCCGACCTCCAGGGTGCGCAGCCTGGCGAGCACCTCGGGCTTCTGCACGTCGATCCAGTCGGTGAACTGCCGGAAGGAGACGAGCCGCACGTCCCCGCCCTTCTCCTTCTCGCGCGCGATGTGCTGGAAGGCCCGCTCGACGGCGTCCATGTAGATGCCGCCGTTCCACTGCTCGAAGTGGTTGCCGATGAAGAGGGGTGCGCGGTTTGTCTCGTATGCCCGCTTGAATCCCTGGATGTACGCCCCGGTCGCCTGCTCGCGCCAGCCCGGATGGTTGTGCGCGGGCGCGTTGGTCGAGTTGACCGACTGGTTGGCGAGCATGTTGTAGTCCATGGCGAGGACCTCGAAGCCACGACCGGGGAAAGGTATCTGCTGGAGCGGAAGGTCCCATATGCCCTGCTTCTTCTGGGGCCAGACCTGGCGGCCGCCGGGCGACGAGGCGTCGTAGCGCCAGCCCAGGGCCCGGGCGGTGGGCAGCAGGTTGTCCTGCCCGAGCAGACAGGGCGTACGGCCGCCGACCAGTTCCTTGTCGTAGTCGAACGGGAGGGAGGGCAGGTCGGTCCACCCGGTGTTGGTCCGCCACTCCTTCACGAAGGACTTGGCCTGGTCGATCTCGCTGCGCCACTGCCGCGGGGTCCAGTGGGCGACCGAGCCGCGGCCCTCACCGCAGAAGTGCCCGTTGAAGTGCGTCCCGATCTCGTGCCCTTCGAGCCAGGCGCGGCGGACGCCCTCGAGCGTGTCCTTGATGTGCGCGTCGGTGAGGTAGCCGATGTCGGAGGCGCCGCGCGGGTTGTTGGGCGGGTCGTACAGGCGCTTCTTCGACTCGGGCAGGAGGTAGAGCCCGGAGAGGAAGAAGGTCATGGACGCGCCGTGCTCCTTGGCGAGGTCCAGGAAGCGGGTGAAGAGGCCGTTGCCGACCTCGCCCGCTCCGTCCCAGGAGAAGACGACGAACTGCGGCGGTTCCAGGCCGGGCTCCAGCGGCTCCGGCGCGGCGGGCTGGTGGGGCTGCTTGCCGGTGAAGGAGGTGGAGCCGTCCCCGAGGGGGCGTGCGGTGGCCCTGGGACTGCCCTGGGGACTGGCGGAACGATTCTTCCCGGAACCCGGTGTGCGCTTCGACCCCTCTGACGAGGAGAGGTCGGCACATCCTGCGAGTCCGGCCGTGGCCGCGGCCGCGGCCCCGAGTCCGAGGGCTCCCCGTCGGGTGAGAGTGCGCATGGCATCTCCGTTCGTCACGTGCTCTGGTGGTCACCCACTCAGAGCACGGGACCAACGGGGAGGTTCCGCCGATTCTTACGGATTCCGTAACAGAGGCAAGGATCGAGCCATGACGCCCGCAGCCCGCCGTCCGGGGCCCGCGAGGCCTACGCCCCGTAGGCCTTGCCCTTGCCCTGCACCGGCTTGGCGCCGGCGCGGAGGTGTTCCGGCACGAGGTCGAGGGCCGGCTCGGAGTAGCCGACGGAGACGATCGTGTCGCCCTGGTACGTGAACGTCGTCAGGGAGGCGAGCGTGCACTGCCGCTTGCGCGGGTCGTGCCACAGCCGCCGGCGCTCGACGTAGGACCGCACGATCCAGATCGGCAGCTGATGACTGACGAGCACGGCCTCGTGGCCCCGCGCCTGGTCCTTCGCGGCGTTCAGCGCGCCCATCATGCGCACCACCTGGTCGACGTACGGCTCACCCCAGGACGGCCTGAACGGGTTGACGAGATGCCGCCAGTTCTCGGGCCGGCGCAGCGCCCCGTCCCCGACCCCGAAGGTCTTCCCCTGGAAGACGTTGTCGGCCTCGATGAGCCGCGCGTCGGTGGCGAGGTCCAGGCCGTGCGCCTTGGCGATCGGGGCCGCCGTCTCCTGCGCCCGCTCCAGCGGGGAGGCGCCGACGTGGGTGACGTCCCGGGAGGCGAGGTGGTCGGCGACCCGCTCGGCCATCCGCCGGCCGAGCTCGGAGAGGTGGTAGCCGGCGAGACGGCCGTAGAGGATGCCGTCCGGGTTGGCCACCTCACCGTGCCGCATGAGGTGGACGACGGTGATGTCGCTGCTGTTGCCGCTCATGCCGCCGTGGCCTCCGCCGCCGCTCGGGCCGCCGCCGGGAGGGCGTCGGCGATCCGCTGGATGGCCCGGTCGTCGTGGGCCGTGGACACGAACCAGGACTCGAAGGACGAGGGCGGCAGGTAGACGCCGTTCGCCAGCAGCGAGTGGAAGAACGCGGTGAAGCGGAAGGACTCCTGCGCCTTGGCGTCCTCGTAGTCACGCACCGCGCGGTCCGTGAAGAAGACGGAGAACATGTTGGAGGCGCTCTGGAGCGTGTGCGCGACGCCCTCCTTCGACAGCGCCTCCGACACCAGCGCCTGGATCCGCTCGGACGCGGTGTTGACCTTGGCGTAGGCGGCGTCGTCGAGGAGACGGAGCTGGGCGAGGCCGGCGGCGGTGGCGACCGGGTTCCCGGAGAGGGTGCCGGCCTGGTAGACGGGCCCGGCGGGCGCGAGGTGCGCCATGACGTCGGCACGGCCGCCGAAGGCGGCGGCCGGGAAGCCGCCCCCCATCACCTTGCCGAAGGTCATCAGGTCCGGCCTGACCCCGTCGATGCCGTACCACCCGGCGCGGCTGGTCCGGAAACCGGTCATGACCTCGTCGGAGATGTAGAGGGCGCCGTTGTTCGCGCAGGCGTCCTTGAGCCCCTGGTTGAACCCGGGCATCGGAGGCACCACGCCCATGTTCCCGGGCGACGCCTCGGTGATGACACAGGCGATCTCACCGGGATGCCGGTGGAAGGCCTCCTGCACGGCCTCGAGGTCGTTGTACGGCAGCACGATCGTGTCGCCGGCCTGCGCGCCGGTGACACCGGGGGTGTCCGGCAACGCGAAGGTGGCCACGCCACTGCCCGCCGAGGCGAGCAGCGAGTCGACGTGCCCGTGGTAACACCCGGCGAACTTGATCACCTTGGTGCGCCGGGTGAACCCGCGGGCCAGGCGGATGGCGGACATGGTGGCCTCGGTCCCGCTGGAGACGAGCCGCACCTGCTCCAGGGGCTCGATCCGCGCCACCATCTCCTCGGCGAGCGCGACCTCGCCCTCACCGGGCGTGCCGAAGGAGGTACCGCGGGCGACGGCGTCCCGCACCGCGGCGATGACCTCGGGGTGCGAGTGCCCGAGGATCATGGGGCCCCAGGAGCAGACCAGATCGACGTACTCCCGCCCATCGGCGTCCGTCAGGTACGGACCGCTGCCGGACACCATGAACCGGGGCGTACCACCCACGGCACGGAAGGCACGCACCGGGGAGTTCACGCCGCCCGGCGTGACGGCGGCCGCCCGGTCGAACAGGGCCTGCGAGACAGGCGCATCGTATGAATAGGGCATTTCGCTCATGACCTGCGACTACTCCGACCTTCTCCGACTTCTGGGGCTCCGGTTGCCAGTGACATCCTCAGGGTAGGCCAGGGCGGGTAGCGGGCAGCGGGGCCATGGCCCCCGGCCCGTGGCCGGGGGCCACGCCGACCGGACGGCCGCTGCCGTCCGTCCGCCATCTGCGAAACTGGCCCCTGTGGACGCGGCTCACAGCGACGATGTGGCGAAGGGCTGCGAAGATCCTGCGGGCAGGTGTTTCAACGCACGTTTCGGCGGGCGGCCGTGGGGGAGGTCACTGACACGATGATCGGGTTGCGCGGCGGGGGCCAAGCGTCCTAGAAAAGCAGTCGGGTGGAGATATGCATCGCGGTGGCGGACTGGGTGAGGGGACTGATGACCTGGGTCCTCGACGTGCCCGGCGGGGAAGGCACCGGCGCGACGCGGAGGCAGCGGCAGAGAGTACCGAAGCACGTCAGGCACAGGGCGTACCGAGTGAGCCCGAGCCGATCGACCGGCGGTTGGACCGCCGGGCGGATCGCCTCCGGGAGGGGAGCAGGAATGGTGGTCGGGTGGGGGTGACGTACAAGTACTTCGGCGCGCCGGACGGTGCGACCGCGGCCCGCGTCCCGATCTCGATGCGCCCCGAGGAACTCGGCGGCGACGAGCTCGGCATGAACGGCATGTTCACCAAGATCAAGCCGGAGACCATGGCGGCGATGGTCCTGACGGGCATCGAGGGCGTCCCCCTGCACAAGGTGCCGCCGCTGGAACTCGTGGTCCTGCACCCCGACTACGCGGTCGTGAAGCTCCCGATGACGGTGGTCGACCCCCTCCGCGACATCGGCGAGGAGGCGGTCGGCGCGGCGGCGTTCATCTGGTCGACCGTCCCGGACCGGGGCGGACCCCGGGACGCGTTCAACGTGTACCAGCTGCTGCACGAGTGGCAGGACTTCTCGCACCGACTGCATGAGGCGGGGCACCAGCCGTATTGCCTGGTGTGGCCCTGAGCCGAGGTGTTGTGGGATGCGGGCGGGGCTTTCGGGCTCCGCCCTCGTCATGTGCGGGGTCGGGCCGTCCGGCGGCCAGGGCACATCGAGGGCGTCGGCGCCTTGACGCCCTTCCCAGCGTCCGGCCGTGACGGCCGGCTGACGTGCCGTAGCCCCGGCAGGAGACGGCGATGACCGCGCCACTCCGACCGCAGCCCCCGCCCGTCGCAGCACCGCCGCCACACCCTTGCCGCACGCCCGTTCTCGCCGTACGCCCGCCTTGCCGAACGCCCGCCCTCGCCGAACGCCCGCCCTCGCCGTACGCCCGCCTTGCCGTACGCCCGTTCTTGCCGCACGCCCGCCTCGCCCTACGCCCGCCCTTGCCGTACGGCCTCCTTCCCCAAGCCATTGCCACCGCTTGGTCCGGTGATGGCCTTCCGTCGCGGAGGATCGGAGCAGCCATCACCACTGGCGGGCGACTCAGGCAACGTATGCAGCAATCGCTATATGTTAATGTCGCCATACATCGGCCCGGCCCCGGCGACAGCACGGGCAGCCACCGGCACGAGCAAGGAGCCCCCATGAGCAGCGCCACCGAACACCGCACCCACGACGCCCACACGCACACCCACGGCGAGGGCTGCGGCCACGTCGCCATTCCGCACGGCGACCACACCGACTACGCCCACGACGGGCACATCCACCGCGCGCACGCGGACCACGTCGACGAGTGCGCCACCTCCGGCCACGCCGTCCACGACGGGCACGACCACCAGCACGGCGACGGCTGCGGGCATGTGGCCGTACCGCACGACGACCACACCGACTACGTGCACGACGGCCACCGTCACGCCTCCCACGACGGGCACTGGGACGACCACTGAGGTCACAGGGGAGGGGGCGGCGGCCGAGGCCCCGCTCGGGCCTCGCCCGGGCAGGCCCGTCCGGTCCTCGCCCGACGGTCCGGAACCATTGTCATATGCTAATGTCTGCATATGGCAATGACTTCCCCTCCCCCGGCCGACGAGCCCCCCGCGGATCTCCAGGCGGCCAGCGAGCTGCTGCGCGCCCTGGCCTCGCCCGTGCGGCTGGGTATCGTGCGCGAGCTGGCCGACGGCGGGAAGTACGTCCATGAACTCGTGGCCGCTCTGGGCGTGAGCCAACCGCTGGTCTCCCAGCACCTGAGGGTGCTGCGCACCTCCCGGATCGTCACCGCCCGGCGCCAGGCGCGCGAGACCCGGTACACCCTCGCCGACGACCACGTGGCCCACATCGTGCTGGACGCCATCCGGCACGCTCAGGAGTAGCGCCCCTGACCCTGCCGGCAACCCGGCCCCAGGAGCAGCGCCACCACCCCTCCTCGACACCACCGCCCGGCCTTCCGCCGGGCGGTGGTGTCGTCTTCGGAGACGTCGCCCCCTCCTTGTCGCCGCCGTCCCCGCCCCCACAGGTCACACACAACCGTTGCCAACCCTTTTTGAAAATGATTACCATGTGACTTGTCTGCGCACGCTCAAGTGCGTGCGCCTTCTGATCCTGGGGGGATCATCTTGCGTGCCTTCACCCGCGCCCTGACCGTCTCCGGCTCCCTCGCCGCCGCGCTCGCCGTGGCCGGCCTCGCCGCCACCCCGGCCCTCGCCGCGACGACGCTCGGCAGCGGCCACGTCGACGTGCTCGACGCCGAATGGGACGGCGCCGACCTGCACCTGCACGTCCACGACGAGGAGAGCGAGACCGAGTACGAACCGGCCGACGTGACCCTGTCCGTGCCGGCCGCCGCCAAGGTCGCCAACCCCGGCTTCGGCTTCCTCGGCTCGGGCAGCCAGATCTGGCTGCTGCCGGACACCGAGACCGAGGCCGACGCGGCCGGCGTCCTGTTCCCCGGCATCTCCACCGAGCACCTCACCACCGGCGTCTTCGCCAACAACACCGTCACCTACACCCTCGTCGGCGCCACCCGGAACGGCGCCGCCACCGAGGACTTCAGCATCTACGCCGGCAGCGGCAGCCGCTGGTTCGACTCCAACACCGCCATCACCACCTTCAAGTCCCGCTCCTTCGGCGTCGCCACCCACAACCACGCCAACTGGGCCTTCGAGGAGGCCGGCACCTACCGGCTGACCTTCCGTGTCCAGGGCACGGTCGGCGGCGTCACCGAGTCCGCCACCGAGACGTACACCGTCGTCGTCAGCTCGTGATGACGACCCTGACGCGCAGAGGCCGGGCCGTCACGACGGCGGCCGTCATCGCGGCGACCGCGGTGCTCACGGGCGCGGCAGGGCTGGTCGCCGGCGGCAGCGGGTCGGCCCGCGCCGCCGGCGGTGCCGTCGTCCTCGACGAGGGCGAGGTGGACCTCACTCCCCGGCCGGTCGACGGCAGGCTCCAGTTGCAGATCGACGACCGGAGCGGGGACGCGCCGGTGGTGCGCGAGCCGTCCGAGGTGGTCCTGCACGTCACACCGTCGACGCTGCAACACACTCCGTCCCCGCTCGCCGAGGCCTTCGGTCTGGTCAGTCACGACACCTGGCAGCTCAACGGCCAGACGGCGGACGACCTCTTCGCCCTCGAGCCGGGCTGGAACGGCTCCGAGGCGGGCGGTGAGACGGAGGTGCGGCTCTCGGCGTTCGACGGGCCCGCCGTCTTCGGCATGGCCACGTACACGTTCGCCATGGAGAACAACGACGAGCCGCCGGTCATGTATCTCGGCGGCGCCGATCCCGCGCCGCGTGCCTTCACCCTCGACGGCGGCGCCCAGCGGCACACGCCGACCTGGATGTTCGACGCCGAGGGCGTCTACCGGCTCACCTTCACGGTGACCGGCGGCGGCGTCAGCGACACCGAGACCCTCGCCGTGGTCGTCGGCGACGACGTCGACCCGGCCGGCGTGCTCCCGGGCGACGGCACCAGCCCCGCGCCCGGCGGCCCGTCGGACCCGGCGAGCGCCTCGGGCAGTACGCCACCGGCCGCCTCCCCGCCGCCCGCGCACGTCATCGGCAACGGGCACCTCGACCTGGCCGCCCGGCCGGTGGGCGGGAAGCTCCAGTTCCAGGTCAAGCAGGGCACCTCGCAGTCGTACCAGTGGTACGAGCCCGGCCGGACCGTCCTGCACGTGAAGCCCGCGGCGCTGCGGAGGATCACGGAGGGGTTCGGCTTCCTCGGCACGGTCGGGGCTCCCGTGTGGTGGCTGCCGGAGAGCCAGGTGGACGGTCTGGTCTGGCCCGGCTGGAACACCGAGGAGTACCGCGCCGCCGACGTCGACGGGCCGATCACGTACCGGCTCGACAAGGTGCAGGGGCCGGGCGCGGTCGCGATGTTCAACCCCGACTCGCTGGGCGCCGTGGACATCAGGTTCCACAGCGGGGACGGGCTGCCCGACAGCTACGCGCTGACCGCCGGCCGGCACAGCCACTTCGTGTGGACCTTCGCCGCGGAGGGCGTCTACCGCACCACCCTCACCGTCAGCGCCACCCTCGCCGACGGCACGAAGGTCAGCGACACGGAGACGCTCGCCTGGGTCGTCGGGGACGACGTGGATCCGTCGACCGTGGTGCCGGGCGCGGGCGACGAACCGACGGCGGCGCCCACCGCCTCGCCGTCTCCCCCGCCGTCGGCCTCGGTGCCGGGTTCCGCGCCGGCCACCGACGCACCGGACGCGACGGACACGGCGACCGCCACCGCCCCGGCGACCGGCTCCGGCGCCGGCTCCGGCGCTGGCTCCGGCTCCGCCGGCATGAGCGGCGGTTCGTCGAGCGGCGGGGCCGCCCTCACGGGCGGCGGGCTCGCCTCCACCGGTTCCGGTGCGGCCGTGCTCGCGGGGATCGCCGCGGCCACGGTGCTCCTCGGGGGAGGTGCGGTGATCGCGGCACGACGTCGTCGTCCCGCGCGGTGAGAGCTCCGCGTACGGCGGACACGGGCGGCGGCGATCCCGGTCGTCCGCCGTACGCGGCTCGGTCAGGGCCCCCGCGGAGGGGGCCGGGAAGTGTCATCGCCCTCGCAGCGGGGCGTCGAAGAAGGGGGAGCCCCATGCGGGGCCAGGTCAGAGGAACCACGCGAAGCGCGCTCACCACCGCCTGCGCGCTGCTCGTCACGGCGGCGGGCAGCGGGTGCGGCGGCACGGGGTCCGGGTCGTCGGACGCCGCGTTGACGGTCTCGGCGACCACGGCGATCGTCGCGGACCTGGTCGAGCAGGTCGGCGGCGACCGCGTCGACGTCACCTCGATCGTGCCGCGCACCGGCGATCCGCACTCCTACGAGCCGAGCCCCGGCGACGCGGCCAAGGTCGCGAAGGCCGACGTCGTCTTCAGCAACGGGCTGCTCCTCGAAGAGCCGGGGATCACGAAGATGGTGCACACCAACGCGCCGAAGGACGCTCCGAAGATCGCGATCGCCGAGAAGCTGGAGCAGTACGGCGGCACGGTCATGAAGCTGGAGGAGGACCTCGGGCTGGACGTGCTGTGGCTGGGCTGGGCCGTGGAGGGCGAGGTCGCCGGTGACGGCTCCCAGGTCCGCACGACCGCGACGAAGGTGGAAGGGCCGGGCGAACTGCGCGTCTACCTCACCGACACGCTCGGCCGGCCGAAGGTGTACGTCGACTCCGCCGACGGCCTCGACGCCAAGGATTCCTTCACCCTGCCGCCCGAGGCGCACACCCACGTCAACTGGGCCTTCAGCGAGCCCGGTACCTACCGGCTGACGGTCGAGGGCCGCACCGAGACCCTCGACGGGAAGACCGGGGAGATCGGCAGCGGCACCTTCACCTTCACCGTCGGTGACGCGGCCGAGGCGCCCGCGGGGGCGACCGTGCTGGACGGCGGGCACGCCGACGTCACGCTCGACGCGCAGACCGGCACGGTGTACGTCCGCGCGGACGAGGAGAAGAGCGGCGCCCGCACCGAGCACCCGGCCGACCGGGTCGTCCTCAACGTGCCGGACCGGGCGAAGGAGTCCGTGCCGAAGGAGCAGCCGTACGCCTTCCTCGGCCGGGCCGGTGACCCGGTGTGGGTGCTGCCGCAGGCCGTCATCGGCCAGCACGTGCACGGTGACCTCGACCCGCACGCCTGGGAGGACGTCGCCAACGCGGAGGCGTACGTCCGCCGCATCCAGGCCGAGTTGATCAAGGCCGACCCCGGCGGGAAGGCGACGTACGAGAAGAACGCCGCGGCCTACCTGAAGACGCTCGGCGCCCTCGACAAGGAGGTCGCCCGCACGCTCGCGACCGTCCCGGAGGAGAACCGCGACCTGATCACCACGCACGACGCCTTCGGCTATCTCGCCAAGGCGTACGGCATGGAGGTCGCCGGGTTCGTCGTGCCGGTGCCCAACCGCGAACCGAGCGCGTCCGAGGTGGAGGAACTCGGCGCCACCATCCGCGCGAAGAAGGTGCCGTCCGTGTTCCTGGAGCCGAACCTCGCCGCCCGCGCCGACGTGCTGAAGCGGGTCGCCCAGGACGAGGGCGTCGGCGTCTGCACGATCTACGGCGACTCCTTCGACGACGAGATCCACGACTACGTATCGATGATGCGGCACAACGCGAACGAGCTCGCGAAGTGCCTGGGAGGGGACGCCTGATGACCGGCATGCGGAGGGAACGCGTCGCGGTGGCCGTGGCGCTCGCGGCCACGCTCGCGGGCAGCGGTGCCGCCGCCGCGGACGACGGCGGCACCGGGTCCGGACTGGGCCGGATCGGTTACACGGACGGGGCGCTGAGCCTGGACGCGGTGGCCGGTGCGTCCGCCCGCGTCGTCGAGGTCCCCGACGCCCTGCGGGCCGACGCCCCGGCCCCGGGCTGGGACACCACCGGCGTGCCCGGGGGCGCCGTCGAGCGGGACACCGTGCGATGGTCCCTGACCGGGCTCGACGGGCCGGGCGAGCTGAAGGTGTACGCGGAGGCGGCGGACGGCGGGCAGGAGCGGCTGCTGTTCGACAGCGCCGACGGGCTGCCCGACGGCTACGAGCTGCCCGTGGGCCAGGAGGGCGGCACCCGGTGGGCGTTCGACGCGGACGGGGTGTACCGGGCCGTCTTCACCGCCGAGGCCACAACCGTCGACGGGCGGGAGCTGTCCGTCGGGACCGTGTACACGGTGCTGGTCGGGGACGAGGCCGTCGCACGCGCGGACGGGACGGACGGGACCGACGGGACGGAGGGGACCGACGGGGAGCCGGCCGGCGGGTCCGCCGAGCCGCCTGCCTCGACGCCCACCACCGTGGAGACGCCCGAGGCGGGCAGCCTCCTCGCCGCCGTCGGCAGGGTTCCGGCCGCCACCGCCGGCTCGGCCCCGGCCGCCGCCCGCGCCGCCACGGACGCCGATGTGGTCGCGACCCGGGCAGTCATCGACGAGGGCCACATCGACATCGCCGCGCGGGTCGTCGACAAGCGGATGCAGATCCACGTCAAGGACGGCACGGTCTCCGGGAGGACCACCTGGCGCGAGCCCTCCTCCGTGGTCCTGCACGTCAAGCCCGCCGCGAAGAACACCCTGCCGGACGGCGACGCGTTCGCCTTCCTCGGCAGGGCCGGCGATCCGGTGTGGCTGCTCGACCAGGTGCAGCAGGACGGACTGCTGTGGCCCGGCTGGTCCACCGACAACATCGAGGCGGGCGCCACCCGGGGCGGTGTGCGGTTCTCCCTCACCGGCGTCAAGGGTCCCGGGACGGTCGCCCTCTACACCTATGACGCGATGTCGGGCGCGAACGTCCTGTTCAACAGCAAGGACGGGGTGCCGGACTCCTTCGACATCCCGGCGAACACGCACGCGCACGGCGGCTGGGCCTTCACCGAGCAGGGCACCTACCGGCTCACCTTCGCCATGAGCGGCAGGCTCGCGGACGGCACGGCGGTCAGCGACAGCGAGACCGTGACGTTCGTGGTCGGGGACGGGAACCCGGCTGCCGTCAAGCCCGGCGACGGATCCGGCGGCGGCTCGTCGTCCGGCACGGGCGACGGATCCCCGGACACCGGCACGGGCGACGACGCGTCGGCGGCGGGCTCCTCCTCCGACGGCGACTCCCCGGCCGGCGCGGGCGGCTCCATGGCCTCGACCGGTGCCGGGAACGCCGCGCTGCTGGGTGGTACCGCGGCCGCACTCGCCGCGCTCGGGGCGGCCGTCGTCGCCGTCACCCGCCGGCGCGGGAGCCGTACCGCCGGAAGGACGCCCGCGTGAGCACCGCGCAGCCCCTGCTCCGGGCCCGGGACGTGAGCGTGGTCCTCGGTGGCCGGACCGCCGTCCAGGACACGCGGCTGACCCTGCACCGCGGTGACCTGCTGGGCCTGCTGGGTCCGAACGGGGCGGGGAAGACGACCCTGCTGCGCGCCGCCCTCGGCCTGGTCCCGCTCGCGAGCGGTGACGTACTGATCGACGGTCTGCCGCCCGCCCGTGCCCGGCACCTCGTCGGATACGTTCCGCAGCGCCACGAGTTCGCCTGGGACTTCCCCATCGACATCGCGGGCGCGGTGCTGTCGGGCCGTACCCGTTCCATCGGCCGGCTGCGGCGGGCCGGGCGCGCCGACCGGACGGCCGTCGACGAGGCGCTGGAGCTGGTCGGCCTGACCGGACTGCGCCGGCGCCCCATCGGGGAGCTGTCGGGCGGCCAGCGGCAGCGCGTCCTGGTGGCCCGGGCCCTCGCGAGCGATCCCCGGCTCCTTCTGCTGGACGAGCCGTTCACGGGTGTCGACGTCCCCACCCAGGAACTCCTCAACGACCTCTTCGGCCGGCTGGCCGCCGACGGCAAGGGCCTGCTGATGACCACGCACGACCTGGCGGCCGCCGCCCGCACCTGCTCGCGGGTGGCGCTGCTCAACCGTACGGTCGTCGCCGAGGGTGGCCCCGAACTCCTCGCCGATCCCGGGCAGATGCTGCGCGCCTTCGGCCTGGACACGGCGATCGGCGCCACCCGGGAAAGCAGGGCCGCGTGACCTTCCTGGAGTTCCTCACCGATCCCTGGCAGCTTCCCTTCATGCAGCGGGCGTTCGCGGTCGCCGTGATCACCGGGCTGGTCTGCGGGGTCGTGGGCGTGTACGTCGTGCTGCGCGGGATGGCGTTCATCGGGGAGGCCGTGTCCCACTCGGCGTTCCCGGGCGTCGCGCTCGCGTACGCCTTCCAGGGCAACCTGCTCCTCGGCGGGGCGCTCGCCGGCCTGACCACCTCGCTGCTCATCGCGCTCGTCTCGCAGAACCGGCGCCTGAAGGAGGACACCGTCATCGGTGTGTTCTTCTCCTGCGCGTTCGGGCTCGGCATCGTGCTGGTGTCCACGCAGGACAGCTGGTCCACCGACCTGTCGTCGTTCCTGTTCGGGCAGGTGCTCGCGGTCGGCCCGGAGGACGTGTGGACGGCCGCGGGCGTCGGCGCGGTCCTGGTCGCCGTGGTCCTGCTGCTGAGCAAGGAACTGGTCGCCGTCAGCCTCGACCGCGAGACCGCCCGGGCGGCCGGCCTCCCCGTCCTCGGGCTGGACCTGGTCCTCTACACGGTCGTGACCGCCACGATCGTGCTCTCCCTGGAGGCGGTCGGCAACGTCCTCGTGCTGTCCCTGCTCATCACCCCGGCCGCCGCGGCCCGCATGCTCACCGAACGGCTGTGGGCGATGACCCTGCTGGCCTCCGCGTTCGGCGGCACGGGCGCGCTGGCCGGACTGTACTTGTCCTACACCTACGACCTGGCCGCCGGCGGCTCCATCGTCTGCGTCCTGACCGCCCTGTTCGCCCTGACCTGGTGCCTGGCACCCCGGCACGGGCTGCTGCCCCGGGCCCTGCGCCGCAGGGGCGGGACACGGCGGCCGACGGACGAACCGGCGGTCGCGACGGCATGACCGACCGTCCCGGACACCCGCATGCGGTGGGCCCGCGCCGACCCGGCCGAGCCCACCGCCTGGCGACCCGGCACCCGGCTCCTCACGTCGCCCGCGCCCGCCACGCTGCCGGCGCCTCCGCGCGGCCGACCGCCCGGCGCGTACCGCGAGATGCTCGCCGGGCCGGCCGAGCGGCGGCCGCCGCGGGTCGAGGAGTACCGGCTCACCCTGCGCGGGCTGCCGTAGCCGGTACGGAGGCCGCACGAGCGCCCTTTCCGAGCTGACGGAGGTGATCTGCCATGGGCGGCCGGAACACCCGGCAACGGAGGGCCGTCCTGCGTGCCCTCGCGAGCCGCCAGGACTTCGTGTCGGCCCAGGAACTGCATGCCCTGCTCCTCACCGACGCCCACCCGATCGGCCTGACCACGGTCTACCGCGCCCTGCGCGAACTCGAGGCGTCGGGCGGCGTGGACGTCGTACGGGACGACGCCGGAGAACGCCTCTACCGGCCGCGTCCCGCCGAGGGCCACCGCCACTACCTGCTGTGCCGCGCCTGCGGCCGCAGCCGCCCGGTGGACTCGGACGTCGTGGAGGAGTGGGCGGCCCGGATCTCGTCCGACACCGGGTACACGGCGGTGCGGCACACCGTCGAACTCACCGGCATCTGCGCCGACTGCCGGTTCCCCGAGGACGACGGGGAACCGCCGTGCGCCCGGGAGCGCGCCCCGGACGCCCCGGGGAGAGCCGGCCGCCGCGCGGGCTGAAACGGCGAGGGCGCGGCGGGGGCGGCGGTAGACGGCGAGCCCGAGGGCGGTGGCGCCCGAGACGACGGCGACACGGGAGGCTCACCGGACCGCCTCGGACGCCGGCCGGCCCGGCCGGCTCCGTCAGCCCGTCGTGCGCGGGCCGGGCCAGATGGCCGAGGCGTCGTCGCGGTGCGGGTCGGGCAGGCGGACCGGGCGGACGGCGACGGTCCGGGCGCGTCCTTCCGTGACCGCCGTCCACGGGGCGGGGTGACCGGAGTAGCACAGGGTGGTGAGGGCGAAGACGCCGTCGGCGTAGACCTCGACGTACTCGCCGACGGTCAGGATCCGCACGGTGGAGGCGGGTTCGGTCAGGACCGTCTCGCCCAGCCGTGACCCGTCGGGTCCGGTGACCCAGAGGTTCTTGCCGTCGCAGCCCACGGTGAGGGCCGGCCGGTCGCCGCCGGGGGCGGTGGTGCGCAGGGTGACGTCCACGGGCCCCGATACGTCGAGGTCGCCGACCGCGTGCAGGGTGGGCCGGTCGGTCTCCTCGCCCAGCCAGGCGTTCAGGCCGGGCCACCACTCCAGGCGGGGGGCCGCGTCCGGCGGGGTGACCAGGAGTTTGGGCTGGGCGATCATGCCGCGGCAGCGTTCGCCGGTGTCGGTGAGGCCGACGCGGCGGGGGGTGGTGTGCATGACGACGCGTGCGCCGTCGGGCGCGGTGATGACCCGGGGGGCGTACGCACCCGTGGGGCCGAGCGGGCCGCGGCGGGTCCAGGGCCCGCGGAGGCGGGGCGCGGTCCACGCCTCGAAGCCACGGGTGGCACCGATGGAGCCGAGGAGCAGCCAGCTGCCGTCGTCGAGGCGTTCCAGGACCGGGCACTCCAGTTCGTCGACGTCGCCCGGGGAGACGAGCGGCGGGTGGACCGTCCAGTGCTCCAGGTCGTCGGAGGTGGCCCAGGCGACGCAGCCGCCGACCTCGACCGGGAGGGAGGCGTCGGCGGCGCAGACGGCCATGACCCAGCCGTCGCCCTCGTCGTCGCGGACGACGAACGGATCGCGCCAGCCCATGCGCTCGCCGGTGCGGTACCAGCGCGCGTCGGCCTCGACGACCGGCGCGGTGCCGTGGCGGCGCCAGCCGGTCCCGTCGGTGCGGTCCGAGTAGGCCAGGCCGACCGACTGGAGCGGCCAGCCGCCGTCGGTGAGGCCGGAGACGCCCGTGTAGAACATCGCCATCCCGTCGCCGTGCCGGACGGGGTGCATGGTCCAGACGGCCTGCTCGTCGAAGCGGCCGGGCAGGCCCGTGCCGAAGGCGGTGCCCGCGGGCTCCCAGTGGACCAGGTCGGTGGAGGTGGCCCGGCCGTAGGAGGTCTCCATCCGCAGGTGGTCGAAGTCCGGGGTCCAGGGGCCCTGAAGGTGCAGCACCGCGTACGTGCCGTCGTCGTCACGCAGGAGGGCGAAGTCGTTCACCACGAGGCCGGGCGGGGCGTATCGCATGCACAGTTCCTGTCGGCTCCCAGCGCCCAAACGCGTGCGCTGATCATTGACCGCGAAGGTCTCACTTGAGAATCGGCCCAAGTAAATATGAACGCAAACGCTTGCGCAACAAACTGGGCAGGTTTACGGTCTCGTCACCGCCAGCTCACACCGACGTGAAACCAACAGGAGGAAGTGCGCCGTGACGGTCAGCATCACGGATGTCGCCCGCGCCGCCGGAGTCTCCGCGTCCACCGTGTCCCGCGCCCTGCGCGGCCGGACGGGCGTGTCCGACGAGGTGCGGGCCCAGATCGCGGCCGTCGCCGCCCAGCTCGGCTACACCGCCTCGCGCTCCGCCTCCAGCCTGGCCAGCGGACGCACCTTCACCATCGGGGTCATCGCCCCCTACATCGGCCGCTGGTTCTTCGGCACCGTGCTCGACGCCGCCGAGAAGGTGTTCAGCGCCGCCGGCTACGACGTCCTGCTGTACAACCTGGGCTCACCGGAGACCCGCAAGCGCTTCTTCACGAAGTTGCCGGTGCGCAAGCGGGTGGACGCCGTGCTGTCGCTGCTGATCCCCGACGAGGAGGAGGCCCTCGCGCTGCGCTCCCTCGGGGTGCCGCTGGCCACCACCGTCGGCGTCGCGCGGGACGGTTTCACGGTGGTCGGCATCGACGACCGGGCCGGGGCGGAGAGCGCCGTGCGGCACCTGGTGAACCTGGGCCACCGCAGGATCGGCATGATCTCCGGGGCCAGCGAACCCCTGCACTGGACCACCCCCGTCGACCGCCGCCGGGCCTACCTCGACGTGCTGGCCGACGCCGGGATCGCGCACGACCCGGCGCTGGAGGCGGACGGCGACTACACCGTCGACGGCGGCGAGCGGGCCATGACCGAACTGCTCGCCGCCTCCCGGCCGCCGACCGCCGTGTTCGCCCAGTCCGACGAGATGGCGATGGGCGCGCTGCGCGCCCTGCGCCGCCACCGGCTCAAGGTGCCGGACGACGTCTCCGTCGTCGGCTTCGACGACCACGAACTCGCCGACGTGATCGGGCTGACCACCGTCGCCCAGCCGGTCGCCGGACAGGGCGCCGAGGCCGCCCGGCTGCTGCTGCGGCGGCTGGACGAGCCCGACGCCGAACTGCCCGCACACGTACAGATGCCCATCCGCTTCGTCCTGCGCGACACCACCGCCCCGCCGGACCCGCGCGGACCCCAGTAACCCCGCAAGCCCGTACGCCCGCGAGCCGGCGGGGCCGCTCAGCCCCGCGCCCCCACGCCGGAAAGCACCCGCAGCCGCACCCTCAACCCTGCACTGACGCACGGAGGCACCCACCATGGACGCACGAAGCAGAAGGTACCGCCGCACGGCCCGTACCGGCCTGGCCCTCGCCCTTCCCCTGGCGGCGCTGGCCGCCTGTGGCGGAGGGGGCGGCACCGACGCCTCCGCCGAGGCCGGCAGCGGCAAGGGCACCATCAGCGTCTGGGCCCACCAGGGCCAGAAGAGCGAGGACGCCGCGTTGCAGGACGCGGTGAAGTCCTTCAACTCCTCGCAGGACAAGGTCAAGGTCGAGCTGAAGCTGATCCCCGGCAACGACTACACCAAGACCATCACCGCCACCGACGCCTCCAAGCTGCCGGACGTGATGGAGTTCGACGGCCCGACCATGGCGAACTTCGTCTACAACAAGAAGCTCGCCCCCCTCGACACCTACGTCTCCTCCCAGACGATGGCCAACGCCACCGACGCCGGCAAGGCGCAGGGCGAGATCGGCGGCAAGCACTACGGCCTGGGCATGTACGACTCCGGGCTCGGCGTCTACGGCAACAAGAAGCTGCTGGACGCCGCCGGGGTGAAGTACCCCACCGGCCTGTCCGACGCCTGGACCGCCGAGCAGTTCACCGACGCGCTCGCGGCGCTCAAGGCCAAGGACGCCGACGGCAAGGTCCTCGACCTCCAGGAGGCCAACGGGTACGCCACGGAGTGGGGCACCTACGGCTTCGCCCCCGTCGTCTGGTCGGCCGGCGGCTCGCTGCTGAAGGGCGGCAAGGCCGAAGGCGCCCTCGACACCCCGGCCGTGGTCTCCGCGATGAAGACCTTCCAGTCCTGGAAGACCTACGTCGACCCCAACACCGACGGCAACGCCTTCGCCAAGGGCCGCGTCGCGCTGAGCTGGGTCGGCCACTGGATGTACCCGGCCTACAGCGAGGCCCTCGGCGACGACCTCGTCGTGATGCCGCTGCCCGACTTCGGCAACGGACCCAAGTCCGGCCAGGGCTCCTGGGCCTGGGGCATCGGCGCCGCCACCAAGAACGCCAAGGCCGCCGGCACCTTCCTCGACTACCTGCTCACCGACCGGAACGTCACCGCGATGACGAAGGCCAACGGCGCCCCGCCCGCCACCAAGTCCGCGCTCGCGGCGAGCGACCTCTACCGGCAGGGCGGCCCGCTCCAGCTCTTCGCCGACCAGCTCGCCAAGCCCTGCGGCGACAGTGACATCACCGAGTCCTGCGTCACCGTCACCCGCCCGGTCACCGCCGGATACCCCACGGTCACCGCCCAGTTCAGCGAGGCCCTCAGCGCCATCTACGGCGGCGCCGACCCCAAGAGCGCGCTGGAGAAGGCCGCCCGCGCCATCGACCAGGACTTCTCCGACAACGCCGGCTACCAGATCCAGTAGGCCCCATCGGCCGGGGCGGGCACACGACCGTCGGCCCGCCCCCGCCGGGAACAGGACCCCACCCGTGAAGACCGTGGAACCCGCGCACGCCGCGCCCTCCGGCCCGGAGAAGGCCCCACCCGTGAAGAACGCGAACCCCGCGCGGCCGGCGCGAAAGAGCCGCGACCGGTTGCACGGACTGCTCATGTCCCTGCCCGCCGTCGCCGGACTCGTCGCCTTCGTCGGCATCCCCTTCGGCTACGCCGTGGTGCTCTCCTTCTACAACGTGCGTCTCGGCTCCCCCCTGGCGCCGTCGTTCTTCGGACTGGAGCAGTACCGGCGGCTGTTCGCCGACCCCGACATGTCCGGCCCGTTCCTGCGGGCCCTGCTGAACAACCTGACCTTCGCCGTGGTCGTCGTCCCCGTACAGACCGGGCTCGCCCTCGCGCTGGCGATCCTGCTCAACCGCAAGCTCAAGGCCATCGGCCTGTTCCGGTCCTTCTTCTTCATGCCGGTGGTCTTCCCGATGGCGCTGGTCGCCGTGATCTGGCGGCTCATCCTCGCCCGCAGCGACCAGGGCATGCTCAACTCCCTGCTCGACGCGGTCAGTTTCGGCAACTGGGGCGCCTTCGACTGGCTCGGCGACGGCGCCACCGCCATGGCCTCCATCATCGTGCTGTCCGTCTGGCAGGGCGTCGGCTTCCAGATGGTCATCCTGCTCGCCGGTCTCCAGCAGATCCCCACCGAGCTGTACGAGGCCGCCCGGCTCGACCGCGCCTCCCGCTGGCAGCAGTTCCGCCACGTCACCCTGCCCGGCATCCGCGGCACCCTCGTCTTCGTCGCCATGCTCACCTCGGTGCTGTCCTTCCGGGTCTTCGACCAGGTCTACGTCCTCATCCGCGGCGGCGGCCTGGACGAGGACGCCACCCGCACCGTGATGTACCAGGCCGTCACCACCGCCTTCGACCAGAACAACATCGGACAGGCGTCCGCGATCACCGTCGTCTTCTTCCTGATCGTCGTCGTCCTGACGCTCATCCAGCGCCGCGTCGTCCGGCCCGGAAACGAGGACTGACCCATGGCCACGACCCGCACACCGCTGCGCCGATTCGCCGACTACGCCGTCCTCAGCGTGCTCGCGTTCGTCTTCACCCTGCCCGTCCTCTACCTGTTCCTGGGCAGTCTCAAGCCCTCCGACCAGGTCCTCGACGGCCTGTCCGGCTTCCTCCCCACCGGCCTGTCCTTCGACAACTACGCCGCCGTCCTCGACGCCCTCGACTCCGACAGCACCGGTTACTTCTGGCGCTTCATGGGCGTCTCGCTGCTCCTGGCGTTCGTGGTCGTGACCGGGGGCCTGTTCGTCAACTCGATGGCCGCGTACGGACTGTCACGGCTGAAGTGGCGCGGCCGGGAAGCGGTCTTCACGCTCGTCCTGCTGCTGATGCTGATCCCGTTCGAGTCGGTGGCCGTCCCGCTGTTCTACATGTTCAACGACCAGCGCAACACGCTCTTCATCCAGGCGCTCCCGTTCATCGCGAACGCCTTCTCCGTCTACCAGTTCCACACGTTCTTCCGCTCGATCCCGCCGAGCATCGAGGAAGCCGCCCGCATCGACGGCGCCGGCCCCTGGCGCACCTTCTTCGCCATCATCGTGCCCATGTCGAAGCCGGCCTTCGCCTCCGTGGCGATCCTCACCTTCCTCACCCAGTGGGGCTCCTTCCTGTGGCCGGTCCTGATGGTCTCCGACCCCTCCGTCCGGCCCCTCCCCCTGGAGATGAGCGTCTTCCAGGGCCAGCTGCCCCCCGACTGGGGCCAGATCCTCGCCTTCGGCGTCCTGCTGGTGCTGCCCGTTCTCGTGGTCTTCGTCTTCTTCCAGCGCTGGTTCGTCCAGGGCGTGGCGAGCTCCGCCGTCAAGGGCTGAGCGGCGCGGCCGTCATACGGTCCGCCAGGGCATGTCCGGGGCCTTGTCCAGGGCCTCTCCGGGGCATGCCCTGTCCGCGTCGACCTTCGTCGCGGAGGGGACGTCAGTGTGCGGGGGTCCCGGCCAGGCGCTCCGCCAGCGTGGCCGCGAACTCCTCCGCCCGGGAGAGCCGGGTGCGCAGTTCCTCGACCCTCTGCCGGGCGGCCCGCTCGAAGCCGCGGATCCGTTCCAGCAGTGCCTCGCGCTCCTCGGGCGGCAGTTCGCCGCCCGAGTCGAGGCGGTCGGTGGCTTCCAGGAGGGCGCGCATCTCGTCGAGGGCGAAGCCGAGCGGCTTCATACGGCGGATGACCATCAGGCGGGCGACGTCGGCCTCGGTGTAGAGGCGGAAGCCGCCCTGGGAGCGGGCGGAGGGGATGACGAGACCGGTCTCCTCGTAGTGCCGGATGGTGCGCAGCGACAGCTCGGTCCGTGCGGCGACCTCGCCGATCTGCATGTGCTCGCTGCTCACGCGGGGTGCCTTCCTCGTCTCTCGCTGCGGCCGCGGGCGGCCGGCGCCGATCTCTACTCTAACGTTAGGGTAGAGTTGCCCGGGTGTGGGGCCGGCTGCCGCCGTGCCCCGTTCCCATGGTGCGGGACATTCTCCCGTCACCTCAGCCGTGTCGGGGCCGACGAAGCCCCCGGCGAAGACCGAAGTCCCGCGGAAGCAGGGGAGAGCGTGCGCTTGTCCGTGATGCCCGGCGCCGCCGCCTGTCCGCCGTGACCCTTCGCCCGCCGTGACCCTTCGGCCACCGTGACCCTTCGGCCCCGAGCAGCGGCCGGTTCCCCCGTGGGTTCCTCCGCCGCCCCCCACCGACCGCCAGGTCCGCCGCTCGCGGACTCCGCGGCAGGCCGCCCCGGGCCTCCATGTCTTCCCGCCTCCCCCGCGCGCCCGCCGTGATGCCGGGTGTGCCCGAGCACGACAGGTTCCTCTCGTCTTGTCCTCCTCCGCACTGTCCCCGGCCGCGTGGTCGCGCGGCGCCCGGCGTCCCTCCTGGCTGTCCGATCCGAAGGTCTGGCGCACCGAGGTGCTGGCCGGTCTCGTGGTCGCCCTGGCGCTGATCCCCGAGGCGATCTCGTTCTCGATCATCGCCGGGGTCGACCCGGCGGTCGGCCTGTTCGCCTCGTTCACGATGGCCGTGACCATCGCGGTCGTCGGCGGCCGCCCGGCCATGATCTCCGCCGCCACCGGAGCCGTCGCCCTGGTCATCGCCCCGCTCAACCGTGAGCACGGCTTCGGTCACCTCGTCGCGGCGGTCATCCTGGCCGGCGTCTTCCAGATCGTCCTCGGGGCGCTCGGGGTGGCGAAGCTGATGCGGTTCGTGCCGCGCTCGGTGATGGTCGGCTTCGTCAACTCCCTGGCCATCCTCATCTTCATGGCGCAGGTGCCGGAGATGACCGACGTGCCGTGGGCCGTCTACCCGCTGATCGCCGCCGGTCTGGCGCTGATGGTGTTCTTCCCGAGGATCACCACGGTGGTCCCGGCGCCGCTGGTGTCCATCGTCATCCTCACCGTCATCACGGTCGCGGCCGGGATCGCGGTGCCGACCGTGGGCGACAAGGGCGCCCTGCCGTCCGCGCTGCCCGTGCCGGGCCTGCCGGACGTCCCCTTCACCCTCGACACCCTGACGACCGTCGCCCCGTACGCGCTCGCCATGGCGCTGGTCGGCCTGATGGAGTCGCTGATGACGGCCAAGCTGGTCGACGACATCACCGACACCCGCTCCTCCAAGACCCGGGAGTCCGTCGGCCAGGGCGTCGCCAACATCGTCACCGGCTTCTTCGGCGGCATGGGCGGCTGCGCCATGATCGGCCAGACGATGATCAACGTACGGGTCTCCGGTGCCCGCACCCGGCTCTCGACGTTCCTGGCCGGAGCGTTCCTGATGGTGCTGTGCATCGTCTTCGGGCCGGTCGTCTCCGACATTCCCATGGCGGCGCTGGTCGCGGTGATGGTCATGGTGTCGGCGGCCACCTTCGACTGGCACTCCGTCGCGCCGAAGACCCTGAGGCGGATGCCGGCCGGGGAGATCACCGTCATGGTGGTCACCGTCGTGTGCGTGGTCGCCACCCACAACCTCGCCGTCGGCGTCGTCGCCGGCTCCCTGACCGCCATGGTCGTCTTCGCCCGGCGCGTCGCCCACCTCGCCGAGGTCACCGCCGTCACCGACCCCGACGACGCCACCGTCGTCTACCGGGTCACCGGCGAGCTGTTCTTCGCCTCTTCCAACGACCTGGTCGGCCGGTTCGGGTACGCCACCGACCCCGACAGGGTCGTCATCGACCTGTCCGCCGCCCACATCTGGGACGCCTCCTCCGTCGCCGCCCTGGACGCCATCGAGACCAAGTACGCCCAGCGCGGCAAGACCGTGGAGATCATCGGGCTGAACGAGCCCAGCGCCCGGATCCACCAGAGGCTCAGCGGCGAACTCGCCGGCAGCCACTGACCGGCGGGCCACTCGCCTCTCGCGCGGCCCCGGCACCGTGGCGTCACGACGGCCACGGTCCGGCCCCCGCCCCCTCCGGCTCCTCCACCACCTGCTCCGCCCAGATCGTCTTGCCCTTGGTGCCGGGGCGGGTGCCCCAGCGCCGGGCGAGCTGGGCGACCAGGAGCAGGCCGCGGCCGCCCTCGTCGTAGGTGCGGGCGCGGCGCATGTGGGGTGCCGTGCTGCTGGAGTCCGAGACCTCGCAGATGAGGTTCCCGTCGAGGATGAGGCGGAGCTGGATGGGCGGTTCGGCGTGGCGGATGGCGTTGGTGACCAGTTCGCTGACGATCAGCTCGGTGACGAAGGCGGCGTCGGCCAGGCCCCAGGCCGCCAGCCGGTCCACCGCGTTCTTGCGGGTCTCGGCGACGGCGGCGGGGTCGGGGGCCACGTCCCAGGAGGCGACCTGGGAGGCGTCGAGTGCGCGGGTGCGGGCGACGAGCAGGGCCACGTCGTCGACGGGCCGGTGCGGGAGCACCGTGGCGAGGACCGTGTCGCAGAGGGCGTCGAGGGAGGCCGCCGGCGTGGTCAGGGCCCGGCACAGGCGGGAGACGCCGTCGTCGATGTCGTCGCCCCGGGAGGTGTCCCGGGACCGGATCAGGCCGTCGGTGTAGAGGGCCAGCAGGCTGCCTTCGGGCAGGTCGACCTCGGCCGCCTCGAAGGGCAGTCCGCCCAGACCCAGCGGGGGTCCCGCCGGCAGGTCGAGCAGTTCCACGGTGCCGTCCGGGCCGACCACGGCCGGGAGCGGGTGCCCGGCCCTGGCGATCGCGCAGTGCCGGGAGACCGGGTCGTACACGGCGTACAGGCAGGTCGCCCCAACCTCTCCCGAACCGCCGTTCCCGCCGGCCTCCTCCGGGTCCTCCGTCTCGGTGGCGAGCCGGCCCACCAGGTCGTCGAGGTGGGTGAGCAGTTCGTCGGGGGGCAGATCGATGTCGGCGAGGGTGCGTACGGCCGTACGCAGCCGTCCCATGGTCGCGGACGCGTGGATGCCGTGGCCCACCACGTCCCCCACGACCAGTGCCACCCTCGCCCCGGACAGCGGGATGACGTCGAACCAGTCCCCGCCCACCCCGGCCCGGGCGCCGGCCGGGAGGTAGCGGGAGGCGACCTCCACCGCGGACTGCTCGGGCAGCCTCTGCGGCAGCAGACTGCGCTGGAGCGTGACCGCCGTACCGCGTTCGCGGGTGTAGCGCCGGGCGTTGTCGATGCAGACCGCCGCGCGGGCCGCCAGTTCCTCGGCGAGGACGGCGTCGTCCCGCTGGAAGGGGTCGGGGTGCCGGTGACGGGCGAAGACGGCGACGCCCAGGGTGGTCCCGCGGGCCGACAGGGGCACGGTCATCACCGAGTGGATCCCGAAGTCGCGGACCCGGGAGGCCCGCAGCGGATCCCGGGCGACCCAGTCGGCGACCGCCGGGTCGGTCACCCGGTGCCGCAGCGAGCGTCCGGTGCGCAGACTCTCGACCGGCGGGGAGCCCTCCGGGTACTCGTCCGCCGCACCGGCCGCCACGGCCACCTCGGGCCTCCCCGGAAGCACCGACTGGTGGGCGACGCGCCGCAGCACCAGCGGGCCGCCCGTCCGGTCCGCGGACACCTCGGCCCCGTCCTCGAAGAACGACATCAGCAGGTCGACGCTGACGAAGTCGGCCAGGGCCGGAACCGACACGTCCGCCAGCTCCTGCGCGGTCCGCATCACGTCGAGGGTGCTGCCGATGCGCCCGCTGGCCTCGGCGATCAGCTGGAGGCGCGTGCGGGCCGACTGCTGCTCGGTGATGTCGTGGGCGGAGAGACAGACACCCTGGGCGCGGCCGTCCGGGTCCCGCAGCGGCGACACGAAGACGGACCAGGCGTGCTCGCGGTTCTCACCGGCCGCGCTCAGGAAGTTCTCGCGGTACCGCGGCTCGCCGGTCTCCAGCGCGCGCAGCATGTCCTGCTCGGCCAGCTCGCCCGCCTCGTCGTCCACGATCTCCGGGACGCGCAGCCCGCGCATGTCGGCCTCGGTGAGCGCCACGGCCCGCTCCATGCCCTCGTTGGCCCGGCACAGCCGCAGCCGCGTGTCGTAGAGCGCCATCGCGCAGCAGGGGGACTGGGCGAAGCTCCAGGCCACCAGCTCCTCGTCGGCCGGCTCGCGCTCCCGTCCGGTCAGCGGGGCGAGCACCAGCCAGCCGGCGTTCCCCCGCTCCGGCGTCCTGTGGTGGGCCAGCACCCGGGTCACGACGCGGTGACCGTCCCGGTGGCGCAGGGCGAGCGTTCCGTGCCATCGGGGCAGCTCGGCGAGGGGCGGGAGATCCCCTGCCGCCGGCTCCTCGGCGAGCAGGGCCGCCGCCGGCCGGCCGACGACCTGCTCCGAGGCGTACCCGAGCAGCTGTTCGGCGCCGTCGTTCCAGCCGGTCACGGTGCCCTGCTCGTCGACAGTGACGCGCGCGGTGAGCGCCTCACCGACGACGACGTCCGATCCGCCGCCCATCTCACACTCCCCAGATGTCCCCCTATATTGCATTATTCACCTATCCACCTCACGGACGGGCACGGCATCCCACCTCACGGACGGGCACGGCATCCCGCCTCCCGCCCGGCGCACGGGGGAAGCGTCCCGGCTGCTCGAGCCGAGGGCGAGGGCAGGAGCGGGGACGGGAGCGGGGGCGGCGACGGGGGCGGCCCGGTCCGGACAGGGGCAGAGGCAGGGGCGGCGGGAGAGCGGGAGGCCGGGACGCGGCGATCGTCACGGCCTCGGCCAGAGTGCCGCCGTACGCCTCGATCCCCTCCCCGAGGGGCGCGCGCTACGCCCGCTCGGTGCCCCGGTCCCCCGGTCCGCCCCCCACCGTGAACCCGATCACCGATCCCCCGCCCTCCCGCCGGAGGGCGAACGGCGCTCCCCCGTGCGCCAGGGCCACCTCGCGCACGATGGACAGGCCGAGGCCCGAGCCCGGCAGGGAGCGTGCGTCGGCGGCGCGGTAGAAGCGGTCGAAGACGCGGGTGAGGTCGGTCTCGGTGATGCCCGGGCCGCGGTCGAGGACCTCGACGCGGACCGTGCCGGGCCGGGCGGGGCCGGTGACGTTGACCTCGATGGGCGCCCTGCCCTCGCGGTCGAACTTGGCGGCGTTCTCGACGAGGTTGGACAGCGCCCGCTGGAGCATGCCGGGCCGTCCGTCGGTGGTGGTGTCGCCGCTCGCCCGGACCAGGATCCGCCGGCCGGTGCGCCGGCGGGCGAGGCCGGCGACCTCCTCGGCGAGGTCGGCGAGATCGACCCGCTGCGGCGGCTCGGTGTCCGACTGGCCGGCCGCGAGGTCGACCAGCTCGTTGACCAGGTCGGTGAGTTCGCGAGCCTCCTGGCCGAGGTCGGCGACGAGCTCGTCCCGGGTGGCGGGCGGCAGCTCGTCGATGCGGCGCAACAGCGAGATGTTCGTACGGAGCGAGGTCAGCGGGGTCCGCAGTTCGTGCCCCGCGTCCTGGACCAGGCGGCGCTGGTCCTCCTCCGACTGGGCGAGGCGGCCCAGCATGCGGTCGAAGGCGCGGCCGAGGCGGCCGACCTCGTCGTAACCGGTGACGGGGACCTGGACGCCGAGCCGGCGGGTGCGGGCGACGTCCTCCGCGGCGGTGGTGAGGATGACCAGGCGGTGCGTGATGCGCCGGGCCAGCCACCAGCCGAACAGACCGGCCGCCGTCACAACTGCGCCCATCAGCACCAGCGTCCGCTGCTGCAAGGCCCGCAGCAGGTCCTCCGTGTCGCTGAACTCCTGCGCGACCTGCACGGCGCCCCGCCCGCCGCCCAGCGCGACCGTCGCGACGCGGTAGACGTCGTCGCCGACGTCGACGTCCTTGTGCTCGGTGAGCGTGCCGCTGGTGGCGGCGGCCGCGACCTCCCGGTCGGCGGCCTTGACCGGCAGCCCGGGGTTGCCGGGGTCGACGACCGCCCCGTCCGGCCCCAGTACCTGCACGTCCGTACGGGCCGGCCGCACGATGTCGTGGCCCGGCGCGGTGGACGAGAAGTCCTCCGGGGCCATCGCCTGGTCGCGCACCTCGTCGCGCAGGTCCTGCACGACCTCGTCGAACACCGACTCCTGGTCCACCCGCACCAGCCGGGCCGCGGCCGAGTACGACAGCACGCCGATGAGGACGGTGACGGCGGCGGTCACGGCGGCGAAGGACACCGCGAAGGTGGTGCGCAGCGAGACCAGTCTCGGCCGTCGCCGGGACACCCACCGCATCGGACGGCCGCCCACCGGGCCCGCCCCCTCAGTCTTCCCGCAGCACGTAACCCACGCCCCGCACGGTGTGGATCAGCTGCGGGGCGCCGGGCGCGTCGAGCTTGCGGCGCAGATAGCCGACGTAGACGGCGAGGTTCTTGGAGCCCGGGCCGAAGTCGTAGCCCCAGATGCGGTCGTAGATCGTGGCGTGGTCGAGGACGATGCCCGCGTTGCGTACGAGCAGTTCCAGCAGCTCGAACTCGGTACGGGTCAGCTCCAGCTCCCGCTCCCCGCGCCAGACCCGCCGCGCCTGCGGGTCCATGCGCAGCCCGGCGGCCTCCACAGACCGCTCGGTGACCGCCGCCGGCTTCGGTACGCCGGCCGGGATGCCGGGGTTCGTGCGGCGCAGCAGCGCCCGCAGCCGGGCGAAGACCTCTTCGACGTCGAAGGGCTTGACGACGTAGTCGTCGGCGCCCGCGTCCAGGCCGGCGATCCGGTCGGCGGTCTCCACGAGCGCCGTCAGCATGAGGATGGGCGTTCGGTCGCCCTCGGCGCGCAGCACCCGGCAGACCTGAAGGCCGTCGATGCCGGGCATCATCACGTCGAGGACGAGCACGTCCGGTGGCGTCCGGTGGGCGTGCGCCAGCGCCTCGACGCCGTCGGCGACCGCCGTGACCTGGTAGCCCTCCAGGGTCAGGGCCCGTTCCAGGGCGTGGCGGATGGCGCGGTCGTCTTCGGCGAGGAGCACGGTGGGAGGCACGCGTCCAGTCTGCCAAGGCCTCCGGCGGTTGGGCGGTCCCGGTGGTCCTGCGGTGACCCTTCTTACTGGGCTCTCACCGTCGGGGTGGCCGTCCCTGGGGGCTGCCGCCCCCGGACCCCCGCTTCGGCCCTGAACGGGCCTCGTCCTCAAACGCCAGACGGGCTGAGTCACCCGCCCGGCGCCCGAGAGCGAACGCCGGACGGGCTGGATCTCCCGGCCGGCGCCCGAGAGTCGGTCACCGCCTGGACAGCGCCGCCAGGTGCTCGGCGAACGGCACGACCTCCAAGGCGTCCTTCGCCGGCTCCGCCGGTTCCGTCGGCTTCGCCGCCGACAGGCCCGTCATCAGGGCGGACAGTTCGCCCGCGGCCCGCTCGATCCGCTCCGGCAGCCCCTGCGCGCCCCAGTCCTCGGAGGCGGCGTACACGCCGGTGGGTACGACGACGGCCCGCAGGTGGGCGAAGAGCGGCCGCAGGGCGTGCTCCAGCACCAGCGAGTGCCGCGCCGACCCTCCGGTCGCCGCGATCAGCACGGGCTTGCCGGTCAGCGCGTCCTTCTCCAGCACGTCGAAGAAGGACTTGAACAGTCCGCTGTAGGACGCCGAGAACACCGGCGTGACGACGATCAGACCGTCCGCCGCGGTCACCGCGTCCAGCGCGGCCGCCAGCTTCCGTCCCGGGAAGCCGTTGGTGAGGTGGTGCGCGATCTCCACGGCGAGGTCGCGCACCTCCACGACCCGGAGGTCGACCGGGGTGTGCCGGTCGACGGCGGCCGCGAGCCGGTCGGCGAGCAGCCGGGTGGACGACGGGACGCTCAGCCCCGCCGAGACGACGACGAGCCTCATGCGACGGTCTCCTTCCGGGCGGCGGCGAGCAGGGACTGGTGGGTCGGCGCCTCCGGCACGTCCGCCGGACGCCCCTTCGCGAACTCCCGGCGCAGCACCGGCACGACCTCCTCGCCGAGCATGTCGAGCTGCTCCAGCACGGTCTTCAACGGCAGCCCGGCGTGGTCCATCAGGAACAGCTGGCGCTGGTAGTCGCCCGCGTACGCGCGGAAGGACAGCGTCTTCTCGATCACCTGCTGCGGCGAGCCGACGGTCAGCGGGGTCTGCTCGGTGAAGTCCTCCAGCGACGGCCCGTGCCCGTAGACGGGCGCGTTGTCGAAGTACGGCCGGAACTCGCGGACCGCGTCCTGGGAGTTCCGCCGCATGAACACCTGACCGCCGAGCCCCACGACGGCCTGCTCGGGCGTGCCGTGCCCGTAGTGCGCGTACCGGGTCCGGTACAGCTCGACCATGCGCCGGGTGTGGTCGGCCGGCCAGAAGATGTTGTTGTGGAAGAAGCCGTCGCCGTAGAACGCGGCCTGTTCGGCGATCTCGGGGGAGCGGATCGACCCGTGCCAGACGAACGGCGGGACCCCGTCCAGCGGCCGCGGCGTCGAGGTGAACCCCTGCAACGGCGTACGGAACGTGCCCTCCCAGTCGACGACGTCCTCCCGCCACAGCCGGTGCAGCAGGGCGTAGTTCTCGACGGCGAGGTTGATGCCCTGGCGGATGTCCTGCCCGAACCAGGGGTAGACCGGCCCGGTGTTGCCGCGCCCCATCATCAGGTCGACGCGCCCGTCGGCCAGGTGCTGGAGCATCGCGAAGTCCTCGGCGATCTTCACCGGGTCGTTGGTGGTGATGAGGGTGGTCGAGGTGGAGAGGATCAGCCTCTCCGTCCGCGCGGCTATGTAGCCGAGCATCGTGGTCGGGGACGACGGCACGAACGGCGGGTTGTGGTGCTCCCCGGTCGCGAACACGTCGAGCCCGACCTCCTCGGCCTTCGACGCGATGGCGACCATGGCCTTGATCCGCTCGCGCTCGGTCGGCGTGCGGCCCGTGGTGGGGTCCGGCGTGACGTCGCCGACCGTGAAGATCCCGAACTGCATGGTCGCTCAACCTCCAGAAGTTGTTGACCGTTAAACTACACGGCCCAACAGCGACCCCCTCCCCTCTATTCCACTCCCTCCCTTCCGCCGGCTGTCAGTACCCCCTCCTACGATCCCGGCATGGCCGCCCCACGCCGTGACACCCGAGGCATCGTCGACGCCGCGCAGCTCTTCGCGCGCGTCCGCTTCCGCCGCCGCGAACCGGCCCCGCCCCTGCGCCCCTACCTGGAGCACTACTGGCTGATCGACTGGCACCTGGACCAGCCCCACACCTCCCACGTGGTGCCGCACCCGTCGGTCAACATCGTCTTCCAGCACCACGAGGGCCGGGCCCCCTACGCCGAGCTGGCCGGGATCGGCCTCGGCCTCTTCACCCAGAGACTGGAGGGAAAGGGCCGGGTCTGCGGGATCCAGTTCCGCCCGGGCGGCTTCCGCCCCTTCGCACCGGACCACCCGGTCGGCCACTGGACCGGCCGCCGCGTCCGTCTGCCGGACACCGACCCGGAGCCCGTCCTCTCCACCGACGACGAGGACGCCCGCGTGACCGCCCTCGACACCTACCTCCTGGGCCTCGACCCGCGCCCCGACCCCCGGGCCGACCGGGCGATGACCCTCGTCGACCACATCCGCGCCGACCGCACGATCCGCCGGGTCACGGACCTCGCGAGAGCCGAGGGCACGTCGGTACGCCTGCTGCAACGGCTGTTCGCCGCCTACGTCGGGGTCGGCCCGAAGTGGGTGATCCTGCGCTACCGCGTCCACGAGGCCCTGGAAGTGGCGGAGACCTCGGCCGACGTCGACTGGGCGGCCCTGGCCGCCGCACTGGGCTACGCCGACCAGGCCCACCTGGTACGCGACGTCAAGGCGACGGTGGGCGTACCGCCGACGGCCTACGCACCCCGCAGGGCGGCCCGGGGCTGACACCCGTACGGCTCCGCCGCGTGCGGGCGCGCACCCCTCACAAGCCCAGCGGCAGCGCGTCCGTGTACCCGTTCACCGGGCGCTCCGTCTTCTCGACGGTCCGGGCGTCCAGCGCGACCGCCGCCGACGACGTCCCCAGGGTGCCGTCCGCGTGCCAGGTCCCCGTCACCGTCACCCAGGTGTCGGCGGCCGGCGCCCCGACCCCGTACACCCGCACCTTCACCGACTGCGCGTCCGCCGCACAGCACGACAGCAGGATCCGCGTCAGGTACCAGCCGTCGCCCCCGCCGGCGGGCGTGACGAACCCGGTCATCCGGACCGTGCGGCCCTCGATGGCCTGCCCGGTGTCCTGCTGCACCCGCTGGGTGAAGTCGGTGAGCGTGATCGGCAGCGGCGAGGTCGCGGGCAACGGCTCGAAACCGTCCTCCTCGACGACCGCCACGGCCTTGGGCGCCTCGCGGGAGGCGGTGAACGCGCCCAGCGCGGGCGGGGCGTAGAAGAGCAGGCTCAGCGCGGGCAGGAACAGCAGCCAGGCGACCCGCGGGACCGCGGAGTGGTCGTGCCCGTGGCCGTCCCCGCGGTGACTGTCGTGACCGTCGCCGTCATGCTCGTGGCCGTCATGCTCGTGGCCGTCGTCCCCCTCCGGCGTCCGCCGCCGTGACACCGCCTCCGCCACCCCGAGCAGCACCAGCAGCAGCCCCGACCCGATCAGCAGCGGCCGCATGCCCTCCTTGACGTACCTCAGGTACAGGTCCGTGAAGAGCGAGACCTGCAACAGGCCGAGCCCGCTCAGCACCAGCAGCACCACCTGCGCGAGCCGCTTCACAGCAGCACCCCTCCCACCACCACGCTGCACACGACCGCCACCACGGCCGTCGCCGCGGAGAACCGGACCGCGAAGGCCCGCCCGAACGTACCCATCTGCAAGGCGATCAGCTTCAGGTCGACCATCGGCCCCACCACCATGAACGTCAGCCGCGCGACCGGCGAGAACCCGCTCAGCGAGGCCGCCACGAACGCGTCGGCCTCCGAACACACCGCGAGCACGATCGCCAGCACCGCCAGGAACAGCACGGACAGCCACGCCGAGTCGGCGAACGCGTCGACCACCGAGCGCGGCACCGCCACGTTGAAGGTCGCCGCGGCCATCGCCCCCACCACGAGGAAACCGCCCGCGTGCAGGAAGTCGTGCTGGAAGCCGCGCCGGAACTCCGTGAACCGGCTGTGCCCCGGCCGGTGCCCGGTGTGCCGCACGGCCGGCTTCAGCCACTCCGCACGCCCCAGCCACAACCACAGCCACCCCATCACGGCCGCGGTGACCAGCGAGGCGAGCAGCCGGGCCAGCACCATCTCCGGACTGCCGGGGAACGCGATGGCGGTGGCGATCAGCACGACCGGGTTCACGGCGGGCGCCGACAGCAGGAACGCGAACGCGGCGGCCGGGGTGACCCCCCTGCCGATCAGACTGTTCGCCACCGGCACCGACGCGCACTCACAGCCCGGCAGCACCACCCCCGCCGCCCCCGCGACCGGCACCGCGAGCGCCGGCCGCTTGGGCAGCAGCCGGTTGAACACCCGCGCCGGCACGAACGCGTTGATCGCCCCCGACAGGGCCGTACCGAGCAGCAGGAACGGCAACGCCTGCACCGTCACCGCCAGACACACCGTCCGCCACGCCTCGACCGCCGGCTCCTCCAGCGACCGCCCCACGAGCACCAGCACCGCGCCCGGCAGCACGGCGGCGGCGACCAGCAGCAACGGCCACCGGCGGGGCAGCCCCCGCCCCGAGGCCACGGGAGCGGCGCCCGCCTCCCCCACCCGTATGTCCGCGTCCACGTCCGCGTCGGTGTTCGTGTCGGTGTTCGTGTTCGTGTCCCGGACGGTCCGCATGCCTAGACCCGGCCTCCCCGCAACCGCACGACCTGCTCCCCGCTGAACTCCACCGTCCGCCTCATGTGCCGCACGATAACGGCGAGTTCGGCGTCGTCCAGCTCCGCGAACAGGGGGCTCCAGTCGCCGCCCAGCCGCTCCCACGTCCGCCCGAACTCGGCGATCCGCTCCGGCACCGTCGCCACCAGCACCCGCCGCCGGTCGACCGCGTCCCGCTCCCGCACGACGTACCCCGCCTTCTCCAGCCGGTCCACCAGCCGCGTCGCCGACCCGGTGGTCAGCCCCGTCAGCTCGGCGACCCGGCCCGTCGTCACCGGCGCCCGCTCCAGCGACAGCAGGTTCAGACACTGCAGGTCGGTGGGGTGCAGCCCGAGACGGTCGGCGACGGCCTGGTTGAACAACGCGAAGGCGGCCACGTACCGGCGGGAGACGGTGGACAACTCGTCCAGCAACCGCGACCGCACGTTCCCGGACATCGCCCGCACACCCCTTCGTCAGCGCCGTCCGCAGATCGTACGACGAGCCGCGACCCGACCGGTCGGAAGCCGAACCCCACCGGGCCGACGACCGCCCCCGCGCACACGGACCGGTACGGGCCGGAAGAAGACCGGTACCGGTCAGAAGAAGTACGGGTCACCGGTGTCCAGCACCAGCACCCGCTGCCGGTCATTGGCCCGGTTGCGGTCCACCGCCCCGCCGCCCCACACCGTCTCGACCTCCAGCGTCACCTCCGCCGGCCGCCCCTCCAGCCACGCCCCCACCTCGATCCGCTCCCCCGGCGCGTCCGCGGCCAGCGCCCCCGTCCGGCACACCACGTCCCGCGCACCCGTCCGCGCACACCCGGCCGGCAGCCCCTGCGGCCGGTCCGCCAACGGCACCGACCAGCGCAGCCGCACGGACGCGTCCGAGACGTCCCCCGGACCGTGGTTGCGCGGGGTCAGCCGCACGTCGACCCGCCCGCCGTCCAGGACCGCGACGCCGTGGTACGACAGATCGGCCTCCGGAACGCCCGCGGCGGCGGACGGCGCCACCACCACACCCGCCGCCACCGCACCCACCAGCGCACCCCGCACGGCGAGAACCCGCATCCAGCGCATGCCATCCACTCCTCGGTCGGCCAGGGACAGGGACGTACGACGCCTACGACGTACGCATGTATCCCCGGTCCGCCGGCCGACAGGCGCCCTCCAACAGGTGACAGGACACCCACCGGCAACTGACCGGGCGCCCCCCGGCAACTGACCGGGCGCCCCCCGGCAAGCGACACCGCACAGCGTGCGAAGCTGCTGTCATGCTCGTCCTCCGCTCCGCCGCCCTCTTCGCCGTCGCCGCGCTCTTCGAGATCGGCGGCGCCTGGCTGGTCTGGCAGGGCGTGCGCGAGCACCGCGGCTGGCTCTGGGCCGGCGCGGGCGTCATGGCCCTCGGCGCGTACGGCTTCGTCGCCACCCTCCAGCCGGACGCGAACTTCGGCCGGATCCTCGCCGCCTACGGCGGTGTCTTCGTCGCCGGTTCCCTGGCCTGGGGCATGGTCGCCGACGGCTACCGCCCCGACCGGTGGGACGTCACGGGCGCGCTGATCTGCCTCGTGGGCATGGCTGTGATCATGTATGCCCCGCGAGGCAGCGGCTGACCGGACCGCTCAGGTGGACGCCAGGTCGGGCAGCAGCCCCAGCTGCTCCAGGAACTCCATCTGGTCGAAGTAGAGCCGGTAGCTGACGATCTGCCCGTCCACCACCGTCGCGAAGTCGGCCCCGCGGACCCTGACCTCCCGCTGTGTCGCGGGCAGCGTCTGTCCGTCCGGCATCTGCAACGGCCCCGTGTTGCGGCCCCTGAAGAACCCCTCGTCGACGGCGGTGGTGCCGATCTCGAACGAGTGCACCGGCTCGTACGTCGCCTCGGGGATCGCGTCCGTCATCTGACGCCAGTACTCGACGATCTCGTCGCGCCCGTGAAGCTCCCCGGCCTCGGGAGTGACGGCGACCGCGTCCTGCGCGAACAGCTCGGCGACGACCCTCATGTCGGGCTTGGTGGTGAGCGCCTCCGTGAGCCGGTCCATGACCTCACGTGCCTGTCCCATCGATCCACCTCCTGAACAGGGGATCACCCACCCCATTCTCCCACCGGAGCCCCCGGCGGGCCGACCGCGGAGCGAGATCGCCGACCGCTCGCCGGCCCCGCCCCCCTATCCTGACCGAGCAGGCTTTCGACACCGCCCGAGGAATCCGAGGAGCAGTCCCCATGGCCACCGCCGCACCGTCCGCCGCCTCCAGCATCGCCGTCGTCACCGGTGCGAGCAGCGGAATCGGCGCCGCCACCGCCCGGCAACTCGCCGCGGCCGGCTACCGCGTGGTCCTCACCGCCCGCCGCAAGGACCGCATCGAGGCGCTGGCCGAGGAGATCGCCGCGGCGGGCGGTTCGGCGACGGCGTACCCGCTGGACGTCACGGACCGCGCGGCGGTCGACGAGTTCGCCACCGCCTTCAAGACGATCGGCGTCCTCGTCAACAACGCGGGCGGCGCGCTCGGCGCCGACCCGGTGGCCACCGGCGACCCGGCCGACTGGCGCACCATGTACGAGACGAACGTCATCGGCACCCTCAACCTCACCCAGGCCCTGCTGCCCAAGCTGGTCGCGAGCGGCGACGGCACGGTCGTCGTCGTCTCCTCCACCGCCGGCCACGGCACCTACGAGGGGGGCGCCGGCTACGTCGCCGCCAAGCACGGCGCCCACGTCCTCGCCGAGACCCTGCGCCTGGAGATCGTCGGCCAACCGGTCCGCGTCATCGAGATCGCGCCCGGCATGGTCAGGACCGACGAGTTCGCCCTCACCCGCTTCGGCGGCGACGAGAGCAGGGCGGCGAAGGTCTACGAGGGCGTGGCCGAACCGCTCACCGCCGACGACGTTGCCGACACGATCACCTGGGCGGTGACCCGCCCCAGCCACGTCAACGTCGACCTGCTGATCCTGCGCCCGCGCGCCCAGGCCTCCAACACCAAGGTCCACCGGGAACCGTGATGCCGGAACGGACCCCGGAGGAGAAGTCGGCGGAACAGCGCCGTCTCGCCCAGGAGACGAGGAACGAACGCCAGGTGTGGTACTTCCTGGCGTACTTCCTCTTCGGCATCCACATCATCGCCTTCGTGATGATCTACGCCGTGAAGCACGGGAACTGAGCACCCGTCAGAGACGCACAGGGGCCCGGGCCACCGGCCCGGGCCCCTGCCCGCGGACGTCGACTCCCCCGGGCGTCAGCCCTTCACGCACACGACCTGCTTGAGCTTCGCCACGACCTCCACCAGGTCCCGCTGCTGGTCGATGACCTGCTCGATCGGCTTGTAGGCGCCGGGGATCTCGTCCACGACACCGGAGTCCTTGCGGCACTCCACGCCCCGCGTCTGCTCCTCCAGGTCCTTCGTCGAGAAGCGGCGCTTCGCCGCGTTGCGGCTCATGCGCCGACCGGCGCCGTGCGACGCCGAGTTGTACGCCTTCTCGTTCCCGAGGCCCTTCACGATGTACGAACCCGTGCCCATGGAACCGGGAATGATCCCGTACTCGCCGGAACCGGCGCGGATCGCGCCCTTGCGGGTGACGAGCAGGTCCATGCCCTCGTAGCGCTCCTCCGCCACGTAGTTGTGGTGGCAGGAGATCTCCGGCTCGAAGGTCGGCTTCGCCTTCTTGAACTCCCTGCGGACGACGTCCTTCAGGAGCGCCATCATGATCGTGCGGTTGTACTTCGCGTACTCCTGCGCCCAGAACAGGTCGCTGCGGTAAGCCGCCATCTGCGGGGTGTCCGCCACGAAGACGGCGAGGTCGCGGTCGACCAGGCCCTGGTTGTGCGGGAGCTTCTGCGCCACACCGATGTGGAACTCGGCGAGTTCCTTGCCGATGTTGCGGGAGCCGGAGTGCAGCATGAGCCACACCGCACCGGATGAATCTATGCACACTTCGCAGAAGTGGTTGCCGCTTCCGAGGGTCCCCATCTGCTTCGCGGCCCGCTCCTCGCGGAACCTCACCGCCTCCGCGATCCCCCCGAACCGCCCCCAGAAGTCCTCCCACCCCGCGGTCGCCAGCCCGTGGAAACGCCCCGGCTCGACGGGGCTGTCGTGCATGCCCCGCCCCACCGGAATGGCCTGCTCGATCCTGGACCGCAGCCGCGACAGGTCCCCCGGCAGATCGTTCGCCGTCAGCGACGTCTTCACCGCCGACATCCCGCAGCCGATGTCGACGCCCACCGCCGCCGGGCACACGGCCCCCTGCATCGCGATGACGGACCCGACCGTCGCACCCTTCCCGTAGTGCACGTCCGGCATCACGGCCAGGCCCTTGATCCACGGCAGGGTGGCGACGTTGCGCAGCTGCTCGAGCGCCACGTCCTCGACCGTCGCGGGGTCGGTCCACATACGGATGGGAACCTTCGCGCCCGGCATTTCCACGTACGACATATCGTCCTCATTCCCCCGAAACACAGCAGAAGTCCTGAATCGCAATACCGGTGCCAAGGTCGACGA
The DNA here is from genome assembly GCF_043080745.1 of Streptomyces sp. NPDC014995. Taxonomy (NCBI): domain Bacteria; kingdom Bacillati; phylum Actinomycetota; class Actinomycetes; order Kitasatosporales; family Streptomycetaceae; genus Streptomyces; species Streptomyces sp. NPDC014995. The sequence goes on from NZ_JBIBVX010000004.1 coordinate 437,913, forward strand.
ACAGGACGGCCGACCGGCATCCACGGTGGTGCGTGCGATACACATTGTCTGTTGGGGCCGCCCCCGCCCGGCAAGCGAATAACCAGCGGGGGCGCGGGGGCACCGGCCCGGGCACGACCAGCCACCCACGTTGTGACCGTCGAGAGGAGCCGACCGTGCAGCGGAAGGCGTACGTATCCGGCGTCGCCGCACTCCTCGCGGTGCTGCTGGCCGGCTGCACCGGAAGCACGGACGACGGCGGCCCGGCGGACAACTCCAACCCCGGCGAGGCCGGCACGGCGACCGCCGCGGCCGAGCCCGGCCGGTACGACAGCCTCCCGCAGGCCTGCGGCGCGGTCAGCCGCTCCACCCTCGACTCGCTCCTCCCCGGTATCCGCGAGATCACCGACGAGGCCCGGCGCGAGACCGCCTACGCGGGCGAGGCGACCCTGACGTACGACACGGACCGCAAGGCCGGCTGCCGCTGGAAGGTGGAGTCGGCGGACGCCACCGACCGCCTCTTCGTCGACTTCGAGCGGGTGGTGTCGTACGGCACCGCGGTCAGCGACGACAGCCAGGCCGAGGGGCTGTTCGCCGAGCAGGTGCTGGCGGCCGACCTCCCGGTGCCCACGGCCTCGGAGACGGGCAGCCCGCAGGCGACCCCCTCCACGAGCGCGAGCCCGTCCGCCACCGTGAGCCCGTCCGCCCCCACGTCGACGTCGACGACCGGGTCCCCTTCCCCGTCCGCCTCCACCACCCCCGCCGACCTGCAGCCCCGCCTCCTCGACGACCTGGGCGACGAGGCGTTCGTGGACGACGTGCTCTCCAGTTCCGGTTCGACGGCGAAACAGCGCACGGTGACTGTGGCGTTCCGCACGTCGAACGTCATCGTGACCATCGAGTACGAGGAGCAGCCGACGACCATCGGCACGGTCCCGGACAGCAAGGAAATGCAGGACAGGGCACGGAAACTGGCCGCCCAGCTCGCCGACTCCCTCGCCGGCTGAGGCCACTTCGCGCCCGTCCGCGGTCCGTCCGCAAAGCCCCCGAAGCGCAGCCGCACAGCTTCTTCACCGCGTACCGTGGCCCCTCGGACCCGATCCGACCGCAGGAACCACGAGCGTCATGAGTGAAGGAACCATGCAGCGACGAGCCCAGCGAGACGACCAGCGTGACCAGCGAACGAAGCGTGCCGGAGGCGTGAGCCGTCTCCTCGTCGCAGCAGCCGCACTCCCCGTGATGCTGATCGTCGCCGGCTGCTCCTCGGACTCCGGCTCCGGCGACGACGCGCAGAAGGCCGGCGCCGCCGCCTCCGTCGACGCCTCCGTGAGCGCCGGGCCGACGGTGCGGGCGGCGGCGTACCAGTCGCTGCCGGAGGCGTGCGCGGTGCTGTCGAAGGCGACGCTGAAGGACATGGTGCCGAAGGGCACGAAGGGCAAGGAGGGCACGTCGAGCGACACCGCCTCCCGCGCCTCGTGTTCCTGGTCGAGCCTGGACAACAACGGTGTGAAGGGCTCGCAGTTCCGCTGGCTGAACGTCTCCCTGCTGCGGTTCGAGTCGGACGCGGCGACCTCCGGCGACCAGCAGGCGCAGGAGTACTACGCCAAGCAGGTCCAGGGTGCCCAGGCGGTGGCGGGCGCGGCGAACACCAGGACGCAGGCGCTCGCCGGGACCGGCGATCAGGCGACGACCGTACGCTACGACCTGAAGAAGAAGGAAGGCGCCTTCAAGCAGCAGACGGTCGTCGCGCGGGTGGAGAACGTCGTCGTGACGGTCGACTACAACGGCGCCGGTCTGGCCGGTGAGAAGACCCCGAGCGCGGACACCCTGACGAAGGCGGCGGAGAAGGCGGCCAAGGAGGCGGTGGCGGCGGTTCGGTCCGCCAACGGCGCGGCTGCGGACGGCGGTTCGACCACGGCCCCGTCCCCGGGCACGTCGACGACGCCCCCGTCGGCCTCGCCCTCGGCCTCCGCCTCGACCTCCGCCTCGGCATCGCCTTCGGTGTCGCCTTCCACGTCGGCTTCGAAGAAGAGCTGACGTACCGGCAACACGTGCGCCGCACACGTGTGTCACCCTGTTGCGCGCACCAACACGCAACGGGAGGGGAGTACGGGTGGCCGCGCCAATCCAGCTGACTCGGATGCACCGCGTTCTCATCGGCGTGGTCGTGGCCGGCGCCGTGATCATCGCCGGTATCGGCTTCGCCGGTTCTTACGCGGCGGTTCGCGAGCTGGCCCTCAAGAAGGGCTTCGGGAACTTCTCCTACGTGTTCCCGATCGGCATCGACGCGGGCATCTGCGTGCTGCTCGCGTTGGACCTGCTGCTGACGTGGATCCGCATCCCGTTCCCGCTGCTGCGCCAGACCGCCTGGCTGCTGACGGCGGCGACGATCGCGTTCAACGGCGCCGCCGCCTGGCCGGATCCGCTGGGCGTCGGCATGCACGCGGTGATCCCGATCCTGTTCGTGGTCGCGGTGGAGGCGGCCCGCCACGCGATCGGCCGCATAGCCGACATCACGGCCGACAAGCACATGGAGGGGGTCCGCCTCACCCGCTGGCTCCTCTCCCCGGTTCCGACGTTCCTCCTGTGGCGCCGGATGAAGCTGTGGGAGCTCCGCTCCTACGAGCAGGTCATCAAGTTGGAGCAGGAACGTCTCGTCTACCAGGCCCGCCTCCGCTCCCGCTTCGGGCGCGCCTGGCGCAGGAAGGCCCCGGTGGAGTCCCTGATGCCGCTGAGGCTGGCCAAGTACGGCGTGCCCCTGGCGGAGACGGCCCCGGCGGGTCTGGCGGCGGCGGGAATCGAGCCGGCGCTGCTGCCTCCGGCGCCGCAGCAGCAGGAGCTGACGGCGGCGCCCGCCTCGGTGGCCGCGGGCCCTCGTGCCGCTGGGACGGCCCCGGTCGCGCAGAATGCGGCACCTGCCGGCGAGCGGCGCCCCGTCCCGGCCTCCGGCCCCGACGCGGGGGACCCGGGCTTCGGGCCCGGGCCGGAGGTGAACCCGTGGCTGCACGCCCGGCATCCGCAGCAGGTCGAGTACCACGGCGGCTACAACCCCCAGTACGACCCGCAGTACGACCCCGAGGCCCAGTACGAGCAGTGGTACGAGGAGCAGCTCCAGGCCGAGCAGTACCAGGACCAGTACCAGCAGGAGCCTCCCGTCCAGGAGCCCTCTCCGGAGGAGACGGGCAGCTTCCCCATCCCGGTGGCCCCGGGCCGCACGCGCGAGCTGGGCGAGGGCGGCGGCGCCCCGGAACCGGACGAGGAGGCGTACTACCAGGTGTTCCGTCAGTCGATAGACGGCAGCTACCCCACGCCCCGCGTCCTCGGCGACAACATCCAGGCGACCTACGGCACGACGCTGAGCCCGAGCGACCTGAAGGCCCTCGCGGAACGCTTCCAAAAGCGCCACTCGGCGGAACTGGAAGAGGACCACATCGCGTGACGCAGACATGAGGGGGGCGCCCGGCGAACACCGGGCGCCCCCTCGTTGTCGTACCGCGCGGTCCTACTCCCCGAGCAGGTACCTCACCCGCTCCTGCCCCACCGCCAGCAGCAGCGTGGGCAGCCGCGGCCCGGTGTCCCGGCCCACCAGCAGGTGGTAGAGCAGAGCGAAGAAGGTCCGCTGGGCGGTCTTGATCTCCGGCGGCAGTTCCCTGGGCGTGGCGTCCGCCGAGAACCCGGCCTGGACCTTGGGCACGCCGTAGACCAGGTGGGTCAGTCCGTCGAGCGACCAGTGGTCCGCCAGCCCGTCGAGCAGCAGCCGCAGGGACTGCTGGGACGCCTCGTCGAGGGACTTCAGCAGGTCGGCGTCGGGCTCCTCACGCACGATGGTCCGCTGGTCGGCGGGGACGTGCGTGTTGATCCAGGCCTCGGCCTTGTCGTACCGCGGGCGGGCCTCGTCGAGGGAGCCGAGGGGGTTGTCGGGGTCCAGCTCGCTGAGGATCCGCAGCGCCTGGTCCTGGTGGCCGGCGGTGATGTCGGCGACGGAAGCCAGCGTCCGGTAGGGCAGCGGCCGGGGCGTGCGGGGAAGTTCCCCGCCGGCCGTCCGCACGGCACGCGCGTGGGCGGCGACGTCGGCCGGCAGGGCGGAGCCGTCGGCGACCTTCGCGTCGAGCTTGTCCCACTCGTCGTACAGGCGCTGGATCTCCTGGTCGAAGGCGATCTTGAAGGACTGGTTCGGCCTGCGCCGGGCGTAGAGCCACCGCAGGAGCTGCGGTTCCATGATCTTCAGCGCGTCGGCCGGGGTCGGCACCCCGCCCCGGGACGAGGACATCTTCGCCATGCCGCTGATGCCCACGAAGGCGTACATGGGCCCGATCGGCTGCTTGCCGCCGAAGATCCCGACGATCTGCCCGCCCACCTGGAAGCTGGACCCCGGGGACGAGTGGTCGACACCGCTCGGCTCGAACACCACGCCCTCGTACGCCCACCGCATCGGCCAGTCGACCTTCCAGACCAGCTTGCCGCGGTTGAACTCGTTCAGCCGGACGGTCTCGGAGAAGCCGCAGGCGTCGCAGGCGTAGGTCAGCTCGGTGCTGTCGTCGTCGTAGGAGGTGACGGTGGTGAGGTCCTTCTCGCAGTTGCCGCAGTACGGCTTGTACGGGAAGTACCCGGCGGAGCCGGAGCTGCCGTCGTCCTCGGCCGCGGCGCCGGAGCCCTCGGCGGCCTCCAGCTCGGCATCGTCGAGGGGCTTCTGCTGCTTCTTGGCCGGGGCCTTCCTGGTCCGGTACTGGTCGAGGATCGCGTCGATGTCGCCCCGGTGCCGCATGGCGTGCAGGATCTGGTCCCGGTACACACCGGTGGTGTACTGCTCGGTCTGGCTGATCCCGTCGAACTCCACGCCCAGCTCGGCCAGCGACTCGGTCATCGCGGCCTTGAAGTGCTCGGCCCAGTTCGGGTGCGGCGAGCCCTTCGGCGCCGGGACGGAGGTCAGGGGCTTGCCGATGTGCGCGGCCCAGGCCTCCTCGTCCACGCCGGCGATGCCCTTGGGCACCTTGCGGTAGCGGTCGTAGTCGTCCCAGGAGATCAGGTGGCGGACCTGGTGCCCGCGCCGCCGGATCTCGTCGGCGACGAGGTGCGGGGTCATGACCTCGCGCAGGTTCCCGAGGTGGATGGGGCCGGAGGGGGAGAGGCCGGACGCGACGACGACCGGTTTGCCCGGGGCCCGACGCTCCGACTCCTCGATGACCTCATCCGCGAAACGGGAGACCCAGTCGGTGGTCTCGGTGCTCTGAGCCACGATCGGCACGTCCTTCTTTCTCCAACGGCAGCCGGCACGGTCGCACGGCTGGCGCTCCCATTGTCCCAGGCCGTGCGGCATCCGCGAAAACCGCTTTTCACCGCGTGGGATACTGGCTTCCCTGTACCAGAAACCCCGGAACCCGAGCAGAACGGCAATCACCCCATGGCCTCGGTCACGTCCCTCAGCGCCACCGTCGAGCAGCACCTCGCGTCCGCCATCTCCGCCATCGTGCCGGAGGCCTCGGCCGACCCGCTGCTGCGACGCAGCGACCGGGCGGACTTCCAGGCCAACGGGATCCTCGCCCTGGCGAAGAAGGCGAAGGCCAACCCGAGGGAGCTGGCGGCGCAGGTCGTCTCCCGGGTGGTCACCGGTGATGTGATCAAGGACATCGAGGTCTCCGGACCCGGGTTCCTGAACGTGACGATCACCGACAGGGCGATCACCGAAAACCTCGCGGCGCGGTACGCGGACACCGGCCGCCTGGGCGTGCCGTACGCGGACGCGCCGGGCACGACGGTGATCGACTACGCCCAGCCGAACGTGGCGAAGGAGATGCACGTGGGCCACCTGCGGTCGGCGGTGATCGGCGACTCGGTGGTCCAGCTGCTGGAGTTCACCGGTGAGACGGTGGTCCGCCGGCACCACATCGGCGACTGGGGCACCCAGTTCGGCATGCTCATCCAGTACCTGGACGAGCACCCGCACGAGCTGGACCACAAGAGGTCCGAGGTCAGCGGCGAGGAGGCGATGTCGAACCTCGGCCGCCTCTACAAGGCCGCGCGGGGGCTCTTCGACTCCGACGAGGAGTTCAAGACGCGGGCCCGCCGCCGGGTGGTCGACCTCCAGGCCGGTGACCCGCACACGCTCGCCATGTGGCAGAAGTTCGTCGACGAGTCGAAGATCTACTTCTTCTCCGTCTTCGAGAAGCTGGACATGGAGATCCGCGACCCCGACATCGTCGGCGAGTCCGGCTACAACGACATGCTGGCCGAGACCTGCCGTCTCCTGGAGGAGTCGGGGGTGGCGGTCCGCTCCGAGGGCGCCCTCTGTGTCTTCTTCGACGACGTCAAGGGCCCCGACGGCAACCCGGTCCCGCTGATCGTCCAGAAGTCGGACGGCGGCTACGGCTACGCGGCCACGGACCTGTCCGCGATCCGCGACCGTGTCTTCAACCTGAAGGCGAACACGCTGCTCTACGTCGTGGACGCCCGCCAGTCCCTGCACTTCAAGATGGTCTTCGAGACGGCACGCCGGGCGGGCTGGCTCAACGAGGACGTGCAGGCGGTCCAGCTCGCGTTCGGCACGGTCCTCGGCAAGGACGGCAAGCCGTTCAAGACCCGTGAGGGCGAGACGGTCAGGCTGGTCGACCTCCTCGACGAGGCCGTCGAGCGGGCCACGACCGTCGTCCGGGAGAAGGCCGCGAAGGTGGGCCTGAGCGAGCCGGAGATCGAGGAGAACGGCCGTTACGTCGGCATCGGCGCGGTGAAGTACGCCGACCTGTCGACCTCGGCGGTCCGGGACTACAAGTTCGACCTGGACCAGATGGTCTCGCTGAACGGCGACACGTCGGTCTACCTCCAGTACGCGTACGCCCGGATCCAGTCGATCCTGCGCAAGTCCGGCGAGGCCCGCCCGGTCGCCCACCCGGAGCTGGAACTGGCCCCGGCAGAGCGGGCGTTGGGCCTGCACCTGGACCAGTTCGGTGAGACGGTCCTGGAGGTCGCGTCGGCCTACGAGCCGCACAAGCTCGCCGCGTACCTCTACCAGCTGGCCTCGCACCTGACGACGTTCTACGACCAGTGCCAGGTGCTGTCCGCCGACAACCCGGTCGAGGTCGTCGAGAACCGGCTGTTCCTGGTCGACCTGACGGCCCGCACCCTGCACCAGGGCATGGCCCTGCTGGGGATCCGGACGCCCGAGAAGCTCTGACGCGTTCCCGACGGACCGGAACCGGCTCCTCGCTCTCGTGCGTCCCCCTCCTGCGAGGACGTGGGAACACGAGTGCGAGGAGCGGCGGTTGGGCGGCACGGACGACCCGACGATCGGGGAAACCCTGGTCTTCCTGCTGGTGGTCGCCGGCGCGGGCGTGGCCATTCCGGCCGCGGTCGTGCTCCCGGTGATCGGCCTGGGCATCTGGCTGACCCACCGTTTCCGGCGTCGTCGCAGGTGAGCGCGGACTGTCAGTGCCTGCCCCTACAGTCACGGGCATGGCGACCCTTCCCAACCCGCTGCCCAGGCTGGCCTCCGACCCGAGCGGGCGTTCCCTCGGGCTCCAGCTCCCGCCCGGGCGGCTGATCGACTCCGTGGCCGAGGACCCCTCGGACGAACCGGTGCTGTGGCACGCCGAGAAGACCGCGGCACCGGGCACCTGGACCGCGTTGGGCGGACGGGCCGGGCGGGCCGGGCTGCTGCCGGTGCTCGTCGACGTCGGGAGCGGCCAGGGCGGCCCGCAGACCTGGGACCTGATGCCCGGGCAGGCGTCCTACCCGGGGGACCACGACGCCGAGGACGTCCTGGCCGACTTCTGGGAGGCCGACGAGGAGCAGGACGAGGCGTACTGGGACGACGAGACCGCCGGGATGCTCGCGCCCTTCGGTCCCGACTGGCCCGGCCTGGCTCCCTCGTCCTCCCTCACCATCGACCCTGCCGTCTGCGCCGCCCGGGTCGCCGACTCGCTGACCGACGGCACCCGTTCCTGGCCCGAGGACCCGCGGCTGGCCCTGGTCCCGGCCCGCCGTTCCGCCGACATCCCGGCCGCCGTCGGCTGGTCCGGCCCGCTCAACCACGTAGACGACGTGGCCCGTCTCTGCGCGGTCCTGCGCTCGTGGGAGGACCGCTTCGGCATACGCGTCGTCGCGCTCGGCTTCGACCTGCTCGTGGTCTCCGTGGCCGCCCCGCCCACCACGGCGGAGGAGGCGGAGGCGGTGGCGGCCGAGCACTTCGCGTTCTGCCCGGACAACGTCCTGCAGGGCCCGGGCAGCCTGCGGGAGTACGCGAAGGGACTGGTCGGGGAGCGCGCCTGGTACTTCTGGTGGGACTGAGCCGCTACGCCCCCCTGAGCCCGCGCCCCAGCCTCCGCAGCCCCTCCCCGATCTCCTCCGGCGTCTGCGTCACGAAGCACAGCCGCAGGGTCGACCGGTCCGGCACACCGGCGTAAAAGGGCGCACCGGGCACGTAGGCCACGTCCTCCTGGAGCACCCTCGGGAGCAGGGCGGTGGTGTCGTACGGCTCCGGCAGCCGGGCCCAGAGGAACATGCCGCCCTGGGGCCGGTTCCAGACGGAGCCCTCGGGGAGGGCCTCGGGCAGGCCGGCGAGCATGGCGTCCCGCCGCTCGCGGTAGACGGCTGCGACGCGGGCCACGTGCGCGTCGAGGTCGGTGTCGGCCAGGTAGCGGGCGGCGGCGAGCTGGTTGACGGTCGGGGTGTGCAGGTCGGCCGCCTGCTTGGCGACCGCGCAGGTGCGCCGCAGCTCCGCCGGGGCGCGCAGCCAGCCCAGCCGCAGGCCGGGGGCCATCACCTTGGAGAAGGAGCCGAGCAGCACGGTCCGGTCGCGGGCCTCGGCGTGCTCGGCGATCCAGGGGACGCGCTCGCCCTCGTAGCGGAGTTCGCCGTAGGGGTCGTCCTCGACGATCCACAGGCCGTGGCGGGCGGCGACGGAGGCGAGGGCGGCACGGCGGCCGGCGGGCAGGGTGCGCCCGGTGGGGTTCTGGAAGGTGGGGACGGTGTAGAGCAGCTTGGGCCGCTCGCGCACGACCAGTTCGGCCAGCGCCTCCGGGTCGGGGCCGTCCGCGTCCCCCGGCACGGCGACGACGCGGGCGCCCGCGAGCCCGAAGACCTGGAGGGCGGCGAGGTAGCAGGGGTCCTCGACGAGGACGGTGTCCCCGGGGTCGAGCAGAGCCGTGGCGAGGAGGGACAGCGCCTGCTGCGACCCGGTGGTGACGAGGAGGTCGTCGGCGTCGGTCGGCAGACCCCGCGCCGCCGTCCGCCGCGCGAGCCGCTCGCGCAGCGCGGGCTCGCCCTCGGTGGTGGCGTACTGCAGGGCCCGGCCGGGCGTCTGTTCCAGCACCTGCCGGAAGGCGGCGGCCACGCCCTCCCGGTCGAACAGCTCGGGCGCGGGCAGCCCGCCCGCGAAGTTGATCACTTCGGGGCGGCCGGTGACGGCGAGGATGTCCCGTACGGGAGAGCCGCCGATCGCCCGTGTGCGCAGGGCGAGCGGTGGAAGGGCGGCGGATGCGGGCACCGAGGTGGCAGTCGTCATGACCGCACCCTAGAGAGATATGTGTCGTCTACACATGGCTTTCTGACATGTGGACCGCGCTCACGCCTTGGTGCCCGTCGCCCCGTACACATTGATGTCGTCGTCCGTGACGTCGTTGATGTCGCGGTAGCGGATCCTGCCGATGTCGTCGAGGGCCTCGAACTCCTCCGGCGCGATGGCCGGCGGGGCGGGCGCCGGACCGGGGTTCCAGCGGTGCACCGGGACGACCCCCGGCTCGTCCGGCGTGAGCCCCGGCGTGTCGGTGAAGAACCGCTCGACGTCCGCCCGCGACCGGAACACGAAGGTGAACCCCCGCTCGGTGTACGTCCGCTGGACCGCGCGCGTCGGCTCGGGATGCATCTCGTCGGTGAGATGGGTCAGGACCAGCCGGCTGCCCGACGGCAGCGCCGCCACCAGCTCCCGCACCAGCGGATACGCCTCCTCGTCCGGGACGAAGTGCAGGATCGCCACCAGGCACAGCGCGACCGGCTGCCCGAAGTCGAGGGTCCTGGCGGCCTGTTCGAGGATCCGGGCCGGTTCGCGCAGGTCGGCGTCGACGTAGTCGGTGCGCCCCTCGGGCCCGCTGGTCAGCAGGGCGCGCGCCTGGGCGAGAACGGCCGGGTCGTGGTCGACGTACACCACCCGTGCGGTGGGGACGATCCGCTGGGCGATCTGGTGGATGTTCTCCCCAGTGGGCAGCCCGGTGCCGATGTCCAGGAACTGCCGTATGCCGTCCTCGGCGGCGAGCCGGGTCACGGCCCGGCGCATGAAGTCGCGGTTGTGCCGGACGTCGAGGTAGCCGCGCGGGTTGGCGGCGAGGGCGGCGGCGGCCGCGGCGCGGTCCACGGGGAAGTGGTCCTCGCCGCCGAGGAGGACGTCGTAGACGCGGGCCGGGTGCGCTTTCGTGGTGTCGATCGTCTCGGACATGCGAACAAGCTAACGGGGAGAGTCGGTCGGCGGGACGGGGATGCGCAGGACGTCCCGGATCCCGTCCCAGGGCGCCGGCGTTCCCGCAGGTCAGCACGGTGGGACCGCCTCCGCGTCCCGACTTTCCCGCCAACCGTGGCCCCGGAGCAGCCGCACCCGACAGGCTGACCCCATGCCGAAGCACGCCACCCGCCACCGCACCCCGCGTCCCACCCGCCACCGCACGCGCGCCCGCATGCTCGCCGCCGCCCTGGCCTGTGCCGCCGCCCTCACCCTCACCGCGTGCCACGACGGCGAGGGCCTGCGCGACGAGGGCCCGGCCGGGGCGGGCTCCTACGGCGTCGGGGACGCCCCGGCCCGCTCCCACGCGGAGCCGCCGAGCGGGAACTCGTAGGCGGGCCGCCCGTTGTTGCCGCTCGTGCGGAACGGCTCGCCGTCGTCGTCGATGGTCAGCGTGTCCCGCCGTGACCCGCTGGACCAGGTCAGCTCCAGCACCCAGCGCACGTCGTACGCGGACGCGTCGGCGCTGACGTAGTAGATCTCCGGGTCGGACTCGCGCACCGTGAACGGGAAGTCGTCGTGCCCCGCCTCCGGCACCAGCGCCGGCCGGGCCGCGTCGAGCGCGACGGTGAAGTAGCGCTTCGGCACCCCGCCTCCGCAGCCGACGCCCGGGTAGCCCATGGCGTAGTCGTTCCAGGCGAGCGGCGAGCGCTTCTCGACGGTACGGACCTTGAGCCCCTCCACGACCACGGTCTCGTCGCCGGTCCCCTGCACCGTCAGCTCCAGGTACTGCCGCCCCGACGACACGGCCTCGTGCGCGTTCACCCAGGCCGGCGCGTCCTGCTCGAGCGGCGGCGGGCCCACCCGCCCCGGCTCCCGGTCGATCAGGTAGCGCTGGTCGCAGGGGCTTTCCCAGGCGTAGGGGCGGACGGAGACGGTGAGGGGCGGGGCGGCGTCGACCGGCCCGGACGAGGTAGCCGCCTCGGGGCGGCCCTTGGCTGCGGCCGACGGCGAGGCGGTGCCCGAACCCGAGGGCGACGCGGTGGACGCCGACGGCCTGGACGAGACGGAGGAGGACGGCGACAGGCTCGCCGGTCCCCCCGGCTTCCCCCGCACGGACGCGGCTCCGGCCGTACGGCGGCCGTCATCGTCCGAGCCGCCGGACAGACTCAGGGACAGGGCGAGGGCGACGGCACCGAGGGCGGTCACCGCGGCGGTCCCGGCGAGCAGGACCGGACGCCGCGCACGGCGAGGCGTGCCCCGGCCGTCCTCGTCGTCCGGCTCGGGCTCGCGCGCCTCCTCGACCACGACGGCCTCCGCGGCCGCCTCGGAGGCCGCCGCACCCCCGTCCTCGCCCCCGGCCTTCCTCCCCCGCAGCGCATCCGCCAGCACCCACCGCCGGTGCAGCTCGACGAGCTCCTCCGGCGTCGCCCTGCAGAGCCGGGCGAGCCGTTCCACGGGCGCGTAGTCCGTGGGGACGGCGTCCCCGTTGCAGTAGCGGTGCAGCGTCGACGTACTCATGTGGAGCCGTTTCGCGAGCGTCCCGTAGCTCAGCCCGGACCGCTCCTTCAACTCCCGCAGCAGCTCCGCGAACTCGGTCGCAGACACCGTTCGACACCCCCGTGATCCATCCCCGTATCCCATCCCCGCGTTCCAGGGATGGGCTGTTCCCCCAGCTCAGACGGCCTGCGGGCGTTCCAGCGTCCCTGATCGTCCGCCGGCCGTGGCGGCTGGGACGCATCCCCCCACAAGCTGAGGCCATCCAAGCACGCCGCTCCCGCCGACCGGTCGAGCAGCGTGCATCGACCAACTGTTTTCAGAAACCCGAAGAGGACTCCGCCATGCGCATCCACCGCACCAGCCGCCTGCTCGCCCCCGCGATCGCCGCCCTCGCCGCCCTCTCGCTCACGGCGTGCGAGGACGGAACGGGCACGAAGGACGAGGGCGCGTCGGCCCCGGCGGCGTCGACGGTCACCGGCACCACCGCGGCAACCCCCGGCGCCACCACCGCGACCGGAACCGGCACGGACCCGGGCGCGAAGCCGACCGAGGGCACGTCCGGAGAGCCGACCGCCTCCACCGCCCCGGGCAAGGCCTCGAACGCCTCGCAGGCCCACGTCCTGTGCAACGGCTCGAACACGGCGGTGACCGCCCAGCCCGTGCCGCGCCCCCTGAACCACATGCTGATCACGGTCACCAACACCGGCAGCAAGGCCTGCGACCTGACCTACTACCCCGTCCTGCGCTTCGACGAGATGCAGTGGGTGCCGCAGGCCGCCAAGGAGACCAAGCCGCAGGCGGTGACGACCCTCGCGCCCGGCGAGTCCGGCTACGCGGGCGTCCTGCTCGCGGCCGCCGACGGCAGCGGTGACGGCGGCATGACGGCGAAGAAGCTGACGGTCGGCTTCCAGGGCAGCACGCCGAACAGCGACGGCGGCGCCGCGGCGACGCCGTCCCTGCCGGCCGAGGGCGTGTACTACGACAGCTCGCTGACGGTGACGTACTGGCAGCAGGACATGGAGGACGCCCTCACCTGGTGACGACCGGACCGCCTACCGGATCTTCCGGGCCGCTTCGGTGGCCCAGTAGGTGAGGATGTTCTGCGCCCCGGCCCGCTTGATGCCGGTCAGCGTCTCCAGGATCGCCCGGTCCCGGTCGACCCAGCCCTTCTCGGCGGCGGCCTCGACCATCGAGTACTCACCGGAGATCTGGTAGGCGACGACCGGCACGTCCACGGCGTCGGCGACCCGCGCCAGGATGTCGAGGTAGGGGCCGGCCGGCTTCACCATCACCAGGTCGGCCCCCTCCTCCAGGTCGAGGGCCAGCTCACGCAGCGACTCCCGCACATTGGCCGGGTCCTGCTGGTACGTCTTCCGGTCCCCCTGGAGCGAGGACCCCACGGCCTCCCGGAAGGGCCCGTAGAAGGCGGACGAGTACTTGGCGGTGTAGGCGAGGATCGAGACGTCCTCCCGCCCGATCTGGTCCAGGGCGTCGCGGACGACCCCGATCTGACCGTCCATCATCCCGCTCGGCCCGACCACGTGCGCACCCGCGTCGGCCTGCACCTGGGCCATCTCGGCGTACCGCTCCAGGGTGGCGTCGTTGTCGACGCGCCCTTCCGCGTCGAGAACGCCGCAGTGCCCGTGATCGGTGAACTCGTCCAGACACAGGTCGGACATGACCAGCAGGTCGTCCCCGACCTCGGCCCGCACATCCCGCAGAGCCACCTGGAGAATCCCGTCCGGATCGGTCCCCACCGTCCCGACGGCGTCCTTCTTCCCCTCCTCCGGCACCCCGAAGAGCATGATCCCGGAGACCCCGGCCTCCACCGCCTCCAGCGCGGCCTTCTTCAGGCTGTCCCGGGTGTGCTGCACGACCCCGGGCATCGCCTGGATCGGCACCGGCTCACTCACGCCCTCCCGCACGAACGCGGGCAGGATGAAGTCGGCCGGATGCAACCGGGTCTCGGCAACCATGCGCCGCATCACGGGGTTCACGCGCAGCCGCCGCGGACGCGTACCGGGAAAGGAACCGTACTTCGTCATACACCTAAGCTACGCCCGCCCCACCACCCCCTTTACCGACGCCCCGTCGGCGCTCCGGCCCCTCACACCCGACCCTCCACACACCCCCCCCACCCGTCCACCCACCGGAGCGGGCCCCGGCGACAAGCACAGCCGATCGCCCCACACTCCCGCAGCCACCCACCCCCCGGAGCGGACCGCGACGGCAAGGCGCAGCCGTTCGCCCCACACTCCCGCACCCGCCCGACGGCCGGAGTGGGTCGTGGCGGTGCGGCGCAGCCCGTCGCTCAGCGCTGCACAGCCAAGCTCCACTGTCACCAACAGGCAGCCGTACGCCCAACCGGCGACGGGCTCGCCGC